>JBDNFB010000022.1:0-23709 GCA_041690055.1 Myxococcota bacterium | reverse complement strand
GGCCTATGGCCCGAGCGGATTGAGCCGGAGGCCTGGCTGGAAATCGCGCGCGCGCTCGACACCGGGTCGGGCGAGAAGAGCGGGGAAGGGCAGGCCGATGTCTGAAGGAGACCCAGCCGCGGTCGGCATGGCCCCTCGGGAGATGCTGGAAGGGCTTCTTGAGCTGGCTTCGCGGGCGGAGTTGGAGGTGCGTACGCTGAGTCAAGCGGCCTCAGCGGCGGAGTTCTCACCAACGGAGAGCTCTGCATGCCGCGTTGGGACGCGTGTTTGGGTCGTTTTGGCACCCGATGACCCCCTCCCGCATCAGGTTTCGGTGCTGGCGGGCGCTCTGGGCCGATTTCGCGCTGAATTCCTCGAAGATAATTTCGTTGCCCCGGGGGTCAGGGATTTTATCGAGAGAGTCGTGGGAAGTTGACCGGGTTCGTTGACCGTTTAGAACGTTGAACCTAAAATCAAAGCCGTTGAGGGGCACCGCAAGTTGCGGGCTCTATCTAAACCGCCCGGGCGATCCCAGCCCGGAATCAAAGAGCGTTCCTGAAGATCACCCGATATCGCTTAGATCCTGGCTTGCTGGGACTGAGACGGAGGTGACGGTAGGCACGACGCACTTCTCTCTGCTCAAGGACTTTGACGGGCACAGGGCCCTGACCGACCGAAGTAGGGAAGAGAGTGCAGACAGAGCAAGCACATTCGGCTTCTGTCGAATATTGCTGCTCTGGCCTCCCCGACCGCCGGATGACCATCCGAGACGTATATTTGTTTCTGAGCTGAAAAGGGCGAACGGCACGCAAGGACTCTTGAGTGCCGAGCAGGGAGTGGTCTCTGTTCGGACGACAGATGAAGCGCGCGCTGATTGGAGATCGCAGGACAGACCAGGAGGCATTCCCCCATGTCGACCGTCACCACTGCTTCAGCCACCCGAGAACATCGTGTGACCACCCGCTCCCTTGCCGATCGAAAGCGGCAGGGCGAGCCCTTCACGATGCTGACAGCTTACGATTTCACCTTCGCGCGCATTTTTGATGAAGCGGGCGTCGATGTGCTCCTGGTAGGTGATTCCCTGGGCAACGTCGTCCAAGGATGCGAAACCACCCTTCCTGTCACGCTAGACGAAGTCGTCTATCACACCCGCCTTGTCGCGCGCGGTGTGCGGCGCGCGATGGTCGTGGCTGATATGCCTTTTGGCACCTACCAGGTGGGGCCTGAGGATGCCGTTCGATCTGCCATCCGACTGGTAAAGGAAGGCGGCGCGCATGCGGTCAAGCTTGAGGGCGGCGTCGATATCGCCGACTCAATCAAGCGGATCGTGACTGCGCAAATTCCGGTGATGGGTCATGTCGGCCTGACACCGCAGTCCATCAACCAGATGGGCGGCTACCGCGTGCAAGGTCGCGGCGACGAGGGTCGCCATCGTGTCATTGAAGATGCCCTGGCCGTCGAAGCGGCGGGCGCGTTCTCCGTGGTGCTCGAAGGCATTCCGGAAGATCTCGGTCGTGAGATCACGGCGCGTCTTTCGATCCCGACGGTTGGAATTGGGGCGGGCGTCCACTGCGACGCACAGGTCCTCGTTATGCACGACTTGCTCGGGCTGAACGATTGGGCGCCTTCTTTTGTTAAACAGTACGCGAATTTGGGAGCGGTGGCGTCTACCGCGGCGCGCACGTACGTGGATGAAGTCGTGAATCGGAAATTCCCCGACGAAGATCACTCGTACCGTTAGGTCGAGCACGAGCGAGCGTGCCCTACTTAGCGGTACGGGCGCTCGCTCTTTGGTTGTGAATATCTCGAGGAAACGAATCATGAAAATCATCGAAACAAGAGCTGAGCTCCAGGCTTGGTCCGATGCGCAGCGCGCGGCCGGCTTTCGAGTCGGGCTGGTCCCAACGATGGGCGCTCTGCATCGCGGGCACCTCTCACTCATCGACGAGGCGCGCGAATCTGCTGATCGCATCGTTGTGTCGATCTTCGTCAACCCGACGCAGTTCAACGATCCGAAGGACTTTGAGGGCTATCCGCGCGTGATGGAAGCGGATCTCGAGGCCTGTCGTTCGGCCGGTGTGGACGTGGTTTGGACGCCTGCAGCGTCAGAACTCTATCCCGACGGTGCGGCGACATGGGTGAACGTGGAGGGGCTTTCTGAGCCGCTCTGCGGCGGCAATAGGCCCGGCCATTTTCAGGGAGTCACGACCGTTGTGACGAAACTCTTTCTGGCTGCCCGGCCGCATGTCGCGGTCTTCGGCCAGAAGGATTTTCAGCAGCTCGCCGTGATCCGGCGCATGACGCAAGACATGGGCTTCGGAATCGAAATTGTGGGCGGAGCGACCGTTCGCGAAGTCGATGGCCTCGCACTGTCCAGCCGGAATGTGCATCTCGGGCCGGTTGCGCGGCGGCAGGCTTTGACGATTGTCGAGAGCCTCGACCGAGCCGAAGCGCTTTGGGAACAAGGCGAACGCAGCGCGGCCGTAATCCTTGAACAGGTTCGTAAGACGTTAGGGGAAGCGGTTCAAGGAGAGGTCGACTACGCCGATCTGCGGGACCCGGGCTCTCTTGAGGATGCGCCTGCAACGCTTGCCGGGCCGACGCTTCTGGCGATTGCTATGCAGTTCGCGGCAGACGGGGACGGGCAGGGCGCCGAAGTGCGGTTGATCGACAACCGTGTGCTCGGCGCTCGCTTGAGTTCTGGCGACGCACGATAAAAGCAAACGAACTTAACCGCCCGAATCCGGGCAAGCTCAACTTTTCAGACAGGAGAACTCCTATGAACCGGACCCTTCTTAAGTCAAAAATTCATCGCGCCACCGTGACCGAAGCCAACATCGAATACGAAGGCTCCGTCACCATCGATCCCATCCTCTTGGATGCGGCAGATATGCTCCCCTACGAGCAGGTGGATATTTGGAACTGCACGAACGGCAATCGGCTCACTACCTACATTATTGAGGGGGAGCGCGGAGAGGGCCAGATCTGCGTCAATGGTGCTGCTGCGCATCTCATGAAGCCCGGAGATCTCGTGATCATCGCGAGTTGGGCACAGATTCCGGAAGCCGACGTCAAAACCTTTGATTCGAAGCGCGTCTTCGTCGATCACGAGAATCGCCTCCGCGAGGACTGATCTGCGCCTTGTCTTGAACTCGGTCCGCCTTGTCCTTTAAGCGCGGCCTTTGAACAGGGCCTTGAGCTGGGTCTTGGAACTGGGCGTGAACCAGGCGTGAACTAGGCGTGAACTAGGCGCCAACGCGGTGAGTGATCTTGGGTGGCTTCGGCTACCCTCCATGTGCGATGACGAAGAGCAAGACGAAAAAGAAGGGCGATCGACTCGATCGCGACGGCCGACTGATCGTCGCGACCAATCGGCGTGCGCATTTCGACTATGAGATCGTCGATACCTGGGAGGCCGGGCTCCAGCTGATGGGGCCTGAGGTGAAGAGTCTCCGCGATGGCCGCGCGAATCTGGGAGATTCGTTTGCCACCGTGTACCGCGGTGAAGCCTGGCTTGAGAAGCTTCATATTTCGCCCTACGAGCCGGCGACCCGCGCGAATCCCGTTGACCCCCAGCGCCGCCGCAAGCTTCTTCTGCATCGCCACGAAATCAACCGCATGGACGGCAAGGTGACGGAGAAGGGGCTGACCCTGGTTCCCCTCACAGTCTATTTCCGCGGGGCCCACGCCAAGGTCGAGCTGGCTCTGGCACGCGGTAAGCATCGCCATGATAAGCGACACAGTATTCGAGACCGTGAACAGAATCGCGAAACCCAGCGAGTGATGCGCCGACACCAACGATAGTTGCGGATCCTCGCGGATTGTTTTGGTTCGTCGTCGATCCTCGCGGATAGTCTATCGGTAGCGGTCGGTCGGGAAGCGAATCGGAGCTAGGCTTGCGGCAGAGTCATTTCGAAGGGGCGGCATAATGTCACGGATACTTGGAATTCTGCTGTCTCTCCCATTTTTGGCGATCGCCGCCATTTTCGGCGCGAGCGAGTTTGGTGGTGAAGTGGCCGTCCTTGAGACGACCGGTGGCCGAGGGGAGAAGTTCACGACGTCGCTGTGGGTCGTCGACGTGAACGGGAGCCCTGTACTCCGAGCCGGGAATCCCGACTCCGAGTGGCTGGCGCGAGTCCAGGCCGAGCCTTCGGTGGCTCTGATCCGGGGCGAGGTGCGAACGAAGTACGAAGCAGAAATCATCCAGGGTTACGCAGCGGAGGTGAACGAACTCATGCGGGACCAGTACGGCTTTGCGGATCAGATTGTCGGCGTGGTGCAAGAAAAGAGCGAGGTGGTTGCGGTGCGATTGATCGCTCCCTGACTCCGTGACTCCCGACTCCCGACTCCCTGACTTCTAGGCAAGGTGAGATGACCAATTTTGCGGAGGAACGATGAGTTACGAACTGCGCCCACTGTCTCTGGCTGAGATCCTTGATGCGGCTTTTAGGCTGGTGCAGACCGAATGGAAGACGTTGATCGGACTTTCCTTCATCGTGCAGACGCCGATGATGCTGATCGCGCTCGCGATGCCCTCGATGTTTGATCCTTTCTCAGGATCCTCGAATCCCGGCGCTGAAATGTCGGAAGACACGCTCATGTTGGCTGGCCTTGGGTTCGGCGGCATGATGCTCGCCTACTTCTTTCTCTTCCCCTTTGTCTCGGCTGCCGTCAGCTCTGCGGTCGGACATTTCTATCTGGGGCGTCCCTATTCGGCGAAGGAAGCCGCGCGAGCCGGCGGTCGTGTCTACTTTCGGCTGATGGGCTCCTATTTCATGTACATAGTTGCTGTGTTAGGCGCAATGATGGCGATTGGATTGTGCGCGGCACTGCTGCTCGCTGTAGGAGGGACTCTGGCCAACCTCTTGGGGGGCGCCGCGAGTACGCTCGCCGCCGTTGTTGGCGGAATTCTGGGCTTCATAGCATTCGTCGCTTTCTTGTTGGCGTTCCTGTTCATCGCCTGTGTTGCGTCGCTCTTGCCTCCCATCGTTGTTCTGGAGTCCCAGGGTTTTTTTGGGGCGGTCTCCCGCGCCTTTTCGCTCGGCGGAACAGCCAGACTTAGACTGATAGGTATTGTTATGTCAGCGGGCTTGATCGTCGGCTTCCCGGTGGGTGGGTCACAAATGCTCGTGGGCTCTATCCCCGTCTTGGGCACATTGATCTGGTCGGCTTTTCAAGCGATTGGTTTTGCATTCACGACCTCGGTCATGGTCGTCCTCTATTTCGATTTTCGATGCCGCGCGGAAAACTACGACCTCGAACTCCTGGCCGCCCAGGTTGAGGCAGGTGCGGGCCTTGATCACGGATGAGGAAGCGCGCGAGGCGGCGCGGGAGATTCTCTCGGCCGATGCATACACGCGCTGGTCTTCGGATTACGAGGCATGGCTTGATCTCTTTGATCGCTTGGGAGAGCTGACGCCGGATTTTGTGTTCGAAGCGCTCGCTGCGTTGCAAGCAGTGCTCGAGAAAATCGGAGAGTGGTTGCAGGCCTTTTTCGACGCTCTGGGTATTCAGGGGAGCGTGGCGCCTCTGCTCGGCTGGCTTGCTGCTGGCGCGATCCTTTTTGTACTGATCGCGCTGATTGCGCAGTGGCGGCTGCGGCGGGCCGCGATGCAAACTGCATCGATCTCTGCGGCGGGAGAGACGGATCTACATACGGAGGCGGTCCGAGAGGCGCAGGGGGATGCGCGGAACGGCCTCTTCCTGGAAGCGGCGCATCGCGTTCAACTCGCGAGCCTCGCGTTTCTGATCGAAGCCGGTTGGGTTGAGCTCGCGCGGTCGGATGCGAACCCGACGCTACGGCAGAGAGTGGAAGCCTCTGCGCTCCCCGAGCCCGAGCGCGTTCAATTGATTTCACTTGTTGACCGTTTAGAACGGCGCTGGTTCGGTGCCTCCGTCTCCGCCTCTGATTTCGCCTCCGCCTCTGATTCAGTCCCAGTCCCAGTCCCAGTCCCCGTCCCCGCCCTCGACAACCGAGTCGAGGCTGAGGCCGAGTCGGCTTTAAGTTCCGAAGGTGAAGAGACGGCCGAGTTCACGGATCGTGCGCTCTATGAAGATTGGATTGCGTTGGACGCGCGGCTTTCGCGACTCGGGTTTCGGAGCGCAGCGGCATGAATGCGGAACGCGCTTGGCTTGGATTTGCGATCGTTGTCGGGGTGGGGTTGGCATTGCAGACCCTCGCACCTGCCAATCTTTCTTCCGTGTCCGAGTCGAGCTTTGATACAGCGCCGCGCGGGAATGCAGGACTCTTTGAACTGCTGACTCGGATTGATCAAACGCAGGGTCGATGGGTGAGTGGGCTTTCGATGCCAGCCGAGAGCAGCACAATATGGTGGATCGCTCCAGGCAGCGCATGTGAATCGGTCGATGGCAAAACCCTGGAGGCGGCCGGAGAGGCGGCTGAAGGGGCGGACGAAGAAGCAGCTGAAGAAGCGGCCGATGCCGAGGAAGAAGTCTCGCTGGGCTCGCCCTTTCAGGTCACTGTGCGTCCCTGGATCGAAGCGGGCGGCACAGCGTTAGTCTGGCTCGCGCATTCCCCGCTTCCCGGCGCGGAAGAGGGCGATCCACCAGGCGGCGATCCCGACGAATCCGATGATGAGGCCGAAGGGACGGATGCGGAGTCGGCTCGGAGGGAATGGGAAGAGGATCTTGCTGAACATCGCGTGTTGCTTGAGAACGGAACGCCCGAGGTCTGCCATGCACTCCTTGGTTTCGCTCTCCCCGCGCGCTCGCATCTGGGTCTTGAGGGCGGGCAGTTGCCCGAGGAGGGCCGGTACTCGCCCATCGTCTTCAGCGTAGGCCGGGCGGTCGCCGTGCCGGCGGCCTTCGATTACGCGGGCGCGCGTACACTGCCTGGGCCAACGCTGACCGTCTTTGATCGCGAGGAGGGGAAGGATCGTGCAGAGGGGAAGGCGACGAAGCCCGGAGATGCGGCGAGCGAAGAGGACGGATGGGATGGCTGGGAGCCGCTTTGGGTCGAAGCGAATAACCAAGCGGCCTTCGCTCTGCACCGTCGTCTGGGAGAAGGGCAGCTGATTGTCGCGGCGGATGCTCGAGTGGTGTCGAACGCGCGACTGGCCCACGTCGACTCGGCGCCCTTCGTTTTGGATTGGGTGAACGAGTTTGGGAGCCCTTGGATCGATGAGCATGCACATGGCATTGTCGCCGAGACGGGAACGTTTCGGTATCTGATGACCTCGCCCGCCTGGGCGGCCTGTCTGGGGCTGGTTGTGCTTGGGCTGCTCTTCGTTTGGCGCGGGCAGGCGTGGCCCGTGCGCGCGGTTTCGGAAGCCGATTTGGATGCCCCGACGCTCGGTCGATTCGTGGACTCCGTTGCACATTTCTATGGCCAGTCGCAGGATTATCAGGCCGTTTTCGAGCGCTACCGTGAGGTATGCCTTGCGCGCGTGCGCCGCGCGCTGGGTCTTTCGCCCGGAACGTCCAGCGAAATTATTTTGGCGAGCCTTCGCGCGCGCGGAGAGAATTGGCCGGCGCTTCGCGAGGCTGGGCTTTCCCATTTACTCACCCGCGAAATTCCGATCTCGAGTGCGCAGGATTTGGATCGGAACGCCGCGCGTCTCGAAGATCTCGTGCGTGTTGTACAGGAGAGTGGTCGTGCTTCGCGAGGGTACTCTTGAGTTTATGTTAGGTACTTATTAAGCTCGGGAAAATCTGTAAATAGGCTGTGATTGAAAGGGAAGAGATGACGGAAGCTAATTCGACCGATTCGGCCTGGGTGGCCGAACGCTATGCGGCGCTGCGAGAAGCAGTGGGCAGTGTCGTGATCGGGCAGGACGATGTGCTTCGGCAGGTTTTCATTACGCTGCTCGTAGGCGGGCATAGCGTGATCGAGGGCGTACCCGGCGTCGCGAAGACCCTGCTCGTGCGGACGCTCGCGGCGAGCATTCGACTTCGCTTCGGCCGAATCCAATTCACGCCCGATCTGATGCCCAGCGATATTCTCGGCACAGCGATTCTCGACGCGGGCGCTGGCGATTTCCGCTTCCACGAGGGACCGATCTTTACCGAGCTTCTGCTCGCCGACGAGATCAATCGGGCGACGGCCAAGACGCAGTCCGCGCTCCTCGAAGCGATGCAGGAAGGCTCCGTCACGATCGACGGGGATCGACACGAGCTCAGTACCTTCTTCAGCGTTTTTGCGACGCAGAATCCCGTCGATCAAGAAGGGACGTATCCGCTTCCAGAGGCCGAACTGGACCGCTTTCTTTTCAAGATCCTCGTCGATTATCCCACGGAAGAGAACGAGAAACGCCTTCTCGCCTTGCATCACAACGAAGCGGCCATGGGGAGGCAAATGAGTCCCGTTCTTGTGCCCGGTGAGCTGCTGCGCGCGCGCGGGATTGTGCGTGATGTGCGGGTCAGCGAAGAGATCGTCGCGTACGTCTCGGATCTCGTGCGCGCCACGCGAACTGATTTTCAATACGGTCTTGGGGGCTCACCGAGGGCGGGCCTGATGCTGCTTCGTGCGGCGAAGGCGCAGGCGGTTCTGGAAGGTCGGGATTTCGTCTTGCCCGAGGATATTCAGGTCCTGTTCGCTCCGACCCTGCGCCATCGCGTGCTGCTGGACCCGGCGCTTGAGGTGGAAGGGCAGACCGCGGACGCCGCGCTCGAGCGAACGCTTCGCGGCGTGACGGTCCCGCGTTGAGGGAAGAACGTTGACGCTTTCGCCCGATCGTGCGCTAATCGCTCTGGCCTCGGTTTGGCTGGCGCTCGGGGTGGCCTCTGTGCCTCTGGTCGTCCTGCGGGCATGGGTTCCGATCGCAGGGCTGCTCATCGTTGCCGCCGTCCTCGCCGATGCGTGGCTGGCTTTGCGCGAGGCCAAGCTGGCGATTTCTCGAGAGATTCCCGAGAAGGGCGTGCGCGAGAAGGAAGGCGAGGTGGTACTCCGACTTGGCAATAGGGCGCCGCGTCCGGTTCTTGTTGATGTGCGTGAAAGTGCGCCGCGCGATCTCGTTCACCCCGAGCCCGCCTGGTTCGGGCAGGCGATTGGGGCCGAAGCTGAGCTTCTGCTCCGCTATTCGATCTGCCCTCGGGTTCGAGGAGAGCGGCGTTTCGGTGAGGCCGTCGCGTTGGTCCAATCTCCGATGGGGCTGCTGCGTCGGCGGGTGATGCTTGGCGATTCGCTGCCGCAGGTTCTGCGGGTGCAGCCAGAAACGGCGCGCTACCTCCGCCGTGAGGCGCTCGACCCGAAGCGTGTGTTGGCCTCTATTGGTGTTAGGCCTAGACGCAAACGCGGCGATGGGATGGAGTTCGAAGGCCTTCGGGAGTATGTGATCGGAGATGAGCCGCGGCGCATCGATTGGCGGGCCACCGCTCGGCGCGGGCGGCCCATCGTTCGCACGCATCGGCATGAGGAGAGCCGGACTGTGCTGATCTGCGTTGATCAGAGCCGGCTCATGGGCACCCGCGCGGCCAACCCCGACGCCACCGCGGCGGAGGGGGGATTCGTCTCGACCAAACTCGACCACGCAATCGACGCCGCTCTCGCCCTCAGTTTTGCGAGCTTGGCGGCGGGCGACCGAGTTGGCCTGACCACTTTTGACCGCGGCATGCAGGTTTATCTCCCGCCCGCGCCGCATCGCGGGAGCCTGGGCCGATTCGTTGAGGCGCTCTCAGCAATCGCGCCGCAGAGCGTGGAAGCAGACTACCGGCGGGTGACGCGGGAGATTCTGACGCGTCAGCGCAAGCGTGCGATGGTCATCGTTCTGACCGATTTTATTGAAGTCGACCGCGACGAACTGATCCAGCCGATGTCTCTGCTTTCTCGCCAACATGAAGTGGTTTTTGTGGCTTTGCGTGAGCCGATTCTTGAGCAGCTCGAAGAGCTTGATCCGCGCTCTGCGCAGGATTTGGCGGATCGTGAAGCGATGCGATTGCGACAGGTCGTCTTGTCAGACCTATTGAATGAAAGGGAGGGGCGTTTGGTCGAACTGCGGCGCCAAGGCCTCTCGGTTCTGGATGTGTCGCCGCGGGAGGCAACGGCGCAGACCGTGAATCGCTACCTCGAGCTGCGCTACGGCGCCGCTTGAGTCTTAGGCGCGGGGCGCGGCAGTCGACGGTGAAGGTGACTGTGAAGACGAAGGTGAAGGTGAAGGCGTGGGGTTAGGCGAGGCCAGCTCGGTCTGCTCATTCAAGAGGGCGTCGATCCAGTCGAGCTCATTATCTTCACGGCTCTGCGTTTCTTTCAGCAACCAAGCCACGGCGAAAAGCGTGAGCAAACCGGCGCCTGCGATGGCAAAGCGGACGGGGATGCCGAGCGCAGACTCTCTAATGAAGCTCTCGATTCCGGCCGCGGCGAAGAAGAGCGGGAGGCTGAACAGGAAGAGGGCGATGGCTTTGGGGCTTGCTGCGCGGAGCGCTTGGCCACGCGTGCGTCTTCCAGGGATCGCGACGGCGCGCCCGAGCGTGAGGCCTGCCGCGGCGCAGAGCGTAATGGCGGTGAGCTCGGGTACGCCATGAGGCAGAATCCAGGCGAGGAACGGAATCGCCGACTCGTTTTGCAAGAAGATCGCGGCGATCGCACCGAGCATGATGCCATTGAAGAGTTGGAGCAGAAGGGTTGGAATGCCAAAGAGCATGCCGGTGGCGAAGGCGAGAATTCCAACGCGCGTGTTATTCGCGAACAGGTAGGACCCGAAAACTGCGTTCTGGGAGATCGGAGTCGCTTCGCGTGCGAAGAAGATCTCTCTTGCTTCGGGCGAACGGTAGAGCAGGTCGATCTGCCCGACGTCGTATCCGAGACTTGCGGGCATGAGTGCGTAGAGCGCCGCCGGATCGAGCACAACGAGGGCGTACCCTATGAACGCGCCGAATCCCATGATCGTCCACGCGGCGAGCTGAAGCCGGCCCGTCCCTACGAGGCCAGAGCTCAGTGCTTTCGCTACGCGAGACGCCAGTGAATGCTCGCGCTTCCTGGGTTGCGCGGAATAGAGCAAAGCATGGGCGCGCACACAGAGTGAATTCAAATAGCCGATACGGTCCGTATCCCCGCCGCGGTCGCGGAGACGAGCGAGTCGGGCTGCCTCGCCTCGGTAGAGGCGCGCGAGTCGGCGGAGATCGGCGAAGGGCAGCGCTTTGAGTCGGTGGTTCTCGGCCCGGTCGAGGAGGCGTGCGAGTTCTTCGGAGGGCGTTTCCGTCGGGGCTAGATGATCTTCGCGTTCCGGCGTGCGCGAGGGAGAGGGCGTGTGCGAGGGCCGAGTCTGAGAGTAAGACGGAGACGGAGCTGTGGACGTGGCTGATGCGTCGCCTGTTTTCTCGCGGGGCCAGTCGGATGCCATGCGCACTCCCGGTTCGCGGACTAAGGTAGTGCGCATGGACCCGTCCGGCGATCCGCAAAGCAAGGCTCCTTCGCTGGGCTCAATGCCGCCCGAAGCGGGCCGCCGTATTGGCGCTTTGGGTCCGATTGAAACCGTGCGTTCGCCTGAGCAGGTGCAGTTGGATCTAGAACTTGCGGGTCCCATGAGCCGCGCCTTCGCGTTCAGCATTGATTACTCGATCATCCTGCTCCTTCTTTTTGTGGCCGTGAGTGTCTTGTTTGCCGGATCGCTTCAGTTCGCGGAATGGTTTTCGGAGATCCGCGTTCTTCAGGACCTGATGGAGCGGCTCGTCGATTGGTTTGGCGACGGGGATCCGACGGAGACCGATACACAGCGCAAGGTACTGATGTTCTTCCTAGGCGCTTGGATGTTTCTCGACCTGGTTCTGGCGACGCTCTATTTCTTGGTCTTCGAGACGCTCTTGTCGGGGCGGACACCAGGCAAGCGTATGACGAAGCTGCGCGTTGTGACGGAGGACGGTGGGGTGCCGACATGGCGGGATTCGCTCACCCGCAATTTGTTGCGGACGGTCGATGGATTGCCGGCGGGCTATGTGGTGGGGGCGGTGGCGATGATTTTCTCGCCCCGTGTCCAGCGCCTGGGCGACGTGGCGGCGGCAACGCTCGTCATCAGGGAACGGGAGAATACTTCGCAGAGCGCCGTCGCTGACAAGCCGCTTTCGCCGGATGTGGAGGCGAGTTTTCAGCTGACGCGAGCGGAACTGTCGCAGGTGGGCGAGGTCGAGCGTCAATTGATTCGGCGCACACTCCGCCGGGTGGAAATGCTGTCGGACGAAGATGCGGGGCCGATCGTGGCGCGGACCACTCAGGCGATCACCCGACGGATCGGGCGCGAGGAGGCGCTTTCGCCCGGGACGGAGCGCGACTTTCTGATCGCGCTTTTGCAGGCGTCGGAGCGATTCCACTAGTTCGCTCCGTTTCTATCCTGCTTTCGTTCTGATGAGAGCGGAATCTACCGAGGCGGGAAACCCGCGCCCTCCATTTTGCATCTCGTTTGCCGATAACTCTCCTTGGTTCCCTCCATTCGCGCGCTCCGCGGGAAGGGGGAACGGTGAGGGGTACATGTCGCAAGTGGGCGCAGTCGGAGGGCCAGGAGCAGGGCCCGGCAATAAGTTGATCGCTACGACGCTCGTCGAGCTCTTGGTTGTGCGCGGACGGACGGCCGCAGCACAGCGGGCGACCCGCGCGGTTGCGCTCGGTGAAGCCGGCCTCGTGCAGACTTCGGCCTGGCTCGAAGATGATGCCATCGATCGCATGTTCAGTGCCGCGGATGTGGATGCGACCTTGGCGCGTTCGGTGGGGCATCGCCTCACAGAGCCGGACGCGACCGGCCTTCGCCTCTACGGGCTTGGTCTTGCCACCCCGGAGAAAGCGTATCGTCGCATCCAGTCGCTTTTGCCCCGTGAACACGCAAACGCCGTGTGGAGTATTGATTCGATCGACGAAGGTGTCGCCGAGGTTGCGTTCACGGCCGCGGAAGGAATGCCTAACGCGCGCACCGCTGGCGCGCGCTGTGCTTTTCGTCGCGGGCAGCTTGAGGCGATTCCCGGACTCTTTGGTTTGCTTCCAGCACGCGTGGAAGAATCCGCTTGTTTAGCGAAGGGCGACGACGCATGCCTCTATCACGTGGCCTGGGATCGCGCGCCGCGGACGGGACTTTGGCGCGGCGTCGCTGCGGGACTGGGAGTATCGGCGGGCATCGCGACCGCAGTGATTGGACTCGGCTCGCCGATGATTCCGGGACTGCTCTCCGCGGCTCTCAGCATGGGGGTCGGTGCGGCGGCCGGCCGCGTCTTTGATCTGCATCGCCAGCTTGAGGCCGTCGCGGGCGCACGCCGCGGTCACCTTGCGCTTTTTGATCAGGTCGACGATGCGCTGGCTTCGAAACTTGATGCGCTCGCGCGCGCGGATGCGCAGTTAGTGGGGCAGGGCGCGCCGGCGCGCAATGCGGCGCAGTCCGCTGCACCTTCGGAGTCCGCTGCGCGCCGGGGACCGGATCCCGAGACATTGGCCGCGGCTCATGAGATCCACGCGGCGGCGGGGGATTTGGAGTGCTGGTTCGAGGCGCAGGGCACGACCGCAGACGGCGAGGCGAAAGGACTGATCGCGGACGAGCGCGGACGCGTCCGCGAGATCCGCGAATGGGCCGCACGCATAGCGGAGCGGTCGGGGCAGAACCAAATCGGCTCCGCGCGCGCGGCCGATCTGAACGCACTTGTCTCGCGAGCGATCGCCTGCGCACGTCCGAGCCTGGGCGCTCGGGTCGTGATCAAAGTGGAGAGCGAGACGGAACTCCAGGCGATTCCCTGCGAGCCCGTTCAGATTGAAGAACTGGTGGTGCAGCTGCTTCGCAACGCGGTCGAAGCCTCGGTCTCGATCAGCGAAGCGCCAGAAGTCCTCGTCTCTTTGCGCAACGTGTCGCAGGGCGTCGAACTCGCTTTCGAAGATCGCGGCGTGGGCCTCGAATCGAGTGCGATCGACGAAGTCTTTGATCCCTTCTTTGGGGACAAGCCGATCGGCGTAGGCGGGGGCTTTGGACTCCCCGTTTGCTTAAGGATCGTCGAGCGGCATGGCGGCGAGCTTCGAATTGAGTCGGAAGACCGCGCCGGGACGCGGATCTGTGTCTTTCTTCCCGAGAAGCAGACGCAGGTCGAAGAGGCATAACATGAATATGCGACGGATCGACGAAACTCTAAGTGAAGGTCTGGCCCGAATGATTGCACTGACCGCGAAGACAAGCGGATGGATCTTGATTGCCCTGGTTCTGACGATGTCCCTCGCTCTGGGATGTGCCAAGCAAGTGCAGGTTGAGGAAGAGGCGGAGGTGTTTCTTCTTCGTCATCCCTTCCCGCAATGGGTGGGGAAGTTGAAGTCCGGCGAAAGCGATTCGGAGAGCGTGCTTGCTCGTTTCGGACCGCCGGATGAAATCGAAAATCGGGCACGAGGTGGGCAGATCTGGCGCTACAACCTTGAAGAAATTCAGTGGCCTGAAGACGACCCGAATCGGCCGAACATCTCCGCAGAAGGCGAGTTGAAGCGCCGTCCCTCAACGCAAATCGAGTCGGCCTGGAGCTGGACCAAAGGGGCGGCGGGATGGTTCGACCGCACGTTCTTATTCCCGCCCCGTCAGCCCCGCCCGGCTGCGGTCCGGATGCTTCCCGCGACGGTGCATAGACTGGAACTCGTCTTCGAAGCGGACGAAATCCTCAGCGATTTTCGCTACGCGCCCGGTGGCGGCCGCGCACAGGTCTCTGGCGCAAGCTAGCCGCGTCTGTTCCGGACCCGATCGATTGAGATATGCTTTCCCTTCGGTCGCGCGCCCCCTCTTGAGACGAGAGTAGGGCGGGCGGCAAATCGCAAGACGAGGCGAGGAGAGACGCATGACGAAGATCTCAACCGTATCCGGAGAAATCACACCCGAAGGTCTTGGGCGCACGTTGATGCATGAGCATCTCGTGATTGGCTACCCAGGTGGAGATGTCGTCACGACACATCCAGGTCTCTCTCTCGAAGACGAAGTCGAGGTCTGCGTCGACAAGATCGCCGAACTCCAGGATCTCGGTTTCTCTTCCATGCTCGATCCGTGTCCGAGTGATCTTGGACGTGATGTCGAACTCGCCGCCAAGGTCGCGCAGCGCACCGGCTTCAACATCATCTGCGCAACGGGTCTCTACAAACAGTCCGAAGGCGCATACCCCTACTGGCATATGCGCTCCAATTTCGGATCACAAGAAGATTCGATGGCCGAGCTCTTCATTCATGAACTCACAAAGGGCATCGGCGCGACGGATATCAAAGCCGGCATCATCAAAGTCGCGAGTGGGCCCGGTGAGATCACGGACTACGAAAAGACGGTTCTTCATGCCGCGGCCAAAGCTTCGAATGAAACCGGTGCACCCATCACGACGCATACGGATCAGGGCACCTGCGGCGACCTTCAGCAGAAGATCCTCACGGATCTCGGTGTCCCCGCGCATCGCATCATCATCGGCCATTCCTGCGGCACGGACGATCACGATTACCATATCGGCCTCGCCCGCGGCGGCTCTTACCTGGGATTCGACCGTTTCGGCATCGACATGGTTTTCCCCGACGCGAAGCGCGTCGCTGCCCTGATCAAGCTCATCAAGGCCGGGGCAGGGGACCGTGTCGTTGTTTCCCACGACTCGGTCTGGTGCTGGAAGGGCGAACCGATTCCGCGCGAAGTTTTGGCCGCGTCAGGGGATGCCTTCGACCCGACCTTCTTTTCGAAGAAGGTCGTGCCGCAGCTTCGTGAAGCGGGGATTAGCGAAGAACAGATCGACTGCCTCACGGTGGATAACCCGAGACGTTTCTTCGAGGGTGCGAAGCTCGACGCGTTGGCCTGATCGGCGCATCGTGGACCCCGCGCCGCAATGCCCCGCGAGGGCCTCTTCACGCCCTCTGCGTGCCATCGGCCCCTGCGGCGCGCCTTTGCCGCGAGTGGCTCGGGCCGATTTTCCGGCCGGGCAAGGGAGCGGGCTCGCGCTATCGTCCCCTTTCGAAAAAGGGGATCGCCGGAGGCCGGCGCAATACCCCGTTTGTACTACTCATCCAGCCGACGCCCCATGAAGGAGCCTCCATGAAGGCCGCACTTTTCACTGAACTGAACAAGGATCTTGAGATCCGCGACGACGTCGAACTCGGCGATGTGGGCGTAAAAGATGTCCGCGTGAAGATCGTCGCGAGTGGCGTCTGCCATTCAGATCTCTCCGTGCAGAACGGCACAATTCCCGCGCCGCCGCCGAGCATCCTCGGTCATGAAGGCGCCGGTATCGTGATGGAAGTCGGCGACGCCGTTTCCTCCGTTGCCGTTGGCGACCACGTGATCCTCTCCTTCACGCCGGCATGCAGCGTCTGTAATCCCTGCCTCCGCCAGCAGTCCTTCCTTTGTAAGGAAACCGGTCCGCAGGCGATGTCTGCGAACTTCCGCATCGACGGCAAACCGGTCTCCGGCATGACGGGCCTCGGCACCTTCGCCGAAGAGCTCATCATCGGTGAGGCCGGCGTCGTGAAGATCGACAAGGACGTGCCGCTCGATATCGCTGCACTGATTGGCTGTGGCGTGACCACGGGCGTCGGCGCGTCGATCAACACTGCCGGCGTAACGCCTGGCTCTTCCGTGATTATCTTCGGTTGCGGTGGCGTCGGCATCTCGGCGATCCAGGGCGCGCGCATCGCAGGCGCTTCCGTGATCCTCGCGGTCGACACGATGGAGAACAAGCTCGAGCAGGCGAAGCATTTCGGTGCGACGCATGTGACGACGCCGGACGGCCTCGAAGACGCGAAGATGAAGATCACGGGCGGTGAAGGCTTCGACTTCGCCCTCGAATGCATTGGTAACTCCAAGACGATCCGCGCCACCTACGATGCGGCCCGCACGGGCGGCACCGCGGTGATCGTCGGTGTCGGTCGCATGGAAGATATGGTGCAGTTCAGCGCCTTCGAACTCTTCTACGCGAACAAGACGCTGATCGGCTCCATGTACGGCAGCGCCAACGTGCGCACGTTCATGCCCGAGCTGCTCAGCCTTTGGAAGAACGGCAAGCTCGACCTCGAGAGCATGATCTCGCGCCGCATCAAGCTTGAGGAAGTGAACGATGCTTTCCGCGCCATGCAGGCGGGTGAAGTGATTCGGTCAGTGATCGACTTTTAAGCGCGCAGTGCTGAAATAAGATGAGGCCGGTGGCGTTTTGCCACCGGCCTCTTTTTGTTGCGGGCGTTGCGAATGCTAAATGTAGGTGTTGTATGCATTCATTTCATGCCGCGAGCGACTGCGCTTCGCCGCGCGTGGCTGAGCAGGTCTCGGTAAGTTAGGTGTGTCGGGTCATAGCGGAGTTCGACGACCTCTCGTCCGCCAAGGTCCCCGGTCCGACTTGAAAGAAGCCCCGAAAGCTCGCCCAGGCAGGCTTCCCCGGCCCAGTAGCAGCCCATGTAAAACGTCGCTGTTTCGATCTTCTGCGGGCTGAGTTCTTCACGCAGAGCGCTCAAGTAGGCGGGCACGGGCCGTTCGGCCTGTGCGAGCGACTGGACCATCCGGTCCGCGATCTCGCCTGCGCGCCAGACGCGGTCACGCCGCGGGATCAAATCCGCGCCGCCCGCATCGCCAAAGCGCACGACGGGGTTATTCCAGGCGGGCTCGCCGAATTGCTGAAGCACGCGTCGATCGTGGCCACCCTGGTTATTCAGGATTACGAGAGGAATAAACTCGTCTTCGATCGCCTTGATCAGGAGCGCGTTCGAGAGGACCTCTTCTCCGAAAAACACGCAGCTCTGGCAGCCTGGAACTTCCTGAAAGAGCAGGAAAATCGGTTTCCCCTCGGCGGCACTGCGGGCCTGGGCGGCCTCGTAGTCGCACATCCACTCTATGCGGCCAAGTTCCTTAGGGGTGTGGTTCCCGAAGAAGCTGCCCGCGTTGGATTCGACTTGCGTCGAGACCAGAAGCAGCGCGATGAGCATCAGACTTCCCCAAAACGGGGTGCGGTCGACCGAGGGTGAATCCTCCTTAGGGTTCACCCTCCTACTACGATCCCGCTTCGATTTGGTTTCAGCTGCGGGGCCAATCCACGAAAATCGGCGAGGACCAGGCGCGGGGCTCATGCTCGAAGAGGCAGTTATCGTCGGGGCCGTCGCCGCAGAGATTGACCTCTAGGCAGGCTCCGTCCGCATCGCGCTCGCAGCGTACGCCGCCTGCGTTCACGCCCGGTGCCGGGGCCTCATGCGCGCGGACGTAATACACCGTATCTCGTCCCATTTCTGCGTAGTCCGGATCGCTGAAGGTGACGGAGCAACCCTCGGGGCTCCCATCGCATTCGAAGCTCTGCCACGGATCTTCGATCAGCGGCGCAATGGGCTCGCCCGGAGTGTTCTGCGGTCGGATGCGTACGACGTCTATGCGCGTGATGGGCCGTCGTGTCGGAGAGGGGTTGTAGCACTCACCCTTACAGATGGATTGGAGTCGGTCGGGTCCGAGAGCGTTGGTCGCGTAATCGGGACAGCCCGGTTCTTGCTCGAATGAGCCGACCGCACGAGCCTGAAAGATAGGCGCATTTTGGGTCACGATTTCGCCGCCCATTGGGACGGGCTGGCCGCGGGTGCCGGGTGGGTTGATCATGTCGAACCAGAGCAGCATGCGGGGACCGCTCGTGCCGTAGATTTCGCGGCGCTCGAAGGACTCCCAGATGGAACCACGTGTGCGATCGACGCTATGTGCCGCTGTTAGTCCGCCCGTCAGAAAAAAGGACGCCTGTCGCTCCATCTCCATCACCGCGAAGCCCGTGAGTTCTGAGCTTTCGCGGTCGAAGGAGCGGGAACGGTCAATGGGTTCTTCTTTCGGGGGCAAGAGCGTGTCGCGGAGGGCGGGGTCGACATCGTCGACGGAACCGCGGGATTCGGTGAACCCGACGCGGTTCGTTTCCTTGTAGCCTGTGCCGGGGCGCGCGAAATGATTATCGCTCGAGGCGAGGAAGCCGAAGCGGAAGCGGCGCGGCTCGCCGTCTTCGGTGTCGAAATTAGACAGCGCCGTCACATATTGTGCTGAGCCGGCGGGGCGGTAGTTGAATGCGGGTTCGGCGCAGTCGGTGCATTGCCCGGCATCGAGCCAGTCCGCGCCGCTCGTGCCCGGCACGGTCAGGAAGGCTTGTCCCCCGGCGTTCGCTGCATCTTGTCGTGCGATGACTGCACGGGATTCACATTCTTCATTGACTTCGCCGCTTGCGAGACAGCGCTCGCGAATCAGTTCGCCCGCTTGCCAACAGGTCGGGAGGTAGCCGTCGCTCGGTTCCGGGCAGGAGACCGCGCCGGCTTCGTCAGACGCTGTGGCGGTTGTATTAAAAGTCACGCCTCGGAAATCTCGGTACTCCTCGGAGTTCCCGTGTCCCGAATAGATCTCGAAGAGCGTCTGCCGCTTCTCATCATGCATCGGCCCGACGAGCTGCTTCGCCCAGTCGGCACCCGGCGGCGTGTAGAAACCCCAGGTCGTGCCGTGCGGAATCACGATCGAGGCGACATCCCAATCGTTCAGCTTGTCGAAGAGCAGATCCGGCGTTTCGACCATCTCGACGCAGTCGACGGGGAGATCGCGCACGGGCACCCCGAGAGGGCAGACGTCGAGTTTGGCGCGCTCGTCGAAGAAGAGCGCAAGGTCATGCATGCGGTCCGCCCCGAGGCCATGCAGGAAAGCGCCGGCCTTGACGCTGTCGAAGGGACTCGCGCTGACCATATTTTTGCGGGTCGCCGACGCGCCAATCGGACGCGTCGGGATTTTGCCGTCTTCGAGGTCGCGCAAGATCACGTTCTTGTGTCCGTAATGCGCATCGGGAGTCCAGCCGACTTGTGTCCATTCCCAGCCGAGGAACGCGACGGTGTCGGTCTGCCCGCCGGCGCCTGCCACTTCGTTGCAGGCGCGGATCGTGTCGACGGTTTCGCTCCAATGGCGCGGACTAATACTTTCGGCGTGATCGTTGATTGACCAGAAGTCGAGCGCGGAGCAGAAGCGCGCGAAATCGCAGGCATCGGCAGGGGGGTGCGCGCCTTCGCCGCCCTGGAGCGGCAGGCTTATCATGAAGGCATCGAAAGAGAACGTGGTGTGCACATGGAGGTCGCCGAAGAGGATCTGCTTTGGTCGGGCGACGAGGAGCTGGTCGGCGGCTTCGGCAATCTCGATCTCGCGCGCGGTCGTGACCGAGGCGGGGCGGACTTGTTCGGTGACGACGCCGGGGGACTCATGCTCGCCGAGTCCGCCCTGGCCCACGTACTTGAACCAGAAGCCGAGAATGATTGCGAAGACGAGACTGACGAGGAGGGCGATGCGGACCAAATCGAAGCTCCTGAGGTTCGGCGGACGAGTCGGCCGGCGGGTGAGGAAGCTTTGACTTTATCATAGGCCGCGTCCGCGTTGGCTTGCGGGTGACCGGTTACGAGTCGGCTGGTGAGTAGTGCTGTCCCGGTCTATTCGGCCGGCGGCTGCGTGACCATCCAGAGCGTGCGTTCGAGCGCCGCTTCCCGCAGTGCAGGGGCCTTCTCAAGATAGTCGGGATCGCCCGCCAGGCGCGTGAAAGCATCGATGCTGGGGAAGCGGATCATGGCGACCGTATCCCAGTCTTCGCCTGCGACGGTCGGGCCTGCTTCGGCCATGTAGAACACCTCGCCGCCTTCGCGGGCGAGGAGGGGGCCGCTCAGGGCGGCATAGGCCCCGAAGGCTTCTCGGCCGCCGGGCTCGTTGTACTTGAGGAGGTTCATGATGATGACCGGGCCGTCGCCTACTTGATCACGGAGGGCGGCGACTTCTTCGGCGTTCGGGGTGAGCGGATCGCGGGTCATGGAAACTCCTTGGGGCACGGGCATGCGTGCAGAGTGAGAAATGGAGCAGGGCCGGCGGCCGAGTATACTCACGCCGATCCCTAATGCCGATTTCGCTACGGAACACGTCGTAATCAGAAGGAATGCAAGATGAGTCTATTTCCGGATCGCCGTGGGGGTCCCGCGCGCTTGCGTGCTCTTCTGGAAGCCGAGGCCGTCGTCCAGGCCCCCGGCTGCTTCGATGCGCTTTCCGCGCGCGTCCTTGAACAGGCGGGTTTCGAATGCGGTTTCCTCGGAGGTTTTTCCGTCTCGGCCGCGCGCGTTGGCCTGCCCGATATGGGCCTGATGAGTTACGGCGAAATGCTTGATCAGGCAAGAAACGTGGCGGCGGCGACGTCGCTGCCGATCCTGGGCGACGGCGATACTGGTTATGGCAATGCGATGAATGCGGAGCGGACCTTCCTGGGCTCCGCGCAGGCAGGGCTTGCCTGCCTAATGATCGAGGATCAGCGCTGGCCGAAGCGATGCGGACATACTGCGGGCAAGGGCGTCGTGGAGCGCGGCGAAGCGGTCGCGCGCATTCGGGCCTGCGTCCGCGCGCGCGAGGAGCACGGGCTCGATATGCTGATCATGGCGCGCACGGACGCGGTCGCGACGGACGGCTTCGAAGAAGCGCTCTGGCGTGCAGAGGCGTTTGCAGATGTCGGCGCCGATCTGACTTTCTTGGAAGCGCCGGAGAACCAGAAGCAGATGGAACGCTACTGCGAAACCGTGCCCGGCTGGAAGACCGCCAATCTTGTCGAGGAGGGAAAGACGCCTTGGCTTTCGCCTAACAATCTTACGGATGTGGGGTACGCGCTGGTGATTTATCCGGTATCGCTGCTTCTGCATTCGATGCATGCGATGCAGGGCGCGGCGCGGTCGCTGCGTGAGTCGGGGACGGTCGGGGAGGAGCGTGTGCGCTTTGATGAAGCGCGGACGATCCTGGATTGGCCTGAGTACGAGGCACGACTTCAGGAACTGGAAGGCGACTCTTAGAAGGGCACCGAAGTTGAGGGCGCCGGAGGCAAAGGGCAGGGCGCGCTCCTTTGCGCGCTTGGCCTTGGCCGAAGCCTTAGATCGACTACGGGCGAGATGAGTTGCCTCTTCCTTCCCGGATGCCCCGAGGGGCACATTGCCCTCCTAAGGATCGTGAGTATCTTCATCAAGTGTGGGGGCGACTTGGTTTCGACGGGTTGAAGAAGCCGGGCGCCGCGTGTCGAGGGGTAGCTCCTCGTTAATCCGCTGCAATTATTGGTAATTTATAACTGCCGATGATAACTACGCACTCGCTGCCTAACTAATCCTTAGGAACTAGCGACTACCGTCCATGATGTCCTTTAGTGGGTCGCGGTAGCAATCAGAGGACTGGCTCCCGAGCGCTGCTCGGCCGTATCCGGGAGTAAGATCACGTCGAGCTAGGAAGCGTTTGGCCCGTCTCTGCGCCTGACCCTTCCGAAATTAAGCGGAGACTACACACGTAGACGTGTCCGTTAGACGCAATTCGGACGCGGGTTCAATTCCCGCCGCCTCCACCACTTTATATTTGTGAGATTCAAGGTCGTCCTAGGACGGCCTTTTCTCTTTTGGGTTCTGGAGAGTTCGCGAGTCGGCGGGGTAGGAATAAGAAGCCCCGTTTATAGGCCCCGGGTGAAAAATGAGGGTCAGTTCACAGTGACGTGGCTCCCCAAACAGGGTGAGGTTCGGAGTATGCCGGATTGGCACCTAGGATCGTGGATGCCAGGGCCAGACATACGGCTGCATCACGGTTTAGAAGCATTGAGCCGCACATTCCAGGGCTCGGCTCATTCGTTGTACGTGTGCCCGAACGACGGCGATGGTCAAGCGATGAGCAAGCAAGGGCCGGGAAAGCCGAAGGTGCCGGAGCGCTTTTTGGTCGATTTCGAGCAACTCCAGATCTTGCGAGGCCGCAGCAGACTCAGTGTTCTCGAGACCGGTGAGTACGGGCAGGCCACCTAGTATTTCTCCTTCTTCGAGTTGAATGAAGGGTGCGTCGATCGCGTCCTTAATTCGAATCTGAAGCGTCACACAGCCTTGCATAATCACGAAGATGGATCCGCTAGCTGGCTCGTTGTCTCCCTGCCGGTAGACTAGTTGTCCAGCCTTAATCAACCTTATCCGTGAGGCCGACGCGATTCCGATCGCGTCTTCCAACCCTGATGCGCCAATGACAGTTTGCTCATGCAGATACTGTGCGAGCCTTCGGCCTCGTTCGAATACTAGGTCCTGCAGCATCCGCGATTGCTGGATCGATAAATTGCTGAACGTGAACCCACTCAGAATCAGGCCTTGTCGGGCATCGTCGCGTTGCCACATCCCGTCTGCGTCGAGTTTAATTGTACCGTCCGCGAGGCAAACGCTGAGCGCGTGAATGGATTTTAGGTCGAAGGGGCAGGCCGTCGCTATGCAAATGCCGGAGGCGGATAGGTCCCGCGATCGAGCGCTGAGCCCGCCGGCAAATTCGGCTGCGTAGAGGTCCACAGGTAGGTCGATCGCAACGCGCTGAGTCGTTCGCATTTCCATAAGGCCAGCGCATGGGTCCCATTCCGCGAGTTGCTTATTCTGATTCAAGAGAGTTCTCCTTTGAATTCCGGAACGCTGAGAGTCCCGCGCTGTATCCCCGAATCTGATGTTCGGATTTAGCTTCCTCAAAGCAAATGCAGTGCCCAATTTTGTGCATGTGTGCTCTCGTCCCGCTGGCGGCGTTACCAAGGGCCTTAATGCAATCTAATTGCCGGTGCGGTTGGGCTGCGGCGGGGCGCGCAACTAGGCAGCACGCCGGCAGTATCCCTGAGCGGCCCTCGCTGAAGCCATTAAGTGATGCATTGCGTGATTTTTTGTTGCTATTCGCGACTTGCGTATTTCGGACCATCGTGAACACCCATTTCGTTTTATCGTGAACAGTCGTTTCGGAGGATCGTGAACACCTGTTTCGGTGATCGTGAACGGTCATTTCGGAAACGTGAACAGCCATTTCGGTGATCGTGAACGTTGGG
>JBDNFB010000021.1:0-41630 GCA_041690055.1 Myxococcota bacterium | reverse complement strand
CTGGATATCCGTTAGATCCTGGTCTTCGGGGATCGGCAGATGCCAAAGGTTCTTGGCGTAGAGGCAATTCCAGATCTGCGATCCGCTCGGGTCCCAAAGAAAAGCGCCGCCAGAGGTGATGCCCTGGTTCTTGCGAAAGAACGGGTAGAGCTGACCCGAGAGCTTGCGCTCGGGAATCGCGAACGTGAACCAACAGGTCTCGGTCCAGAATGGGTCGTTTGTGGTCGGCGGATGAAATTGATCATCAGGATGCTTTGGTTGCGTAGGCGAGGCAGGCATAATCGATGTGCACTCCAGTCTTTCGAATCGTGTTGTGTCCCGGCGTGATGTGCCGCGACCCCTATGAGACCGAAATCCTATCGCGCAGATCTACTCTAGGTGATCCCCTTTTTGGAAGGGAATCACAATTTGCTTACCGCGTTGGGCCACGGTTTTTCCGTTCACGCGCTTAGGCTCATAGCGCCATTGTTTGACCGCTTCGAGGGCCGCTTTATTGAAGACGGAGGTCGGTTCGAAGGCGACAACGCGCGCATCTTCGACGATGCCGACGCGGCTGATCGTAAACTCGATCAAGACGCGCCCTTCCAGGCCGCGCGCCATCGCTCGTGCCGGATACTGGGGAGGGACGCGGACTAAGGGAACCGCGTCGCCGTCGGGGTTGGTGAGGATGCCATTGCCGGGATCCGTCCCGAAGATGGGGCCTGGCCCGACAATTTTGGCCAGCGTTATGCCCGGTCCCGTGCTGCCGCCTTTGAGTGGAGGAAGCGGTTCAGGCTCTGTGATCGGCTGGCGTACGGGGGGCTTTCGAATCGTTTTGATGATTTGTTCCGCGGGCTCGACGTAGACGTCCAAAACGACTGAAATCGGCAGGGTTGGCGAGTTCTCCGTCTCCCCGACCCGGATCAGCGCGGTCATCGCCCAAAACAGGGCGGCAGTGACGGAGGCGGCGGCCAATGCCGCGCCCATGAAACGGTTTGTCGTTTGAATCATGCGGGCTCCTGAACGAATGGGGTGTGACAGAAAGGGAACCCGTCCGTGCCAGGCAGTTCGCACGCAGTGGCAGGTGATGGGTCGGCAGTTGCTTCACCCGCGGGTAATTCCGCACGCCTTGAGCGGTAAGAATCAAGCAGATCTGTGAAGGGGTTCACAGAAGGCCGACACGGAGAGGCCGACCTTGCCACCTAACTAGGAAAGGCCATCTTATGTTCTACCCGGAGACCGTCTGCGGGTTGTGATGCGATTGGCCCGGACCCCCGCGATGATTGAATTGCAGATGCCCGCATTGGCTTCAAAAGAACGAGAAGAGCCGGGTCGAGCCCGGACGGCGCGGGACGCGATGAAGCGGATCGCTGCGTTTCCGTTCGCGCTTGGACTGGCTTTTGTGATGGGGCTCGCCGGGTCGGCGACGGCAGCAAACTTCTTCGGCCTCGGTATCGCGAGTTCGGACGTCGAGAATGTCGGAATCCAGGGATTGAATGCGTTAGGCGATCGCGTGGTCGGCTCCGCGGTCTCGTCGAATACAGGCGAGCAAAGTCCTTTTACCTACGACGAAGACGCGCAACTTCTCCAGGACATTTCGTTTCTCCAGCCTGCGGGCGCCACTGTGCTCCAGGCGACGGCAAGAGGGCAACAGTCGAACCCGAATGGATCCGTTCGCTGGACCGTCGGGCATATCACGGAAGGGGCCGCTGCGGCCCGTAGTGTTTTTGTGGCGCCTCAGGGCGCGGGGCCTTCGGCTTTTCTTCCGAAGTTTCCCGGCGCGTCGAGTGTGATGACGTCGATCGGCATCGGTGGGAACGGCAATGTGATCGGCCGCTTCACATTCCTTGGCGTGTCCGAGTATTTCTTCCACGACCGGGCTTCGGCGACCTTTACGATACTGCCCTTTATGGATGCGGAGGCGATCGACGCGCGGGGCAAGCGCGTTGTTGGGCGTTGGCGCTTGAACCCGGCAAACCTCATCGACCAGGCGATGATCTGGGAAGCCGAAAACGGCACGACGCCCTTAGGCGCCTTGGCGACCGGTGGGTCCTCCCATGCGTTCGGAATTTCAGCTTCGGGCCGCATCGTGGTGGGAACAAGCGAATCCCCGAATCTGCAGGCGCCTCTTCGTGAGGCGTTTCGGTGGCATCCGGATCTCGGGATGCATGCCTTGGAGCCGATCGTGGGTGGAGCTTCGCGCGAGAGCGTGGCGCTCGCCTCAAGCAATGCCAATTCTGTCGTCGGCAGCTACGTCGATAACGGCGAGAAGAAGGCCTTTATCTGGACGCCGGTCGTTGGGCGCATGGACATGAAGGAATACCTCGCGACGCGACATGGCCTCTTTTTCAAGCTGCTGGGTTGGGAGTTGACCGAGGCGTCGCATATTTCGGCGGACGGCACGATCATCGGGGGGCGTGGCATCAATCCGAATGGCGATGAGGATTCCTGGATCGCTGATCTCACGGAAGAGGACGTCGCGGAGCTCCGCTTCGATCCGCTTGGCCCGAACGACTATCGAATTCTGCTCGAATGTGGCGATACGCCGATCCGCGAACTCTATTTCGGATTGATCCAGCCCCAGTCGATGCCATTTGACGGCTTCTTTGATTTCGGTGGCTGTGCGGATGGCAGTATTTCTGGTGGGGACCTCTACTGCACAGGCGCGGGCGGGATCGGTCCCACGGTTGCCCCGACTTCTTTCGTGACTCCCGCCGATGGCGATGACGCGGGCCCGAAGCGAGGTGACACGATTTACGTCCATCTCGTCGGATCCGGCGGGCCGCAGGGTCAAACGCTTTGTGAGCCCGGCGACGAGGTCGCTTTGCTTGCGGAGTTTCTGATCCAAGAGCCCGTTCCGCAGCTGATCTTTAACGCGCGGGAAGGCGTTGTGGGTTTGGAAGATCAGGGCGGCCCGCTTCCGGAGTCGAGCATTCGTTTGATCGGCCAGCCGGACGGGACAGAAACCCGCGTCTTTATTCGGCCCGCCGTCGGAGATCTGACGGGCACTCGTTATTCCGTGAGTATGAGCTCGGAAATTCCGATCGCGAAATTCTCTTTCGGCCTCACTCTCCCTCCGAACGCGAACGCGATTTCTTTCGGCAACTGCAACGAAGATCTTGGCGGCGGGCGTCGTGCCTGCGCGGACGGACTTGAACTTGGCTCGTCGATTAATTTCGAGACCGTTCGCACCATCGGCCCTTCCTCGATTTTGGGGACAGAGGGTCTGCGCACGGATTCGATTTACGTGTATCTCGAAGGTAACCAGGGTGGCCCCGGGGCCCAGCCCGGGATCAACCTGCCGGACCAGCAGGTGCTGCTTGGTTACTTCATGTTCGATGGATCGCCGCCGCCGGGCTTTGGCGCGGTTCCTACGGCGCATTTCGAGCAAATCCAAAACCTCGATCAGGCTTGGGGGGCTGGCGTCAGCGATTGGGAAGACACCTTTATGGGGAATGTCCAGTCGATCTCCTTGTACTCAAGCGCAGGCTACGGGGGGGGAGAAGATCCGGATCTGGATCTCGATGGCATCGAGAACGTGGACGATCGTTGTCCCTATGTGCCCTCCGCGGGAAACTTGGATGGCGGCACGCTTGAGCAGCCCTTTGCGCCGGTTGTGGAGGAGGGCTGGGCGGATGGGATCGGCAACGAATGCCAATGTGGAGATGCGATCAGCTCGAATACCGTGATCTCGCCCGATATCGACCAGCTTCGCGACGCGCTTAATAGTCCGGAGGTTGCGTTTTCGATGTCGCCAGAGGCACGCGCGAAATGCAACGCCATCGGGCCGGTGATGGGGATCATCGATCCGGCGACGGAGTTGCCGATCGACTGCAACTTGAACGATGTGTTTGCGCTCCTCAAGGGACGCTTGGGCACGGGCCCTTTGATTCAGAATCCGGGTGATTTCCCGGTCTGCCCGGATGCGATGACGCCATGATTAATCAGTTGCCTTTCGAAATGACCGCACCGCCCGGAGCACGCCTGCTTCAATCGCCTTCGGTTTCTTGGCGTGTCGTTCTTGCCGTGACCCTTGTTATGGGCATTGTCATTGCCCTTTGCGTGGGGGCTGCAGATTCGGCGTCGGCACAGACGCTTGAGCCGGTTCAGGTCTATGCGACGTACGGCAGTGCTGACACGGGTCCGAATGGGCCGGTGAGCATCCTCGATACGGCGGGAGCGGGAATCCAGCGCGTCTATTTCTGGGCCACCGGAGGTTCGGAGGAGGGCGCGACGGGGCCCGTCTGCACGCAGGAGGGAGGGGGAGACGCGCTATGCGGTATCTCCTTCACGCTCTCCGTCACGGGCGGCTATCAGATGGTCGGTTTTCTGCCGAATCTCGATTTTGACAAAAGCGACGCTCATCTCCCGTTTCGAATGATGCTCGCATCCACTGGCAAACTTGTGGGCAACGCCTTTGACCTCGGAGTGGCTACGCCCGAGATTCGGTATCTCGGTGAGCTGCGCCTGCGAGCAAATGGCGCGAACGACGACTCGCAAATCGTCGTGACTGGGGACGCGATCGGTGCGGACCTCTCCATGCGCAACATCACGCAGGAAGCCATTATCGTGCCCGAACCCGCAGCGCCGCTTATGCTCGGTGCCGGAGTGCTGTGTCTGCTCTTGAGCGTCAGTACTCGCCGGCGTCACTCGCTGAGCGAGCTTCGCGCCCGCTAGAACGACTCGTTATCCGGAAGCAAGCTCCCCTCGCGCGAGAACTTGAGCCAGCCCACCGAGTCCGCGAGCGAATCGCGGCCGATCAGGCGGTACTCCAACCGGCCGTCCTCAGGGAGCGACATCGCCTGGCGAAACAGGTCAAGCATCGTCGTCGTCCCCGTCAGCACGACCGTGTCATCGCCGAGCCGCGGAATCGTTAAGCTATTCGGACTAAGCGCGCGCGTAAGGCGCTTGCCGTTCGGCTCGATCGTGATGTCGAGCCCGTCGTCGTTGAGCGGAACGATTGATCTTCATCGTGTTCAACCTTCCAATTCTCTAATACACACGCCGTACTGACAGGGGTAGGGCGTGAAAACGAAGCGGCCCGCCCGCCTGCCGATCAAGATCGGAAGAGTCGGGCGGGCCATGCCTTCTTAAAGCCTAAAGGCTAGAGCTGAGAGCCGAGAGTGAAAGCCGAGAGTGAAAGCCGAGAGTGAAAGCCGTCAGCCAAACGCCTAGCGGCTGCGAAGCGCGTCGCGGATTTCGCCGAGCAGTACTTCTTCCTTGGACGGTTCCGGCGGTGCCGCTTTGACTACTACTTCTTCTTTCTTCATGGCCGAGTTCATGGCCTTGACGACAAGAAAGATCGCGAAGGCGATGATCAAGAAGTCGAGGATGTTATTGATGAAGACGCCGTAGTTGATCGTGACGGCCTCGGCTTCGCCCGCGGCTTCCTTGATCTGGAGCGCAAGGTTCGAGAAGTCGACGCCGCCCAGGAGAAGGCCGATCGGCGGCATCAGAATATCATTGGTGAAGGATTTAACGATGGTGCCAAACGCGCCGCCGACGACTACGCCCACAGCCATGTCGACCACGTTGCCCTTCATCGCAAAATCTTTGAACTCACTCATCATGCCCATGCCAGCTTCTCCTCTTCGAATCCAGTCTTCGCTCTCAAAACGTTGGCGGCTTTGAGAAACGAGTGCCCTATGGCTGTGCTCAATCTTGCCGGATTGGCATTCATCCTTTCGCACGGCGGCGCAAAGGACGTTGAGCGAAGACCGCGGGCGCGGTTAGATCGGCGCCTAGTGATTTTCAGCAAACACCGTACAGTCTTGATACTCATTGCGGACAATCTACGGCAACCGTTGTCGCACCGCTGGCCTGAATCGGAAATGCCCCTGCCAGGCGATGCGCCGCTCTGGTCGGCTCGAAGGGAGTTCCCCTCATGTCATTCGCGGAAATCATTCTGCGAGCGGGCGTCTCCGCGGGCGGCTGGTTGATCTTCATCGGGTTGGCACTGACGCTCGCGGTTGTACCCGAATGGGACTGCGATCCAGCTTCGGATGAAATCTGGCGCGGAACCTTCTTCTTTGGGCTGCTCGGACTGGCCGGCTTGCTCTGCGTGGGGCAGGGGGTTCAGTGGCGCGCTTCGCTTCGCTGGTTTGCGGTGCCGGCTGTGGGGCTCGCGCTGTACGCCGGTTCCTTCATCTTGCCCGCGCTGACCACCACATCTCTTAACGGAGAATCACTTTGCCTTATCGCGAATTCGAAAGTGCCGTCTCTTGAAGGCTACTCGGCGACCACGATCGAGCGCCTTTGGCCGGTTCTGCAGCTCAGCGTGCTCGGACTCGGCCTGGTGCAGAGCGTTCGCTACTGGCGTTCACCTGCAGACGTGGAGACAGAGCAATGAGGCGTCGAGCCTTTTTTCCCATCGCGCGTGCACTCGGGCTCGCGATGCTGCTTACGTTGCTCGCGACGCTCTCGGCGTGCGGCGTCTTTCCGTCTCGGGAAGGATCTTGAGGTCTTTTACGACGAAGTGATCATCATTACGGGGGATCTCAAGGTCGACCCCGGACTGATTGGGCAGCCGATCGTGATCCTCGCGCGTCCGCTTCGCGGGGCGACGGGGGAGTCTGCGGCGGCGGACGTCAGCGATGGATCCCTCTCCTCGAGTTCCTTAGATTCCGGAGGCTCCCGAGGCGAGCAGGCCTATGAACTCGTCGACTACCGATTCGCCGATGCGAAGAACCGGTACAATTTTCAGGCACGCCCCGGAAACTACCGTTTGATGGCCTTTCTCGACCAGAATGGCGATTTTCGGTACCCGCGGCATGAGCCCGCGGCCGATCTAGCCGAGGCGCCGGAAACGAACCGCTTGGATACGCGCCGCAGGAAATGGCGCTTCAACCGGCTGGTCGTGAATTCGGAATCGCTGACGACGCGGCTGCCTCTGGAAGTCGATCTCACGACAGGCGGGCTTGCGCAGCTTGAGCGAACGGTGACGACGAGGGGCGTGCCGATCAATTTCCGCAGCGGTCGCTTCAAGCCCGAAGCCGTCGCGCAGGGGATGTGGGAGCCGTCGCGCTGGTTCTTGGATGTGAATTACGAGTTTTATCTGCTTGAGCCCTGGGGGCCGGCGGAGAACAAACCGCTGCTGCTCCTTGTTCACGGCATCCATGGTTCGCCGAAGGATTTTCAGCGGATGCTCAAGGGGCTGGACACGAGCGGCATGCGGGTCGCGCTCTTTCAATCCCTCCGGCCTCAGCATCGAAGACAATGCCTTCATGCTCTCGCAGGTCATGAGTGAGCTCTTCGTGCAGACGCCGAAGCAGGAGTACTCGCTCATCGCACATGGCCTGGGCGGACTGATCTCAAAGCGAGCTCTGCAGATGCAAGAGGATGCGGGGCACGCACATCGGATCCAGAAATTCATTTCCATCTTCGTGTCTTGGTCGGGGCATAAGGGTGCGGCCGCGGGTGCTGAGTACTCACCGGTCGTGGCACCTGTCTGGGAAGACCTCGCACCCAAGAGTCGATTCCTCTCGAGTCTCTCGGAATACACCCTGCCGCCGCAAATCGACTACACGCTCTTTTTCAGCCACGGCGGAAGTCGCCGACTTTCGGCGGACTCGAACGACGGTGCTGTTTCTCTCGACTCCCAACTTGATCCCGGAATGCAGGACCGCGCGAATCAGTTGATTGGCGTGAGCCAGGACCATGCCGGGATTCTCAGGGATCAGCGCACGCTGACCGCGCTTGATAATCTGCTGGACGGGGTGCGGAGGGCCTAAGGCGGCTCTCTGACTTTTTCCGCCTTTTCTCCCATGGGAACTGAATATTTCCGCTCTCTGCGGCGAACCCTTGTCTAAAGACGAACCCGTTTTTGGTCGAAAATCAAGCAAGACCGGGTGGGGCAGGATGCCTTGTGCGCGTCACTCTCGCAGCCGGCTCGAATTTCCGTTCGCGCTCGCAAAACTGGGCGACGAGCGACTCGCCGAGATGGGGGACCAGGCAATGTCAATCGACCAGGACGACAGACGACGAGCGCCCCGCTCAAGCTGCCGGCTGCATTGTCGCGTCCTTGCGGGCAAGGAGCGCACACGCGCCCGGATCGTAGACGTGTCTGACGGGGGCTTGTGTCTGCTCTCGCCGACGTGGTTCGCCTCGAAGAGCAAGGTTCATATCTCCATCGATGTCCCGAACCGCGGCGAATCATTCGTCGAGGCACAGGTCTGGCACGTGCGTCGACAGAAGATGCACGGGGGGACGCGCAAGGTCTGGGCCATCGGCGTCATACTCGAAGAAATGGACGATTCCTATCAGCGACTCCTGCTCGCAGCGGGCGTCGCATCTGAGAATGTGGACACGCAGGCGTCTGAGCCAGGGCAACCCACGACGAATGCGGGGGAACTCTCTTCTTCGAAGCCCGTGGCCGCGACTCAAGCAGATTCCGCTGTTTTTCAGCGACGCAAGCAGACTGAAACGGAAGCGCATACGACTTCCGCTCCGCCGAGCACGCCGGATGCGACGACTCGCGCTCAGGCTCGCACCGTGACCGGGGCGAAGAGCGTCCCGACTTCAACGCCTTCCGCTGCATCGGCTTCCGCCTCGACCGAAACGGAGGTGGCGCTCGAGGACTTGATCGAACCGAAGATCTTCCGGATCCGCGTGAAGGCGACCGCGGGACCGCGCACTAAGGTGCTCACCCTGGCCGCAGAATCTGAAGAAGAGGCTCGCTCGCTCGCGATTCGAGATCTCCAAGCGCGCTGGACGATCATGGAAGTGCGCGCGGTCTAAGGCTTTCTTCCTCCGGCTGAGGGCTCTCCGCCTCCTCCTCCGCCGCTCCGTATCCGAATAACGCGGGGAGCTGTTTCGCCACGATCTCGTCGATCTGGGCGATCTCGTCGTCTTCGAAATAGTCTCGGTAGCCGCCGACCTTGCCGCGGCGCACCTTATACGAGTCCTGGTTCGAAGCGTCGCCGGGTCGCAGTCGCATGCCACTGCCCACGGTTTCCGCCGCCTTCGCTTCGCGCTTCTTCATATTGTCGAACGCACCGAAATCCACCGCGGCCGCGATCTGCTCCTGCGAATTTGGCGAACCCGGCTTGCCCAGGAAGTCGACGAGTCGCGTGAGCTCGGCCCTCGGGTCCGAGCGGAGATCCTCGTAGCGGACGACTATGCTCTGCTTGATCTCGGGCATCGCGTCTGCCCAAGTGGTCATGAAATGGCAGACCTGAGGAAGGCCCGCCCTTCCGTCCATCACGAAGTCAAAGATCGACAGGTCTTCGGAGCGGTCCGGAAGGCCGCGCAGTTTGATCTTGCGCGGCTTCATTCGATGCTTCCATTGAAAGAAGCGCGACACCGCGACATCGGCAGGATGGCGGACGAGCAGCACGACCTTGTGCCCGGAATAGGCGGCCTTTGAGTCGCCGTCTTTCGTGAAATGGCGCAAGTACGTGTCGTGCGTGAAAAGAAGGTTGGGGATGCGGGGATCTTCTTCGTGGAGCTCTGCGAAATCAATCAGTCCTTCGGGGGGATCGCCCCGATGGATCTGGTAGAAGGCGGAGAGCATGACCCGAACCCACGTGCGTCCGCTTTTGCCGCAAGAAATGACGACGGAGTCGGTCTTGTCCAGCCGAATCTTTTCGGTGCGACCTCTGAGCTGCATCTCAGCGGCGTTTCGCTTGTCGAGGGATTGGAAAAATCGAGATTTTCGGGCGACGAACCGGGAAAATCGCTTTTTCACCACTTTCAGCACACGTTTTCCCCTTGAGCGGCATTCATCACAGAATGGAGATTCTCGCTGGAATCGATGCTTCGCTTCTCGCTTAGCGTTTTGTTCGATTTTGAGACTAACGCAGGCAGTCGAGCGAGGATAGCCGGAGATCGCCGGCGAGAGAGTCCTGATGATCATTTGATCGGGGCTTGTGGATTCGAGTCACGAGCGAGTGAATCGTGAGGAAGAGGTCGAGATCGATGCGTTGGGAACGAGGAAACCGAAGCCGCAATATTGAGGATCGCCGCGGACAGGCACCGCGGCGACGAATGCGCTTGCCGGGCGGTGGCGGCGCGGGGCTTCGACTGCCATCCGGCCGCCGGGGCCGCGGCCTTTCGCTCACCGGGCTCATCGTGATGCTCGGCATCGCCTGGCTTCTCGGGATCAATCCGCTGCAGATGCTGATGGGCGGCGGCTCCTCGATTGGCGTGGGCCCGAACGCCGTCGGTTTTGGCAGTGCCGGCTCGGCCGCGCCGCCGCCTTCGCCCGCACACACCAGCGCGAGCGAAGAAGAGCTCGTCGATTTCATTTCCTGGGTCCTCGACGATGTTCAAAAGACCTGGGCGCAAAAACTTCCCGGCTATCAGGATGCGAAACTCGTGTTATTCCGCGACTCGACTCCGTCCGCTTGCGGCAGGGGGCAGGCGGCGATGGGTCCCTTCTATTGCCCCGGCGACAACAAGGTCTACATCGATCTTGCTTTCTATGACGAGCTGCGCCAACGCTTCGGCGCGCCCGGCGATTTCGCGCAGGCCTACGTGCTTGCCCATGAGATCGGCCACCATATCCAGCGCCTCACAGGCATCGAGGAAGGAGTTCGCAAACAACAGCGCAGCGCAGGCAAAGCCGAGGCGAACGAACTCTCTGTCCGGATGGAGCTTCAAGCGGATTGCCTCGCCGGCGTGTGGGCCAAGTCCACGGCGCGGCGCGGCGTCCTCGAGTCGGGTGATGTGGCAGAGGGGCTGACGGCGGCTGCTGCGATCGGCGACGATCGGATCCAGAAGATGAGCGGTCGACGCGTTCAGCCCGATAGCTTCACCCACGGCACTGCGGAGCAGCGTATGCGCTGGCTGCGCCGCGGAATCGAGCAGGGCGACGCAAACCAATGCGACACGTTCCAGGTCTCGCGGCTCTAGATTATCGACATCCTCTAGAACTGCGGGCAAGAGGGCTGCGGACAAGCCCTAGTGAGCCTGGGGAGAACCGCTGAGGGAGAGGTCACCCTTTGGTGATCCAAGGCCGCGCGCTGAATATGACACGGACTCCTTTTGAGGGACACAAGTGCCCGGTTCGGGGCGGGGATTGCACCCCGTTTATACACAGTGTGGTGACACAGCCGCTCGCCCACTAGAAATTGCATTGCCACACTTTGATGACGCACCCACCGAACCCCCCAGGAGGCGCATCATGAAAATGGCATCGAACCCCACAAATCCCCGAGTCCTTTCTCCCCTATCACTGAAGCGGCCAGTCTCGCCTAAGGCGGACGGACGAGCGAGGCGACTGCTCTCGGTTCTTCTTGCGAGTTTCTTTCTCATCGGCATTGCGCCTTGGGTCACGGGCTGCGCGGAGATCTCATCGCAAGTTCGTCCGCAGACGACTTCGGACGGCCTTGTCGTCGCGCGAGATACGCGGCGATCGATTCTCTGGGTCCGCCCCGACCATCATCTCGGGCGATACGACTCCGTGCTGGTCAACGTCGACGGCTTTATGTACGCGAAGGGGCAGGCGTCGCTGGACGCAGCACAGGAGAGGCGCATTGGCGAGATGCTCCAGCATTCCTTCTCCCGGATCACGGTCTCGGGACCCGTTGGCAGCGCGACAAAGCCTGGTCCCTGCACGGTCATAATCAATATTGGCCTGAAAGACCTTCGCCTACATACGTCTGACTATATTGGCGCGAGCACGAGCTTCGTTTCTTCGTTCGGTTCCGCCACTATGGTTGTCGAGTTCAGAGACTCCGTCACCGGCCTTCCGCTACTCCGCTACATGGAAAATCAGGGGCTCGGTTCGGGGACGGCAACAGGCTATACGGGCGCCAATCTGAGCCGGTTAGGCAGTGCGCTTGGAAATCTAGTGACAAGCATGATCACCGAACTGCAGACGATTGTTCCCACAACAACGGGTCAAAGGCCGCACAGTTGTCACGACGGCATCTACGCACTCACGGGTCGCGGCTGAGGGGGGGACGGTCTTAGGCCTAACGCGAGTTTTTGAGGCGGGCCGAAAAAGCGATGCGATAAATCAGAATCGGCGACGCTGCTTGAATCGTCGCGGAAAGTTTTGGTCTCGGCATCCATCGATTCGAGCGGCGTCACACGCCTGAGAGGACTTCGTCGGATTTCAGACCGAATCCCCAGGACTTTTCCTGGAGGGGCTGCTCGCTCCTGATACCGATCTACTGGAGATCGGCGCAATCGCGGATTTGCGCGGATTTGAGAACGCCTCTGGTTTCGGTACCGCGGTCTTCGGCGCGAGTCTGACGATCGTGCCTGAGCCGGGTACCGCACTATTGGTTGGACTTGGTTTGGTCAGACTGGTGTTGCAATCACCGAGGAGCCGCTGGCTAGCCTTCGGCACTCGCGGGGAGCGGTCAGGGTCGACGTCTTTCAATCTAGAGTGGCTGGATGTCTGATTCGATCCGGGGCACAGTGGCCAGCCCCCGCGATGCAGACCACAGATACAGCCGCAACAACGGCCGCTCATCGCCGAAGGCGCGAAGCTGCGACGGGTCAGCTGGGCGAATCGCTTAAACGCATCTCCTCTGGACTGAGGGTGGAAGGTTCTGAGCGCACCGTTGATCAGTCACCCGAGCGAGAAAGCCTTCGCAACGATATCCAAAATATTGTTTGGTTTGTTCGGAATGCGGGTAGAGAACGCTCACGGGAGCGATCAACAGCCTGGGATTCTTCGACAGTGCGATCGCATCTGCGCAGAGCTTCGTGTCTGCATTTGAAGTTTTCGAGTAAAGGCTCGATATAGCGATTCAAGGAGGTCGGGCAGCGATCGCGGAGCGGGTCCAGACGGAAGCGGCGATGGAGCTGCTGCGCTGATCGCGGCCCGACGAACCAAAAGCCTCGCTTCGTGCTCTGATCAAGTAACCTCACGATTCAGCCGATATCGATTGAATCCGGGGAGAGAAAAGTGGTTACGCCGATTGTTCGAATTCCACGTCCGCACAGTGCGCGGGAGAAGGCGCTCGAACTCAATCTAGATCCGACTTGGTACGGCAGTTTCGCTGAAATCGGTGCGGGCCAGGAGGTCGCGCGCTGGTTCTTTCGTGTGGGCGCTGCGGCGGGCACGATCGCGAAGACCATGTCCGCCTACGATATGAAGGTTTCGGATGCGATTTATGGCAAATGCGATCGCTACGTGTCGCGTGGACGTTTGCGGGCGATGCTTGAGCACGAGTATACGCTGAACATCGAGCGGCTTCGCGAGATGCGGGGGCAGAGTACGCGATTCTTTGCTTTCGCAGACACGGTGGCGGCGCAGAGCTTCGGTTCGACTTCGAATTGCCATGGTTGGATTGGCATTCGCTTCCAGGACGAGGTGCTCTTGGATTGGAGCGAGATCATCCTGCATGCGCGGCTCCTCGATCGCGACGCACTCCAGCAGCATGAGGCGCTCGGGATCCTCGGCTTGAATCTAATCCACGGGGCGAATGCCTACGCGAAGGATCCGGCGCAGCTGATCGAGGCGCTCGCGGATGATCTCGGGCCAGGGCGCCTCGAAGTCGACATGATCGAATTTTCGGGCAGCGCCTATGCCGATACGGATAATCGTGTGATGAGCGTGAAGCTCGTCGAACAGGGCCTCACCCGCGCGGCGATGTTCGCGCCTTCGGGTGAGGTCTTGCAGCCTTCGGAGGCGCTCTACAAGAAGGCTGTCCTCATACAGCGCGGTCGCTTCCGGCCTCCGACCCGCGTGCACGCGGATATTCGGAAGCGGGGGCTTGCGGCGCTGGCGAAGAAGCTGGAATGCAAGACGGAAGAGATCGTTGCGCTCGTCGAGATGGAGCTCTCGGAGCTGCGCGAGAAAAACGTGGACGATATGAGCGATTTCCTGGATCGTATCTCAGCGCTCGGTGCGAGCGATCAGCCCGTTATGATCTCGGACCTTAAACGGCACGATGAGTTGGTCCAGTACATCCTCGAATGCGATGCGGCGGATGTGGGGCTTGTGTTGAACGGGATCGAGATCGCCTCGATGATCTCGGGCGCGACGACCTCCACGCTTGAAATGAGTGCGCTGGAAATTTGTCATCGTATTTTCCGGCCCCACGTGTCCGTGCACGTCTATCCTGCGATCGATCGGAAGACGGGCGAGCGCCTCGAATTCGACCGGCTCGCGTGGTCTGATGCCGTTCGACACCTAATCCACTATCTCATCGAAACCAGGCGCCTTTCTGAGCTGGAAGGCCTGCCCGATGAGCAGTTGCGCTTTCGATCGGATGAGGTCTTGGCGTTGATCCAGACGGGCGATCCGGATTGGGTTGAGCGTGTAGAGCCCGCAGTCGCGGAGGTGATCCGACGCGACGGTCTTTTCGGGTACGGTCAATGAACGAAGGTATGCGCTACAGGCTCGCGATGACCTTGCTGAGCGCTTTGCTAGGCGTTTGCGTCTTTGGCGTCGGAGCAATTGCGAGTGCGCCCGCCTGGTCGCAGGCCGAGTTCGATGAAGATCCAGACGAAGACGCGATTGCCGTTGAAGAGGGCGCCGGGCTGGACACATCGCCAAAAGCCGATCCGCCTTATCCCACTCCTTCTCCCTTCCCCGCTCCTCTTCCCTCTGCGACTTCTTCTCCCGTTCCTTCTCCTCCTCCCTCTCCTGTTCCCGCTCCTTCTCTCGCTCCTTTGGGGGAGGCTGAAGGGGAAGCGGTGCGGGAGCCTAATTCGAAGGTGGCAGTGCCGATCACGGTGCTCGGGGAGCTCGTTCAGCCCGGCACGCTTTCGCGCCTCATGCTTCGGAGTTCGGAATCTTTTTCGGGCGCGCGCGTCGAGACGCATGTCGCCATTATGCACGGCCGCGCGCCAGGGCCGCGTGTCTGCATTGTCGCGGGGATTCACGGCGACGAGGTGAATGGGGTGGAGGTCGTGCGGCGAGCGCTGACCGTGCTTTCGCCGATCACGCTGCGCGGGACGGTTCTGGCTGTGCCGATCGCAAATCCTTCCGCGTTTCGGAGGGGTTCACGCTATCTGCCCGATCGGCGCGATCTGAATCGCTTCTTTCCGGGGAGTCTCGATGGCAGCTCGGCCTCACGCATTGCGGAGAGTCTTTTCAGCTCTGCAATTCTAGGATGTGACGCGTTAGTCGATTTGCATACAGGCTCGTTTCATCGCGCGAATCTGCATCAGCTCCGCGCTGACCTCGCCAATGTCGATACGGCACAGCTTGCCGCCGCTTTTGGCGCAGCGATCGTGGTGAATAGCGCCGGCCGTTCCGGGACGCTCCGCCGCGCTGCGACCGACGCGGGGATTCCCGCCATCACCGTTGAGGCGGGGGAGTCGGCGCGTTTTGATAAGGCGCATGTCGAGGAGGCGCTGCAAGGCATTCTACGTTTGCTCGAAGCGAAGGGCATGATTGCCGCAGGAACGGCGATCAAGCCGAAGGCGCCGCCCGTGGCCTTTCTGCGGACGAAATGGGTCCGCTGTGATCAGGGCGGCATTTTGGTTTCGCGTGTGAAGCTCGGCGACCAAGTGCGGGCGGGCGAGACACTGGGGACAATTTCCGATCCCTTGTCCGAGGAAGTCGAGATTGTGAAAACGTCGATTTCGGGCCGAATTATCGGAATGGCACTCGATCAGGTCGTGATGCCGGGGTTTGCGGCGTTTCATATCGGCTTCGAGGCACGGCCTCTCACGTCGGATGGGCAGGAAATCGAAGGCGCGGCGGATGAGTCGCAGTCTGAGGCCCCTTCCGAAGGGCTGGACCCGGAAGAGCGCCCCGAGTAGCCTTTCCAGATGAATCGAGTCGTCATCTGGACAGCCGCCGTCCTGATCCTCCTTGGCGGCTCGACTTTCGCCTACAAGCATTTTGCCTTGGGGATGGAACTGCGTCTGGACCCGCGTGCCCGGGTCTGGCGTGTCGAGATGGAGGTCACGGCCGCAGGCCAAAACCGGCGGGGTCGGATCGAGCTGACGGTGCCCCGCGCCGACGACCAGCAGGTCCTGCTCGACGAGCAGACCTTCGACGACGGGCTCGACTATCTCCTGAACGAGAAGCTCGAGCGCGGGCGCGACGGCTTCGGCCCCGAACGCCGCGCGACTTGGTCCGGCCCGATCGAGGAGACCAAGAGCGTCGCCTACACCTTCCGCGTACACCTCCCGAAATTGCCTGAGGACACTTCCCTGGGCAGCCTCGGTCCGCCGCCGCCTGAACAGAAGAAGCGCGGCCAAACCGTCGCCCCCTCGATTGCCGAACTCCTAGCACGCCTCGGGATAGAAGAAGGCGACGATTCCGATGCGATCATCGCGAGCAGTTTTGGCTTCGTCGCTCACGAAATCGAACCCGTAAACGGCGGCAGCGACGATCCCCGGATTGTGCTGCGCGCACGGGAAGGCAGTGATATCGGGAAGAGCCGTCTGCTCGTTCAGCTACTTCAGGGCGCCGGGGTGGAGGCGCGGATCGCGACCGGGATCAAACTGCGCAGCGCAGGTCGTGTGGATACGACCCGTTTCGTCGAAGCGTGGACCCGGGGAGAATGGGTCCCTTTGATGGTCTCCTCCGAGTCGCCGAGCGATTTCCCTCCTAATTTTGTCGTGCTTGCGCGAGGCGACCGTCCTCTGGTGGCGACGAACGGAATTACCAACGCGCATCTCGACCTGCAGGTGATTCGGGAATCGCTCAGGCCTTCGGAGTTGGCTTCCTTCGTTTCGCCCAAGAGCCCGTTCTGGAGGGCGATGTCGCTCTACCGACTTCCGATTGAAACGCAGTCGGTCTTGCGTACTCTCCTGTTGATTCCGATCGCTGTCTTGATCGCGGCGGCATTTCGCAATCTCATAGGGATTCGGACTTTCGGGACCTTTATGCCCATCCTGATTGCGCTTTCGCTCCGGGAGACGACGCTTTCGACCGGCCTCTTGCTCGTCATGTCCGTGCTGTCTGCCGGCGTGGTGAGCCGACTCCTCCTGGATCGCTTGCGACTTCTCTTCGTGCCTCGGATCTGTCTATTGTTATGCGTAGTGATTCTCTTCGTGACGGGGCTGGCACAGCTAGGTTGGGAGGTGGGCGGCCGTGGACTGATGAGCGGTTTGCTCTTTCCGATCGTGATCTTCGCGATGTTGATCGAGCGGATCTCTGTGACGACGCTCGAAGAAGGCTGGCAATCCTCGCTCAAGCTGATGGCCGGTTCATTCCTGCTTTCGGCATTGGCCTATCCGATTTTCCGTTCTGAATGGCTCACGTATATCTTTTTCGGCTTCCCCGAGCTGATCCTTTGCGTGATGGGACTACTCGTGCTGATCGGCGGCTACACGGGATACCGTGTTGCTGAACTTTGGCGCTTCCGGTCGCTCGTGAACGAAGGCGCTTCGGACGCGCCGGCATGACGATTTGGGGAGCTCTACGTCGCCGCGGCGTGCTCGGGATCAACGAGCGCAATATTGCGTTCACCCAGGGCGAGAATCCACGTCATCTCTATCCGCTTGTCGATGATAAGTTGAAGACGAAAGCGCTTTGTAGAGGCGCATCAATTCCCGTTGCTGAAACCTACGCTCAAGCCGAACTGCATGGCGACGTGAAGGGTCTTGTCGAGGCGCTTCGTGGGCGGTCGGATTTTGTCCTGAAACCCGCCATGGGCGCGATGGGAAACGGGATTCTCGTTGTGGGCGAGGCGACGGATTCCGGCTGGAATATGTCGGGCGGCCGCAAGCTCTCGCGCGAAGATCTGGCCTATCACGCCGAGAGCATCATCTCCGGTCTCTACGCGCTCGGGGGGAAGCCCGACGTGGCCTTTGCGGAGGAGCGCCTCCGCGTTCATCCTGACTTCGAACGGATTTCCTACGATGGTGTCCCCGATATTCGGATCATCGTTTTCCGCGGCGTGCCGGTGCTTGCTATGACTCGCCTTCCCACGAAGCGCTCGGGGGGACGAGCTAACCTGCATCAGGGCGCCGTCGGAGCGGGAGTGGACCTGGCTTCAGGACGGACAAACTTTGCGGTGATCGGGAGCACACCCGTTGATCTGCATCCCGATACACTGGAGCGCGTTGTGGGTTATCCAATTCCCGATCTCGAAAAGGCGGTTTCCGTTGCGGTGAGCGCTACGGACCAAACCGGGCTGGGTTATGTCGGCGCCGATGTCGTGATTGATGCGCGCTATGGGCCCATGATTCTGGAATTGAATGCGCGCCCCGGGCTGGCGATTCAGCTGGCGAATCGGACGGGCTTGCTGCCCCGGTTGAAATCGATTCGCGCGGGAGAGGCCCGGGGGCTGCCGCTCGCGGAGCGGCTCGAGCTGGGTGCCGATTTGGCGAGGCGAATGCAATGAAACCCCTCCCCCTTCGTCTCGGGCTTGTCTGCATTCTTGCTCTCGGCCTGCTCATTTTTTCCGCCGATCAGATCAGCGCGGAGGGAACCGCGAAAGGGAAAGCGTCCGCCGCGGTAGACGCCAAGCAAGTGAAGGAGACGGAGCAGGCGAAGGCGAAGGCGTCGGCGAGCGAGGCTGAAAAGCCCGCCGACCCGGTCAAAGAAGAGCCTCCGCCCGAGTTCGACGTGACCTACGAGATGCTTCTGGTGGCCAGCGAGAAGAGCGCGCACGTGACGATTCGGTTAGGCGCGGGTTCGGAAGCCGTTGAGTGGATCCGACTGGCATTCGATCCCATGCGCTACCGCGCGATTGAGTCGGACGGGACGCTCGAAGAAGTCGAGGGCGGCCTGCTCTGGAAACCGCGGAAGGGCGGCGGGCAGCTGAGCTACGTGTTCTCGATCGATCATCTGCGGGACGAGAAAGCGTATGACTCTCGATGCGCCAAGAGTTGGGCGATTCTGCGCGGCCAGGATTTGGTCCCGCGCATGCGGATCCGCACGGAACCGGGAGCCATCTCGCGGTCGCGCATGCGTTTGCGCTTGCCGGAAGGCTGGAGCGCCGCGCTGCCGTACCCGCGTTCGCGAAACGGCACCTATCAACTTGATAATGACCGTACCCGCTTTGATCGACCGAATGGCTGGTTTGCGTTCGGGAAGCTTGGCGTAGTTCGCGAGACGATCGGCGATACACGCATCTCGATTGCGGGACCGTCGGGACAGGGCGTACGCCGAATGGATGTCCTGGCTCTACTGCGATGGACGCTTCCAGAACTGCGGACGCTGTTCGGGGATCTGCCGGACCGATTGCAGGTCGTCGTGGCTGGGGATCCGATGTGGCGCGGCGGGCTTTCGGGGCCGCGCTCGGTCTACCTTCATGTGGACCGGCCGCTGATCAGTCAGGATTCGTCGAGTCCGCTGCTTCACGAGCTCATGCATTCGCTGATGCATGCGCGGTCGGGTGAGGATGGGCAGTGGATCGTCGAAGGGCTGGCGGAGTTCTACTCCATTGAGCTCCTGCGTCGTTCAAAGACACTTTCTCAGGAGCGCTTCGACTCCACAATTGCGGCGATCAAGGCGCGCGCGGTGAAAAGCCGTGCGAAGCTGAATGGTGACATGGATGGGCCGGCACGCTCGAAGGCTGTGCTCGCTTTGATCGAGGTTGACGAGGCGGTTCGCGAGGCGACCAAGGGAGAGCAGAATCTCGATGCAGTGGTTCGCGCTCTCGAGCGGGCGGGCGGGGCTTTGACCCTGGAGGGCCTTCGGGAGGCAGTGAAGCAGGTCGCGGGCGTCGATTTTCCGGCGCTCTTTGCGCGCTTAGAGTCGCGCATCGCGCGAAAGAAGTCCTGATTTAGCCGTTCGGTTCAGGGTGTTAGGCGGTCGGGTTTGCGATTTCGGAAGCACGCCGCGGATTTCGCGTGAAGGGCGCTGCGATGAAAACACCCAGCGGCAGGAACGCGAGTATGTGAAGACCGGGCGCATAGGATCCGAAATGGGCCTTGAATGCGGCGAGTAGGGCCGGACCGAGCGCGCTGGCGATCACGATGACCATCATCATGACGCCCGAGATTGCGCCGAGATGGGTGCGGCCGAAGAAGCCGGGGAGGGCGGCGACCGTGAGCGGTCCATAGAAGCCCGCTGAAAACCCCCAGCCCAGAATGCACAGGCCATAGAGCAGGCTGTCGTCCATATGCGGCACGAGTCCGAACATCAGCATTTGTCCGACCATCATGCCCATGATCAGGAAGCGCATGGGGAGGCGGTCGACGGCGAGGCCCATGATGATGCCGGTCGGAATGCTGACCAGCGTGACAGGTAGAAAGATGCGCAGCGCGGCGGCTTCATCGAGTCCGGCTTCCGCGCCGAGGTCGACGATATGGAGTGCGATGCCCGTGCCGACCATGGCATGGTTGGAAATTCCGATCGTGACAATCCAGAAGGCGGCCGTCCGCAGCGCCTCCGCGCGGGTAAAATCGCGCACTGTCTCTTCTGGCTGCAGCGTCGCCGAGGGGTCGGTTTCCGTCGTATTTCGCGCTGCGGAGGATGGCGAGGGAGGGTCTCCGTCGATCAGGAGCCCACACGCCTCGGGGCTCTCTCGAAAGAAGAACCAGCCGAACAGGGCCATTCCGAAGCCGACGATGACGGCCATTTCGAGCCAGGCATCGCGCCATCCGGATTCTGCGACCCAGGCGCCAAGTAGGAGGGGCGAACTCGCGAAAGCGAAGCTTGAGAAGGGCGCCGAAATTGAGGAGACAAGCCCGCGCCTACGCTCGAACCAACGGCCTAACATCGTCCGGCAGACGAGCGTGAGCACGCCCTGACCTGTGAAGCGTAGGCCGAGAAATCCGATGCAGAAGAGGCCGAAGGTCGCGGGGGCAAGCGGGATCCCTAACTGGGCGAGTCCCGCGGCACCGCGGTCGATTTGGCTGAGGGCCGCAAGGACTGCACCCAGTCCAAGCGAGGCCGCGACCACGGTGACGCGCGCGCCGAGCCGGTCGATCAGGGTACCCGCGTAGGGGAGGAGTAGGCCGCTCGCGAGCGTCCCGATCAGGTAGGCGTTGCTGAACTCGACGCGGGAGAGCCCCGTCACCTCGAGCAGGTCCTCGGTGAAAACCGAGACGCCGATGGTCTGTCCGGGCGCGCTCATGATCAGGCCGATGGTTGCGACCACCAGGATGACCCAGCCGTAATAGATCGGGAGCGAGGCTGGACGGAAGGGGAAGTCTGCCCGCATGCCCGGACTGTAGAGGCTTTGAATGGGAAGGGCCCCCGTCCCGATGAGGGAACGAGGGCTCTTCTTTATCTCGTTGCTACGCGGTTCTGCTTCGACGATCGGTCGATGTCCGGGCGCCGTCCGTGTTCTGATCGGCCGGCGGAGCGGAGTGCCGCGGTCGCGGATTCTAGTGCCCCGCGGCTGCCTGTGCCTGCTGGTAAGCATGCTCAAGAGCTGGATCATCGGGCATCATCTCGTGGGCCTGCTTGCAGACCTCAAGTGCGGCACCGAAATCGCCGCTTTCGGCCATCGCGCGGCAGCTTGTCACGACGCTGCCCGCCCTGCCGGCGACGGCATCCGTGGCCGAGGCGGCCATGCCATGGGCGCTGTCGGTGGCAGCCTTGGCGGCATCATCCGCGGCGCTGCCGGCCTTGTTCATCATGTCGGAGGCCGCGTTGCCCGCCGCGTTGTCGGCTGCGTTGTCGGCTGCATCAGCTGCGCTGTCGGCTGCGTCCTTGGCGTCGTCGCCGCTGCAGGCGACGCTGAATACGAGAAGGCCGGCGGCCAAAAGAATGATCATTTTTTTCATGTTGAGCTTCCTCTTTGTGTAGAGCTTGTGTCGGAATTGGAAGGGATATGCCCGCTTTAGTCGAGCGGCGGAATGCGCAGGACCTGACCCGGGTAGATCTTGTCCACGTCCTTGAGCATGGGCTTATTGGCCTCGAAAATATCCGGGTACTTCATCGGGTCGCCGTAGAACTCCTTGGCGATCTTCGAGAGGGAGTCTCCGCTCTTCACCTTGTAGTACTGCGACGGCTTGGAAGGTGCTTTGATTTCAAGCTGATCGTCGACCTGCGAAATGCCGGGAACATTGCCCGCGGCGATAATCGCCTTTTCGGCTTCGGCTTGGTTGGCGGCCTGGCCCTTGATCACAGCACGCTCTCCCTCTACCTCAACGCGAAGTCCCTCGACGCCTAATCCGAGACCCTGAACTCGGCCCTAAACCGCCTGTGAATCTTCCGCGGCAGAGCCTGTTAGGTTTCCGAGGAGTCCTTCCCCCGCATCTTTTACGAAATCGAACAGACCCATCAAGCGGCTCTCCTCAGTTTGTGGATGCTCCGAGGGCTCGTATCAGACGGCCCGTTTAGCATTCTCGATTGGCCACGCAGCTGCGCGGTGCACGGTGTGCGTGAGTCTACATGACGCCTCGAGAGATCGGGTGATTCCTGCATGTCGATCCGCCTCGGGATGCGCGTTTGAGATCGCTTCTGGACTATTTTAGGGTGTTCGTGCCCACGCATGATTCAGATAATGTGATCGCCTTGGCATAGATGAAACGTCGCCCTGTTTGTTCCGAGAATCGGCGCCCCTCGCGCGAATTCGCGTTGGCGCCCGAGCGTTTGGTCCCCCATCTTCGGCGCTCGTCGATTCGAGATCGATTCGGCCCGTTCCCTCCCTCGAAAGGCCCCGCCATGGATCTGCAAGATCTCCTCTCCAATCCTCAGGTCATCCAGCAGCTCGCCCGAGCCGCCGGCGTCGGTGAAGGCGATGCGCAAACCGGACTCGCTGCACTTCTTCCTGCCGTGGCCGCTGGTCTCCAGCGAAATACCCAGGGAGCGATTGGACTGGAATCTCTCGCCAAGGCGCTCGGCAAAGGCGGCCATCAGCGTTACGTCGATGAACCGGAATCGATTGGTGACGCGCGCACGAAGGTCGATGGGAATGCGATCCTCGGCCATATCTTCGGCTCGAAGGAGGTGAGTCGAAACGTGGCGGGCCACGCGGCGAAGTCGTCGGGGCTGGATTCGACGCTGCTCAAGCAGCTCTTGCCCGTGGTTACCTCGCTTGCGATGGGCGCACTCAGCAAGCAATCCGGTGGCGGCTCTGCGCTCCAGCCTCAGCAGCAGGCGCAGGGCAGCTCGGGGGCCGATCTACTCGGTTCGTTGATCGGCGGACTCGCGGGGGGTGGCCGCGGTCGGGCCTCTTCCAATGACAGCCCGCTTGATGAAGTGCTCGATCTCGCGAAGATGTTCTTCTAGAAAGAGCGCCCAGCCGGAATTCTTCGTCCGGCCTTTCAGATCCGCGCCGCCCCCACTCGGGGGCCGCGCTCGGATCTGCTAGGCTGTTGATACCCCTCGTAGATTCGTGCAGTGGATTCGCCCGTCCGCGCCGCACGAGGGGGACCCTGGTGGACAAATTTCGTGGCGATGTTCTGTATTTGATCGGTTTCGCGGTGGTTGCAGTGGTGGGTTACGCCGTCGCAACGCAAATGGCGACGGACGAAGAAATGTTCGCCGTCGATCCCAATTACCGCGCCGGTGAGCTTGGCCTGCCCGAGTATTCAATCGATATGAAGTCTCTGCCTTTCACTGTGCGATCGGTCGGCAGTTATACGGGGCCGACGATTCCGCGGCGTTGGTTCGCGGACGAGATGGAGTCTGCGCTGGCGGGTGTCCGCCTCAGGTTGCTGAACGATTCGGTCACCCAGAGTGGCCGTCTTCACGATCAGTCTCCTTCGGGGCAGCTCGCCGTTGTTGCGCCCTAGCGTGACCCGAACGTCTCCGCTGATTACGGCTCCCTGAGGCAATTCCAAAATGGCGAAGTCCGGAATGTGGGCGCAGGCGAGTCGGCTTGCCGAACAAACTCCCGAGGCGCGCAATCGCTACGTCGATCTCTTGCACGCGCTGTCGATTGGCGCGGTCGTGATGGGGCATCGGGTCATGGCGGCTCCGCATCTGGGCGGGGGGGGGGGCGAGGCTTGATCATCTCCTCGATGTGCAGCCCTGGTCGCGCTGGCTGACCTGGGGCTTTCAGGTCATGCCGATCTTCTTCTTCGTAGGCGGCTATTCCAATGGAACTTCCTGGGACGGCGCGCTCGCGAAGCAGCAGCCCTACGCGGTCTGGCCCGAGGCGCGCCTTCGGCGATTGTTAGGCCGTGTGGTGCCCTGATTGTGCTTTGGGGTGTGCTGGGCTGGGTGAATTATCTGCTGATCTGGAGTGCCGTGCATCAGCTGGGCTACGCGTGGCAGGCCGGTCGGCTCGCGGGGCGACGGACCTTTGTGCTCTTTGGCCTCGGCGCAGTCGCCCTTGTCGGCCTGACATAATTTGGCCCGTATCCAACCAGCTTAGTCGGCGTGCCGAGCCAGGGAATCGGCAATACGCCGCCGCCGAAGCTTCCTCTCTTCGCGCTTGGGCTGGCGCAGATCGGGCTCTTCCTGTCCCTCGAAGGGCCGGTCCGGAAATGGCTGGCCCGCAAAGTCGTCAGGGCCAGCGTTGTCCTTATCAACGGCATGATCATGACTGTCTCTCTTTGGCATAGCACGGTGATGATGCTGATCGTTGGCGCCGGATTCTGGCTCGTTCCTTCGGTCTTTGACGTCGTGCCTGGCGTCGGTATTTGGTGGGTGATTCGACCGGTCTGGGTACTTGGTTTCGCGCTGGCGACGGTCCCGTTCCTGCTGGTCTTAGCACAGGTCGAGCGAAGGATCAGCGCGGGCGCAGGGCGGTCCATGCCGCTCGTCCGCCTCCTCCTTGGTTCGGCTTTGTTGTATGTAGTGGTCTAGCCCTGCTCGCAGCGGGCGGAGTCGGGGGCGATGGCCCGCTCGGGCTAGACTGGGTGGCAGTGGTGTTGACCATCCTCGGAGGGAAGCTCGCGGCGTTCGGTCCGTTCGCTTTCTTGAAGAGCGAGGCGCCCTCGCGCGCATAGGGTCGCGCAGAGCTTTTCGGGCGCGAAGGTGTTAGTCCGCAGTCGGGGGCAAGTCGGGGGCGCCGGGGGCGTCGGCCATATGGAAGGTCGGGTACTCTGCCGCCTCTGAGATGCCGAGATCGCGGCGGATGGCTTCGATGGGCCTGTGCATATGCTGGTTCCAGTCGATGGCGAGCATGAATCGGTCTCGGCGGCCTTGCCTAAATCCCTGCCAGCAGGTCTTGAAAACGTCGGGACGGCCGCGGCTCGTGCACATCAAAGCATTCAAGAGAAAGATCAGCAGGTAGCCCTTGTTCCTGGTCTGAGCGTAGGTCCAGGCGATGATCCCGGCTTCGCCCGCCATGTCTGTTCCGTAGTCTGTCAGGACATGCCAGAAATCATGGCTGTCTCGGTAGCGGTTGTAGACGAAGCGATGTTCTTCCGTTGCGGGGAACTCGCTCGCGACTTTCTCACTTTCGATTGCGATGAATCGCGGGTCGAGATCATTTTCCCGGCAATGTCGGTAGTAGCGATAGCCCAGGGAATCCGGCGGGAGATCGGCGAACTTCTCGGGACTCAGAATGCCTTCCGGGAGAGGGATCCGCTCGGCGAGGACACGGCGTCCTTCCGGGTCAGCGCGCATGCGCTCAATGACCGGCCCATCGTCCCGGCCACCGAAACCGAAATAGGTGAGGACCGCACCGCGAAATGCTTTCGGGTCGCGTTTTCGGATCGCCGAGGCTTCCTTGAGGAGCTTGAAATCGATCTTCCAAAACCAGGTGGATTTTGCATCTTCGGCAGGTTCGCTGATCTCAGTCATGCCGAGATTATATCGCGGGGGCGCTGATCGGCGGCATCTAGAGTTCGGCCAGGGCCTCGCGGGCCTGCTTCTGAATTGCCCAGTCCTCGGCGAGCAGGGTGGGGCGTGCGGGCGCCTCGACGACTTCACGCAGGAGCGCCTCGATCATGCCGCGAGACTTGTCCTCCTCGCCCATTAGCGCGAGGGCGAGGATCAGCTTGTTGCCCGGATCCTCAGGAGCCTGGGCGAGGGCTTTTTTCGCTTGGGGCAGAGCCTTGTCGCGGTCGACCCATCCCGAAACGAAAGGCACGCGAGGGAGGTCCGCATTCAGGCGCGAAAGTAGCCGATAGGCCCCGCCGCGATCGACGCTGGGGTCAAGCCGGATCGCGATGCACGCGTTGTTATGCATCCGGTTCGCCACGCCCTCCCGGACAATTTGGAGCAGGCCTGCGGACTGGCCTTTGGCGCCCCAAATGATCGCGGTCCAGAAATGCAGCCGGGCGATATCAGCTGGATCGAAGCCTTTGGCCTCGAGGCGCTGCGCCAGTTCGGGGCCCGGTCGCTTTAGGAGGTCTTTATCGCCCAGCTCAATCGTGAGCGCGACCAGCGTCCGGTCCGCTAGCTCGGCTGCATTTTCGAGGGCGCGTGTCTTCTCCGCGTCCGAAGCGCTCGTAAAGGCGCTCAGATAATGAGCGGAACGCATCGCCCTCCAGCGGGCCGCGATCTTGGGAGCAAGCGATTCAGCGGCTTCCTCGGCGGCGAGACAGGTCTGGATGGCGAGCTGCGAGGAGGCAGGGAGCGCAAGGCCTTCTTCGATCTCGGCCGCACGTTCGGCCCAGAGCCCATCGCAATCCGCCGTCGCGCTGGTTGCTGGTGGCGTCTCGGAGGATTCGGCTGCCCCAACCCGCGCGAGGAGGCTCTGAGCGAAAAAAAGCAGCAGAAGCAGGCCAGCGGATAGGGCGAGGGACGCGAGCAAGGTGCGGGCGGGGACGCCCACAGGACGCCGGGCACGGGGCATGCGCGATCGTCGCGAGGCCGGTCGAGGCGGCATGCTTTGGATCTCCTTGCTGCTGAGTCGCTCTGGGTCGCTCTGAGTCGCTTTGACTAAGCCTAGAGGCTTGCTCGCTGGCACACGACGTTAGCGCCGTTATTTTCGAAGCAGCGAACGGCGAGCGCAGAGCCGAAGCTCCGCCCGATCAGTCACGATCCAAAAAGAGGAGCATCAGCATGAAAGCAATCTGGAACGGCGAAACCCTGGCGGAAAGCGAAGATACGGTTGTCGTCGAGGGCAATCACTATTTCCCCGAGGAGTCGATCCGATGCGAGTTCTTTTTCGATAGCGAACATACGACGCATTGCCCGTGGAAGGGCGACGCCTCCTACTACACCCTCGAAGTCGCCGGCCAGAAAAACCCGAATGCAGCCTGGTTCTACCGCACGCCCAAAGAGGCAGCGTCCGAGCTCACCGGCCGGATCGCCTTCTGGAAGGGCGTCGAAGTCACGAACTAAAGGGCCGCGCCTCCGGGCTGCCGGTGCATTGGATTAAAAGGTGCCGGGCGCGAACCCTTCGGTAATCGTGCCGTCGCTGAACGTGCGCGCGTCGTGGGCGACGACGAGGGCGACGCGCGCTTCGTCGTAGACGGTTCGGAGTGCGCGAATCTGGTTGAGTACGGCGGTGCGGTCTTCGTCCAGCAATAGGTCCGTCACCCCGCGCGGGCGATATTTCAGCATAGTGATCGCGTCGAGATTCCAAACCACATCGCCCAGGAAGAGGAACTCACGGCCGTCTGCGAGCGCGACGAAGACCATCTGGCTTCCCGGCGTATGGCCCGGCGCGCGCTTCAAGACGACGCCGGGCGCAATCGCCAGGGCGTCCGCGTAGTCAAGCGGCTCGATGCGCTCGAGGAGCGCGGGCGGAAGGGCTTGATCGATCGAACGAGGCGCGTCGGCCTGTTCCACGTTCAGGCGGATCTGGTCGGCGATCTTCTCGGGACGCGGATGAGAGGCGATGCCCCCCATATGGTCGCCGTGCTCATGGGTTACCACGATCTGCGAAGCCTTTTCCATCGCTCGGACCAGGCGTCCCCAGGCCGCGTCCGAATAGGATTCCGGCGAGAACATCTCTTCATGGCTGGCCCGGTCATACGCCACATCGATCAGAACGAAGGTGCCGTTCGGATGCCGTACCTGAAACACAGGGCGTGTCATGTCTTGGATATCGAAGGATTCGCCGGCGAGCATCGCGGCGCGCGGCATTCCGCCGTCCGCAATGTTCTCGAAGCGGATCTCCTCCGGCAGCTCGCCGGGGAAACTCTGCGCAAGGCTTCGCAACTGGGGGAGGTTAAGCGCGTAATTGGTTTCTTCCGGGACGTCTTCGCTGCCGAGATAGTAGAGGCTTGCGACGGCTAGTAGGGCGAGCAGGATTCCGAGGACGAGGCCGAGCGACTTGAGGATTCTCATGCGCCGATCCTAGCGCTCCCCCCCCAAACAAAAAAACGGCTCTACGCAGTCGAAGGCGTTTCGTTTGCTACATCGGACATACGGTCCCGTTCGGTCCGGGCGGTTCGTCGCGCTCAGTCGCGGGCCCGATGTCCTTGCATTCATCATCGATCGTGCCACTTCCTGTTCGCATCGTTTCTGCGATTTCGCCCGGACTCTGTGACGCCCTTCACGTCCGCACCCAATTAGGCGGAGAGGAGTGGGGACGCTGAGCGGGACTGAGTCGAACAGCGAGCGGTGAACGGAAAAGGCCCCCGGCACTGAGCAAATGCCGGGGACCTTTTTCGATGCAACAGAGGTTGCTTCGCCCTCATGTCATTTCAAGTCGCGCTCCAACTCGAATGTCGAAAGACTGCGATCTAGAGCGACCCGTGACGAACACGCCGCATTGAGAGGCCAGCGAGTCCGAGCGCCATAAGCAGAGCCGTCGTGGGCTCCGGCACCGGGGTCGAAGCGTCGAGGGCGTCGTCGCTCACGAGGATCGTGCCCTTCGCCTTCAATTTGAGCTTGGCTAGATCGACGCCGGTGATGTCGATGTAGATATCACCGTTGCTCTTGATCTTGACCTTGTTCTTCTTGCTCTTGACCTTGGTCTTGAACCGGGTCGCTTCGGCCGCGATCGGATCCGTCACCGAAACGAAGCTGTCCAAGAGGTTCTTGGTCTTGAGCTTGACCGAGTCCGGCAGGTTAGACGCATCATTCAGGATGATCGTTTTTCCCTTGAGCTTCGACTTATCCGACGATACCGGGCCAACAAGGTAGATATTGCCCTTGGTCTTCACCGAGTAGGAAACATCGCTTTCCATTCCGGAAACGCCAAGCACAAAGTCGAACGCCGTGCCGTCACCACGGTCGGTCGTTGCCAAGATGTTGCAGTCGCCTTCGCAGAGCGTGTTCAAGGCCCTCGCGGAAGGCGCTTGAGCCAGAACCGCGAACGCAAGGCAGACGAGTACTGTCTTCAAGAAAGATTGAGCTGATATACGGGACATCTGGGTCCACCTCCATTTGGACTTATGTGGGGAGGGCCCCCGGTTTGTGTTTGAAAAACATTCCGGCAAAGGGCGATTTGTTTGACACCAATCGAGTGAGAAGAAAACCGCACGCTGGGGTCATGAATCCGACGCATCATCAGGCGTTAGCCGTTGGGATAGGGGCGTGCGGACGGCGAGCTAACGCGAGTTCAGCGCTTCTATCTATTCGTCCGTGCTGAGCGCCTGGAATCGCATCAAAAATAAACAAAGTCAGCTATTTGAAATTGGAGTTGCGTATCCAACCTACGTTTGAACGCGTGCGGATTCGAAGTTGTCATGCCCTGAGCAGGCGGATGTAGATGTCTTGCGACAAGCCTCGTTCCGTGATGGCGAATCCGATTGGGGGAATCAATTCACGCGTCGTGGGAGCTGACCCTCGTATTTGCTGAGCTCTCGAGCAGGGAATAATTGAGGCGTCCTGTCGGCGAGTAAATCCACAGTGAACCGAATCGTTCCTTTTCTGGCGCTCGTTATTTGAATAGCGAGTGGGTTTCCCTCTCTCGGTTTCGCACGGGCCTCGTTCGAGTTTTTTGGTGGCCTTGGGAGAGTGAGCCGTCCGCTGGTTTCCGAGACGGGTCAACGATCTCTGCGGACGGTTTTACGTCCGTCGGGGAGGGGGCGAATATCTGCGGCGACGCGGAAGCCATTTCGGCGTTAGGCCGCTGGCTCGCGCCCGTCCCACCAACGAAAAAGGCCCCCCCACTCTGCGAGTGACGGGGCCTTCCGTTATTCATGGCTTGTCAGCCGGCTTGCGCCTCACCTCCGCGGAGCGGGGCCAACCCCTCCTGCGGAGCAGGAGTCAGGCCGAAGGCCAACAAACGCAGCGCCAGGGGATTTACATCATCCCCGGCATTCCGCCCATGCCACCCATGTCGGGCATGCCACCACCACCACCGCCGCCGCCGTTCTTCTCCGGCTTGTCAGCGATCATGGCTTCCGTGGTAAGCAAGAGGCCCGAGACCGAGGCTGCATGCTGCAGCGCTGTTCGGACAACCTTGGTCGGGTCGATGACGCCAGCCTTGATCAGGTCTTCGTAGACCTCCGTTGCGGCGTTGAAGCCGTTAGCGCCCTTCTGGCCCTTGACCTTGTCGACGACGATCGAACCTTCGATGCCGGCGTTCTCCGCGATGAAGCGGAGCGGGGCTTCGATGGCGCGGCGGATGATACTGATCCCCGCGATCTGCTCGTCGTTCTCACCCTGGAGACTATCGAGTACCTTTGCGCAGCGAAGGAGTGCAACACCGCCGCCAGGGACGATGCCCTCTTCGACAGCTGCGCGCGTGGCGTGGAGTGCATCCTCGACGCGGGCCTTCTTCTCCTTCATTTCGGTCTCGGTGGCAGCACCGACCTTGATGACTGCAACACCGCCGACGAGCTTCGCGAGTCGCTCTTGGAGCTTCTCTCGATCGTAGTCGGAAGAGGTCGCTTCGACCTGGTTGCGGATCTCGGCGCATCGACCTTCGATGTCCTTCTTCGTGCCCGCACCGTCGATGATCGTGGTGTTGTCCTTGTCGATCGAGACGCGCTTGGCCTGACCGAGGTCCTTGATCGTCACGTTCTCAAGCTTGAGGCCAAGCTCTTCCGCGATGACCTGGCCACCCGTGAGGATTGCCATGTCCTGGAGCATCGCCTTGCGGCGATCGCCGAAGCCCGGAGCCTTCACCGCACACACGTTGATCGTGCCGCGGATCTTGTTCACGACGAGCGTCGCGAGAGCTTCGCCATCAATGTCCTCAGCAACCAGCAGAAGCGGCTTACCCGCTCGAGCGACCTGCTCGAGCAAAGGGAGCAGGTCCTTCATGTTCGAGATCTTCTTCTCGTGAAGAAGGATCAGCGGCTCTTCCAGGACGGCTTCCATGCCCTCGGGATCCGTCACGAAGTACGGTGAGAGGTAGCCACGGTCGAACTGCATACCTTCAACGACGTCGAGCTCGGTCTCGAGGCTCTTGCCCTCTTCAACCGTGATGACGCCTTCCTGACCGACCTTGCCCATCGCCTCGGCGAGGATCTTGCCGATCGTCTCGTCCGAATTCGCAGAGATCGTGCCGACCTGTGCGATCTCGTTCGAGTCGCGCGTGGGCTTGCTGATCTTGGCGAGCTCGGCAACGATGGCCGCAACGGCCTTGTCGATGCCGCGCTTGAGATCCATCGGGTTCATGCCGGCAACCACGAGCTTGCTGCCCTCGCGGAAGATGGCCTGAGCGAGAACCGTTGCCGTCGTCGTGCCGTCACCGGCGATGTCGGAGGTCTTGGAAGCGACTTCCTTCACCATCTGGGCGCCCATGTTCTCGAACTTGTCTTCGAACTCGATTTCCTTGGCGACAGTGACGCCGTCCTTGGTGATCGTGGGCGAGCCGAAGCTCTTGTCGATGATGACGTTGCGACCCTTCGGGCCGAGCGTCACGCGAACTGCATTCGCGAGACCGTCGACACCGGCCAGAATCTTCTGGCGGGCGTCCTGATCGTAAATGACTTCTTTTGCCATGCGTCAAATGCTCCTTATTCGAAGACCGCGAGGACGTCGTCTTCGCGAATGATGATGTGCTCGTCACCTTCAACGGTGACGTCGGTGCCGGCGTACTTGCTGAAGAGGATGCGATCTCCGGCCTTCACGGCTGGCTCGGCAACGGTGCCGCTATCCAAGGTCTTGCCGGGGCCAACGGCCACGACCTGTCCCTCTTGGGGCTTCTCTTTGGCGGAATCGGGGATGATGATGCCCCCACTGGTGGTTTCTTCCTCGTCGACGCGCTTGACGAGAATGCGGTCCTGAAGCGGACGAATCTTCATACTTCGCTTCCTTTTTTACTTTGCTCGGCCGTTTCGGGGGTGGACTGTGTCCGTTCGAACGGCCAAAGACCCTCATCGATCACTCGAGAGAGCAGGGTTGTGGAATCAATCCGGGGCCGCTGCCGGGGCAGCGATCTCGGGGACAATTTTAGTTTCGTTGGGGCTCTCCGGACTTGTTTGACAGTCGGCGTCTCCGACTGCCAAAAAAACTCTCAGAGGTCCAAGATCCTAGACACGGGGGGTTGTGCGTCAACCGGCGCTCCTGCAATGACATGAAAAAAACTGCGCACGCGCTGCCGACCAGTTGACTTTCGCCTAGGTTTCGTCAATATCGCGAGGCGAAAGAACGTCGAAGGCCGGCTGCGAGCGAAATCGTAGGCAAGGTGAGCGACGTATGAGATCTGTCTGAGATCTAAAGCTACTAAGAGGATTCTGCGCCCATGTCTTCGTCTGATTCTGATTCGACCCTGCCGTCTAATTCCACGGAAGTTTCCACGGAAGTTTCCACGGAGGCCTCGCCTGAAAAGGGGGCCTCCAACGTGCGAACCCTTTCGGGTCGAGGGCCCAGCGAAACGCGAAGCGTCGGATCGGTGGGTCGCCGCGGGGACCCCGTCGAGGGCCAAACAGCGGCGCTCACCAAGCGACAGCGTCAGGTTTTTGACTTCATCTCCGGCTTTGTGACCGACGAAGGGTATTCTCCCAGCCTTGAGGAGATTGCGAAGGCATTCGGACTTTCGTCCGTGGCGACGGTCCACAAGCATGTGAAGCATCTCGTCGACAAGGGCTACCTCCGAAAGGCCTGGAACCGGTCGCGCTCCGTCGAGCCGGTTCCCGAGCAAAGGGCGGAGGCGACGGTTTCGGAGTCTTCTGCCGCTTCTGGCGTAAGCGCGGGCAGAAACGCGGCGATCGAGGTCGCGGAAGCGGTGCATTTGCCGATTCTGGGCACGGTGGCGGCGGGCAGTCCGATCGAGGCGATCGAGCCTGACGCGGCGATGGCGGAGACGCTGGCCGTCCCTGAGTCGATGATATCGCGCTCGCGGGATAGCTACGTACTGCGTGTTCGTGGCGATTCGATGATCGAGGACCAGATTTGCGATGGCGATTTCGTCGTCATCGAAGGACGCCACGAGGCACGGAATGGCGAGACGGTTGTGGCGCTCGTGGATGGCACGGAGGCGACGCTCAAGCGCTTCTACCGATCGGGATCCCAGGTAAAGCTCGTACCGGCGAATCAGGCTATGAAGCCGATGGAGTTTCACGCTTCCCAGGTCGAGATTAGGGGCGTCGTGCGGGGTCTGATCCGCGAATTCTAAGGTTCGCCTCCGGCTTAGCCTGTCTTTGCCTGCCTCTTAGCTGCCTCTTAGCTGCCTCTTAGCTGCCTAGGGCGAGCTCGGCGTTGATGGTGAGGCGGCCGGAATCTTCTAGCTGCTTGCGGTAATCGTCGAGCCAGCTTTGGAGGACGAGGTTCTGCTTCTGGGCTTCGGCTCGGTCGCGTCGTGCGGCGCGGTCGGCGCTGAGGGATTCGGCGCTTGGTGCCGTGCGCTCAAGGACTTGTACGAGTACGCGCTGGCCTTCGACGTCGAAGATCGTGGGGCTGCTCTGTCCAGCTTCGAGGGTAAACGCCGTCGTGAGCAGTTCTTCTGCGGCACCGAGGCCGGGGACGTAACCGTCGGGCCGGCGTTTCACGGCCGGCGGCCGGTCGACGCTGATGCCGAGTTCGGATGCAGCATCTTCGAGGCTCTGGCCGGATTCGATCGCTTCTGCGAGAGAAGCGGCTCGCGTGTCTGCAAACTCCATAGCCCGCGCCGCGATGGCGGCTTCGCGAGCCAGCGCCAGGCGATGTGCTTCGAAGGTCGGTTCTTCTGCGGGCAGCTTCTCGTCGACGCGAATGATGTGGAATCCGTAGGCAGAACGCACCACCTCAGATAAGGCGCCCGCTTCGGTGCCAAACGCAGCGGCATCAAGCGCGGGATCGTTGTCCCCTTCCGCGAAGGTGCCGAGATCGCCTCCGCGCGCGGCCGTAACGGCATCGTCCGATGCATCGGTGGCGACGTCCTCAAAGGCTTCGCCGCCCTCTATTATACGGGCGAGTGCGGCTTCGGCGCGAGATCGTGCTTCCGTTTCTTCCTCAGCCGTTGCGTCTGAGGATGCCAGCGCCAGAATATGTCGCGCTCGGACACGTTCCGGAACCGCGAGGCTCTCTTCCCGTTCGGCGTAGGTCGCGCGGAGTGCCTCTTCGTTCGCGGCGGCGTAGGCCTCAACATCCGTGTCTTCCAGTACCTGATCCGGGGGCAGCGTCGTTGAGTCCAGCTTCACGAGCGCCAGACGCACCTCCTCGAGCTCGTAACGGACTTGCAGGTCGAGCTCAGAGTCTGAAACGGTGGTCTGGCCGACCAGAAGCTGTACGAGCTTTTGTCCAAGCAGGTCACGTGTGAATGTTCTAATGAAGGCGCGTTGGCTGCCGTAGTTGTATTGCGCGAAGCGGTCGAAGGCTTCGGGGCTGAATCGGCCTTCTTCGTCGATGAAGCCGGGGCTTGCCTGGACGACGCGACGGATCTCATCCTTGGTGACATGCAGGCCCATGTCGGCGGCCGCTGTCGAGAGGACGAGATTGTTGATCAGGGCGCTGAAGGACTGGCTGTCCAGGAATCGGTCGGCGCCCAGCTGGTCGTAGGAATCGCCGAGCTCGGCGCGCAGGCGCCGTTCCGTGTTTTCCTTCTCTCGTCCAAGGTCCCGGGATGTAAGGCGAATTTCGTCCATCTGGACGATCGCGTTTCCCGAGGGGGTCGCGGGGCCGAAGCCGCCGCCGCCGGATCCGAAGAAGAACACAAACACAAGGCCAATGATGCTGACGAAGATGAGAGTCAGCCATCGCTGACCTTTGCGGAACGAATCGAGCACGGTGGACCTCGGTTTAATCGGAGAGTTTAAATGACAGGGCGAGACAGAGAGATGGAATCTGGCTCAGACGCATTGAGAAGGTACGCGAGTCTGACGCGACCCGGGCAATAAAAGCATGACCGCGATACACGACGCCTCACAACTCAGCTCTGCAAAGCGAAACAACACAAAACGGGGCGAAGAACCAAAACGCCAAAACGGATTTTGCTGCACGAGAGGCGCAGGGTCTACTCGTGAAGCGGAGTCGAAGGAGCCGCCGGCCAATCGTCTTTACGAAAGACGAACCGGAGCCCCCTCAGTCACCAATTACTTCTGCGATCGCGAAAAACCGAAGGCATCCATTTCAGGAGTATTTCGGTCGGCGCGTTCCGAAGCGCAGCAATCTTACGAGACACTCCCATCGGGAGGCAAGTGGGGAGGAAGCTTAAGAGGCAAGTGTGGGGAAGGTGTAAGAGACAGGTAGGGGAGGAGGGGGAACAGGCAGGTGAAGAGACAAACGGAGAGATAAGCAGAGGGGCAAGTGAGGGGCGGGCGATGATTGTTGGGATCGAATTCATTCCGAGCGCGTCTGCCGCGGGAAGGCGCCGAACGGGAATGCTTCAACCCAGGTGCGTTGCCCCAGGCCCGACACCGCAGAATTCACGCCCGGATGAGATCGCGTGTTCACGCACTTTCGCATTGCTCGACAATCGGCCGGCTGTTACTTTTGTCTTTGCTCACTTGAGGCCAAAGTCTTTGCGTTTCAGGTGTTTAGCCGGAAAAATGCCCACCCTGACGGACTCTCGGGTCCGTCGATCGGATCACTCGCTGAAAAGGGATGAAAATCCTTCGAAGGCCCCCCAAGGAGTGGAAACTTGATCATCGATACAGTGCTTGGCTGGTTCTCCAGCGATTTAGCGATTGACCTCGGCACCGCCAATACGCTCGTCTACGTGAAGGGACGCGGCATCGTGCTCTGCGAGCCGAGTGTGGTTGCCGTCTCTCGCGATTCACGAGGCCCCGACAAGGTGCGCGCCGTGGGCAAGGCTGCGAAAGAGATGCTAGGCCGAACGCCGGGCCACATCGTCGCGATTCGTCCTTTGAAGGATGGCGTCATCGCCGACTTCGATATCACCGAAGCGATGCTTCGTTATTTCATCCGCCGCGTGCACGATCGCCGCACGATGGTTCGCCCGCGCATCGTGATCGCCGTGCCGTCGGGCATCACCGAAGTTGAAAAGCGCGCCGTCAGAGAGAGCGCGATGCTCGCCGGCGCGCGCGAGGTCTTCCTCATTGAAGAGCCTATGGCGGCGGCGATTGGGGCAGGACTTCCCGTGACCGAACCCTCGGGCAATATGATCATCGACATCGGCGGAGGCACGACGGAAGTCGCCGTGATCTCGCTCTCGGGCGTCGTCTACGCGAACTCGGTCCGCGTGGGCGGGGACAAGATGGACGAGGCGATCATTAACTACGTGAAGCGCAAGTACAATTTGCTGATCGGTGAACGCACCGCGGAGAAGATCAAGATCGGCATAGGCACGGCCTATCCCACCGACGATATGGAGTCGATGGAAGTGAAGGGGCGCGATCTGGTTTTGGGCGTGCCGAAGACGCTTGAGCTCAAATCCGAAGAAGTCCGTGAAGCACTCGCGGAGCCGGTCAACGCGATCGTCGAGAGCGTGAAGATGGCACTCGAAAAGACGCCGCCGGAACTTTCTGCGGATATCGTCGACAAGGGCATCGTGCTCGTGGGCGGTGGCTCGATGCTGAAGAATTTGGACGTGCTCTTGCGCGAGACGACGGGGCTGCCGGTCATGCTGGCCGAAGATCCGCTCACGGCGGTCGCCGTGGGAACGGGGCGCTGCCTTGATGAGTTGAAATTGCTAAAGGAAGTGATGATCCGCTCTTCTCTTAACTAAGAGCAGCCGCATGCGCTTAATTTTTTGGGAGCCGCCGCCGCCGCTCTAGAAGCGGCACGGATTGAGCTCCGCGGGGGCTGTTGGATACGAGCACTGCAGTTGAGCGAAGGGGGCCGTTTCGGAAGCGGGAGTTGAAGCGCAAGCGGGGCGAGCGATTCGGCGGTCGGTGAAGGTTGCTCGGTTGGCGGTGCAGAGGCCAAGCGGGAAGGATCGGTTGGGTTCGGGCTTTGGGGGAAGCACGTGACCATGGCCGCGTGCCACTGAGCGCGATCGATGTTCGCCCCCAGAGAGTCCTCATCGCTGATGAAGCTGAATTCAAAGCAGACTGCCGCGCCATTGAAAGGCATCGCGCCTGATCCCGGAAGGGTGGGGATGCACGATGCTTGATCTGCTGCGCCGGCTTGCGGCGCCTTTGATCGTTGCGCTGCTCCTTTTGCTCACGGTTGTGTCGATGGTGGTGGACCGTCGTTCGCTTGCCGAAGGCGGTCGGGACTTGCCTTGGTGGCAGGCGGTCGTCCTCGAAGTGACGGCCCCGGTCGGGCGCATCGTGTCTGCGCCGATCGACGGCGTGAAAGGCTTCTTCGAAGAGTACGTGGACCTTCTCGGCGTGCGCGCGGAGAATCGGCGGTTGAGCCGCCGCATCGCTGAAATCGAATCCGAGAATTTGCAGTTTCGAGAGGCGCTTGTTTCGAGTGGCCATCTGGGTCGTGTGGCTTCGATGCGGGATGAGATCGAAATTCCGATGCTGCCGGCTGAGGTCGTGGGTCTCGATGTGGCGCCCTGGTTTCGTTCCGTGTTAGTGGATCGCGGCGCAGATCATGGGGTACAGCCAGGGCATCCAGTGATCACGCACGAAGGGGTCGTCGGTGTGGTGACAGCCACTTCGAGTCATGCGGCCAAGACCATGCTCTTGCTCGACCGCCAGAGTGCGGTGGATGCGTTGGTGCAGAGAAGTCGCGCGCGCGGTGTGGTGCGGGGGATCGGTCGGGATCGACTCGAGTTTGAGTTCGTTGTGCGCGATGCGGATGTGGTGGAGGGCGACGAGGTCGTCACGTCCGGGCTCGGCGGGATCTATCCGAAGGGACTCCAGTTAGGCCGCGTGACGGAGCTGCGCGATGTCGGTGGCCGACTCACGCGCATCGCGGTGATTGAGCCGGCGGTGGACCTCGGCCAGCTCGAACAGGTTTTCGTGATGATGCGTCGCGGGCCGACGATGGACCTGCTTTACCGACCGAACCTGGCTGAGTCTGATCTCGATGGGCCGGCCTATGTAAGTGCGGGCCCGCCTAAATCCGATGAAGCGACCGATGAAGCGACCAAGGTGCGGCTCGGGCAGGCTTTGGGAGTCGCGCCGTGAAGGCAAATCTGGCCGTCCTTGCGCTTGGACTTGCCGCCTTGATCGTTCAAGGCGCACTCGCGCGGACCTTACCCCCGCCCTGGTGTCCCGATTTGGCCTGGCTGGTTGTGATCGGCGTGGGCCTGCGCTGGCCGACTTTTTTGTCGGGGCTTCTGATCGCGGTGGTGCTTGGCTACTCGATGGACCTCGTTTCGGGTTCATTGATGGGGCAGCACGCGTTCATGCGGCTGATTTCTTATCTCGCCGCGGCGCTCGCTTCGCGCCAACTGGATCTCTCGGGCGCGATTCCAGTTTCGATTTTCGTGTTCGGGATGACTTTTCTTTATGGTTTCATGATCGTGGCGACGCTGGCCTTTTTTGTGGGCTCCGACGGCATGGGGGTCGATATCGTAGGCGCGGCAATGGGGCATGCGATCGCGAATGTACTCGCGGCGGGACCCGTGATCGCGGTGGTGGACCGGATCGTGGCCCGGCTCGGCGATGATGACGGCGGTCGCAGGTCGGGATTGCCTCTCGGCGCGCAGCGCAGGAGTTTCGGATGAACGATCCGCTCGGCGATGCACGACTCTCGAATACCGGCGATGGCCCTGGGCAGATCCGGCTCTGGCCCGTCGCTCTGGTGGTGATCGGCATTTTTTCGACCTTCGTGTTCCGACTCTTCCAACTTCAGATTTTGGAAGGCGAAGCCCTCGCGAGCCGGTCGCAGGCCAATTACGTGCGGACCGTTCGTCTTGAGGCACAGAGGGGAACGATCGTTGACCGAGAGGGGCGAACGATTGCCGCCAGTCGCCCGGCCTACGGTGTCGACCTGATCCCTCATGAAATTCGAAATCCGTGGCGGACATATTCCGTACTCGCTTCGATCCTCGATCGCGATCCCCAGGAGATCGCGGACGAAGTGGGGCAGCCGAGCGGGCGCCGCCGGTTCAAGCCGATTTCGCTTTCGAAGGATCTCTCGCTGGTCGAGCGCGCTCAAATTTCGGCGCATCGTTATGCGATGCCCGGCGTGGAACTCTACGGCAAACCGCTGCGTGAGTATCTCTACCAAAATTTGGCCGCCCAGCTTCTCGGGACGATCGGCGAGATTGATCCGAACGAATTACAGAGCGCGGATTTTGACGGGTATCGATCGGGTGAAACGATCGGGAAGACAGGGGTGGAAGCGCGCAATGAGAGCCATCTTCGAGGACGTGCGGGCGGTGTGAACCTCGTCGTCGATGTCGCCGGGCGCGAGATCGACGAGATCGCCCGCCGAGAGCCGACACCCGGCGGGCGGCTCGTTCTGAGCATTGATCTAGATCTGCAGCAGGCTGCGGAGGCCGGCTTTTTTTCCGTTGATCCGGAGAAGCCCAATCAGATGGGCGCGCTCGTGGCTCTCGATCCACGGAACGGGGATGTGCTTGCGCTGGTATCCGCGCCTTCTTATGACGCGAACGCTTTTGCGGGCGGCGTGGATCGCGAGACCTGGAGCGGTCTGAATTCAGACGAATGGCGACCACTCCGAAATCGGGCGCTCGCGGGCGTCTATCCGCCGGGGTCGACGTACAAGGCGATCGTTGCGGTGGCGGGCCTTGCGGAAGGCGTGATCGATTCGTCCACGACGGTGTCGTGTCCAGGATATTTTCGGCTTGGCCGACGGACCTATCGTTGTTGGAAACGCGGTGGTCATGGGCCGGTGGATCTGGAGAAGGCGCTGGCGGGATCCTGTGATGTGTATTTTTACGAGTTGGGGAAGACGTTAGGCGTTGAGACTCTCGCGAAATACGCGCGCTTATTCGGTCTTGGGCGACGAACCGGTGTGGACCTGCCGGGAGAAACGGCGGGATTGGTGCCGACGCCGGAATGGAAGATGAGGCGCTACGGCGAGCGCTGGATCGATGGAGAGACAATCTCCCTTGCGATCGGGCAGGGCGCGAATCTGACCACGCCGATCCAACTCGCCGTGGCCTACGCGGCGATCGCCAATGGCGGCACGATCGTTCAGCCGCGCGTGGTGCTTCGCCGCGAGACATGGGACGGAGAAGTCCTCGAAGAGACGCAGCCGATTATTCGCGAAACGAATGTGATCCCCGCGCCGATCCTTGAGATGGTGACGCGGGGCCTCACGCGCGTCGTGATGGACCCGCGTGGCACGGGCAGTCGTGCCCGTGTGCCCGGCATTACGGTGGCCGGAAAGTCGGGCACGACGCAGGTCGTGAGTCTGGACCTGATCGAAGAGCTTGAACCCGAAGACGTCCCTGTGAAGTACCGCGACCATGCGCTCTTTGCGGCGTTCGCGCCGGTGGAATCGCCGGAGATCGTCGTGGTCGCGGTGGGCGAACATGCAGGCGCCGGTGGCGGGGCGGTGGCTGCGCCCATTGTCCAGCGGGTGCTTGCGAAATATTTCGAGAAGAAGGAACGCCGCGTGCCTTCTGAGCTGGCAGCGATTGCGCTGAGCAGCGAAGGCCGCGTGATTCAGGCGACTGGCCCCTTTATTGAGGCGCCCGGCGCGCGCCTGGTGACGCGGGCGCCTAGGCACGGACTCTCGGAGGGCGTGCGATGAGCGAACTGCGGCGGGGGCAGCATTTTGACTGGGTGTTGCTTGGAATTGTCTGCGTGTTGGTCGCGATGGGCCTGATCAACCTGGTTTCCGCGGCCGCGAGTGGCGTCGAGGGCGGCTCGGATATCGTCAGTCGGCAGATGCTAGTGGTCGGTCTGGGCGCCGTCGTGGCGGCCATCGTAATCGTGATCGACTATCGCCACTACGATCGCTTCGCCTATCTCATTTACGGCGGGACCGTCGCACTCTTGCTTCTCACGCTTGCCATAGCCGAAGAAACCCGTGGCGCGCGCGCCTGGCTTTTCTCGGGTCGCTTCCAGCCTTCTGAAGTGGCCAAGGTCGGCATGGTCATCGCCTTGGCGCATTATTTCGGTCGCCGCCCGCCGGCCTCGATTCGGCGTCTGCGCGACCTGTTTGTTCCCGGCCTAATCGTCGCGATTCCAGTCGGGCTGATCGTCGCGCAAAAAGATCTCGGAGTTGCGGTGCTGACGCTCTTGATTGGGCTCACGCTCCTGCCACTCGTTAATGTGCCTCTGCGCGCTTGGATGAGCATCGCTCTCGTGGGCGCGATGGGCCTTGTGGCGCTTTGGCAATATGGACTGAAGGGTTACCAACAGGAACGGATCCTGGGCTTCCTCGATCCCTCGCGTGATCCGCTTGCTTCCGGCTATCAGCAGATGCAGTCGCGCATCGCCGTCGGTTCCGGTGGCCTGACAGGTACGGGCTGGCAAGAAGGAACGCAAACGCAGCTCCGCTTTCTGCCCACGCAGCACACCGATTTCGCCTTTTCCGTTCTCGCGGAGGAATGGGGCTTCATCGGTTCGGTTCTCGCGCTCAGCGTCTACGCGGCAATGTTGCTCTGGGGGCTGATGATCGCGCGCAACTCGAAGGACGCGTTTGGTGCGGTGCTGGCGATTGGGCTGGTGGCGACGCTGCTCTGGCCGGCGGCGATTAATGTGGCGATGGTGCTGGGCCTCGCGCCGGTGATCGGTGTGCCTATGCCGCTCTTCTCGTATGGCGGCTCGGCGCTGCTTTCGGCGTCGATCGCGATTGGCTTGCTGCTCAATATCTCGATGCGGCGGTACGTGTTCTGAGCGGCGCGGATCAAGGTGACTCGCTCGCGCACGTTCTCGCGAGTCTGCGCACGGCCGACCGGTAACACGTGCTCAGCTCCCTTGGGTAGGGCAGGGCAGAGTAG
>JBDNFB010000020.1:0-12872 GCA_041690055.1 Myxococcota bacterium | reverse complement strand
GGTGGTGACATTTCAACCCATAGACACGGTTTAATCGGTTCGTGTTCCTCAACCTTCCAATACTCAGCCTAGAGATGCATCTTGGCGTAACGACTTCGCCTCACATCCCGTTTCCCACGGGCTACGTCACCCTGCTAATGTACAACAGGTCACCGCCGCTTCGGCTCTCACTTTCCCATAACAGAAAGCAGGCACTCTTCTTTATTTCTCCTTTTAAAATCGGAGTGCATTCCAAACATGCTCAAACTCAGGCAGCGTCTTCCAGACGCCTCCCGAGGATGGGTGCACCATACGTAATGTCAGCAACCCAAAGTTGATTAGGATGGAGCGCTGAGAACTCGCGATTGACTAGATCGAGTGGCTTGTGCGCTGCCTCAGAAGGTGGCCCGAAACGGGACAATTACACCTCGATCGGAACCTGGTTGTCATATCGGCACTTACAGGCGGTGCAGAAAACGCTGCTTAAAACTCCTATCCTCTTCAGAGCGCTTGAGCAACATCACTGTCTTCGGCCGAAGAACCGAACCTCCTAACTTTTGTTGGCGCGGTCGAGACTCGCCTGAGCGTCGTAGGAAATCAGCTTCCGAGGCGTCACGAGCAGCACCTGATTCTCGGGTGAATTCATGCCTTTCGCCATCATCTCGGCGCCGCGGCGACTATCCGGAAGTACCGAGGCGCTAAAGATTGGGAAGAAACGGTCTCGTGTCTCCTGGTCGCCGCGAATCTCACACTCGCCCTGAATCGAAACACATCGGCTGTGGCCCACCGGACTGCCGCTGCCCGACACGACGAGCGCGACGTTCGGGTTGCGGCGAATCGCCGTAACACGCGCCGAATGCTCGAGCGCCGTCATCGCGATCAGCCCGTCGAGCAGGACGAAGCTCACGACGGTCGAGGCCGGAAGGCCCTCGCGCGTGAGCCAGCTAAGGGTGCATTCGTTCTGCTCGTTCAGCAGGCGTCGTACCAGTTCGTCCATCCTCGAGACCTCGAGACCTCGATCCTTTTCCGCCTCTTCTATCTCTACGAGGTAGACGCCGCGCGAACACCCGAGACGATCAGCTGAGCGCAAAGCCTGAGTAGCCGGCATTGGCGGACTCTACGCATTTCTCCACATAATCGGGAACAACGGGATGATAAAGCAGCTCTCGGCGTTTACCGGGAATGTTCGCGCCCATGTACCACGAGTCGGCTTTCGGAACCAGCGTTCCCTCGCCGACTTCGGCCAGGTAAGCAGCCCAGGCTTCTGCCGCTTCTTCGGTTGCCTCAATTCGAGTCAACTGCCGATCTCGGAGATGATTGAGGCAGTCGATCACCCAGTCCCCCTGAATCTCTGCGCAGGTCGGTCCATTGCAGAAAGCGGTCGGGCTCTGTGGGCCATATAACATCAACATATTAGGGAACCCCGGAACCGAGTAGCCCAGCTGGGTCTTCACGCCGTCCGTCCACGCCTCCGTTAGGGTCTTGCCAGCGACGCCACGAAAATCTATCTGGGCGAGGCCACCCGTACTGGTATCGAATCCGGTGGCCAGAACCAGTATGTCGAAGTCGTAGTCTCCGCCCGAAGTTCGGACCCCGTTCTCGGTCACTTCCGCAATCGGTTCCTCGCGTAGATCAACGAGCTCGACGTTCGTTTGATTGAAGACGCCATAGAAGTCTTGCTCGAGCGACGGGCGTTTCGTGCCAAAGGGATGCACGGGTTTAGTCGGCGCAAGTTTTTCTTGCAGGGCTGGATCGTCGATGCGCGCACGAGTCTTGTCGCGCCAAAACTCGTAGGCCAGTAGGTTCGACTCCTCGTCCAATAGAATATCGCTGAACGTGCCCACCCAGAAATGGAAGCCGCCCCGCTGCCAGGCCGCTTCGAAAATCGCCTGCCGCAGTTCTTCCGGGACGTCTTTCGCCGCGCGCTCATCCGCGATGACATCGAATAGGCTCGAACTCGCAACCGCCCGCTGCCGGAACCGAGCGGGGTAGCTCATTTTCATCGCGTCCTGAGTTTCCTCGTCGAGTTGGCGCTGCTGCATCGGCAGCGCGACCATCGGTGTGCGCTGGAAAACCGTGAGATGAGAGGCAACCCGTGCGGCCTCCTGCACCACCTGAACGCCGCTCGCACCCGTGCCGATCACGCCAACACGCTTACCCGCCAAATCCAATCCCTCCTGTGGCCAATGTGCTGTGTGAGTACAGGGCCCATCAAATGTCTCAAGGCCCGGAAAATCTGGCGTGTAGGCCTTCGCCGCAAATCCCAGGCACGGGATGAGGAAGCGGGCGCGTAGCTCGCGGCCCTCGGCGGTGTGGACCCGCCAAAGATTCTCAGCGCTATCGAATTCCGCGGCGGTCACGCGGCTGTCGAACTGAATGTCTTTCGAGAGCTGCAACTTTTCATCGACATGGGCGAAATAACGACGCAGCTCGTCCCACGCCGGGAAACGTTCAGTCCAGTTCCAGTCCTCCCAGATCTTCTTGATCGAGAACTCATAGTTCGGAACGTGTGAGTCGACTCTCGCTCCCGGGTAGCAATTCCAGTACCAGATCCCGCCGAGGCCGGGGCCTGCCTCGAGGATCTTCACCGAGTAGCCTTCTTCGCGGAGCTTGTAGAGCTGGTACAGGCCGTTGAACCCGGCGCCGATGACCAGGACGTCGAGGACGTTGGATGCGTTTCCGGTTTCACCATTACTATCCGAGTCAGTCATTCTCTATGTTCCTACCCTTGCTCCGGTGCGCGTGGCGCAAGAGCGTTGACCCTCGTACTGGGTCGAATTGACGATGATATTCCTTGTACACCGAGAACTCGGTCCGATCTCGTGCCGATAGGCTACACGCAATAGTTCCTTTCCGCGCCGAAGGCGACCGAGTTAGGAAGCGGAGAGCAGCTTTCTCGCGACCCTCTTTGCCGTCTTTGCAGCGGCTGGGGAGTCGGCCACTTGCGCGGTGACGATGGCCCCCTCAAGCAGCAGTGCGAGTTCGTCCGTGACGGACTCAGGACGTTCGATCGCTGCCGCTTCGACAAGTTCCCGAATGTAGTCGCGCATCTGACCCTTGAAGCCTTGGCAGATTCGGCGCACGGGCGATGCCGCCTCCGAATATTCACCGATCGCATTTACGAATAAACAGCCGAAGAATTCTTTCTGGGTGAACCATTCGCCAGCGACATCTTAGATCGCCAACAGGCGAGCCCTCGGGCTCTTCGCCGTGGCTTCGACCCGGCGAATGAAGCTGTTCCGGAACGAACTGTCGTAGTAGGCGAGGACGGCAAGGATGAGCTCGTCCTTCGATCGGAAGTGGTTGTAGAGCGTCTTCTTCGACACGCCCGCCACCTCCACGATTTGATCAATTCCGGTGGAATTGAATCCCTGCTCGGCGAATAGGCGCAGGGCGGTGGTGACGATCAGCTCTCGTTTTGCGGGGGCTGGCATTCTGGGGCTTTCGTAGGAGGGAAACGGGTCGGTTTCTCTACGTCCCTGTTTCATTGAGCCGCATGGGCAGCAACATGAAGCGCTTCGCCAGGCACTTGTGGCCGGTGAAGCGAGTGGTGTCGCCGGCGCACTGGGCATGGATAAGATCAAGAGGAAGGCCCGCCGGAGATCCAGTAGTGCCCCTTCCTGATGCATGACCTCGTTGTCAGTCATCAGGCCGAAGCCGATTTGATTGATATCTGGGAATACTCGGATGAAATGTGGGGCGAAGAACGGGGTACCAATCAATCGTGATCCTTAGGCACGTCGCCTTCTACACGGTCGGTGCCGATCAATTGGTCGTCCAACGGATCTTGCATTGCAGTATGGAGGAGGGAAGCAATTTGTAGAGGCTGAATGGCCCGCGTCCACAACCCTTTTCCTTGCGCCGGATTTGGGGTGACCGCCTAGCGCAGCCGTCCCGAGCGGCCTGGCTGTGGGCGTCTCAGCGCATGTCCAATGTGATGAGCGCCTAGCTTTCCAGTCGATGCACCATGCTGTCTCGCCGCGCGAAGAGCGCCCCAGAGCATGAGGCGCCCACAGCCGGGACGCCTGGCACACTCTCCATCGACGCTCGCCTTAAATCTCAAGCCATTTCCCGCGGCGGAAGCTGATCCCGAGCCAGAGGGCGCGGGCGATATGGTCGAAGATCAAAGTGCCCCAGATCCAGACCACGTCGAGCTCGAGCACGGCGCCGATCACGATGGCGACGGGGACGCGGATCCCCCAATTGCCGATGAACGCAGCAACCAAGGGCGTGACGGTATCCCCGGCGCCTTTATGTGCCCCGCCTAACGTGAAATGCATCTGTAGGAAGGGCTGCCCGATGGCCAGTGCGAGCATGAACGGGGAGAGCGCCGCGATGATGATCGCATCGTCGGTGAAGAGCCCGGCCAGTTCAACCCGGAAGACCGCGCAGAGGATGCCCAGCGGAATCGCGGTGCCCACCGCCATCAGGACCGAACGCTCGCCCGCGCGCAGGGCCAGATCGCTTCTCTTTGCGCCCAGCGCTTGTCCCACGATCGTGGAACAAGCCTGCGCATAGCCCGTGCCGGGAATCCAAGAGAACGAGAGTAATGACACGCCGACGGTATAGACCGCGACGGCGATCGTGCCGTACCAGTTCGAAAGGATCCAAAAATACGAGAGCAATCCCATGTTCAAAATGATCCGCTCCGCCACGCCGGGCATCGCGATGCGCACGACTTCGCTCGTCACAGGGCTTCGCTTGAAGAGGTCGCGAAATCGCAGGGCGGTCGGCGAGTCTTTCACTTGCCGAACGATCACGACGAGGAAGATCACGAAACCGATCGCCTGACTGAGCAGCGTCGCCAGCCCCGCACCGTAGAGCTCGAGTCGCGGCGCCCCAAAGAGGCCGAAGATCAAGACCGAGTTCAGCGCCAGCTTGGCGGCAGTGACGATCAGCGCGATCCACATCGGGGTGCGCATATCGCGATTCGCGCGGAAGCCGCTCTCGAAGACCTGCGTGAACGAGAGCATCAATGCGGCGCACACCAAGAGCTCGAGGTAGGGCGCTGCTATGTCGACGACGGCGGGCTCGGCGCCGAGCAGTGCGAGGGACTCGTGGCTCCAGGTGAAGAGAACGCTGACGTAGACGAGGGTGACGAGGGTGGAGACCTGGATTGATGCGGCGAAGGCCTGGCGCGCACGCAGGGGATCGCCGCTGCCGATGGCCCGGGCCATCAAAGCGACACAGGCGAGGCCGATCGCGAAGAGCGTGGAATGGACGAGATGAAAGATCTGGCTCGCGTAGCCGACGGAGGCGAGGGGGACGGCGGCGCTGCCCGCTTCGGCAAGGCGGCCGATCATCATGCGGTCGACCACGCCGGTCAGACTGAGCAGGATTTGGCTGGCCATGACGGGCCAAGCCAGACGGAGGATCTCGCGGGTCGAATCACGGCCAGCTTCGGTGGTTTTCGTCATGGGGCCGTGCGGACGACCGGATGAGCCTGGGCCTGAGTGAGGCGGAGGATCACTCTTCGCGCAGTTCGCGCGGCAGCTTGAAGTGCACGCCCTCATCGACCTCGGGCAGAGAATCCAGGACGGCTTGTCCATCGCAGAGCGCGTCCAAGCGATCGATCACGCCCTGTACCAAAACGTCTGGCGTCGAAGCGCCTGCGGTCACGCCGACGCAGGCCACGTTGACCAGCCAGTTTGGGTCGAGCTCGTCGGCGGTTTGGATCAAGTAGGAGGGGACATCGAGCCGTGAGGCCACTTCGACAAGTCGGTTGCTATTCGAGGAAGCCGGAGCCCCGACGACGAGCACGAGATCCGCATGGACCGCAAGTTCCTTCACCGCGTCCTGGCGATTTTGGGTCGCGTAACAAATATCGTCTCGCTTGGGCAAGGCGATCTTGGGGAAGCGCTTCGCGAGGGCGTTCGTGACGTCACGCGTATCGTCGACCGAGAGCGTCGTCTGGGTCACGCATCCGAGTCGGTCTGGATTGCGCACCTCGAGCATGCCCACGTCTTCGACGGTTTCGACCAAATGCATGGAGTTCGGGGCCTGGCCCATGGTCCCTTCCACTTCGACATGCCCTTCATGCCCGATCATCACGATCTCATACCCGTCGGCGACCATGCGCCGGACCTCGTTATGGACCTTGGTCACGAGCGGGCAGGTGGCGTCCAGGGTGCGCAGGCCTTTGGCTTCAGCGCGCTCCCTAATCGCTGGTGAGACACCGTGGGCGGAATAGATCAGCATGGCCCCCTCGGGCGCATCTTCTGGATCTTCGATGAAGGTGGCGCCCTTGGCGCGCAGGCCGTCGACGACGTGCTTATTGTGCACGATCTCGTGGCGGACGAAGACCGGACGGTCTTGCTGCTTGAGGGAGAGTTCGACGATATCGATGGCTCGATCGACACCGGCACAAAATCCGCGGGGGCTGGCGAGGAGAATTCGCATGACAAAGCGAATACTAGCGTTCTCACTCGGGGGTAGGGAAAATTCCAGACAGCTCGTTAGAATGCGAGGGTAAACAATTGGCAGGAGCAATGTCGACATGTCCGATCTAGAGACCTTTCGCCAGGAAACGAGATCCTGGCTCGAAGCAAATACACCCAAGAGCATCATTGGGGCGAACGTCACCGAGCTTGACGGGACATGGGGTGGCAAGAAGGCCACCTATGCCAACCCGGACATGAAAGTCTGGCTCGATGTCGCCGCGGAGAAGGGCTTGACCGCTCCGACTTGGCCGTCTGAATACGGAGGCGGTGGTCTCGATTCGGAACAGGCAAAGGTCCTCGCGCAGGAAATGAAGGCGCTGAAGATTCCGCCGCCGCTCGTCGGCTTCGGTCTCACAATGATTGGCCCGACGCTGTTGCGCTTTGGGAACGAAGAGCAGAAGAGCGAGCATCTGCCGAAGATTTGTCGCGGTGAGATCCGCTGGTGTCAGGGCTACTCGGAACCGGGGGCGGGTTCCGATCTCGCTTCGCTGCAGACGAAGGCCATCCGCGAGGGGGATGAGTTTGTCATCACCGGTACAAAGGTCTGGACCTCGTATGCGGATCAGGCGGACTGGATTTTCGCCCTCGTGCGCGACGATTCGAGTGGCAAGAAGCAGGAAGGCATCACCTTCATCTTGATCGACATGGACGATCCAGGCGTTGCTGTGAGCCCGATTCTACTGATCTCGGGCAAGTCGCCGTTCTGCGAAACGCATCTCACGAACGTGCGCGTGCCGGTCAAGAACGTGATCAATGAGATCGGCTCGGGTTGGACCGTGGCGAAGGCGCTGCTCGGCCATGAGCGCACGATGATCGCCGACGCGTTCGGCGGTGCGGGCCTCAAGCCGAAGAAGAAGTCGACGCGCAGCTTCTTGCCGGATCTGGCCGTGACCCACCTCGGACTCGACGGCGAGCAGCTCGCGGATGCAACGATGCGAGGGGAGGTCGCGCAATTCGAGATGGACAGCCGAGCCTTCGCTCTCACGGTGCAGCGCACCAAGGACGCGGCGCGCGCCGGACATCAGCCCGGCTCGGAAAGCTCGATGTTTAAAATCTACGGCACGGAACTGAATCAGCGCCGCTTCGAACTGATTGTCCGTATTCTTGGGCCTGATGCGCTGGGTTGGGAAGGCGAGGGCTTCGATGAGTCCGCACTGAATGCGACCCGGGAATGGCTGCGTTCCCGTGGTAACAGCATCGAGGGCGGCACCTCCGAAGTGCAGCTCAACATCATCTCGAAGCACGTGCTCGGTCTGCCGGCTTAAGTCGGTCTAGGCGAAGGGAAGCCCATCCATGGAACTCGTACTCAATGAAGACCAGGAGCTGATCGCCAAAACGGCGCTCGACTTCGTCGCAGAAAACTCGCCCGTCAGCCGCTTTCGCGAGCTGCGCGATTCAGGCGAAGAGCGTGGCTACTCGGCCAAGTTTTTCCGTGAAATGGCCGAACTCGGTTGGGCAGGCATTCCCTTTGAAGAGGAGGTGGGCGGCGCCGGAATGGGTCTGGCTGAACTCTGCCTGATCGTCGAAGCGCTCGGCCGCAATCTCGCGCCCGAACCCTTCCTCGGCAGCGTCACGATGGGTGGCTCCACGCTCGCTCTCGGCGGCAATGCGGCTCTGAAGAAGGCCTGGCTGCCCAGCGTGATTGACGGCACCAAGATCGTGGCACTCGCGCATCAGGAAGCGGGCGCGCGATACGATCTCTTCAAGATCGGCACGACGGCGACGAAGAGCGGCGACGGCTACACGCTTTCGGGCGAGAAGGCGCAGGTCCTCGATGCAGTTGGCGCTGATGCCGTGATCATTCCAGCGCGCACTTCTGGTGCCTCGGGCGATGCGTCGGGCATTACGCTCTTCCTCGTGGAGAAGGGGGTGGCCGGCCTTTCTGTGCAGCCGCAGTCCCGCGTCGATTGTCGCAACGCGGCGATCGTAAAGCTTGAGGGCGTGAGCTGCAGCGAAGCGGCGATTCTCGGCGGTGTCGACGGTGGCGGCGCGCTGCTCGAGCAGGTGATCGATCGCGCGACGGTTGTGCTCTGTGCTGAGATGGTGGGCGGCATGTCAGAGGCCTTCGATCTGACGCTTGAGTATCTCAAGGAACGCGATCAGTTCGGCGTGAAGATCGGCTCCTTCCAGGCGCTCCAGCATCGCGCAGGGCGCGTGTACATGGAGGTAGAGCTTGCACGTTCGACGGCGATGGCAGCGGCTCGGGCGCTCGATACGGGCGACGCAGACGCAGCGAAGCTGGTTTCGCTGGCGAAGGCGAAATGCTCCGAGGCTTACGTGCTGGCCACCAACGAAGGTGTGCAGATGTTTGCCGGCGTGGGCATGACCGACGAGTACGATATCGGCTTCTACATGAAACGCGCACGCGCAGCGGAACTCACCTTCGGAGACGCATCCTTTCATCGCGATCGCTGGGCTAAGCTCGGGAATTACTAATCCAGAGTCTGGGCGCGCGTCTTTGAGCGCGCCCGTGTGTGAGCCCGCTTCCGCGAAAGGTCTGAGTTTGAATCCGAGAGAACGCTTCTTGCGAACGTGCCGCGGCGAGTCCGTGGATCGCCCGCCCGTTTGGTTGATGCGCCAGGCGGGTCGCTACCTGCCCGAGTACCGCGCAGTGCGGGCGGGGGTGAGTTTTCTGGAGATGTGCGCCGACGTGGATCGCGCCGTGACGGTTTCTTTGCAGCCGATCGATCTGGTCGGCTCCGAAGCAGTGATCATGTTTCAGGATATTTTTACGCCGATTCCCGGTATGGGAGTGGATCTCGACTTCGCACCCGGGCCCGTGATGGCCCACCCGATTCGCGATGCGAAGCAGATTGAGGCGCTTCGCGTACCGGACCCGCGCGAGACTGTTCCTTACGTGACTCAAATTCTGGGACGTCTGCGCGAGGCGACAGCGGCGCGGAACATCCCTGTTTTGGGTTTTGCGGGAGCGCCTTTCACACTCGCGGCCTACATGATTCAGGGCAGTGGCTCGAAGGATTTCTCCGTCCTTAAAGCGATGATCCAAAAGCGGCCGGACGAGGTCGAGGCTCTGCTTGAGAAGCTGACGCTCCTCACCATCGATTATCTTCGGGCGCAGATCGAAGCCGGGGCCGAGGCGGTTCAGCTCTTTGATACCTGGGCGGGCCTGCTCGATCCCGAAGCGTATCGACGCTGGGTCCTACCGACGCATCGGCGCATTGCCCGAGAGCTGAAGGCCGGGCCCGACTGCGTCTCTGCGCCATTGATTCTTTACGTCAACAATGGATCGCATGTAGTTGAATCTGTTGCGGATTCTGGATTCGATGTCATGTCAGTCGACTGGCGCGCGGACCTTGCCAAGATCGCCAAGGCGCACGGTCAGCAGGTGAGCCTGCAGGGCAATCTCGATCCGTGCTGGCTGCATGCTTCTCGCGAACGAATCTTTGAGATGGTCGAGAAAATGGCAAAGGACGCTTCGCCTGCGCGAGGGCACGTGCTGAACCTCGGGCACGGCTGTCTGCCGGATACGCCGGTGGAGGGCGTCCGCGCCTTTACCGATGCCGCTCGGGCACTCGGCAGCTGATCAGTTTCCCCCCTACCGATGCCGCTCGGGCACTCGGCGCCTGATCCAGGTCGCGACGGCTTCGCCGAAGCGGGGATCGCCGTTGGGGCAGGGCGAGAGCCAGAGTTCTTCGCCGCCGAGCTCAAGCCATTGCTGGCGCAAGCGGATGCCGACCTCTTCCAGCGTTTCCAGGCAATCCGAAACGAAGGAGGGGCAGAATACGGCGAGCCGTTTTACGCCCTTCTGCGCCAGGTCAGGCAGGATGACATCGGTATAGGGTTGGATCCAAGGCCGTGGGCCGAGGCGAGACTGGAACGCCGTGCTCGTCGTCTGGGTCGAGAGGCCCAGCGAAGCCGTGAGTGCATCCGCCGTCGCGTAGCATTGCGCGCGATAGCAGCGTCGCAGGGTCTGTTCCGGTTGAGCGCAGCAATCCGGGCTTGAAAGGCAATGGCTGCCCGTTGGGTCGCTCGCGCGAATCTGATCCTCGGGCAGGCCGTGAAAACTGAAGAGCACGTGGTCCGCTTCGAAGGCGTTGAGGTCGGACGCAACGATCTCCGCCCAAGTCTCCGCGAACTCAGGTTCGTCGTAGAACGCGCCCATGATCTCAAGCGGAGGAAAGTCTTGGGTGCGACCGATCTGTTTGAAGACCTCGGCGCCGACCGACGCGGTGACCGCTGAGGCGTATTGAAGAAAAAGGGGAAGCACGATCAGTCGATTGACCCCTTTCTTTTCGAGCGTCTCGAGGCCCGCTCGAATGGAGGGATTGCCGTAGCGCATGGCGAGTTCGACTTGGAAGCCTTTGCCCAGGCTCTTGGAGACTTCCCGCTCCAAATTGCGAGAGTGGACCATGAGCGGGGAGCCTTCCGGCATCCAAACCTTGCGGTAGGCCTCTGCTGTCTTCGGGGGACGCGTCGGTAGGATGATGAGGTTCAGTAAGAGCCAGCGCAGCGGCGCGGGGAGTGTTAAAACCCTCGGGTCGCCGAGGAACTCTCGCAAATACCGTCGTACGGGTGCCGTTTCGGGGGCTTCGGGCGTTCCAAGATTGACGAGAAGGACACCGGTTTCGTCATCTGAGGCCATGATTTTCTTTCCCGTTTTAGTGGAGGCGGTTCCAAGCCGCTCTTGGGCTCTGGATTTGTAGGTTAGGATCCTGCGCTGAGCGTGTCAGCGAAATATAATCGCGCAGCTGAGCTGGACCAGTCTTGGTCCGACGCGTTGAGAGGAGTGGCGAGCAGATGGCAACGGTTCTAGTCGTCGAAGACGAGGCATCCCTGCGTGGAACGCTGAGCCGATACCTCAAGCACTTGGGCTATGACGTGATCTCGGCCGCATCGGGTTATGAAGCGCTGGAGGCGGGATTCGCCGCTGCGCCGGATGTTCTCGTCACCGACTGGATGCTCAAGAATCATATCCATGGCCTCCACGTTTCGGAAGTCTTTCGCGCGCTGCATCCCAAGCTGAGAACGATTCTGATCACCGGTTTCCCCTCTCGCGATCTCTTCGAGGAGTCTGCTCGGTGCGGTGTGTCACGCTTGCTTGAAAAGCCCTTCGATCTGAGCGAACTCCATGGCGCGCTGGAGATGGCGCTCGCCGAGGACGGCCCGTTGAAGCCGTCTTCAACGATTGCGGCGATGGCTGTCGGCTCTCAGGGCGAAATCCAGTTCGCTTCCGATTCCGCAAAGGGCTTTTTCAAAGCGGCTGGGATCTCTGAAAATACGCCGACCGTCGCGAAGGCGATCGGGGATATTGCTAATTACGCGCTCACGAGCGCTGAGTCGGAATGGGTCGAGGTCACGCCGCTTGGCGGGCTCGACCAAACCTGGTTTCTACGATCGAGGCCGTGGCCCGAGGGCGCCGGTTGGCTCGTTGCTATTTGTACTCGCGAACAACAACAAAACCGCAACGATCCTCGACTCCGAATTCTCTTCGACGATCAGCGCACAGAACTCAAGCGAACCCTGAGTAATCATGGACCGGTCGTCGTCATCGAGCGGGAAGGGATCGTGCGGCGACTTCTAGTTTCTCAGATCGAGCGCGTCGGCGCGATCTGCTATCCGAGCGACGATTTCCAGAGCGCGCTCAAGCTGTTGAAGGCGGAGCCGCGCGTCCGTACTGTGCTCGTCGATTTCGCGTTGGCCGGAGACGAGATGGAAAGCTGGGTTTCCGCGATCCGCGAGATCCAGCCCGAGATGAAGGTGATCGGAACGGGCAGTGTCGGTTCAGAGACTGCGCTTCTCAAGCAGGGTGTCTCTCGTGTGCTGCGGAAGCCGTGGCGCATCAACGACTTGCTCGATGCTTTTGAACTCGAGCCCGCGCGGTCCAACTAGCCGCCGTCGGAGGGTTTGCGGCCGCTTCGGAACCAGCCACCTCGTGTGGCGCTAAGCGCCATATACCATGCGGGGTAGAGCAGGCTGATCTCCGGTAGGAATCGCGCGGCCGTCTCTGCCGGCGCGAGCGCACACCATCCGAGGGCCAAGCTCCAGAGGACCGCGCCTACGCCGAGCGCCACCCGCAGCGACATCGGATTGACCTTGCTCGGGTAGAGATATTTCATCGGTACGAACACGCCGGCGGAAAGGACGATGACCCAGATCGTGCCCACGGCAGGGCTGACGTCGAACAACCAGAGATAGATCGCCAGGATGTTCCAGTAGGAAGGGAAGCCCAGGAAAAAATCATCCTCGGTCTTCGCGTCCACGCGCGAGAACCCGTAGGCGCTGGCCAGCACGGGGAGCGCGAGCCAGCCCGAATGAGTCACGCCGGACGCGCTCCAGATGAAGCATGCCGGGACGATCACGAAATTCAGGTAGTCGATGATGTCATCGAGCCGGCGTCCATCGATCTGCGGCGCGTACTCCGTCACTCGGGCGGCGCGGGCGAGCGTGCCATCGGCTGCATCCACGAAAAGCGCGATCAGCATGAGGATGGTG
>JBDNFB010000019.1:0-16630 GCA_041690055.1 Myxococcota bacterium | reverse complement strand
TCTTCTTCCAAGAGGAAGCGCGGGCAGGGCGATTGGAACTTCCGGAAGTGCAAAATGCGCGGGTCGAGCTTGAGGTCGCGTTGATCGGCAGCGGCGACTTCGAAGTCTACGTCGGCCGTGCCGACTCGGGCGGGTACGTGCTCATCGATGGCGACGATGTTGTGGCCTCGGGCGAATCGGCGACGGCTGCCGGCGGAATTCTTGAAGGCACGAACGGGGATGTCCGGCTCGACCTCGAAGAAATCAGGCAGGAGCTCGGGATTGAATCACTGCGCTCTGCTTCCAACTACTACGATTGTCTCGATCCGGCGGGTGATACCGTGACGCTCTCGGGTTGGCTGACTGCGAACGGCTTCGACGGCGCGACCGATGTGACGCGCGCGAAGTATGTGAACAATTACGATCTCGGTTTCGGGCGCGATATGCGGATCCGCACTGACAGCGGCGGCAACGTGTACAGCTATGTCGTGAATTACCCCAGTCTTGAGCAGCTGCTCAAGGGGCAGGGCGAGTTCGCGACCGTGGCGATGGAGTACAGCCCCAAGCCGGAGGGCACCTGCGACGCGCCAACTTTTAGTGCGACTGAAAAGGTCGTGAAGTTCTATGCCTTCGTGCCAGATACGACGACGGGCGAGATGGTGCGGTCGGCGAGCATGAATTTCGACGGGCGAGGCGAACGCTTCCTACCCGGCGTTTGCACCGCGTGCCATGACGGCAGCATCACGAATATCGCCGCACTCGGACAATCTGATCTCTCCGGAATTTCGGCAGCGAACACGGATCTCTCTGCGACCTTCATGCCCTGGGATCTGGATTCGTTGCTCTTCGCAGATGCGGAAGACGAAGCGCTTGTGGATCCGGATCTCAACCGCGAAGACTTCACGGCTGCGGAGCTCGAAGCCGCTTCCTATGAGTCGCAGCAAGCGGCTTTGCGGGCTCTAAACGAGGCGACGCTGCTCACCTATCAGGGGGATCTGCGGCGCTATGAAGAGTCTCTTCGGTTGATTCATGGCTGGTACGGGAACTCTGCGGCTCTGCCGGCGCCGCTTGCGGATGATCCCATGACGATGGCGGACGAGACTGACGATCTGATGGCGACGAGTCCGCTCGAGAGTGCGTCGGAAGCGGCACTCACGACTCTTCCTCCCGTCGATTTTGACGGGAGCTATGTCCAACCGGGATGGGCCGGGGAGGAGACGCTCTACGAAGACGTCTACTCGCGCTATTGCCGGATGTGCCATACCCAGCAGGATAATCTCGACAAGAACTTTGAATCCTACGCCGAGTTTGTCGAGACGGCAGCGCTTTCCGATTTCGTTTTCGTGCGCGGCGTGATGCCGGCAGCGCGGCTGACCCTGGATCGTTTCTGGGTCGATTTTGAGGCGTCGAGTCCGTCTGCTGCAGAACGCTTGCGGACGCATCTCATTGGGGAAGGCATCGATCTCGCGGCCGACGCGGTGCCAGGCCGACCCGTTGCGCAGGCGACTGTTGCACCGACTTTGATAGAGGCCGTCGACGGCGCGGGCGACCTCGTCGTGACGACGATCAATCTTGACGGCTCGGACAGTCTCTTTACCGAGTCCTATGCATGGCGCGTGACGGACGATTCGGGCTGTGGCGGAGCGCCGGTGATCTCGGGTGCGAGCAGCGCGCAGGCCTCCATGATCGTCGATACCTCGCCCTGCGAATACACCGTGACCCTTGAAGTGGACTCCGGAAGTGCGACTTCGCAAACCGAGACACTCGTCACGACGAACCGCAATCCCGCGACAAATAACTTCACCGCTCCCCTAACGGGCTACACGCCGGGCGATGCTGTGGTGGATGTCGATGTCATCGGCCAAATTCCGGCAAGCGCGCTGGGGGATGGCGATCTCGTGCTGGGCCTGAACGACCCGGAACCGCCGTTCAATCTCGTTGTGAATGCGGATGCATCGGAAGTCTTGGACGGCGTCGTCCGTCTGATTCTCGACTCACGACTGGGCGGGACGATGGATTCGTTTCAGTATCAGGTTGTGGACGTGAACGGTTCGCTGGCTCCGTCGATCGGTGTGGTGAGTCTAAACGTGGACGCGATCGTGCCCGTACTCTCGACCACCGGGGGAACGCTGACAGAGTCGTCGGTCACGATCGAGTGGAGCGTGCCTGCGGGCTTCGTAGCGGATGACTATTCGGTTCTGCGTGATGGCCCGACGCCGGATGGGAGTTTCGGGTTGATCTCGACGATGTCGGCCTTGAACTACGCGGACTCCTCGCTTTCCAGTGGAGAGAGCTACGCGTATCGCGTGGTGGCGAATCTCGACGGCGAGACTTCGAATTCGAACGATTTGGCCGTATCGACCTCGGTCGGCGTGCCTTCGGGGCTAATGGGGAGCTCGACGACCTCCACGATTTCGCTGTCGTGGACGGCGGGCCCGGGCAGCGCACCCGACGGCTATACGCTCTACCGAGACAATGCATTTCTCGGGACCACGACCGGTTCCGGGATGACGTCCTTCCTCGACTCGACTGTGGCGCAGAATACATCGTACTCTTACGAGGTTTCGCAGACACGCAATGGTGTCGAATCTGGGCGTTCCGACGCTGCGTCGCTGACGACGGGGACCGCGGCGCCGACCAGCTTCAATGCCACGCCTGAATCCGGGACGAGCGACGGGATTGACCTGGATTGGTCGGCTCCTTCCGGAGGCACGGCCCCGGCGAGTTACAATATTTACCGCGGTGGCGCGCTGATTCGAAACCAGAGTGGCCTGTCCTACACGGACATGGGACTCGATTCGATGACGACCTACTCGTATGAGGTTGCCGCGGTTGGCGCGACGGGCGAGTCCGCGCGGGACTCCGATTCGGCCATGACTAATCCCTCGTTGCCCGATCTCGTGGCCGTCTCGGGATCGAGTAGCGCGACGCAGCAGCCCGGTTCGAATCTGAGTGGATGCCTCAGCTCCGGTTGCCATCTGGGCAACACGAATGCGGAAATGCGTGTGCGCTTCGAGACGCCCTGCGTCTATGACAATTTAGATATGAACGATTGCACCTCTTCGATGGACGGCGTGAACATTACGTCCGATTTTCGGGACCTCATCCTCTTTTGGAACCTAGCCGGCGCGCCGGACTGATCAGGAAGAACGCATCATGCCCAGCATTCAAAATCACGAGCGACAAAGAATTTTCTGGAAGCAGAAGGCGACGGTCACGGCGCTCGGCCTGACGTGCGCGTTCTCTTTTGCTTGCGCTTCGCCCGTCGGAGATCATCCGGAATTCGATATGAGTCGCGAGCTTTCCGAGCTCGACGTCGTGGACTGCATCGTTGAGGGCGCGGTCCGTCAGATTGGCCGCACCTTCGCCTATCAGGAGCAGCCGCGAATGGCTCGGGTGGCCGAGTTCGAATGCGCTTCGATGGGCGGGACTTTCGTCGCCTACGACGCGACCCGGCCCGATGAGATGATGGATAAATGGCTCTCCTTTGCAGAAGGCGGAGACGTGGAGGCGCAGCATCGTCTCGGGCTTCTCTACGAAGGCGCGATGGGCGCAGAGCCGGACTATAAGAAGGCCGTCTACTGGTACGGACAAGCCGTGGAGTCGGGGCATCGCGGCGCGATGTCTTCTCTGAGCGTGCTCTATGGAAAGGGGCTTGGCGTCGAGAAGGACGTGATCAAGGCCCTTAACCTCTACCGCGAGGCCTCGGGGCTGGAGGGCGATAGTCTCATGCTCTCGTCGACGGCCTATGCGGAAATCGAGACGGCCAAGGGCGATTTGACGGATGAAATCTCGCTGTTGACGACGCAAAGAGAGGCCTTGGCGTCGCAGGTGGCTTCACTTTCTCGCTCCTCGGCTTCTCGTGATGCTTCGAGTGCAAAGAAAGTGAAAGCGCTTCAGTCTCTCGTCGCGGATCTGAATCAGAAGGTGGCCAAGAAAGAGGAAGTCCTTGTGGCTATGCCCTCGTACCGGCTGTTACAACGCGACGGGTCTTCCCGCGTCACGGAGTTCGACTTTCCGGATCTCCCGACGAAGAAGCTCGGCAAGCGAACGGTGGGGCAGTATTTTGCGCTCGTGATCGGCAATACGAAATACGAGAACATGCCCGATCTGCAGACGCCTAAGAATGATGCGGAAGTGATCGCTCAGCTCCTGACGAATCGCTTCGGATTTTCGACGCAGCTGCTGCTTGACGCAAACGAGGAAGAGATCAAACGCGCGATTCATAAACTGAACGGCGTCGCCGGCGAGCGCGATAATATCCTGCTCTATTTTGCGGGCCATGGTTATCGCAAGAAGGGCACCGATAGCGCACGCCTGAACGGGTACTGGCTTCCGACCAATGCGGACCAGGATCAGGACGTGAACTGGGTCGATAACTGGTGGGTCACGAATCATCTGGATGCGTCGATCGCAAAGCGCGCACTCGTGATTGCAGATTCCTGCTACGGCGGCGTCTTCTCGACGGATCTTCCGATCGGGCCGGTCACCCAACTGGCTCCTCTGAGCGAGGCGGATTTCGAAAAGAAGCTCGAGCGCAAGAGTCGCTTCGTCTTGGCATCGGGTGGTGAACAGCCGGTTCTTGATGCGACGGGCTCGGGCTCGGAGCACTCCGTTTTCGCGGGGGCGCTCATCGAGGTTCTCAAGCAGAGCGACGGGCCGATGTCTGTTGTTGAACTTTACGGTCGCGTATTCGATCGGATGTACGACGCGCTCAAGTCGACAGGCATCAAGCAAGAGCCGGAGCTCCGCGTGATTCGGGCGGCGGGTCATCAGAGTGAGGGCGATTTCTTCTTCGTCGCCAACTAGCACCGGAGGGCTCTGCCGAGTAGCGAGCGAAGGGCTCCGCCGGGGCTTTGGGTTTCTGCGCTAGACTCCGTCTGTCATCACGCTCGTGACGAGGAGTAAATGAACTTATGCAAACGAATGACACGGTCGCGGATTTTCGCGCGCAGGATCAGGACGGAAACGAGGTGACCCTTTCCGGGTTACTCGAGGCGGGTCCGCTGGTTCTCTTCTTTTACCCCAAAGCCATGACGCCTGGTTGAACGCGCGAAAGCTGTCATTTTCGCGACCTGGCCACGGAGTTCAAGGAACTCGGTGCTCAGCGCGTGGGGATCAGCGCCGATCCGGTGGATCGACAGAAAGCGTTCGACAAGAAAAATGATCTCGGTTTCCCGCTGCTCTCAGATTTGGATCGGAAGATTGCGAAGCTGTTTGGAGTGAGGCGTTTTGGTCCGCTGCCGAGCAAGCGCGCTTCCTTTGTGATCGGAACCGACCGCAAGGTTTTGGGCGTGATCCAGAGCGAGCTGGATATGGACGGGCACGCCGATCAGGCGCTGGCGATCCTACACGCGGGGTAGGGTTGCGGTTCAGGTCGCGGTTTAGGCTGCCAGTTAGGTCGCAACCTCGACTGCGACATCACGAATTTCGGGCGCCTGATCCGCCAGCATGTCTTTCATCATGCCGGCGAGGGCGTCGGGTTCCATGATGCATTCGATGCATTGTTCGTTGACGCCTTTGGCGTAGGCCACACGGAGCACGTCCTCGTCGATGCCGAGAAGGGCGACGCTGCCCCCGTCGGGTTTTACGATCTCGTCAAAGGCCGCCACGACGGCTTCGATGGCCGCTTGGATGCCGGGCGAGGCTTCAGGCATGGCTTAGTCTCCAGTTCTTCCTTCGACGCTATCGCCGGCGTTTCCGTCTTGCTTTCCACCTTCTTTTCCGCAGAGGCGGGCGATCACGGTGGGGGCGATTTCGCGGGCGAGGGTTTGAATTTCGTCGTCGTTCCAAATCGCGGTGGGCGTCCAGGGATAGTCGACTACTACGAAATCGTAGTCGGGATGTCCCGAGAGTCGTGCCATCGACTCTGCGGAGCCGCGGACGGCTTCATGGATGATCGGGACGGCGGGGATACCTGCCCATTCGAGTTCGATTGCGTCGCGCAAACTGCGCGCACTGCAGGAGCCTCAACCCCCGAAGCCGGTCACCGCGACCGAAACCTCTGAAGTGAGGCGGGCCCAGTCGGTAGGCTCGGGGGGCACCGACACGCCCGCTTTCAAGATATGCACCGCTCCGCTTGGCTTTGCGAGCCGTTCGATCTCGTCACCTAGGGCGAGCATGAAATCCTCGCTGCGACCGAGTCCGTTGGTCACGAGGCCGATGACCTGCCCGTCGAGGGTCGGAGGACGGGCCGCAAGCTCGCGGTCTCCTTTTCTCTGCAGCGGGCCACTTGTGGGATCGAGCGCGATCAGAGGCTTTGATGTCATGGGGCGGCTCCTTTCGGTCTGTCTATGAGTCGTTTGAACGGTATGAACGATGTAACAGGAGAGCGACTTTACGTCGCTCTAGGTGCGGATCTTTTCGGTGATCGCCCAGGCGAGATGGGGAAAGAAAAACCAGGTGGAGGCCATGCCTCGGCCGCCCGCGGCGACAAGCATGAAGCCCTCTGGTCCCGCGACGGAGACGGGGCGCTGGCCGGGACCGGGCTTGCGGCTTTTTTCGAAAAGGCGCTGGCGGATCTGTTCCTTGCTCCAACCGGCTTCGAGGAAGAAGCGCTGATGCTCCGGGCCGATGACGATGAGGATCGTCCCGTGCTGCAAGAAGCGATCGGCGTACACGCCTTTTCGGAGGAGTTCTTCGAGCCAGACATCGCAAATTGCTTCCGGCGTGCGGCTTTCGAAATCCGCGACTTCGGAAACGCTCATCGCGGAATGGACGGTGACGGCGCTTTCGTTTACGTCGAGGCCGCGGTGGACATGGAGTGGCGTCCAGTCGCTGGCGCTTTCATTTTCGCCGAAGCAGAACGAGTAGCGGAACGGACTCGCGAAGCTTGCGCGGTCGAGGTAGCCGGGAATGGCTCGACAGACGTTTCGGATCACCAGGCGGAGCGCGCGGCCGATCGTCGCGTTGGCCCGGAAGCCTGGACCGAAACAACCTTCGCCGGATTCGATTCCGATTTCTTCCCGAACCGCTCCGTTGACGACGACGATCTGTGAGGCGCCGGAGAGCGTTCCGGTCGTGCTATGGCAATTGCCTTTTTCGTGGAGGTGGGCGCGCACGGCTGCGACTACGGTCGGGAAATAAGCCGGGCGACAGCCGGCCATCACGGCGTTGATCGCGGCGTGCTCCGCTGTGACAACGACTTCGCGGGTGGGCACTTCGCCGAGGATGGTATCGGGAGCGAGATTCGCGGCGGCGAGAAAGGCTTCGACGGCCTCGGGCGTCGGCGGCACGATCGGTAGCCCGTCCGTCCATCCGCGCGCGTCGTAGTCCTCGGCGAGGGCGGCATAATCATCGTAGGCGTGGCGTGCGGCGTGCAGCATCACATTCGACGGTACACCCGTCGGCGCGGAGCTGCACGGCCCGATTTCGAATGAAAACCGCCGCTTTTTTGTGCGCAATCACGTGCGGGGCAGGCTGTGCGCGGCGGTGGGCGCGGGCGCTGGTCCAAAGAGAGCCGGTTTCGAGCTCTAGAGCTTCAGCTCGAAGCCTTTCAGTGGGTCGCCTGCGTCTTGCTTGGGAGCGGGCAGGATTTGGCGGAGATGGTCGCCGAGCTTCCAGCCGCGACGCGTCTCGCGCTGCTTCCATTGGTCTGGGTAGCCGAGGGAAACCTCCTCGAAGCGGACATCATCGATATAGCGGGTGCACGGAATATGGAGATGGCCGGAGACCACCACGCGCGCGTCGAAGCGCGTATGCCAATCCTCGGTTCGCCGCGTGCCACACCAGATCATGAAGCGCGGGATCATCGGCAAGACTGCGAGCTCCTGGCGGAGCGGAAAATGCGCGATCAGTACGGTGGGCAGTGGATGCTCGGCCAGCGCTGCTTCAAGGCGCTTTTCGCTTTCGGCGCAGCGTGCCGCGCACCAGGCGCCGAAGTCGGGATAGGGCTCCGGCTTGATCAGGATTTCGTCGGAGCACATCAGATCTTCTTCCTGTGCCCAGGCGACCGCGTCTTCGATCGCGATCTCGTCGGGACGGAAGCTGTAGTCATAGAAGAGGAAGAGGGGGGCGAGGAGATGTCGCCCGCCTTCGCCTTCCCAAACGGGAAAGGGGTCTTCGGGCGTGAGCACGCCGTGGCCGCGGCAGATCGCCACGAGCTCTTCGTAGCGTGCGACGCCGCGCTCGCCGGTTTTGTGCGGCACCGTCCAGAGTTCGTGGTTGCCAGGCACCCAGATCAGCTGCGCGAATTTTTGGTTCAGCACTTCAAGAGCGACCCGGAGCTGGTCCGGTGTGTCTGCGATATCGCCGCAAAGGATCAGCCAATCTTCCGGATGCGCGGGGATCTCGGTGAGCGCGATGAGATTCTCTTTGAAGCCGACGTGGAGGTCGCTGATGGCGTGGAGCTTCACGAAGTTCGTCCTTTGCTTGCGGAGGCGGACCCGTGGCGGAGTTTTCGTTTCCCGGTTCCTGCGACGGCAGCCGAGCATAGTCGATGCCGAAGCTGTGCTGCCTTCGGGAATCGCGCGCTTGCGCGGGATGCCACTGCGCCCCAAGCAACTCCAGAACGCGCGCAGGCATTCGGTAGGCAAGCCATACGCGAGAATGAATGGCTGATCGGAAACATTTCAAGATGGGTGCAATAGGCCTCACCTTGTCAGGGTGATCGCCGATCCATGGTCCATCGCAGTACCCGCCCGGCGGCTTCCGTGCCCCGGCCTGAGAAAGAATCCTATGTATCACTCCCCCTCTACCTCCCCCTCAAATTTCCCCCCGACCTCGCCCGCAGCCTCGCCGACGTCCTTGACCTGGGCCGGCCGCCGAACCTGCGCGAACGGCCTTCGGCTCTTGCTGCTTGCCGGCTCGGCGTCTGCCTGGATGGGCTGCGCCAGTCTTCTCGTTTCCGGGGACTCCCCAGCAGACCCCTCCGCGGCCAGCGCGAGCGCGGATCAATTCGATCCCGCCGGGCCTGGGGCCGTTTTTACCACCGTTGAGGCCGCGGCCGCAGACGCCCTCGTCTATGCGTATCTCGCGTCCCGCGCACAGAAAAACTCGCTAGCCGCCGTGCGAGGCGGTCCGATCTTCCCGACCCAGGAAGGCTTTTCCTACGACGAGCCCGTCAGTTCGAGCGACGGAGCCATGGACCGACTTCGCTATCGGCTGGGCCCGGAAGATGTGGCCCACTATCGGCAATTCCCCGCGAGCGCGGGACCAGGCATAATATCCGGCGCGGGGAAACTCGTCGTTTCGGATCGATGGGTGGTGGACCGGCGTGATCCGTTGGGCCGACCGCTTTTCTACCTGACGCCGAAGCGCCAAATGAAGGTGTACCTCGGCGCGGAAGCGGGTGAGCGTGCCTTGGGGCGCATCGGTTTCGGAGTGCTGCCCGGCGACACAGTGGTGGAGCTAACGCGTCTCAGCCAGGCGCCGTCGCCTATGCCCCTCGCGGCAAAAGACGGGATGCAGAGCACGAACTCGTCTCGCTAGTCCAAGCACGCCGCGCCCAACGCCCAAGTACCCCAATACCCCGTACCGAGGCGACGGCGCGTTCAAAACAGTCCTGAGAATGCCCGGATCGGCTCGCATAGTGCGACTTGGGCCGGGTGTTTTTGGTTCTGGCTCTGCAAACGAGGAAGCCACGAGAACAAAACTCTCAGTTTCGTCGCTCGACAGTGCCGCTTAACCGACTACGCTCGAAGGCCGCGACGCATTATGATGCGTTGTGAGGTTGTGAAATGACGCCTTTTAATAACGCAGTGTAACGACGCAGTGGCACGACGTCGGTCAATGGCGTCGCAAACGCGAGAAGGAGCAAGCAGTGGATGCAGACAAAATCGTCCGTGGTTTTTGTGAGGCGTGGGGACGCGCGGACCTCGAGAGCATTATGGCGGTCTTCGCTGACGATGCGATCTATCACAATATCCCGATGGAGCCCTGCAAAGGGAAAGAGGCGATTCGCGGATTCATAGAGGGCTTCTTGAAAACGAGTCCGGGTGGAATCGATTTCGAGATCCTGCATCAATCGGTTGCCGGAGCCGTTGCCGGAGCGACCGCCGGATCCGTCGTGATGAACGAACGCGTCGATACTTTTACGATGGACGGCAAGAAGACGGGGATCCCGGTCTGTGGCGTCTTTGAGCTAAGCGACGCGGGTCAGATTGTTGCCTGGCGCGACTATTTTGACATGGGCGCCTTCCAGGGGAACTAACGCTGTCCAATGAATCCGAGATCCACCCTGATGGCGAATCGATGAACGAGAACGCCGGGGAGGGCGGGGGCGACTCAAACCCGTCGGACAAGACCAGACGCTACGTCCTCTTCATGCTGGCGATGGCCTACGCGTTAAACTTCATCGATCGCCAGATCCTGGTCATCGTGCAGGAACCGCTGAAAGCGGAGATGGGACTCTCTGATACTCAGCTGGGGTGGCTAAGCGGTTTCGCCTTTGCTGTTGTCTATATCACGGCGGGGATTCCGATCGCCTACCTCGCTGACCGCAAGAACCGACGCAATATCATCGGCGCGGCAGTGATGGTATGGAGCGGCATGACCGCGGTGTCCGGTCTGGCGCAAAATTTCACGCAACTCCTCCTCGCCCGCATCGGCGTGGGCATTGGCGAAGCCGGCGGCAGTCCGCCCGCCCATTCCATGATCAGCGACTATTATCCACCCGAGGAGCGCTCGACGGCACTCGCGATTTATTCCTCGGGGCTCCATTTCGGGATCTTCCTCGGTTTCTTGATCGGCGCCGTGATCACTGAGGCCTTGGGCTGGCGAGCGGCTTTCTACGCGGTCGGCTTGCCGGGAGTCCTCTTCGCTTTGATCTTTGTGTTCACTGTACGCGAGCCTGAACGCGGCCGCTGGGAGACCCCGGAAGCCGCAGCCTATACGCCGACGCTCCGCGAGACGTTCCAACTGTTGGTTCGCTTTAGGACGTTCTGGTACATCGCGCTCGGTTGCGGACTGACGGCCTTCGCTGGATACGGTGGCGGGAATTTTGCGCCGTCTTTTTTGCAGCGCAGTCACGGCATGAGCCTTGGCAATGCGGGTCTTGTGATGGCATTCGTAGCCGGTGGGTCGGGCCTGATCGGGACGCTGCTCGGTGGGAAGCTCGGCGATCTACTCGGGCCGCGGGATGCGCGCTGGTATGTCTGGATTCCGATGATCGCGGGGTTGATCGCGGTGCCGCTCAGTTTTCCGTATCTGTTGCTCGACGATACGCGGGTGGTGGTCGTGCTGCTCTTCTTTGTGAGCATGTCGATCAATACTTACCTCGGTCCCTGCCTCACGATTTGCCACGGGCTCGTGCCGCCGTCTATGCGGGCGCTCACGTCGGCGATTCTCTTCTTCGTGTTGAACCTGATTGGCTTGGGAATGGGTCCGCTTACGGCGGGCATCTTGAGCGACTACTTCACGGGGATCTACGGGGAAGACGGCTTGCGTTATGCGATCTTGGTGGTCGGGATGATCGCAGGGCTCGGCGTGTTCATGTTCTACATGGCCTCGCGCAGCCTCAATGATGATATGGCGGCAGGCGAGGCTTTCTTGCGAGAGTCGGCGAACGCCAACCGCTGACGACACAAAACGAAAGCTAACCACGGTTGGCAACGACGAGTGATAGTTGACGGTGTCGCGCCGGGCTAGGGCCCATTCGGCCTAGAGTCCCTTGGGCTTGGTGCCGATGACCTCGTCTTCTTCCAGCTTCGCGATTTCGGCTTCCGAGAGGCCCATCTCCGTGAGCAATTCATGATTATGCTGTCCCATGGTCGGGGCGGGCGTCCGATTCCATCTGTCTACAGTCGCGAAGCGGAAGGGTGGTCGGACATAGCCATGCGTTCCGACGATCGGATGTTCGAGGTCTTCGAAGAAGCCGCGCGCTTCGAATTGCGGATGCTTGCTCTGGATGCGCGCGTCCCAAACTGCTGCGGCTGGAATGCCCCGCGCGAGCAGCGACTCGACGGCGTTGTCGACTTCTTGTCCTGCGGCCCAGGAGGCCAGCTTCTCATCAATCACTTGATGCTTATTTCGACGTCCGGCGTGCGTTGCGAACTCGTCATCCTCGGCCCAGGTCGGATTGCCTAACTCGGCCTTTAGGGATTCCCACTGCGCGTCGTCTGCCACGCACATCGCCAGCCATTTTTCATCGCCGGCACAGGCGTAGACATTCTGCGGCGCACCTTCCGGTCCGCGGTTCCCGTCCCGTGAGAGTTCGACGCCGTAGGCGGACCATTCGATGGCCATCTCGGCCGCCGCGTTGAGCGCGCCTTCAACCATCGTGCATTCGAGTAGATGACCCGTGCCCGTCTTCTCGCGTTCCGCCAAGGCGACGAGTGTCGCGAAGGCCGCATGCATTCCGGCCAGCGGATCGCAGGGGCCGCGTTGAATGCGGGGTTGGTCATCGGCATGGCCGGTCATCCAGGCGAGCCCAGACATCTGCTCCATGGTCTGTGCAAAGCCGACGTTATCTCGCCACGGTCCCGAAAGGCCGAAGGCAGGCATGCGCACAACGATCGTTTCGGGGTTGATCTTATGGATACCTTCCCAGTCGAGCCCGAAGCCTTCGACGACGCGCGGTGAGAAGTTCTCGATGAATACGTCGCAGGACTTGATGAGATCTTTGCAGAGCCTGAGTCCAACCGGATCTGCGAGGTTGAGTGTGAGGCCACGCTTATTCGTGTTCGCGACGAGGGTGATCGCACTTCGCTCCCACCAATCGCCTTCGGCGAAGAAGAGCCCGCCGGCCATGCGCATTCCGTCCGGGCGTTGAATCGCTTCGACCTTGATCACGTCGGCGCCGAGATTGGCGAGCATCTGACAGGCGCTCGGGCCGGCCCACCATGCTGTCGTGTCGAGGACCCGGATGCCTTCGAGCGGAAGCGTTGCCTTGCCCAATTTCGAAGGTGCGACTCCCTTGGCCGGACGCGTTCGCTTCCCTTCGGCTTGGAGTTCGGCCTGAATCTCGGCATTATGCTCGCCGAGCTTCGGCACGGCTTCGAAGGGACGCGGCCCCTTATTGTCCATCAAGTAGGGCGGTCGCGGCTGCTTGAAGCCGCCGGTCGGATTGTCGACGAAGACGCCACGTTCTCGAAGATGCACGTGGTCGAAGACGCTGCGACCACTGTTGACCGGCGCCACCGGAATCCGGAGCAGCGAAGCGCGCTCTACTATCTCGGCCGTGGTGTGCTGTGTCGTCCAGGCCCGGACGATTTCATTCCATTCGTCCATCCGACCCATGCGCGTTGCCATCTGGGCCCACTCGGTTTGTTCGAGAAGGTCTTGTCGCTCGATGAGCAGGAGGAAATCCGTGAACTGCTGATTTGTGTTGGTGTTAAACCCAACCCATCCGTCGAGGGTCGGTTCAATGGACGGGACTTCGACTGAGCGCGGGCCGCCGAGGGGTTCGGGCCGGCCGTTCATGCTGTCCATGAAATCCAAGTAGGTGGTCGATCCGATATTCATCACTTCGGCCAAGGAGAAGTCGACGGTTTCGCCTTGCCCGGTTTTCTGGGCGTGGCGCGCGGCCGCAAGGCCGGCGACTGCGGCGAAGGTGCCGCCAATCCATTCCGTGATGCGGCCGCCGCACATGATCGGCGGTTGCGTCTGCAGGCCGCGGACGGAGATCGCGCCACTATGTGCCTGGATCGTGAGGTCTGAAGAGGGCGCGTTCGAGATCGGCCCGCCGCGCCCGTAGGCGCTGATGGAAAGGACGGCGAGGCCGGGGAAGCGCTCGGCGGGATCGATGGCTTCGATGACGCCGGGTTCGAAGGTTTCGACCACGAGGTCGGCGCCTGCCATCAACTTGAGGATATGCGGATAGTCGGGGCGGCCGACGACAGATTTCTTGGAGGTATTCAAAAACTGGAAGAGGGCGGAGTCCTTCCCCTCTAAGTCGGTATCGCTCGCAGTCCAGCTGCGGAGAGGATCGCCTTCCGGCGGCTCGACCTTGATGACTTCGGCGTACGCGTCGGCCATGAGTTTGGTCGCGTAGGCGCCGGCGATTCGATTGCTGAAATCGATGACGCGCAAGTTACGCAATCCCTGCATCGGTCTCTCCTTGCCCGCGGCGGATGAACTTCGCCGAGGCTCCTGCTCGCCGCAGAACGCGGCGCAAAATTCATCCGACTATAGATCGGTTCGGGGGCATCGGTCGAGGGCGTGTTTGGGGCTCCGCGGCGACCCGTTTGACGCGCGGCGGCGTGCCTGTCGGCCCAGGGACGCCTCGTTTTGCACCCATTTCGCCTCGAAAAACGGTGCGCCGCGGGCATCTGGAATTGTTTATCATCGGGGGGGTACGGAACGCCGAAGGTCGAAGACCTTCTTAAAGCCTTCCTAAAACGTTTGAAGGAGAAGCCCATGTCCGAGGTGCACGATTCCTTTTGTCGGTTCTGCCACGCGTCCTGCGCGATCAAAGTCACTGTCGAAGACGGCCGGCCGGTTTCGGTCATAGGCGCGAAGGACAATCCGGTCTACCACGGATACACCTGCGCGAAGGGCCGCGCGCTTCCGGAACAACATTCGACCCCGCATCGTCTGCTTCATACGATGAAGCGCGGCGAAGACGGTCAGCATCATCCGATCCCTGCGGAGCAGGCGATGGACGAGATCGCCGAACGCGTATCGGCGATCGTCGAGAAGCATGGCCCACGATCGGTCGCGCTCTATACCGGAACGTATTCGCTTCCCTATCCTGCGGCGGCGCCGCTGGCGAATGCATGGCTGACCTCGCTCGGTTCACCGATGTCGTTTACCTCTTCGACGATCGATCAGCCGGGCAAGATGATTGGCCAGGCGCTGCATGGCGAATGGCGCGGCGGCGCTTACAACTTCGACGATGCGGATGTCTGGATGTTGGTCGGTGCGAACCCGACGATTTCTAAATCGATCGGGATTCCGTGCATGAACCCGGCGAAGCATCTCCATGACGCCGTGAAGCGCGGGATCAAAATGATCGTGATCGATCCGCGGCGCAGCGAAGTCGCGCGGGTCGCCGAAGTGCATCTGCAGCCGAAGCCCGGAGAGGACCCAACCCTGCTTGCGGGCATGCTGCGCTTCATGCTCGAGGAAGATCTCGGTGACTCGGACTTCGTCGCGGCGAACGCCGAAGGGATTGAGGCACTTCGGCAAGCGGTCGCACCTTTTACGCCTGAATACGTGGCGCTCCGTGCCGAAGTGCCGGCGGAGGATCTCGTTAAGGCTGCGCGCCTCTTTGCTTCGTCGCGCAACGGCGGGGCGAATTGCGGGACCGGGCCGAATATGGCACCCCGCGGTAACCTGACGGAGTACCTCGTACTTGTCATGAATACGATTTGCGGCCATTGGCGCCGGGCGGGCGAGCGCATCCCCAATCCCGGTGTGCTGATGGCGGATCTCCAGTCGATCGCGCAGCCCGCGGCGCCGACTCCTGGATGGGGCTTCGGAGAGCCCATTCGCGTGCGGGGCCTCACGAACACCGCGGCCGGCATGCCGACGGCGGCGCTGGCGGACGAAATTCTGCTGCCTGGCGAAGGACAGGTGCGCGCCTTGTTCAGCGTCGGAGGGAATCCGATGGCGGCCTGGCCCGACCAGGATAAAACGCTTGCGGCGATGGATGCTCTTGAGCTCAATGTCACGCTCGATATCAAGATGTCGGCAACTGCGAAGCTGGCGGACTATGTGATCGCGCCGAAACTTTCGCTCGAAGTGGAGAGCATGACGCTGCCCGCGGAATCGCTTACGCCCTATGCGATGGGGTTTCCCGTGCCCTATGCGCAGTACACGAAGGCCGTCGTCGATCCGCCGGAAGGCTCCGACTTGATAGAGGAGTGGGAATTTTTCTACGGACTCGCCCAGCGCATGAATCTGCCTCTGACCCTGGCGGCGGCGTATGCCTGGGGCCCCCATTCGGCGGCTCCTGAACTGACCGAGCTGGACATGAAGAACAAGCCTTCGAGCGACGATCTCTTTGTGGCGCTGACGAAGGGGTCGAAGGTGCCGCTCGATGAAGTGAAGAAATATCCGGAGGGGCGGATCTTTGAGGATCCAGACGCGCTGGTGCAGCCCGGCGATCCTCATTGCGCGGACCGACTTCAGTTGGCCGACCCCGTGATGATGGCGGAACTTGGAGACGTGGCGACTGAGTCGCTTGGGCGGGATGCGGAGTTCGCTTTCCAACTCGTGAGTCGACGGTTGCCCGACGTGCATAACTCGGCGGGACGCGATATCCCAAAACTGGTTCGTAAGTACGCGTACAATCCGGCGTTCATGAATCCGATGGATGTGGAGAAGCTTGGGCTTCGCGACGGAGATATCATTGAGATTACCTCGCGTCATTCTTCGATCTTGGGCGTGATTGAGACCGAGGAAGCGATTCGCGGGGGAGTGATCTCTATGCCGCATTGTTTCGGCGACGCGCCGGGCGCTGAGAACGACAGGAAAGTGCGCGAGATCGGGAGTAATACGGGGCGGCTGTCGAGCGTCGAACGCGAGATTGATCCTTATAGCGGGATCCCGCGGATGAGTGCGATCCCGGTTCACGTGGTCCGTTATGTCGGGCCGGCCGCGGGCGCCGCTTCGTGACCGTGCTTGATCTCTCAGGTCGTGGCGCACTTGTGGTGGGCGGTGGGCAAGGGATTGGGCGAGCTACGGCGTTAATGCTTGCCGCCGCTGGGGCGAATCCGGTTGTGCTGGATGCGGAGCTTGACCGCGCTAAAAAGGTGGCGGCCGAGGTGAC
>JBDNFB010000018.1:0-17765 GCA_041690055.1 Myxococcota bacterium | reverse complement strand
TGGAAAATTTCGATGCCGGTATCTGACCCTCGAAAGGTGCCCTCGGAGTCCCATACGCAGCACTCGATTCCGCCCGTCAGGTCGAATACGTCGTAACTAACACCAATCGTATCAGAGTCGACGTTTTCGAAGACGCAGTTGCCGAGTGATTGACCAGTTGGGTCGAAGTGGTTCGCGGTGAGAGCGGAGACGTTGGAATATGAGCTCTCGGTGTACCCGCAATCGTCGCAATATATCCACGAATAGGTGGGCAGATCGGGAGCTTGGAAAGGGAATCCACAGGAATAAATATGCGTGCTACAGAACGACGAGCCACTTTCGCAATAGTCCTCGCATTGGGCAGTCAAGGTGCAGGCCTGCCCGTCATAAGAGCCGCCGCTACAGAATCCAGAGGAGCAGACCCCGTCGCATTCGGAATCGAAGCTACAGGTCAGAGTCGGGTTTCCATAACAGAGCAGTGTGCAATCGAGTGTGTTGTGGCAGCTCAATTGAGTGGTGCTGCAGGTGCCAGCGTCGCAATCGGAAAGTGAATCACACGGCTGACCCGAAGTGATTCCGTCGGAATAGCGGCAGAAGCCCAACTCAGGAGGGTAGGGGAGCGTTGAGGTGCCGAGGATGAGAGCACTTCGTGCGAGCCGGAATCCTGAAGTCGAATCAGCTGCGAGCGGCGCTGCCAATAATCGGCTGACCGAGCTCATTGCTGTGGAATCGTCTGACCAGCTGCCGCCGCGACGGACGGCTTGCGGCCCGGGCACGGATTCGACCCACTCCGAGATGTTCCCGCCCATGTCGAGCAAACGAAATGGGTTTTCGGAATTCGGATAGCTGCCGATCTGTGAGGTTCCGCCAAGTACTAGGTCGCAATTGGCCAAATTGAAGCCCGGAGATGATGGGGCTCCGCAGGTCATTGGCGAGCTGGAACCGTTCGGATAGTCGCGATAGAGACCATCATCATAATAGGCCGCCTTATACCACTCATTCTCGTTGGGGAGCCACCAAGCGATTCCGGGATTTCGTGGACCTGCGCTAGTCGAAGTCTCGTCCGCTCCTGTTAGAGGATAGGCCCCATTCTCCGTTGTTATGGAACTCGAGGCGCCATAGGGCTGCCCGTTTTCCGTCCAGTTCGCGAATCGGAGTGCATCCCAGTATGAGACGTATGCGACTGGCTTGTTGTCGAACCCGGGAACCGTCGAGTACACGTAAGCGCCATCGATGCCCGATTGAACAATTCCGCCAGCGGCAGGGTCGCTGGCCATGTTTGGATCGTAGAGGGTGAACGGATCGCTTCGAGCGACGTGGTTGAGGAACGTGGCGTATTCGCGATTCGTGATCTCAAACCTTGTTAGGGCGTATTCATAGGGGACACTCCCGTAGCCGGTCGTGTCGGGAATGTTGTTTCCATCAAGTCCGATCGACCTGCTGGCGGGAGCGACGGCCGCGACGGCTTCGAAAGTGAATGCACTATTGAAACTGAATTCGTCGCCTGCTGGGTTGCTGAATCCGATATAGAGCGTGTCCGCGGGAAAAGCGCTCGGTTCGAGAAAAGGGAGATTAGGAGAGGGGAAAAATGCTAGTTCGTCGCCAAAGTCAGGTCCCATTCCGTAGAGCGAAAAGTCATCGAATGAAGGGGCGTCAAACGTACCGCTCGCAGCTTCGAATTCGCCTCCGACGTCAAATGGCCAGTACCCAAAGTCGGCGTCTGTCGCTCTAAACTCGAGGGCTGAGCCGTCTGTGACTATGATCGTAAACTGCAGGAGCTCTACCGCATTTCCGTATAGTTGGACCCATGGTAAAGTGAGTGTGATGCCTGAATCTTCGTCGTAGATCAAAGCGCCGACGAACGGAGCCCCTTCGGAAAATGGCAAGTTGGGAAGCGGAGTGGCGGTGGGGTTCCCCGTGGCGTTTTCAACTTCACTTGGACCACTCAGGGTGCCGGAGAAGAAGATCGTCCGAGCGAAGCTGGGCGACGACCCTATGAGGACCGCGGCCATCACCGCTAGGAGCAGCAGGGTGGGGAGCTTCGGCATGGTCGTGGGTTCCTTAGGGAGCGGAGGTCGAAGCTATGCGTTCGTATCGGGAAAGGTCGATTAAGGTGCTAGGCTTCATCGTAGTCGAAGAATTGCGGAGCTGTCAAAGTTTCGAACTCCACGACGGGCCGCGAGGGTGATTCTCGGTTTTGACGACCACAATCCAATGCCCCTCACAATGCGGACCGTATGCGTGCGCTGCGTGATCTCGCGAAGCGAAATTCTGCTGTTTTGAGCGCGCCCCAGCGGGGAACGGTGACCGCAGAAGCGATGGGGGGGCTGGTAGCATCCTTAATCGCCCCGAACTAGCATTCCTGATCTAGCATGTCGTCGGCAAGTTGGAGGCATTGGTAATAGACTCGACGAGGATCGTCGAGGGGGGTTCTTGTCCGTGCATTGGCTTTTGTTGGGCCGAATAACGTCGGCGACTTGCGTATTCGGCAAGGTGTTGTTGTGCCGTTCGGGACCATCAGTCACATCCCGCTTCGCTGCGCAGCTGCTGCTTCGGAGCGCGTTAGTTGTCTCTTTTTGTATCTGGGTATCGGCTTCGGTTTTCGATGAGGCGAGTTCTGGGTTGCTCGTGCTTGGGGCGTTGCTCGAGTTCATGTCAATCGAATTCTTGATGAAATATCTACGGAGGAGACGTCAACACGGGCTAGAAGGCGATCTGAGAGAGGGTCCCGGGGCGGTGGCGTCTCTGCTTTCGCGTCCTTCGCGGCTCGTAGCTTCGGCTGCTATTGCGGCTCTGCTGGTTCCAATGGGCATGTCCGCTGCCGCGCAAGTCGTCGACATCGAAACTGATACGACGACGGGTGTTGGGGTGACCGGCGTGTTTGTTGGAAGCGCGGAGATTCCGGCGGATATTTTCGGGACGTATTCAGGTTCGAATGTCTTCTATAGCTTTGAGCGCTTCAGTATGGGCCAAGGCTCGGCGATTACACTTACGCCTGGGGCAACTGGTGCTTCTGCGGAGAATGTGATCGCGAGAGTGACGGGTTCGACTCCGTCTGAGATTGATGGCGTCCTCGCGACGAGCGGATTCAACGAGAATAATTTTATCTTTGTGAATCCAAACGGCGTCGTGTTCGGTCCGAGTGGGAGCGTGAGCACCAGCGGCTCCTTCCACGTGTCGACCGCGGACAATGTCGTTTTCGAGAACGGGGAGGTTTTTTCGGCGACGTTCCCCGGAAGTTCCGTTCTCTCGAGCGCGCGCCCGGATGCGTTTGGCTTTCTCGGGCCCGCGGCAGGTTCGATTGAGGTCCGGACGCGTCTCACGGTTTCCGATGGGAGGACGTTGACCTTGGCCGGAGGCGATCTCCTTCTGGACGCGGCGGCGCTCGAAGCTCCGGGCGGCACGATTCGGTTATTGGCGGTTCAGTCCGAAGGCCAAATCGACAACGTTTTTGATGCGGACGCGCCCGTCGAGTTGTCGTCGTTCGAGCGGCTTGGACAGATTAGTGTTCGAAACGGATCGACGGTGACCGCCTCTGGACTCGAGCCGATGGGCCAAGCGGATGCCGTGAACCTCCGAACTGTTAGCCTGTTTTGCGGTGCGGGTTGCCTTGCTCGTGTGCTGGTTGTCTCAGAGGTCAATTCTGAGCTTGGCGATGTCGAACTCGCGACCGACGGGAACCTATTTGTGGTTCTTCGACCGACGCCGCTTCCGTCGGGTGGCACAATTCTGGTCCGCGGAGAGGATATGCTCATCGAAGATTCAGATCTTCGTTCTCGGTCCTTCGGGCCCGATTCTGGGGATATTGATGTCCGCTTGCGCGGCGATCTCACGATCGCAAAGGTCGAGGAGACCATTTTTGAGACGGGAATTTCCGCGCGCGCAGAGACGCTTGTCCAGCCTTTTGAGAACCCGCTCGGCGGGGGGCAAACCTTTGTCTTTATCCCGGGCAATTCGACGGGATGGATGGGGGCGGGTGGGCTGGTGCTGGCGCCTGAAGCGGGAGCGTTTGTCCGGGGCGAGAATGCTGCGGGCGGAAACATCTATATCAAAGCGGCGAATTTGGATATGTCGGGTGGGGCCCGTATTGCGACAACAACGTTCGCCAGTGGAAACGCGGGTGACATAGACCTCGACGTCACCGGACTGTTATCTCTGTCTGGGATCGATGAGTTTGGTCCGACGACCTCAACAGGAAAGACGTCGACATCCCTCTTCGCGAATGCGCAGGGCTCGTCGTCGGGCGAAGGGGGAACGATTCGGGTTCGAAGTGGCCGTGTCCACCTGGATAATGGCGGGGGGATCATCGCGCAGACAACCGGCGACGGCCGCGCGGGGGACATCGATGTCTTGGCGGATCAGATTTATATCGGCTTCGATTCCCAGATCGATAGCAGCACGAGTGGGCAGTCCTTCGGTGGGACAAGCCGAATTGCCACAGGAGAGGGCGGATCTGTATCGGTCAGCGCACTCGAACTGATTGAGCTCGAGGGAGAGGTGAGAGACAGCTTCTTCGGACACATCTCCACAGGCTCGAAACCGCAGAGCGCGGGCGGGGCGGGAACCGTTCGAATTCAGAGCCCAAGGCTTGTGATTCGAGACGGACCGGGAGTGTCTACCGTGACCCAAGGTGAAGGCACGGGCGGGCAAATCGTTCTTGACGTAGGGGAGCTACTAATGGAGAACGGCCAGATTCTCGCCGAGAGTCAGGCTGAGGCTCCCGTACCGGCAAACGGAGCGCCGGCTCCCGGGGACGCAGGGTCGATCGTGATCGGTCCGGAGAATGGCGTCTATCCGAATACACTCGTCAGGCTCACGGGAGGAAGCGAGATTTCGACACGCGCCGAGGCCGCGGGTGGTGGGAATATCTTGATCAATGCGAGTTTGGTGTCGGTCTTTCGGGACGGGAATTCGGTTCTCGAATTGGTGAAACCAAGCGATGGACTCGCTCGCAACATCGAACTCACAGACAGCTCGATCTCGACGAGCGTGAGGACTGGTGTCGGTTCGGGAGGCAATATCGCGATCGATCCGTCCGCATTGGTCCTGAACTCGAGTTCCGTGACGGCACAGGCCGACGCCGGTGCGGGAGGAGATATCTTCATTGCAACCGACTTCGTGATTTCGTCGAGTGACAGCCTCATCGACGCATCCGCCGGTCCTGCAGGGATCGATGGCGAGATTGTGATTCAAGGAACGAGCCTTCTCGTTGCGAACCAGAGCGCCAAGAAGTCGGCGAACTACTTGCGTGCGGATGCCCTGATGAAAGAGCGTTGTTCGAGTCGCTCGCTCGGTGAAGGCATTGGTCGGTTGACGCTCGAGTCGAGGCATGATGCGAAGGCTCCGCTCGATGGGTACCTCTTTGCGTGGCCGTCGGAATCTGAAAACACGCTATCGCCGGCTCGCGATACCGTGGGGTGCAATCGCGCATCGTGATGAGCTTGGGTCGGCACTTAGTTGTGTGTGTGGGGCTCTTGCTGGCCTTTTCCGCGCCCGTCTCCGCCCAGTTGGGGATTGAGACGCCAGGGCTAGACCGGATCGAGTTGCCCTCGACGACCGATCAGGGCGGCCCGATTCTCCCCCCCCCGCCGACGCCGTTCACCCCGTCTCGCCCCCTTTCCGATCCCGCAGAGACCCTGCTGCAGGTGCATCGATTCGAGGTGAGTGGAGCGACTGCCTTCTCCGCCGACGCAATCAATGAGCGACTTGCACCGTGGCTTGGTCGTCCGATCGAACCCGAAGAACTCGCAGATGCACGCCAGGCCCTCACGAAGCTCTACGTGGATGCGGGGTACGTGAACTCCGGAGCGCGGCTTCCAAGTCAGGAAGTGCGAGATGGCGTGGTCCGGTTGGAAATCGTCGAGGGCCAACTCGCAGAAATCGAGATCGAGGGCGCTCGGCACTACCTGCCATCCGTCATCGAGAAGCGGCTGCGATCGAGACTCACGAATCCGCTCAACCTAAACGACCTCGAGCGCAGCTTGCGGGTGCTGCAGGAAGACACGCGTATTCGTACGGTCGATGCGCGCCTTGATCCGGGAGACGAACGAGGTCGAGCACGCCTGATCGTCCTGCTCGACGAAGCGCCTCGATACTCGATTGAGGCGGCAGCCAACAATTATCGCCCCCCGGCCGTTGGCAGCTATTCGGGGATTCTGAACGTTCGTGATCGAAACCTAATGGGGTTTGGAGACGAGGTTTCGGTCCGCGGCGAGGTTGCGCAGGGCCTTTGGAGAATAGAAGGAAGCTACACATCACCTGTGAATCGTTGGGGAACGACGGTCGGTCTTCGAGGTCGGTACACAGAAAGCGAGGTCGTTGGAGAACTGGACTTTCTAGACATCGGGAATAGCACGGTGACGATCGGGTTTCTAGTTGATCAGCCAATCTTCAGAACGCCGAACGATACAGTCTCGGTCGGCTTTGCCTTTGATTGGCGCCGAAGTCGCAGCACGCTTGGGGGGACTCGTTTCAGCTTTTCACCCGGCACAGAAAATGGGCAAGCTACGGTATCAGTCGCACGAGTTAAAGCCGAATGGCAACACCGCGACCTGCATCAGGTCTTCGTCATTCGATCAACTCTAAGCATGGGGCTCGACATTCTTGATGCCACAATGGACGGACGAAACCGGCCCGACGGCGAGTACTTTACGTGGTTGACTCAAGCGCAATGGGCGAGGCGGCTGCCGCTTTGGGGATTGGAAACGCTTGTTCGTTTCGACTCGCAGCTTTCGAATGACCCCCTTCTTTCGCTTGAACAGTTCGCGACAGGCGGAAGGTATTCCGTGCGAGGCTATTCAGAGAACCTCTTTGTGCGCGACCAAGGGGTGATCGGGGGTGCCGAGCTTCGAATTCCAATCTGGCGAGAGATCAGCGAGGCACGGTATCTCCAGCTCGCCCCCTTTGTCGATGTGGCGGGGAGCTGGAATAAGGGACGTGTCACGGGGGATAACGAGTGGATCGCGAGCCTGGGAGTCGCGTTGCGCGCACGGGTGTGGAAGGGGCTCTTCGTAGAGGCGGCGTGGGCAGGCGCACTCAACGATGTCGATAATTTGGATGATGGTCCTCAAGCGCGGGGTTTTCATTTCGGTCTCGAATGGCGTCGCTAGGGTGAGGGCGATTCTCGTGCGCCACCGTCTAGAGCCAGTTACTCACCAAAATGAACGCGGACCAATAGATCGGGTGATTAAAAAGGTCGTCCTCAAGCAGCGCAAGCTGCGCTCGGCGGAGCGCTTCTGCGCGAGACACGCCGGGCTTTCGAAGATTTTCGTAGACGAGCTTGATCAATTTCGCAGAGGCAACGTCGTTCACTGACCAGAGTGTTCCGAGTGCGCTGCGGGCGCCGGCCTTCACGGCAACCCCCACCAGTCCAAGCGCAGCTTTTTCATCGCCGGATGCAGTCTCGCAAGCCGAAAGCGTCAGCAGCTCGAGGGGCCGATCTCGAAACCGGAGCCGCCCAACTAGACTGGAAAGTTCGTCCAGAGAGATACGACCATCGTACGTCAGGACATAGGTATCGCTGGGGTCTGCACCGAACTGCGCATGCGTTGCCAAATGGATGAGGTCGAATTGGCTCGAGCCAATCATCTCTTCGAGCGCTTCTTCGGAGAACTGCTGGTTGAGGAGGAGCTCTCCGTCATAGAGTGAGCTGATGGCAGTGACTTCATCCTGAACGGACGGGAGCTCAGCGAATCCCTGAACGGATTCACTTAGGCCTGCGACGAGGACACGCAGGTCCCGACCTCCTATGGGCTGAGGGTCTGTTAATTCGAGACTCGGAATCACAGCGACCGCATAGCGTTCAATCAAGAAGGTCTTGCCGTCCCGAAGTGCCGCGAAGGGTATCGCGAGAAGCGGGCCTGTCGGGACGAATACGATCGTCTTGGCTCGGATTCGCTCGGCGATCGGGAGAGCCGGCTCGACGAGCCAGCGATGAAGCTGTCTTGCGGGCCTCTCGTACTCGCGAGTGACACGGCGCACGACTTTTTGATTCAGAAGTCGTGCCTGAGCGACAACCTCATCCCTGGAAACTGGGACGATGAGTTGCTCAATTGAATCGTTTGCCGAGGCAAGGAGTACCAGACGATCGGGCAATAGGATTGGGTAGATGACGAGTGCTTCGGCGGAAACCTGGCTGGGGTCGAGGTTGCGCGCCTGATAGGCATCGACACATTCGTCCTGGAAATAGTCGCTCAATTCGACGGCTCGGCGGCGTTCCATGGATCGTTGAGCGCGCCGGAGGTCGACCTCGCTCGCGGGGGATGCCTGGTCGCTTGCAGCCCGGTCCAGCAATAGATCGACAAGACGAATGTAGGCCGGCCCGAGAATTTGATCGAAAGCGCCCCGGACGCCGAGGTCATTGGCGCCATCGACAGCAGCCTGCAAGGACTTAATTGCCCCAGCGGAGTCTCCCGCGTCCGCGAGCCAACCGCCGAGGAGGGCGCGGGCTCTCCAGGCAGTATCGTATTCCCCGATTCCTTCGGCTCGCAGGATAGACCGACGGACAAGCTCGATCGCTTCTGAGCTCTGTCCGTCGTGCGCGTAGAGTGCGGCGAGCCGGTAGAGCGCGAAGGATGCTGTCCGCTCTTCGCCCGTTCTGTTCGCGGTGTCGAGGGCGTCTCGATACGCGCGATGGGCTTGGCCGAGTTGCTCTTTGGACTGCGAGCCGCTGTCCTGTAGAAGCCGCTCGGCAATCCGGCCTAAGTTGACGAGAACGAGTGCTCGTGTCGCGGCTTCATTCGGTTGCTTAGCCGCCTCGGTGAGTGCGTTCGATAGACGTGCGGCCGCTTTAGTTGGATCCCCTGCGTCGAGCCATGCGCGGGCGCCGTTAGTCAGGGCGCGTAAGGCGATTTCGACATCCCCGACGACGACGGCAGCCGAATGCGCTTCGTCGAATAGATCTCCGGCGGCTTCGAAGTCTTTCGCTTTCGCGCGTAGACTGCCCAGGTCAAGGGTGAGTGTTGGGACAAGACCCGACAACTTCGCGAGTTTTGCCCCTTCGAGCGCCGCCGCGAGCAGCTCCGCACCTCGGTCGGGATCTCCGGCCGCAGTGAGCAGCGCGAGCACGGCCTCCGCTCGCACAATTTCGCGCAAGTCTCCGCCGGCGCGGGCCCGCTCGATTTCAATGAGCGGATCCTGCGCGTCTGACTCCGTTGTTGTGGCAATACTCTTGGAATCACTGCGACTGGAGCCGCTAGGCGGTTCCGCCTGGGCCAGCCTGGGAGCACCCAGCAGCAGCATGATCACGCCGAGGACCTGTATCAGCCTAAGGAGCGATTGAGTCTTGCCACCGGCGGAGGAACGCCCTCGCCGAGCCAATGCAGATATGCTGTAGACCCCGCGGTCACGTGCAACCTGCCGGCGAACTGAATTCAACAAAATCGGCCGTTCCTTTAGTCATGATACTCCTCGTGGAGTGTAGACTAACAGAGTTGCTTCCGTGCCTTGCGATGGGCGCCGCAATGAATCGATCAGTCCGCCGGCGTGCTCGTGGTCCCACAGGGGGCCCCGGAGGGGTTTGCAATCACCGAAAGATCACCTTTTCGAGGGTGGTCATGCGGAGCGAGCACCTAATATGAAGCGATCAAACGGGAAAGTCGTGGCCACGTGAGGGGTGGGCTTTGGAGCGCGGTGCGCAGGAAAGCACGCCAAGGTTCTGGTGAATGATTCTGAAACGTCGATCGCCGAGGAGTAGCGACTAGTGGATGTGAAGGACGTAGAGAGGGGAACTCGGCCTGAGATTCAGTGGATTTGGACTGTAGCGCTAGGTCTTGCAATGCTGGGATTTCTCTTCGGACCGCTCAATGCAAGTGCGGTCACCGTGACGATCACTGAAGTTTCCGTGGCTTCAGGTGCACCACTCGAAGCGCTGAGTCCGGGTGACGAGTTCACCGTCGGTCTCCGCATTTCTTCAGATGGAGAGTCGATCCTGTCTCTCGGCGTTGGGGCCTACGGATACGATGAGGCAATCGTCGATTACGTGGACGGGTCGGGAGTCGCCGTCCCTTCGGTTTTTCATTCGTTCTACGCCCCGGGGTTCCCGCCTTTCGGCGGACTGACGAACCTTGTGTCGATCCCACTCGTCGAATCATCGATCGCCGGAGAGCCCAACCGCGTACAATTCTTGTTGGGGATATCGCTCACACCACTCACGCCAATGATCGAAGATCCGGGACTGGACGGGGTGGTCGGCGGCGGGGATGCCCAGTTCCGACTTACGTTTATGATGGTAGGGAACGTTGTCGGATCGGGAGTAATTACGTTCGGAACCGGGTATCCAGGCGACGGTGTCGTGCTGGCGGATTCGAGCCTGATTCAGGCAACCGCGGCGACGCTGGCCTGGGAAGTCTTTTGCGAAGATGATGGCGACTGCGACGGAATTCTTGACACTGAAGACAACTGTCTCGCAGTCTCAAATTTCGATCAGGTTGATTACGACGCCGACGGGCTCGGAAATGCTTGCGACAACTGTTTATTCACGTCGAACCCTACGCAAGACGATCTTGATTTAGACGGAGTTGGCGACGCTTGCGAGAGTCTTCCCGTCTGCGTGCCCGGTACGACTGTGGGACTCTTCGACTTGGACGGCGACGGACTTTCGAACGACTACGAGTTGGCCTTCGGACTCGCGCCTGCGGATGCGGACGAGAACGAAAATCAGATCCTGGATGGGCTCGACGATTTCGATGAGGACACGCTATCGAACGCTCTTGAGGCGTCCCTTTGCTCGAATGCGTCAAGCTCCGATACCGACGGTGATTGGCTGTCCGATGACTTCGAACATGCGAATTCGACTGAGTTCGACCTTCTTGATCCCGACTCGAACTCGAATGGCATCCTCGACGGATTCGACGATCCCGACTTCGACGGTTTGGGAAATGCGGGCGAAGTTTCTGCCGGAACAGAACTAGACGATTCCGACTCAGACAATGATGGATTGTGGGATGGAGCGGAGTTGGGGACCTTCTCCTTTGAGCCGCTTCGTGAGGTCTCCTCATATATCGAGGGCTTCTCATCGCAAGGTTTCGCCGTGATGGACCTAGACGGCGACGGCGACGGAGATGTGGTGGCGATCTCGGAAGAAGATTTTGAGATCGCCTGGTACGAAAACGACGGAACGCCCATCGATGATCAAGGGTGGCTGAAGCACCTCATCATGGATTCCAGTCTAAGTCCTGCTTCGGTTGCGACGGCGGATCTCGACGATGACGGTGATCAGGATGTGATCGTGACCTTTTCCGATCCAGGCCTCGTTTCTTGGTTCGAGAACGATGGGACGCCTGGAGGGCAGGGGGGCTGGATTCAGCGGGACATCGACGTAAGCACGACAACGTATGTGAGTCGGTCGATATCAATTGCGGACATTGATGGGGATGGCGATCTTGACCTGTTGTCGGCACTCGACGAGGATGGGGAAATCGCTTGGTTCGAAAATGCAGGCTCGCCAAGCGCGGCCGGAAACTGGACGAAATTCGAGGTTTCGACGACTGCGGACGGAGCCAATTCGGTCCTCGGCGCGGACCTCGACGGCGACGGTGACCTTGATCTGGTTGCATCTGCCACGGGATATCCATCAGGAAGCAGTCAGCTCGTTTGGTACGAGAACGACGGAACTCCGGCCGGCCTCGGAGATTGGGTCGAATCTATTATTTCGACCCCGCTTTCAAACTCACCGGTTGAGAGCACGACAGCCGCCGTCGATTTTGATGGAGATGGGGACCTCGACATCGTTGTTGGGAACTACGGCGCGGGGATCGAATGGTTCGAAAACGATGGCTCCCCCGGTGGTCTGGGGGATTGGGTAGAGCGGTCGTTGGGCTCATGGAGTTCGCTTATAGGAGACGCCGGCCTAACCATCGCAGATATCGATGGTGATGTGGACGCCGACCTGATCTACGCCGCGGGAGGAGGCAATTCGCCCATCGAGATTGCCCGCAACGAGGGTGCAGACACTTTCTACGGTGTCAATTGGTCATTTGATGACGCTCTGTCATTTGACTCCGGCCTAGGCGGTGACCTGAATCCGAGTGCGATCGCCGTCGCCGACGTCGATCAAGATGGGATTCCGGACATTCTCACATATAACTGCTGTCCGGATTACAATATTGGATGGTTTCGGCAGCGTATCCTTGACCCGCTCGATTCGGACACCGACGACGATGGCCTTGAAGACGGCGTCGAGACGGGGACCGGCGAGTACGATGGGTCCGGTGATACGGGCTCAGATCCGTTCAACCCCGACAGCGATGCTGATGCATTTCCCGACGGATGGGAAGTGGAGGCTGGATTTGATCCTAACGATCCGACGGATCCCGACTTCACAAGCTTTGTGAGCAATAGCGCGATCCAAATCAGCGATCAGCCGAAGTACCGAAATCTATCTCAGCCAAGCGAGGCGTTCGCATTGGAGTCGGTTTCCCCGCCGAATGCCTCCTCGTTTCCGGCGGGGCCGGGAACGTGCTCCATAGAAGTGCTGCCGGAGTCACAGTGCGTGGACAACGATGCGACGCAAGGCTGCATCGACGTCGACTACACGATCGTTGTCCCGCCGCTGCCGCCGGAATATGGTTTTGTCTGCTGCGGATGGGAATCCGAATGCGACCTGACCTGTGCGAACGACGCTTGTGCTGGCGGTGAAATCTGTCCGGGACACTGCCTGAACGGCGCGCCTGACAACCCGAGCGACTTTTGTGTCAATTCGCAGATTGACTGCCGGAACGATCAGGCGGGCTGCACGGCGGAGATGAATCGACTGCGGCATACGGTCGGAGTCTCGGATTGTTGTTTTGTCGCTCGCGGGGTCGAGGTTTTTTCGTGGGGCGGATTCGAACCGGAGGTGGATGGGGACTCGGATGTTTATCCCGACTCCTGCGACAATTGTCCCGAGACGGCGAATCTGGATCAGGTGGACACGGACGATGATTTTCGCGGCGACGCGTGTGACAACTGTCCATTAATCTACAACCCATTGACCGGCACATTGACCTACGACCCATTGACCTACACATATTCTCAAGCGGACGGCGACGGCGACCAGCGAGGAGATGCATGCGACACCGAGAACTCGAGTCGGTTCGTCTGTGGAGATACCGATCAAGACGGTTGTGATGATTGCTCGAATGGCGTTTTTGATCCGGACAATGACGGGATCAATCCCGATGGCAGCCCAATTTGCGTACCGGAGCCAGGGCTTCCCATTGGCCTCGTTGTTGGTTTTTGGGGGATCGCTCGCGCGGGACGAAAAAGGTCTGCAGGGAGCCTGTGACTAAGTATTAGTCGATCTAGTTGCTCAGCTCATCGCCGCGATCAGAAAACGAACGACTGGCTATTTGCGATCGTCGCCGCGTCTGCCTGCGCCGGCATCCACATTAGATAGGGCCGCCTTCGATCACGAATCAAGCCTTCGGCCTAGGCAAGCGCACTCGCTAGGCGTGCGGCCGCCTTGCCCGGACTCCTGCATTGAGCCACGTGCGGGCACAGCTAGCGCGGGCGCTCAGAGCGAGATCCGGGCCCCGGCCGCTGAGGCAGCGAATTGCGCTTCGGCAATGAGACTTCCGGCAGCTTCGAACGGTTCGTCTGCGGCGCATAGACTCCCCAGATCAAGCCTAAGTACCGGGACGTTTTCTGCGATGGTAGACCAATCACTTCTTGTCAGTGTGCTGCTGTGGACGTCGCGAGAAGTTGCCTCCGCCTGACTAGCGCCTGCCGGTGGCGTTACGCTCACCTCCCCGTGGGATTTCTTAATCATCAAAACATCAGCTTGAATCCGCTTCGATTTGTTAGATGGAGCGCCTAATGTATCGAGGTTGCGTGGAGTCAGTGACTAATAGGTCCTCATCGGATCTATGGTTCCGCGGCGTAAGAGTGTCGGCAAAAGGGCCGGCCAACCATACGGAATGCGCCGATCGTGTAGGAGTAGAGCGAGTGAGGTGGAGAGCACAGACTGCGATTCAGTGGATTAGGACTGTCGCGCTAGGCCTTGCACTGCTGGGATTTCTCGCAGGACCGCCAAAGGTAAGTGCGGTCACAGTGACGATCACTGAGGTTTACGTGGCTTCAGGAGCACCACTCGAAGCGCTGGGTCCGGGTGACGAGGTCACGGTCGGTCTCCGCGTCTCTTCCGATGGAGAGTCGATGCTGGGGCTTGGTGTCGCGGCCTATGGATACAATGAGGCAATCGTCGACTACGTGGACGGGTCGGGATTCGGAGTCTCTTCCATCTTTCACGAAGTTAATCTTCCCGGAGTGGGTTCTTTTAGCGGACTAACTAATAGTGCACCGATCCCTCTCGTCGAATCATCGACCGGCGGAGAGCCCAGCCGCATAGAGTTCTTCTCGGGGGCATCATCCACACCGCTCACCCCAACGATCGGAGATCCGGGACTGGACGGAGTTGTCGGCGGCGGGGACGCTCAGTTCCGAATCACCTTTCAAGCCGTCGGTCTCGGCGCCGCGGAGATCACGTTCGGAACGGACTATCTCGGTGGCGGAGTCGTACTGCCGGATTCAAGCGTGACTCAGGCGACCTCGGCGACGTTATACATCGGGATGGCCTGCACGGACGATGAAGACTGCGATGGAATTTTTGACTTCGCGGACAACTGTTTTGGGGTCTCGAATTTCGATCAGGGCGATTTCGATGCGGATGGTCTCGGGGATGCCTGTGATAACTGTTTTTTCGCGGCGAACCCTTCGCAAGACGATCTGGATTCCGACGGAGTAGGGGACACCTGTGAGACTCCCCCGGTCACCCCGGCAAGTCGACTGGTGGTAACAAACCAAACGAATGGGCCGGACGCGAATGGCTTCGGATCCGTTTCCTATGACTATTCGTTATCGCTCTACGAGGTGACGAATCGCGAGTACACCACGTTCTTGAACCACGTCGCGCGTTCAGATCCCTTCACGATTTTCGATCCGAATATGGCCACCGACGCAGCTACCGGTGGGATCGAGCGACAAGGAGTCGCCGGGGCTTACCATTATCGTGTGATTGCGGGGTTTGAGGATTTGCCCGTCACGTGGGTTTCTTATTGGGACGCGGTTCGGTTCGCGAATTGGATGGTGAACGGTCAGCCCTACGGCGCGTCCGGCCCCTCTACGACCGAGACGGGGGCTTATACGCTGCAAGGCTCGGACGAGGCAACGACGTCGGCTGGATCGCGAAACCCGTCCGCCGAGTGGTGGTTGCCCTCGGAGGACGAGTGGTACAAGGCGGCGTACTACTGCGGGATGGTCTCATGGTACTGCCCCGGAAACGGCTACTTTGGGTCGGGACCCGGTTTCAGTGGGGTGGATGGGAGCCCGTTTGGTCAATTTGGCATGGGGAATAACGTTGCCGAGTGGATCGAATCAGATTCCGGTTCTCAGGCGATTTCTAGGGATGGTAGCTCGGCGAATCGTCTACAGAGTTCGCCGCTGGCTGCCCACTCCGGTTCCGGTTTTAGGCTTGCTCGATCTGCGTCCAGTCTGCTGACGGTTGCGCTCGACTCTCCGCCTGCAGGTTTGTATTGTTATCAGAATGGGTGGTCGGTTGGGGGGCCAGCGAACGAGTGCACGACCCCGGCTGACTGTGGCGGGACATGTTATGGCTCAGGAGATGCCTGTTCCGACGACGCCTCATGCCTCACCGCCCCTTCTGTTTGCTCGGACTCCTATTGGTCCCAGTGTAGCTCGGGTGCGGATTGTTCCGGGATTTGCGAAGGCGGATCCTGCAGTGGTGGGCCAATGAATGGCTCTTCGTGTACGCAGTCTTCTTATTGTGAAGTAGGTCCTTGCGTAGAGGACTCCTGCAATTATTTTGCTTGCGATGTCGTCGGGCAGCTTCCCGATTTGCCGACCTATTCGTGGCGCTACTGCGAAGAATGCGGCTCCACTCAAAGCGATCCTGTATCTGTTTCCGCAGCGAGTGCTCAGCCCTTCGATCCGAGCGGTCAATCTGCCGGCCAGTGTGTGTTCGCCGACGCGGGCCCCTACGGAGTTAGCCCGACGTCGATTAGCATCGAGTTCAACGTCTTCGACCTAGCGGGTGGAACCGAGTGCTGTGTCTGGGATGCCGAGGAACAGTACTTTCCTCAGATTACGGAAGTCGAAATATTTCAGTGGGGAGATGAGGCGGGCAATCCGATCACGAATCCCGACGGCGACCTGCTTCCGACTGAGTGTGGAGACAACTGTCCTGATTTGGCGAACGATGATCAGTTAGACAGCGATTTGGATGGTATTGGCGATGCTTGTGACCCCACGCCGTTGCCAGAGCCGGGGCTGCTTACAGGTCTGATCGTTGGCATCGCTGCGATCGGAAGAGCGGCCCGAGGCAGGGGCCGCTGTGGCTCCGTTTCGGAGGACGTTCGTCGCGAGCAGTAAACAAGCCGCTTGGTGTCGGCGTTCCGCTATGTGAGTACCGAGAAATCTGCGAGCCTCGAGTTGGCGGCCGTGGAAATCGCTCGGGGTGCTGAGTATAGGGAGGTCGGTGAGATGGCATTTTTCCACGTAGGCCGAGTATTTGTAGTCGCGGCGATTTTTTTGTTGTTCGGTTCATCGGCGACGGCCTCGGATGACTGGCTTGCCCGTGCCCAGGAAGAGATCGCGCGTTCGGAGTACGAAGCGAGCGCGAGCGCGCAGGGGCTTCAGGCGCCTAACCGCGCCCAGAACTTCCGGACCTACTTTGATCGCTCCGGGATACGAGTGCACGACCGGACGAGTTCGGGAAGCCCTGAGCTTTTGCGTCTCGAGGTGGTGGGTCTAGGCCGCGGCGAGAGCCTTATGCCCCTGCCTCCGGGCAAGGTTGTCAGCGATGGCTCGCGGGTTGAGATTCGCCGGCCGGGGATCCTGGAATGGTACGTGAACTCGCCGGAGGGTCTCGAGCAGGGGTTCACTTTGGCGGAGAGGCCGAAGGGTGAAGGGGAGCTGGTCCTTGAGGTTGCCGTAAAGGGCGCCCGGGCTTCGCTGCACGGGGAGCAGGTATTGATCGAGACGTCGACAAAGCGGCGTCTTTCTTATGGGAAGCTTGCGGTGGTGGACGCGCGGGGCGCAAAGGTATCAGCGACATTTTCGGTGCCCGATACGGGTCGGCTGCGGATTAGGGTGGCGGATGGGGAAGCGGTTTATCCCTTGACGATCGACCCGCTGCTCTCGGAGACAGCAGACGCGCAGTTGGAGTCGAACCAGGCCAGTGCGAGACTGGGCAGCAGCGTCGCGGGAGCCGGCGATGTCAATGGCGACGGCTACGCGGATGTGATCGTCGGGGCCCCGTTCTACGATATGGGCGAGATCGACGAGGGGGCGGCCTTCGTTTTTTTGGGCAGCGCGGTGGGAGTCGCCGACGGCAATCCCATGACCGCTGCGGCACAACTCGAGTCGAACCAGGCACTCGCGCGTCTGGGCCGCAGCGTCGCGGGAGCCGGCGATGTCAACGGCGACGGCTTCGCGGACGTGATTATCGGGGCCTCCGGCTATGACTCTGGCGAGATCGACGAGGGTGCGGCCTTCGTGTTCTTGGGTAGCGCGTCGGGCGTCGCCGACGGCAGTCCCGCAAGCGCGGCGGCGCAGTTGGAGTCGAACCAGGCCAACGCGGCTCTGGGCGGGAGCGTCGCGGGGGCCGGCGATGTCAACGGTGACGGCTACGCGGACGTGATCGTCGGGGCCAGCCAATACGCCGCGGGCAATTTTTCCGAGGGCGTGGCCTTCGTGTTTCTGGGCAGCGCGGCGGGGATCGCGGACGGCAATCCCACCACTGCGGCCGCACAGATCGAGTCCAACCAGGCCAACGCATATCTGGGTTCGAG
>JBDNFB010000017.1:0-57333 GCA_041690055.1 Myxococcota bacterium | reverse complement strand
GCGGCCAAGGAAGAGCCCGCGGTTCGGGAGCTTGAGGTCGTACAGCCGAGCCATAATCCCGCGAGCACGCAAAGGATCAGCCCACCGAATCGCATTCTCGTTAACTGCCTGCCCATCGCGTCAAGCCCGGGCATCAGGACCCCGGCTCACTGCGATCTTCTAGAGCTTCACCTAATTCGTTTCGCATAACGATTTCCCTGCCGCGGAATGGCCGCCGGCTGAACGGGACATGAATGAGACAATGGGACCCTCAGAATAGCCGACGCAACCTTTTCCACAGCGCCTCATACATACGAAGAACGTCCTAATGTAAAGCATCACGAGTCGGGTCGATCGGTGACCGGGGAATGGATGGGCATGTTCTACGGATGGCGCATCGTCGGAGTGGCCGCGGCCTCACAGGGGCTGGCGGTCGGAACGACCTTCTATGCGTACGGCGTCTTCGTGAAACCCCTGGCTGCGGAATTCGCGGTGCCCCGGCTCGTCGTCGTTCTCGGACTAACCGGGCTCATGTTGATTCAGGGAATCGTCTCTCCGTTCCTAGGGCGAGCGATGGACGAATGGTCGGTTCGCGGGGTGATGGTGATGGGCGCTCTGGTCTGCGCCGCCGGCTTCCTCGGCCTCTCGTATGCGACGGCGCTCTGGCAGATTGGATTGCTCTTCGGATCGCTGATCGCAGTGGGCTCGCACATGTTTGGCCCCCTCGCAGCTTCGACACTCGTGGCGAACTGGTTTCATCTGAAGCGCGGTCGAGCGTTGGGCGTAACGGCTGTCGGTGCCTCCATTGGCGGCCTGATTTTCCCGGTGGCCGCCACCCAGCTCATGGAAGCGACTGGATGGCGCGGCGCGGCAGCCAGTTTCGCGGGTCTGCTCGTTGTCTTTGCGATTCCCCTCTGGGTGCTCGTCGTCAATCGTCCCGAGCACATCGGGATGCAACCGGACGGAACCGAAGCGGGTCACGGGGAGACCGCGACGCCTTCTGGCATGATACCTCTCTTAGCGCCTCCCTCAGCGCCGCCCAACAAAGCCGTCGCGAGCCGTCTTGTCAGGTCCAGGAACTTCTGGGCGATCACAGCCGCCATCGGCCTGGCCTTCTGCTCAACGAGCGTCGTGATCGCCCACCTCGTCGCGTATGCGACGGATCTTGGCTTCGAGCCCCAGCAGGCCGCCATTCTGATGTCCGCGTATGCGGGCGCCGGCGCAGTTGGACGCCTCTTGAGCGGCTACCTGGCGGATCGCGTCGACAAACGCGTCGCATCCCTGGTCGTTTTCGCCATTCTTACGGGAGCGTGGATCGGCCTGCTGCTCGCGCGATCCTACCCGGCGTTATTCACCGCAAGTCTTTGCATGGGACTTGGGGTGGGTGGAATCATGCCGCTCTGGGGAACGCTTACCGGCGCGTGCTTCGGACGGGCCGTATTCGGTCGGGCGATGGGGCTCATGACGCCGCTGATGCTTCCGTTCAATCTCGCGGGGGCGCCGATTGCGGCCTACGTCTTCGACCGAACAGGCAGTTATTCCCTGGTCTTCTCGGCCTTTCTCATCACCTTTGTTCTGGGCGCACTGGCGATCTCGTTCCTTCGTATTCCGCAGGTCGAGCCGGGGACCGAGCCTCACGGGGCGACGATCAGACATTGAATGCGGCTCCTCGGCAGGTAGTCTTTGGCATTCACCTACCTGACTGTGCTCTTAGTTCAGTCAAGACGAAAACATGATTTGAGGAGAACAACGGTGATCAGCGATGCAGACCGCTTGGCGATCCTGGAACTACTATCCCGGTACTGCCATAGCATCGACGCCCCCCGTGCAGATCTCTGCGCGGGGCTCTTTACGGAAGATGCAGTGCTCGAGACGCCAGTCGGCACTGCAGAAGGCGCGCTCGCAATCCGTGAGTGGATCGACGGTCGGCTCGCGCTGCGACAGGACGGTGTCCAGGTCCGCCACTTCATGCTGAGCACGATACTCGCGCCGATTGAACCGGATCGGGTTCGCGCGCGCAGCAACTTACTTTACACGTGGGAGACGCTCGAGATGCCTCGAGAGGTCTCTGTCAAATCGACCGTGATCTACGAGGATGTCGTCCGACGAACAGCTGCCGGCTGGCGCTTCGCCTCGAGAATGTGCGACACCCAGCTGCCGCTGGATGATGTCTACTATCGATAGTCTCTGAGAGCGCGTGCTTGCCCGCTAGTCGTCGCTCGACGAGAACTGGCTCCCCGAAGAGGGACGGCTTATCTCGCGGTCGAGCAGGACGAGTGCCGGATGGCAGTGCGATCGGATCATCTCGGCTTCTTCGGCGCTCGGCGTCGCTCGGCCCGCCTTGCCCGGGGTGAGGAGGGCGATCGCCTCGTCCATCCAGCCCTTGCTTCCGGGCAGCGCGAAAAAGTCGACGATCTGCGTAAGGACCCGCGTCGGATCGGCCTGCAGATCTTCGAAGGAAATCTCCGAGTACTGCTCGACGTCGAGTCGCTTCACCGAAGCGAAGCCGCGTACGACCATCTCGTTCCAGTCACGCAGAAAGATCTCAAGCGGGACGTCGTGGTCGAAGAGCGCTTGAAGCCGGGGCGACATCGGACCCTCGTCGCTCAGGTCGGTCTCGTCGAGATCGTCCCAGGACAGGCCGTTTTTCGTTCTCAGCCCGTAGTGCTGGAGCGCGAAAAGTCGCATGTGATGATGTGCCTTCATCGACTTTGCCACGTCGAGAGGATCCCTATGGAGATGCAGAAAGCGGGCATCGGGGAAGAGCTCGATCAGCTCGGGCAGCTGAGCGAGCGTGCCGCCGCTGCGCTCGATCCAGGCCGTCTTGCCCGCACGTCGAGTCGTCCATTCAAAGAGCGCCACGAGCTGCTCACTCAACTTTCGCAGGGGTTGTGCGGCGGCGTACTCGACGAGTTCGTCAAAGGCGATCGTCGGGTCCTCGAAAAGACTAGAGAGGGGTAGGAGGATCAGCTCCGGGTACACACCGTCGCGATAGTTGCCGCGTGCGACTCCAGGAGGTGGATTTTCAAGGTCGAACTGGATCTCTGGCGTTTTGAGGTGGCCGACGATCTTCTTAAACTCGCCCGTCGAGCGCAGCCCGCAGTTGCAAATCTCTGCCAGCTCGGCGCCGCCGACGGGGCGCTCCCCGAATTTCCGAATAGCGTCGAGGGCGACGAGAAATTCGGACAGAACGCAGACGTCGGGATGGACGTCGAGCATCTTCGAGAGAATGGTGGAGCCGCATCGGCCCGTGCCGATGATGAAACGGTTGCTGGGCTCCAAAGGCATAGTCGGGTCCTTGCGTCGAGAATCATCACGCACGATGAGTTGGGTCAGTATACGGACTCGTCCGACAGCGCGATCGTCGAGATCCAGCGCGGGTACCGGTGGATTTCTGTCTAACCCAATACCGGCGTGTCGTTGATGGACGCGGAGCCGGATGCCCCAAAATAAAAACGGCGTTCCAAGGATCTCGTAAGATCTCGAAACGCCGTTCTTTTTTGGTAGCGGGGGAGGGATTCGAACCCCCGACCTCCGGGTTATGAGCCCGACGAGCTACCTGGCTGCTCTACCCCGCAACAATTCTTACCCTCTATAGGAGGGGAGCCGGATAATACGGGGCTGACCAATTCTGTCAATCGCGAATCGGCGCGAATTGCCCCGATCTCGTCCCGCGATCAAAGAAACGTGGAGTCAGCCAAACCAAGCCAAACCTGGCCAAGCCGCTCCCAACCCTCGTCATTCGCCACGATGTGCTGGCTGGCGGCTTGGATATCCCGGAAACACCTTTGCAGAACATGGTCACGCGGAAGGGCCGCCGTTCCAGCCGAGCGAAAAGCGAAGGTCGTGGCATCCACAGCGGCTTCGTACGCGTGGATCGTCGCGGCGGTGGTCTCGGTCCGTTCCGAGAGAGTATGTCCAGCGTCCGAACGACAAGCCGCGGCAAGCTGATCGAGCGAAGAAAGCACAAGGCCCCGTGCAGCGCGCAAACCCGTCGTTGAGCGGGCGAAGCCGAGCTGGATTGCGCCGCGCGCGGAAAGGACATCGGAGCTCGCGAGGCGATGTCGCGTGTGAGACAGATCTTTGAGTTCTTCGAGGGCGCGTTTCGCGATGCCGAGGGCGAAGGCGGCGTGGGGGGCGCCGGCTAGAGAGAGAAGAGGGAGGTCGAAGGCTTCATGACCGCGTTGTATCTCGGGGGCACTGGCGACGAAGGTGCGCGCGTCTTCGATCCAGAGATCTTCAACGAGATAGTCGATGCTTCCGGTCGCCTGGAGACCGACGGCATCCCAATTGTCGACGAAGCGAATGTCTTCGCGGGGGGCAACGAAGCTTCGCATCCGCGGCAGGCCGTGATCCATCACAGGGGTGTCGCCGTCGAACTCGACAACGGTGCAGCACATGAAATCGGCGTGGTGAGCGCCGCTACCAAAACGACAATGGGCATTCACGCGCCAGCCCGCACCTTCGCGATCGGCGCGGCCTTGAGGAGGGAAGCCGCCGGCGATCCAGGTCTGGCCTGGCGCTCGCGTTCCGAACACGGCCTCGATCCCTGCGTCCGGGAGTGCGGCCGCGCAGAAGCCCGTGATGAATCCGTTCATGCCGAAGACCCAGCCGGCGGAACCGTCTTGGCGCGAGATCTCTTCAATGATCTGGGCGAGGCCCGAAGCGGGAAGGGCGTCGCCGCCGACTTCTCTGGGGAGGCCCGCGCGCAACAGATCGGAAGACCGCAGAGCGTCGACGCATTTGCCGGTCAGGCCCCCCGCGTCTTCGCCGGCGCACGCTTCCCCTTCGATCACCGGTGCCAGCGCGCGGGCTCTCTCCAAATAAGAAGCGACTCGCTCGGCGGCTTCGGCATCGATAGCGCGGTCGGCCTGGGCAGAGGCGGCATGGGCGGTCAGGGCGGCTTCATCCGCTGGCGGGAATTGCATGTCGAGAGCAAAGCCCAGTCCGGCGTGAGCGTCGAGTCGCCCGAAATCGGCAACTCCCCAAGCCCCGCACGCATCGCCTGCGCAACCTCAGCGCAAGCCCACCGAAAACCCGCGATATCCGTCACCTCGCCCCCACGAATGAAACATAGGAGGCATTGCTCATGCTGAAAATGAAGACTGGATATGGACTTGGATCGCTCCTCTTGGGCGCGGTTCTCGTTGCTGGTCTGGCTGGGCCCGCCTTTGCCGGAAATGTGTACGCGTGGAAGACCGAAGATGGGACCTACGCGTTCACGGACGATTCAAAGCGAATCCCGGCGAAGCATCGATCGGAAGCAAAACTGAGATCCGTGGGACAGCTGACTCGTTACGAGCGCTACACCCCCGTCTCAGCCGAGCGAGGCAAGCCCTACGTGGAACGACTTCGCGAACGGCAGGCTGAACTTCGATCGGTGGCAGCAACAGCATCTCAGGGTGCAGTTGTGGGCGCAATGTCGACGCAGGGAACGGGAATTGGATACACGGTTCCGGTGAATGGCGGCGGCAGCACGGGCGGACGTTCCGCTGCATCAATTCGAATTCCGGTGGATGGTCGCAACACGGCGCAAGCCAGCGACGAGCCTACGGTGATCGAATCAAGGCGGATGCAACCGACCGACAGCTTGGCCACCCGACACTGGACGTTCGTCAAACAAGGCGACCGGATCATCACGGTAATCAAGGGAGAACGGCGACAGCGACCGCTGAAGGCTGAACTCCAGGAGAAGGACTTCGATTTCTAAATCGGACCCGACTCTAAGCTTGGTTTCAAGCTTGTTGAATAGACACGTCCCGCAAAGGCTTTGCTTTTGCGGGACGTCGTCTTTTGGGGCCGCATATCGACCGCGTACAGAACACACGTGCGCGCGCGACATTGAGTGAGCGAGTTAGTTGTCGTCATCGTCGAAGTAGAGCGGGTTGCGACCTGCGCGGTCAACCTCGGGCTCATCATCGACGGCTGCCGCGGCCGGAACGGTCAGATCTTCGTCCTCCACTTCAGCGAGCCAGCCCGGCGGAATCCCTGCGACGCGCGCTTCGCCATAAATGCCGGCAATTTCGGTTTCGATTCCCTTGAGTTCTTTGCGCTGCACGTCGGCTTCCACGATGAGTCGCTCGCGATTCGCGCCTCGCGGATAATTGCGTCGCTGCGACATGATGTAGTCGCGCTCGAGATTCGCCACGTTCTGTTTGAGTCGGGCCTGGTCACGTAAGAGCCAGCGGTAACGCTCCTGCCATTCGTCGCGCTTGGCCTGGGTCTCCTCTTCGCTGGCGAACTGTGCATGGGCGTCCGAACCCGCAAAGAACACCGCGGCCGCGCTCAAGGCGACAAGGACAAAGAAGGCCGCCATGAACGGGCGAAGCGAAGCGAACGGGGGAGAGCTCATCATCAGGAGTCCTTTCGAATTCGAAGGGTGTGGCCGAAGGGGCCGGGGCTAAGCCGGAACTAGGCAGGCACGCTGGGCATGCGCGGGAAATGGTCGTTCACGTAGTGATCGAGTTTCTCAACGGTGAGTGCATCGATCTTGAGGAAACGGAAGCCGACATGTTCCTTGCCCTCGCTATCCGATCCGCTCCAGACCACCTGCGCCGTGGGCGACACCGTAGTGCCGTTCCCGTCGAGGCTGAAATGAAGCGCAACTTCTTCGGATTGAGTGAAGGGCAGGGGGGCATCGACGAAGAGGCCACCGCGGCTCACGTTGCGGACGACGCCTTGAATGCGCTGACCGCGGGCTGAGATTTCGACGGGTTGTTCGATCTGAGCGCGCGGCAGGCCACGCGGCGAATCATGATCGGTGAGTCGACGGACCGCGGCGATCAATGCATCCCGTTCCAACGGCTTAAAGAGCACTTCATCGGCGCCGGCTCGCACCGCACGCGCGTGATCTTCCGGGGAATCCGGCCGAGCGAGAAGAATCACAGGAGGCGCTCCCCATCTGGGATTCATCTTGAAGTGCCGGCAGATTACGGTGCCATCTAGATCTGGAAGGTGCATATCCGCGATCACACACCCCGGTGGTCGCTCGTCCGCCGAAGCAAACGCGGCCGCGGCGGAATCCGCCAAATCGACCGGTCCGCTTCGAGACAGAAAGATGCTGCCTAGATCCCGAAACATAGGGACATCGTCAACAAGCAGAATACGCGGAAATTTCGCCATCGGCTCCGAATCCTAAGGGTATTAATTCAGCGCCAGTTGCTGCAGACCTTCAAAGGTCGACGTCACCTGCCACTTATTGCTGACTCCCGAGCGCTTCCATTCCTGAGTCTCGCTCACCTCCAACTCGTACGGAGAAGAGGGCGTGTACACCATGTAAGTGACTTTGATCGTTGCCGTCTCGAGTTCCTCGTCGAGCTCCACTTCGCCCGATTCGTAATCCGTAAAGCGCGCATCATCGAGCTCTTCCATGCGCTCAAAAAACGCGGGGCGGTCGTCGGGCGCGACATAGGTGCCGGCCTTCTGGAACTCCGACCATCGAATCATAATCGTGTACTGATGCTGGGCATGACTAAGCGTCTCCTCGCGATCGAAGGGATCGCCGGGGCGGAACTCGCCATTGGCGCAGCCCAGGCCACCGAAAACGGCGAGTGCGAAGATCGCCACCAGGGCGCGAAGCGAGAAGCGAAGACCGGAATTCATCATGGGATTCTCCAAACGAGTGACGGGCGACCGGCAGATGCTTGCCTCAGGTCCCCGGCGCTGCATGTCAAACTCATCGGCGGACGCGCAGTCGATCTTCAATCTGTCTTTGGAAAGTCTTTACGGATCGCGGAACGGGCAGGGCTTAATCCCCACACGGCGAGTCGATCTGCCTCGCTTCCGACTCAATCCGGTCGAGCAGCACTCGCAACGGCTGCAACCCGAGGCTCGTCGCATGCACCTGGTCGACCAGGCAAATCACCGACTCGCTGACGGATTCGCTTGCGACGGCATGCGCTCGCGTCTGCTCGCCAATCGCCTGGATCATGCTCGTGATCTCGGACATGGCTTTAGTGATGTGGTGGCTCGTCTGGCGCTGCTCCTCGGTCGAAAGGTGCACGCGCTGGCAGCGCTCAAGGGCGCCCTCGGCGCTGGTCAGCATGGACTCGCTCGCCCGACGCTGTTCGATCAGGGCCTGACTGATCTGCTGGATTTCTTGCGAGGTTTTTTGCGTCGATTCGGCGACGCCTCGCAAATTACGCGACTGCTCTGATGTCGCGCGGGCAATCTCCGTCACGCGCTCGCTGGCGTTCTTACATGAGTCCTGAATCGAGTCGAGCGCGGCGCCGGCATCTCGTGAGCGTTCGACACTGGCAGCGACGGCCTCTATGCCCGCCTCCATCGCGCGCACCGCTTCGCCCGACTCTGATTCGATATCAAAAATCAGCTTCTCGATATCATTCGTCGATTCGGAGGTGCGTCGCGCAAGGGTCTTCACGTGATTGGCAACCACACGGAAGGCTTTGCCTTGCTCGCCGGCCTGTGCCGCAATGATTGCCGCGTTCAAAGAAAGCAGATTCGCCTCATCGTTAATCTCATCGATCGCAGTCAGCACGTTTCCAATCCGCGAAATGCCCGAGACGAGGCCGCCGAGCCGCTTCTTGGCATCGCTGGTCAGCGCCGAGATGCGCTCGATGTCTTCGATCGTGGCCTGGACGGCCTCGGCACCCATTTGCGCACCCGCGTGGGCTTTCTCTGTGAGCGAGGCCGCCTCCATCGCGTTCGTCGAAACCTCCTGAACGCTGCGATCCATTTCGACAACGGCGCTCGCGGTCGATTCCGCCATTTCAAGCACGTGCTCTGCACCGGTGGATACCTGCCGAATAGACGCGCCCATCTGATGCACCGCCGTTGTGGAGGCGTCCACCGCATCATGGAGGCTCGACGCATTCCCGGCTATCTCTTCGATTGAAGTGCTCATTTCGATCACAGCAGAGGTCGATTCGTCGGAAGACTCGCTCAAGAGTCCAACGCTCTCTTCGATGACGCGAATCGACTGGCGCATATTCGCAACAAGAGAGGCCGCTTCCTCGATCGCCGCTTCTTGTTCCCCGGCCGCGCTCTTCACGTCAGCAAAGGCCGCAGCCGAAGCATCCGGAAGAGAAGCCGCCAATTTGATCAAACTCGACGCATCCGACTGCCTGCGGAAAGCCTCTGGCGCGAGTCGGTTCCAGCGCATCAGAAAAGCGGTCACGTCTCGGTCGAGACCCGAGGCAGAAATCGGCGACGCGTCCATTCTTTCAAGCGCCTGGGTCACCTTATCAAGGGCCTGGCGCCGCCGCGCTGCATGCTCTCCCGCTGCCCAGCCCGCCCACGCTAAGACGACCAGCCAAATGGCACCGACCAGGATGCCCCCCGCTCCAACAGCGGCCAGCACGATCGGAAGAGCACTCGCGACCCCAATCCAGCCGGCAAGCCGAATCACGCCGGGCGGCAGCAGGGCGGGCTGCGGGGCCTGTGAGGGCGCACCTTCTGAAGAGAGTTCCTGATCTTCCATCACGCAAAGCATCGGATCCATACGCAGCGCGCTTGAGCTTCGAATGCAGAACCGGCCCGTCAAACGCCAGATCGAGAGGCCGGCCGCAATACGAGGGGGTTTAGAGGCGGGTGCTAGAGGCGTCGCTCCGAGACGGCTTCGATCTCTTCATGTAGCTTCGAAAACACACCATTCTCAATAGCTTCGCGTGCTTGGGTAAGAATCTTCATGTAATACGTTAGGTTATGAAGGGCCGCGAACCGAGCGCCCAGAGCCTCTCCGCCCTTGATCAAATGCCGCAGGTAGCCCCGACTATGATTCTGACAGGCCGGGCAGGCGCACTCCGGGTCCACAGGATCGTCGCTGCGAGCCCAAGTCGCGTTGCGTAGCCCTAGAATGCCCTGTGACGTAAAAAGCAGCCCATGCCGGCCATTCCGCGTGGGCACGACGCAGTCGAAGAGGTCGACCCCAGCCGCCACGCCGTCGAGCAGATCAATCGGCCGCCCCAGCCCCATCAGGTAACGAGGGCGGTCCTCAGGCAAAACGCCATTCGCAATCGCCACCGCATTCCGGCGTTCCTCACGAGACTCCCCCAGGCCAAGGCCACCGTGGGCATAGCCATCGAACTCAAGCGCAGCCGTCGCCTCCGCACTCTGGCGCCGAAGCGTCTCGGAGGCGCCACCTTGTACAATCGAAAAAACCGCCTGGTCGCGGCGCTTCCGCGCCTGCTGAGAGCGCTCTGCCCAGCGGAGCGTGCGCTGCATCGCACGTTTCATCTGCCCGACATCGGTCCGGCCCGCCGATTCGCCGTCCTTGCTTCCTTTCCCGCCCTTGGCGCGATTCCCGCCCTCATCGCTCTCAATCGGAATGCACTCGTCCAAAACCATCGCGATATCCGACCCGAGCGCCTCCTGAATCTCGATCGCACTCTCGGGCGTGAGCACGCGGCGGCGTCCATCGAGCGCGGAAGTGAAGGTCACACCGTTCTCATCGATCTTCGCACGATCTGAAAGCGACGTGACTTGAAAGCCTCCACTATCCGTCAGCCAGGGCCCCTTCCATCCCGTAAAACCGTGCAATCCGCCTAACGATTCGATCGTGTCTTCGCCTGGGCGCTCATGAAGATGATAGGTATTCGAGAGCAGAATCTGCGCCCCAGCGTCCGCGAGTTCTTGCGCGCTAATGCCGCGGACCGCACCGAACGTCGCGACCGGCATGAACGTCGGTGTCTCGATCACCCCATGCGGCGTCGTAAATCGTGAGCGTCGCGCCAGCCCATCGCGGGCCAGAACCTCAAGCCCGAAGCCCCCAGCGCGCATCGGTATCGCCCTCGCTGGGAAGGCCGGGCAAAATCAACATGGCGTCCCCGTATGAATAGAATCGAAAACCGCGCTCGATCGCAGTCCGGTAGGCCAAGAGCATAGGCTCCCGCCCAATGAAGGCAGCGACCAGAAGAAGAAGCGAAGAGCGGGGCAAATGAAAATTCGTGATCAGCGCATCCACCACCCGGATCGGCCGCCGCCCGCCCGGAAGGAGGAAAAGGTCCGTCTCCCCAGAGCCCGGCGTAAGGACACCTTCCTCGTTCACGCAGCTTTCGAGGACACGCGTCGAAGTCGTCCCCACCGCCACGACGCGGCCGCCGACTGCCCGCGTGCGCTCAATCGCCGCCACGGTCTCTGCCGGAAGCTCGAAGGACTCGTGATGCAGCTTCTGTGTTTCCAGCGCCTTCGCATCCAGCGGCCGAAACGTGCCCGCGCCCACATGCAGGATTACTTCGGCGATCTCAACACCTTGGGCACGCAGCCGGCCAAATAGCGCCTCCGTGAAATGCAGCCCCGCCGTGGGCGCCGCGACTGCTCCGGGTTCCCGAGCGTAGACCGTCTGATAGCGGTCGAGGTCGACTTCGCTGCCAGCCGTTCCTTGTCGGCGAATATACGGGGGCAGGGGGGCCACCCCGACCGAATAGGGGTCGATGCCGGACGGAAAGCGCAGCAGCACCTCGCCTCGGCCTAACAGAGCTTCCACAGTTGCATGAACTGTCGCCTCAGCGGGCGCGTCAACCGTGGCCTCCTCTTCCGCGTGCGCCCTCGAAAAGGAGAAAGCCAGTCCGACCCGGAGCTTCCCCGTGCATTTCACAAGCGCGCGGTAGGCGTCCGGATCCTTGGCATCCGGCCCGAGCAAAAGCGCCTCGACCGCGCCGCCGCTCGACTTTCTCCCGACGAGGCGCGCCGGCAACACGCGCGTCGCATTCACGACCAAGAGATCGCCAGCGCGCAGCCATCGCGTCAGATCACCAACGACATGCTCCGTCTCCGGCTCAATGATCTCGCCAGACTCCCGAGCCAAAACCAAGAGACGCGACGATTCTCGCTCCGCGGCCGGCGATTGCGCGATACTCGACTCAGGCAGCTCAAAATCATAATCATCGAGCAGCGCCAGAACGTCGGAATCCTCTGGCGCCCCTTCGGCGGCCTGGGTCATTCGGCCGGACCTTCAGAACCGCGCTGCGCCGCTTGCCCCAGGCGCGGGAGCGCCCCCGCAAGTGCGCCTTCGAGCTCCGGCGCTTTCGCGAGTGCGTCATCCGAGAAAAGCACTTCGCCTGAGAATCCGTTGTTCCGCAGAATTTCGACCTGCCGCACGGCGCGCTCCGGATTGTCATTGAAGAGCCAGACGCCGACGCCGGGCCAAATGCGCGCTGCGTCCTTCCAGCCCGCGTAGTTCTCGACCTGATAGCGAAGCAGTCGATCGTCGAGGGTGTAAACCATGGGGATCGCGAGATCGATCGCGCCGGACTCGAGCCATCCCTTCCAGTCCTGGGCTAGCGAGAGGTAGGCGCGGTCCATATAAGCAATGCCCGCGGCGGAAACCACGAGGCCCGGGCGCGCTGTGCGGGTTACGGAGGCAATCTCTTCCACGAGCGTCGTCACCTGATGCCGCCGCCACTCATCCCAGGCCGAAGCACTCCGCACGACGCCGGGGGCGGCGCCTTCTATGGGATCGGCTCGCCCGGTCTCGGCGCGGTAGCGCGCGCGACTCTGTGCGCCGTAACCAAACTCGAGCCCAACGCCAAAGCGCGATCCAGGACTGAAGGGCAGCACACCCGGATGCCGGATGTAGTCGAGATGCAGGCCGTCGAGTTCGGGATAGAGCGTCACCAGATCTAGATAGGTCATGACGATGCGCTCGCGAACGCCGTAATGCGCCGGATCGAGAAAGATCCCGGGCGTGCCCATGCGGTAATAGCGTCGGTCGGGCTGGGGCAATTCGAAGTCGGGATAGTCGAGAATCGAACGCCCCTGCCGATCCACCAGAATCGCCTCGCGCCCAAGGTCACGAATCATCGCCGCGTCCGCGCGCGTCGAGAGCGAAAGCACGTTCACCCAAGCATGGACGCGAAAGCCCTCTTCCTGCGCGCGTCGAATCAGCTCAGCCAACACATCGGCATCGCTCCCCGCCGCACGCTCGATCCCGGGACCCGCCGGATAAAACGCACGGCCGCCGCGGTAGACCTGAACAAAGAGATCCGTGGCTCCGAGCCGCTCCGCCCGGGCAAGCAGTGGCTCGATTCGTGCGGCGTCACCGAGGACGCGTTCGCTGCCCTCGGCCAGGATCCAGAGTCCCCGTGCATACGTGTCGTAGAGAGGTCCCCGAAGCACATCGCCGTCGGTCTGCGCGCCGCTTGCCACTTCAGGTTCATCGCCCGCGGTGAGGCCGGTCACAGAAGAGGGCGGGTGGGCACCGTCATCCCGGGCACAGCCCGATAGACCGGCCGCTGTGACCGCCAGGAGGACGAACAAATAGGGGCGCAGCAGGGTCGCGAATAGGCGACCAAAGTCCGCTCCACGGCACACGAGACGAATCTGAAGAAGAAAGGGAGTCAAAGCGGCTACACGTTAACTTCGCGTGCCCTTTGGCTCAATAGATGGCACTCACTCAGGACGAATCGGGCGCGGTGAGGGCGGCCCAAGAAAGTTTCATCTGTTTGCAGGCTGGACCGAAACGGGCACGCACAGGAAAGCGTGTGGATTCGGTCCAATTGACATCCGGCGTAGATCGACGCGAGACTTTGCAAGATCTCCCTCCGAATCGAGAATGCTCTTGTTGAAGCGCAACCGACAAAAACATCCCCTTCTTATGGCCGGCCTCGTGGGCCTCGTGGGCCTGGTGGCCTCGGGCATGGCCATGCCCCCGTCGAGCCTGGCCCACATGCGCCAGGCTCCTGCTGCGGTCGCCCCAAGCGAAAGCGACCCGAAGCCCCCCGCCGCGATGCCGTCCAAGACGCTCAAGCCCGTTCGCAAAGAAGTCGCCGGCAAGACGACGCCTGGCCTCGTGGGCGAGATGCCGATGCCGCCCGCCGACAGGATCCTGCGTGCCCAGAGCGAGGCGCTTTTTGATGATCCCGCTGCGCTGTTTCGGGCGGCGGAGGAATCCATCACCCAGGAAGACGACGCGCACGCCGACTGGATCTATGGCCAGCTGGCAAAGCGCCATCCGATCGTCGGCGACCATGCCGGCCTGCGGCGCGCGCGGCTCCAGCTCTCGAAGGGACGTGCAGCCGAAGCTCGACAAATCGCAGCGCAGACGCTGGCGACCTACCGCGAGTCACCGCTGCGCTCCAAGCTCCATGCTCTGATTGGCGAAGCGCGCATCGCCGAGCGCGACGAAACCGGCGCACGCGAAGCGTGGGCTGCCGCTCTTTCTGAGGCCGACGATGACGAACAGCGCGCGGCGCTCCTGCGCAAGGTTGCACGCAGCGAAGAGCGCTCCGGCGAGGACCGCGCAGCGGGCGTGACTTGGCGATTGCTCTGGTACTCGCATCCGAATAGCGACGAGGCGAAACAGGCGAGCCATCGTCTCGACGTGATCGAGGCCCACTTGGGCGAGACGCTTCGGCGCGCCGCGGATTGGCGACGCCGCGGGGATCGCTTGTTCCGATTGCGCATGAACGAGGAGGCGCTTGAGGCCTACGATCGCGCTCTGGCGATGGGTCTCTCCGCTTCAGAAAAGCGCCGAGGCCAAAAGCAGCGCGCGCAGACCTTATTCCGACTCCGCCGCTACCCGGACGCCCTCGAAGCATTCGAGAGCCTTCCCAAGAGCGGCGATAACCCGATCTGGGTGGCGCGTTCCAAAGCACGGGCCGACCGCGTCCCGGAAGCGATCGCCGAGCTCCAAAAGATCGCGAAGAAGAAGGGCGCTCATTCAATTCGAGCGCATTACCTGGCAGCGCTGCTCCTTGATGGCCGCGACCGAATCGATGAAGCAAGCGTGCATTTCAAGGTTTTGGCAAACGATCCCTTGAAGGGTGGGATGGCGCGCGCGGCCCTCTGGAATCTCGGCTGGAGCGAATACCGACAGGGGCGCTACGTCGCAGCAGCCAATCGGTTCGAGAACCTGGCCGATATCACAACCAGCCAGATCGACCGCCTCCGACCGCTTTATTGGCGCGCCCGATCTCTCGAAGCGGCGGACCGCGCCACAGAGGCGGAGACTCTTTATCAGTCGCTCGCCGAAAATTATCCGCTTTCGTATTACGGTTGGCGAGCCCGCGAGCGGCGCGAAGGAAACGCCGGAACCGACACTTCCCTCGAAGCCCTCAAGCGGGTCGAGCATTCCTTTCCGAAAGGCAAGCAGGGCCTTCGCCCGAACGATCTCGCGCGCGTCCGCATCCTGATGGAAGCGGGCCTCATTGAAGATGGAGCCAGCGAAACAGGGCGCCTCACCCGCCGCGCAAAGGGCCTGGACGATCGCATCGAACTCGCGCGACTCCTGACCTCCGCCGGAGACTACAACCGCGCACAGCAGGTCGTCGTCAACGCCTACACGACCCCCCTTGCCAAGGGCCCAGTCAGCGGCCTCGAGGAAGTCTGGTGGTACGCGTGGCCCTCCGCCTTCTCGGGCTTCGTCGATTCGGCCACAGGAGCAGAGGGCGACGTCGACCCTGAACTCGTGTATTCGATCATGCGCGAGGAGAGTGGCTACCGGCCCAAGGTGATTTCGCCTGTGGGCGCGCGCGGCCTGCTTCAGATCATGCGTCAAACAGGCAAGGAACTCGCTGGCCGCAGTGGTCGCGGCAGCTTCGACCCAGACGATCTCTTCGATCCGCGAACGAATATCGAACTCGGCTCGTTCTATCTCGGCGAGCTATCGCGCCTCTTCCCGACGAAGCTTTCGGCCTCAATCGCCAGCTACAACGCCGGCCCGCATGTGGTGGAGAACTGGATCGAATCGGATCAGCGCCCCGACGACGAATGGGTCGAATCGATCCCGTACTCCCAGACGCGGAGCTACGTAAAAAGGGTCATGCGTAGCCTCCAGGCGTACCGATTGCTCTACTAGCCACGGCGCCGTCCCCTCGTATCGGTGTCCGTCTGTTTGCCCGCCTCTTGGTCCCGCCTTGCCAGGCCCATCACGCCTGAGCGCGTGGCCCGACCTCCGATTGCGCACCCGATTGCGCACCCGATGCGCTTCGTATGCGCGCTGAGCGTATGGTTCGGTGCGGAGAGGCTTGAGTGATTTGCGATTTCGGCCGATGCGCCTCCAAAGGCCCTGCGAAGCGGGTCGTCCGGAGGAAGCTCGATGACGCATTCAGACTTGAATCGACGCCGCCAAGAAGGGAAGGCGCTCGGCAGTTTCCTCTTGCTGCTGGTGCTTGTCTCCGGCGCCGGGGCCTGGAATTACCATCGCAATCTACAGGCCGAGCTAGCGGAGCGGCATCGCCCCTACGCCACCTACGCTTCCGAAGACCTCGAGGCCCTGCGTTCCGCCTATTCGACGGAAGTGCAGGGAGAACGAGTTCATTTTGATTCAGCCAAGCGCAATCGCGCCCGTCCGGTGGGCGATGTCGGATCCATCGCAGGCAACGTGGCTCAGTTCCAGAAAGCCACTCGCGCTAGTTCAGCGATTCGCCAGGCCGCAGGTCAGGTCGCCGCAGGGGAGAGCCAGATCGCTGAACTCGACCGGGAGCTTCAACTCCGAACGCGCTTCGGCGAAGGCATGGAACGCCATATCAAGCGTCTGATCACGCTTTAAGCACGAAGCAAGGTAAACAACGAGTAGGCTGCCGAACTAGAGCGAATCGATCTCCGGAGGTTCGGTTGTATTGTCGACCGCTTCTTCAATGTCTAGATCGGAGGCAACTTCCTCCGTGTTGTCGAACATTTCTTCCGTGGGCGAGACCGGAGTCTTCCGCCCCATTTCATCCTCGTCGGCGGGCGGGGCGGCGTCCTCATCGTCCAGCAGCTGGGCCATCGGGCGAACCACCTTGGCCTTCGGCGTGTCCGATGAGGCCTTGGGTTCCTCCGGCGGCTTCTCGCGCTGATCCGCTGCGCACTTGGGGCAGATCGGCGCTTCCTTGCCGAGATCGTAAAACTTCGCGTCGCAGTTGAAGCAAATCCATTTGTAACCGAGCTTGGGATGCTTGGGTCCCGTCGGCAGATTCTGCTTCTTGGCGCGGGCGCGCTTCCCGGTTCCGTCTCCTTTCTTCTTGCTCTTCGCCTTTTTCTTGGCGGGCTTCTCAGGGGCGGCCTGCTCTGCGGCCTTTGCCTCGACGACGACTTCTTTCTTCGACTTCGCAGCGGCCTTCTTCGGGGCCGCCTTGGTTTCGGTTTTCTTGTCGGCGTTTTTTTCGACTTTATCCGCCGCTTTCTTCGAAGCTGCGGCCTTCGCCTTGGCAGGCTCCTTCTTCGCAGCAGCCTTCTTGGAGGCCGCTTTGGGTGCCGCTTTAGGTGCCGCGACCTTAGAAGAAGTCGCAGCCTTCTTGGCGGGCTTCTTCGCGGCCGGCTTCTTGGCCGCCTTCTTCGCGGCCTTCTTCTTGGCTGGAGCCTTCGCCGCCTTCTTGGCAGTCTTCTTCGCAGGGCTCTTTGCGGCCTTTTTCTTCGCGGCCTTCTTCTTGCTCGGACTCATGCTTCACTTCTCCGCGGCCGCTTGGGGCCGCACGGGCAGGGTGGGCAGGGTGGGCAGGGTTGGGCAAGACACTTCACTCATCCTCGGCAGACGGGATTGAGAGAGTGGGTCGCCAAACGTGCGCTCATCCCCTTGTAGGACGGGTTTTTGAGCACACGAAGCGCGGAAGCTTGTAGCCGTTTGCCGCGCGTGAGGCCAGTCTTCGCAGCGGAGAACGGAACGATTCTTCGCTCGGGTGCAAAAAAACACATCCAGGAAGGGCGCTGCATGCGGCGGATCTGAGCGCCTCCGCACCCGCTCAGAGCCCAGCACCTTCGGCGGGCGCATCACGGGGACTGGGGCTCAGACCGGCTCGAGCATGCGCTCAGATGGGCTCAGGGCCTGCCGCTCTCGCGATCAGGACCGCTCAAGACGGCGGGCGCATCAGCCGGGTTCCGCTTGAAACGCGAGCGGTAGACGATCGGTCCGACGCCGGAGAGTGCAGTCACGTTGATCGTGTGTTCGATCTCCAAAGTCTGCCCGTCCTGGTTCAAACGGTAGAGATTTTGCCCGTAGGCTTGATGCTGTTCCCAGCTCAGCGAAAGACCTTCGTCGGCCATCTCCCAAGACGACGTGAACAGATCGCCTCGGTCGTCGACCGCTTCAACCGGATCTGCACCTATACGAACAGGGCGAGTGAAGGAACCATTATCGCCCTTCACGCGCTGATGCAGGGCGGCTCCATCCCAGACGAATTGCACTTCGCTCGGCGGCTTGGTCGTCGACCGCAACACACCAGCCGCCATCTTTCGCACCACCCAGGTCAGGCCATTGATCGCCTTATCAATCGAAGAGATGCGGGCACTCTCGGCTTGATCCCAATCCGCTCGCTGCCAATGTCCTTGAAACAGGGCCAGATTCGAAGCCGCGGGCACCACCGCCAATTGAGCGGAAACGGGCAGATCGATCGGATCCGCCTGGGCGATTGAAGACGACAGAATCGCCCCTCCAAGTACGAGTCGAAGAAATAGGGACAGGTTTCGAAACAGCATCGGTCGTCTCATTTTCCTTGTCCTAATATTGGAGGCTTTCCAGCCGGATTCGCAGGAAGGGCCTCTTCCGCTTCGTCCGCGGCGGTCAAGAGCTGACGGATTAATGAATGCAGAGTGCGGCGATGGCGTGCAACAGCCTGGGGCGCCAGCGTGTCTAGGCCTAACGCACCCTTAACCGCCGTTTGGCCAGCAACCCAGACAAGCGATGTACTCGAAAGGATCAGAGAGAATTCACTCGCGTCCAGCGTTTTCGCGGGCCTGGAAGCCGACGCTTCCGCAGCCGTTCGTTCATCGAGCGCAACCTGAACGGACGCGAGCAACGTCCGCACTGACACCAACGCGGCGGGTTTGCCATTCGGTGATCCATCGATCAGCTCGCGCAAGAGCATGCGCGCCGCGTTCGGGCGCTCGAGGACGAACTCAACCCAAACATCGGCAATCGCTTCGAGCCGCTCCGCGTCGCCGTCCTCGGTCGCCAAAATGCGGGCCGCGACGTCGGCCACGACGTCTTCAAGCGCCGCCGCATGCAGGGCCTGTTTATCGGTAAAGTGATAGAGCACCGAAGGCCGGCGAATCCCAACGCGGCTGGCCACTTCATCCACGCGCGCTCCGGCGAAGCCCGACTCACCAAAGACATCCACAGCGACGAGAACGATTTCGTCGCGCCGGTCCTGGCCCTGACGGGCGCTGGGGGAAAGGTCGGCGACCATGCTGCCAACCTACCTACCAGTCAGTCAGGGTTCAAGTAAATTCTTCAGTTTTACTTTATCGGTGGTACAGACCTGGCCCTGACCTTAATCCAAGCCGATCAGTCCGAGAGGATCTCGAATGCGCTGGACCGATTGCCTGCGGTGATCGACGTCAACGGGACGACGTTGGTCTGAATCACCAGAATCGGCTGATTGCCTATCTCGGGCGAATCGCATGGCCATCACAAGCCAGGCCTTGATGGCCCAACGTTGCGATTGAATTGGGCACGTCCATAGAGAACGGCATCGGCCAAATCGATCGTCACAGAGCCATCCGGCGCCTCCGAAGCGGTGCAATCATGCCGCATTCGAGGGTTCAATTGCTTCATATTGACGATCCACGTGAGGCCCAAAAAATGGCGGAGTATCGGAGCAGCCAGGCGCCATTCTGAAATCCTCGAATCAACGGGCATGGCGGACGCTGGCGAAGCGATGAACCGCGCATTCGAAGCGCTGAGAACGTTCGAGCCGCGGAACTCACGAGGCCGCTCAGCAAGTGCGTGCCCAACGCCGAAGCAGGCCGATCAAGAACACGCGGAAACGGGCGCACAAAACACAGGCAGGAAGCCCGCGAAAACGGACGCCCAAAAAGCATCGTGAAACCAACTGAGTCAACGACGTAGAAACGAGCTCAGCATACGCCTTCACCGAGAGAGCCCAGAACACACGCAGAGGATATGCCGACCGGTTCACAGTGCGCTCTAAGCCAACTGAGGACACCGAGAGGCGTTCCAGAGTGATCCATGAAGGGGGTATCCAGGCGTTCCCAAGGACGCGTTTCCAATTTCACAAAAACACTCTAGTTTACATAATATATCTTATCAGTGGTGTTTTATAGCATTTCCCAGCCCCCCGTTCACGGGCGAAACGCTCACATTCTAGCTCTAGAAGACCGCTCGTACGGTTCGCGTTGACCGCCATGCCGTCGGCCATGCGTCGCACCGGATCACCATGTCCACGCGTATCGACACGAACATGCCGCCCTGGTTTGTGCAGAAATCGCTCCGCCTGGCGCAGAACCGGCTTCGCACAGACCCCCGCTGACGGCCTTGCTCCAGGCCCAAAATCCCAGTGAAAACCGGTCTAATCAGAGCCGATTTGGGAGCCGTTTTTTCGTGCTCTCGAGGCCGCTTCAACGGGCTCCGATGGCACCCGAATTGAGGCTCTTTTGGACGAGTTCCCAGGCATCCGGAGTCGCCCGCTCAGAGCCTTTCATAGGACGTTCTCAGGAGCCCGAGCTGGGGGCCCCCGGCCGGCTCTTTTCAAACTCCAAAGAAAAAGGCTCTCCAGGAGTGCCTGGAGAGCCCTAAAAGAGCTCATTGAGAGCCCTTCCTGCATCGTGTTCCGGCTGATTCGAGCCGCTAAGAGCGCGCCCGTATCTCGCTGATCAGCGACTCGATATAGGGCGGGACCAAATGATCGGGGAACTCGTTTTCGAGACGCTGAAAGGCAGCCAGAGCGCGATCGGCTTCGCCCGCTTCCACCCAACATCGCGCTGCATCCGCCAGAGCATTCGCACGCAATGGATAACTGCCGATATTGGCAGCCTCCTCGAAATCACCCGCCGCATCCGCAGGCTTGCCCTGATCCTCGGCCAGCGCTGCCATGCGCACCGAAGCCAGCGCCGCGATCGCAGTGCGCCCCGCCGCGGATCGCGCGGCCTCAAAGCTGCTGCCTGCATCCCCGAGGCGTCCGAGGTCAAACTGAAGATTGCCCGCTTCGAGCAACGCCAGCGCGCCCGCCGAAGTCCCTGCATGCTTCTGACCCAGTACCGAAAAACGCTCAACGAACTCTGAGCGCGTGCGTTCTGCGAGCTCCAGATTTGCGGGCTCCGGAATCGGGCCGCCACCTGGATTTGCGCCCATCGCCTGTCGGTACTGACTCGTCGCAAGCGCGAGTGCATTTGCGGCATCGTCCTGCGCCTCGGTCCCGTGCTGGACGTAGAAGCCAATTCCGGCCGCGAGCACTAGCACCGCCGCGATAGTGCCCAGAATCAAGATGGCATTCTCGGACGCCCACTCAGCGACCTTATCTCCCGTCGCCTCAATCTCAGCCAGCGTCTCGGCCGCAGTATTCGGATCTTTGCTCGCCACGAATCATCCCTCTCAGTTCTCAGTTCGATGTCAGTCAGTCAGTTCAGTGGAAATGTGTGTGCAACGCGGCCCAGTGTATCGGAGGCGCCCTCGACTTCGAGGGGCACCCCGCTCGACCTATTCCGTTTCCGCCCCGCGGCGCCCACTGCGGGCCCGAAGCAGGACACGCACAGGCGTTCCTTCAAATCCAAAGCTGTCCCGAAGCTGGTTCTCTAGAAAGCGCACGTAAGACGTCTGGACCGCTTTAGGGTCCGTACAGACCACGATGATCGTCGGCGGCCGCACGGCAACCTGGGACGCGTAAAAGAGCTTGTTAGCCCGTCGCATCGGCCCCTTATGGGCCATAGACGGTGGATGCTTCTCGGACACGTCCTTCAGCCAGCGGTTCAGGTCCGCCGTCGAAATCCGCTTCTGCGACGCATCCGCGACCTTCTGCAATTTTTTGAAGAGCGTCTTAAGACCAGCTCCCGTCATCGCCGACACCGGCACAATCGGCACATCCGACATGAAGCGCAGCCCGTGCCGAATCCCCTCCAGCACGTCGGGCCGATCATCCACATCCACAAGATCCCACTTATTGGCGAGCACCAAAGCAGCGCAGCCCTGCTCACGCATCAAAGACGCCACCCTTGCGTCCTGGTCTGCAATACCGTCCGCCGCATCCACAACCAGCAGAGCAAGCTCCGCCCGCTCTAGCGAGCGCAAGGTCATCAGCGCCCCACCATGCTCGCCGGGCCCCTGCCGCTTCGCGATCTTCCGCAGTCCCGCGGTATCAACGAGGGTGTAATCCTGACCCTGATGGCGAATCTCGATATCCACCGCGTCGCGCGTTGTCCCCGGTTGATCGGACACGACCGTCCGGTCTTCGCCAGCCAGCCGATTACTGATCGAGCTTTTTCCGACATTGGGCCGCCCCACGATCGCTATTCGTATGGGCTCTTCCTCTGGCTCCGGACTGAATTCGCCTTCGCCTTGAGTTTCGCCTTCGCCGCGGAAGCCGCCATCGCCACCGTCTGCGCGATCGCCATCCGCCGCGCCATCGCCTTCGCCGTCAAAGGGCAAAGAAGCCAACACGCGCTCGAGCGCGTCAAATGCGCCGCCGCCATGCTCCGCCGACACGGCGTAAGTATGGTCGATCCCGAGTCGGTAGAAATCATTCACGCGCGCCGCGTGATGGCCCGGCTGATCGATCTTGTTCACGAGCAGACCGAGCGGCTTCCCCGAGCGACGCAGCGTCCTCGCGATGGCCTCATCTTCGGGTACGAGGCCCAGCTTGCCATCGACGATGAAGAGGATCACATCCGCGTTGTCGACGGCGGATCGCGCCTGCGCTTGGACCGCTGCGTCGAGACTCTCGCCGCGCACCGGGTCGAGGCCCGCCGTATCCACGAGCCAGATCATGCGCCCTTCTACGTCGATGCGCTCAATAATCCGATCCCGCGTGAGACCCGGCTGATCCGCAACGAGCGCTCGGCGATAGCCCGCAAAGCGATTAAACAGCGTCGACTTACCGACGTTAGGTCGCCCGACAAGCGCGACGACAGGAATCTGTGCGCGCCGCGTCATGATTTGACCGACTTGTCTTCGTCGGCGAGAAAACCACCAACGCGATCAAATATCGCTTCGGAATCTGCCGGTTCATGCCAGTGCACATCCGGCAGCGGCCGCACCCAGGTGCGCTGGCGCCGGGCAAAACGACGGGTATCGCCCTTGATCGCCTCCGTCGCATTAACCAGCGTATCGGCCCCGTCCACGACGGGCTGCATATGTCGGTAGCCGATGGCCTGCATAGGCCGAAGATCAGCGGCGTAACCGCGCTCTCTCAGATCGCGCACCTCACGCAAAAGTCCGGCGGCGACCATCTCTTCGGCGCGCTTTTCGATTCGCTCGTTCAGGACCTCGCGTCCCGGATCGATGCAAAGATGCAGGACACGGAAAGGACTATCGCTGAAGCCATGCGCCTCGCGCACATCTGACGCGCGCTCGCCCTTCTGCTCGAGAATCTCGAGCGCGCGCACTGTGCGCCGCACATCGTTGGGATGAATCCTGCCCGCCGCCTCGACATCAAACTCGGCGAGTCGGCGATGCAGCTTCGTCGGATCTCCATCCGCAGCGGCCGCTGCTTGCTCGTCCTCGAGTCGCTTGCGCAGCCCCGGATTCACGACCCCCGTGTCGATCAGACCATCGAGAAAGGCCCGGATATAAAGGCCCGTCCCGCCGACGAGGAACACGACGCGCCCTCGCCCATGGATCATCTCCGCGGCGGCGCGCGCATCCTTCACGTACCGGCCTGCGCTGTAGTTCTCGTCAGGGTTCGCGACGTCAAAGAGATGATGCGGCACGCGCAGACGTTCTTCGGGCGTGGGCTTGGCCGTCCCGATATCCATGTACCGGAAGACCTGCATGGAATCCGCGTTGACGATCTCACCGTTAAACTGTTCGGCCAGCTTGATCGCGAGCGAGCTTTTGCCAGATCCGGTTGGACCGGTGACGACGACGACCGGAGGTCGCTCGGATGCGGACGGTTGCTGGGAAGACATGGGAGAAAAAACCTTTGGCGCAGGGCCTTCAACTCGCCTCGCTGAGGAAAGAGGCGGGACGCCCGAGATCGGGGCGAATCGGCTGCGGCGCAGGAAACTAGCGCCTACGGAAGCGCAATTCGAGGTCTTCGTGGCTGACAAGGATGGCAACGGGCCTTCCGTGCGGACAAGTCGGCGCCCAGGGGATCGTATCGAGCCCTGCCAAGATGGCTTTTTGCTCATGCTCCGGCAGCCGATCGCCAAAGCGACGGGCGGAATGACACGCCATCGTGGCAAAGAGCCGGTCGAGGCTTGGCAGCCATCGAATTGCACTTTCGTCGAGTCGGTCGCCCTCTTCGGAGGTTTCCCCGCCGCCGCTGCGATCGACTTCCTCAAGTGCCGCTGAAAGCTCGTTCACGAGTTCATCGACATCCTGGCCGGAGACCTCAGCAGGGATCGCACGCACCAGGACCGTGTCGTCGCCAAAAGCGTCAATCTCGAAGCCCAGGCGCTCGATGAGCGGCCCCGCCGCTTCAAGTGCGGCAATCGCCCCGGCAGACAGCGCAACGGGTACAGGCGTCAGCAGTCCCTGCCGCGCGACTCCCGCTTCGAGCCAATTCTTCCGCAGCCCCTCGTAGAGCACGCGCTCATGGGCCGCGTGCTGATCCACAACGAGCAAGCCGCCCTCCGCCTCCACGAGGAGGTAACTCGCGCGCAGCTGTCCGAGAATGCGGAGCGAGGCAAAGGAAGCGACGGGCGATGCATCAGGAACCCGCGACGGGCGCGGTCCAAAGATGCCCCAAAGTGTTTCGCCCTCTTCGTCTGAAGCGCCTTCGGCGACCTGCCCCGCGCGCCCCGCTTCGGCGGTCTGATTGCCGGCGAAGATCCAGCCTTGCGTCGTGGCCTCTGTCGATCTCGGCGTCGCGCCTCTGCCTCCGTCACTGCCTCCGCGACCGCTCGGGAGACTGCCCGCGTCCGACCCATCGATGCGCATGCGCGGCAAAGGCGCGCGGGATGCCCCCGATTCGGGCGCAGCGCCCCCTGCTCCGCCCGCAGCCTGCCCCCCGAGCCAGCTTCGAGTCGCCATCGCGTCGCGCACGGCGTGGCGAATCGCGCGATGAATCGATTGCGGATCAGAAAACCGAACCTCCCATTTTGCGGGATGTACGTTCACATCGACCACATCCGGTGGCACGTCGAGGTAGAGCACGCCGATCGGGAAGCGACCGCGCGGCAAGAGATCTCGGTACGACTCGATCAGCGCATGCCGCATCAGCTTGTCCCGCACGGGGCGGCCGTTGACGAATAGATAGAGCCCGTTGCCGCTCGCGCGTGTGCGCTCCGGCGAAGACACGAAAGCGTGTACGCGGCAGATCGGCGTCTCTTGATCGACCTCGATCAGCGCCGCTGCGTCGTCCTCGGAAAGGATCATCGCGATGCGCGAGCGCAGGTCGGCGCAGGCCGGCCAGATCGTGGCCGCGCGATCGTCGCGCTGCATCTCGATATGGATATCCGGCCGGACCAGAGCCAGTCGAGCGAGCCAATCCGCAACATGGCCCCATTCCGTGCCGGCGCGCTTCAGAAATTTCCGCCGAGCGGGCACAGTGGCGAAGAGATCGGCGACCTCGATCCGGGTGCCCTCGGGTCCACCTGCCTCATGCTCCGCCACGACCTTCCCGCCCTCGATGCGCATCTCGTAGCCGTGCTCGGCGCCGCGCACGCGGCTCATAATCCGGAAACGCGAGACCGACGCGATCGCGGGCAGCGCCTCCCCCCTGAACCCGAAGCTCGCAATCTTCATCAGATCCGCCGCCGAGCGCAGCTTGCTCGTGGCATGTCGCCGAAGAGCCATCGGCAACTCCGCGGGCGACATTCCCATGCCGTCATCGGTAATTACGATCAGCGCCGCCCCGCCATCTCTAACTTCGACCCGAATCCGACTCGCGCCGGCATCCAGACTATTTTCGACGAGTTCTTTCACCACTGAGGCCGGCCTCTCGACCACCTCGCCCGCGGCAATTTGATCGACAAGCGAGTCCGAAAGCAGACGAATCCGCCCCTTTTCGGGGCTTGCCTCGGTCGGTTCGTGGGACTCAGGACGTTCAGAGGACATCGGGGATCACCTGCGGGGACATTTGGAAAGTGAAGCGAATGAGCAAGAACCGGCACGTTTCGTCACACAAACGCGCTCTTGCCCAATCCACAAACGGCGGGGTAATATTCGTCTGATTCCACGTCAACTTAGATGCAAACAAATAAATGACCCGCAATAATCATTGACAAACGTCCGGAATCTCAATACTTCTGGGTACGTCGCGATTACACCTGGGGGCTTCGTGCCATGACTGAACAACGTACATCTTCTGCTTCTGCGGGTCTCACCGCTGGAGCACATCGAGTTGAGACGCATACTACTGCGGCGCAAAGCGCCGCAGCACCTGGGTCTGGAAATTCTGGGATCTCCGCACCACAGGGTGCGCAGCCATCGCAGCCATCGCAACCGACGCAGCCAACGTACGCGGCGCCTGCCGTTGCGGGCAGCGCATCGCGCGCGACCGGCCGACGCCGAAGCGATCGTATCATTTCCGCGAGCGCGAAGATGCAGGAAGTCGTCGATCAAGCGAGCGCGATTTCTCGCTCCGATGATCTCGTCTTGATTTCGGGCCCGAGCGGCAGCGGCCGCAAGCATGTCGCCCGCGCCATCCATCAGTGGAGTGCACGTGCCGGTGGCCCGCTGATTGAACTTCAATTGGCTGGAACCAGCGAAGCGGTTCAGCTTCGCGAACTCTTTGGGGATGGCAGCGCAGCCAATCCGGGTGCTCTCGCCCGTGCCGAAGGCGGGACGCTGCTCATCGAAAGCGCGGACCAGCTCAGCTCGACGGTCCTGGGTCGCCTGTCCGAAGCCCTGCGCGGCGGTCCGCGTGGCCGAGTGCTTGCTACGGCCACCGCTACGGCCCTGGCGACACCGCAAGGTGAGAACGCGGCAGCCAACCTGGGTCGACAGCTCGGCGGGCATAGCATCCAACTTGCTTCGCTTGCAGACCGGACGGAAGACATTCTGCCCCTCGCTGCGCATTTTTTGGCCGAGTTCGGCGCGGAAGAAGCAGTCGAGATCGTGGGCTTCAGTGCCGACGCCCGACGCTGGCTGATCGAAGAACCCTGGACGGGCAATGTGCGCGAACTCCGGGAGCGCATCCGCCAAGCGATTCGACTCTCTGGACAGGGAGCTATCTCGGCCGAGTCCCTGATGCTCTCCACCGAAGGCGACGAAGTGCCTTCGTTCAAAGACGCAAAGCGCGCCTTCGAGACGCGCTATGTCGAAGGGCTGCTGCGACGCTGCTCGGGCAATATCAGCCGCGCGGCGCGGATGGCCAAGAAGGACCGCAAGGACTTCTACGACGTGATCCGCCGCACGGGCGTCGATCCGGGTGAATTCCGAGGCTAACGCGACAGGTCGGAGCGGCGAGCCGCAGGAAGACGGGCACGTGACCAGCGTGCGCGTCGCCGTTGTGCAGGTATGCGCGACGGATGACCTCACTCGTAATCTCGACGAAGCGGCACGCGGCATTGCCGAAGCGGCAGACCGGGGTGCGAAGCTCGTCGCGCTGCCCGAAAATTTCGCGTACATGCGCCGGGAAGGCGGCCGCTTCCCCTGCGTGCAAGACGCCGACGGCGAGATCGTGCGCGCGTTGTCGGCCTGGGCCAAGACCCACGGAGTCTGGCTACTCGGCGGCACCTTTCCTGAAGCGCTGCCGGATCCCGGTGACGAGCGCGTCTACAATACGAGCGTCCTCTTCGCGCCCGATGGCGGGGAAGCCGCGCGTTACCGGAAGATGCATCTCTTCGACGTGGCGCTCGGGAGCGATGGGCAGGACAGCTACCGCGAGTCCACGCATTTCGCGCCGGGCCACGAAGTCGTTGTGGCGGACACAGCTCTTGGCGGTGTGGGCCTCTCCGTGTGTTACGACCTGCGCTTCCCCGAGCTCTACCGCGCGATGATCCCCCGCGATCCGAATTGGATCATGGTGCCGAGCGCCTTCACGCGAGAGACCGGGAAGGATCATTGGGAGGTCCTCCTCCGCGCGCGGGCGATCGAGAGCCAAACTTTCGTCCTCGCCCCGGCACAGTGCGGAGAACACAGCAGCGACCGTGCAAGTTACGGACGGTCCATGATCATCGATCCCTGGGGCCTCGTCCTTGCACAGGCCGGCGACGAGCCCGCCGTGATCCTCGCAGACTGCTCTCTAGAGCACCTCCGACGGGTCCGCCGGGCGATCCCGGCGCTTGAGCATCGCCGCCTCCCCTGACCCATGCCGCTCAGCCCTCGAATCCGGGTCCTATTCCCCACAACACTCCCCCTTCACTCACCGTCTTTTCTCTCCGTCAAGGAATCGTGTTCTACGCAAACGAGACCCGTTCTCGAGGACGGGATAGCCGCGGTCGGCGTGGACCGATGGCTCAAGGTCGCTCCTTGGCAGGCCGATCTATAACGAGGAGCCGAACTCGCCAGGGCGGGCAGGCAAATCTCGAATAAGGCCAGGGACGATGACCACTATTTTCGATGTAGAAATGGGCACCGGACGGCTCGAAATCCTGAACGGCGGGTTCGAGGGGATGACCTACGACTTGGCGGCGGAAGAGATCGTCATCGGCCGAAATCCCACCACCGATATTACCCTCCTCGACGAGGGGATCAGCCGCGAGCACGCGCTGGTACTCTTCGATGAAGAAGCGCCTGGCTATGTGATCGAGGACCTGGCGTCGACCAATGGCACCAAGGTCAATGGCAAGCGCGTCCGCTCGGCGCCACTGGCCGAGGGCGACGAAATCCAGATCGGACAAACGCTTTTTCGTTTCGTCCTGATCAAGGATTGAGTTCGTCTTCGCAGACCCCCCGACCCCCTGCTTGCGGCTTGCGCATACCCCCCAGGGCCAGATAGCTTATCTTCCAGATCTGGAGCCTCGTTGCCCAGCTCGGTCCAACTGGGAGAATCCATCGTGCGTCCGATTTTTCACACTGTCTCTCCGCGTCAGCCGTCCGGGGCGCTCTCGTCGCTGACACTGACGCTGACACTGCTTTGCATATTCGCTTTCGGGCTCGCAGGCTGCAGCACGCCGGACCCTGCGCCCCCGCCGGCCGCGCCGCCGATCCAAGGTTATGTCGTGGGCGCGCCTGATATGCTTGAGGTGCACATCCTCCCCGAGCCCGAGATTGAACGCGAAGTCCGGGTCCGACCCGATGGCAAGATCTCAATCGACCTGATCGGGGACATCCAGGCCGCCGGTAAGACGCCGCTTGAAATTGCCGCCGAGATCAAGCGAGAGATCAGTCGCTTCAAGCGCGACGCATCCGTAAGCGTCACTGTCGTCGACTCGCCCAGCCAGTTCGTGACCATCTACGGCGAAGTTTCTCGCCCCGGAACCTTCGCACTGGATACCGAGACGCGCGTTTCGGAGGCCATCGGCCAGGTGGGCGGAGCGCTTCCTTTCGCCTCGCTGAACAACGTGCGCGTCATCCGATCCAATGGATCGGAGACCGAGGTGCTGTCGGTCTATCTCAAGAATATCCAGAACGGCGACCTCTCGACGAATTTCGTCGTTCGGGAGGGCGATCTGATCGTCGTACCGCCGACATGGGTCGCCAAGGTCGGATACGTCGTGCAAATGGTCCTGTTCCCGTTCCAGCCGCTTCTAGGGGCCGCGGCCTCCTACGGTGGCGCTTCCGCGGGCGTGGCGCGCTAGCCACGCTCTCGCAACAAAAACAGGGGTGAGGTTCACGCAGCAAGCTCTCCAGGCATCGCAGGGCGTATGCTGCTTACTTTCGGAGGGAAACTAAGCCTGGTTCGCGCCTTGCTGGGGGATACCCTCTGACAACGGTTACCGATTATTTTGGCAAAGAAGCTTTTTGGGAGTCCTTCTGGGCGCGAGCGGTCACATACATCAGGGTTTGGCCCCGTCACGCCGACAGACAACCCTGAAGTCTCGATCTCAGATGGAACGGAGAGCAGCCCTTAGCAAAACAGCTCTCGCTGCTGAGTAATAAGCAGTCTGAAACGCGGGCAGAGCAACCTGCCGCCCACAAATGCCTCGAGTGAGAAAGCCAGGAAGGAGCCGAACCCAGCATGTACGAGAGTTTCTTCGGACTCCGAGAGCTTCCCTTCTCGCTCACCCCGGACCCGCGCTTCCTGTGGCTTTCCGATACGCATGAAGAAGGCCTCGCAACGCTGGTCTACGGCATCACCCGGAATAAGGGCTTCCTGCTGCTGACTGGAGAAGTCGGCACCGGCAAGACGACGCTTCTGCGTGCGGCCCTTCGCGAACTTCCGCGTGAAACCGATACCGCGCTGATTATCAATACAATCGGCCTGACGCCTCTTGATCTGCTCAAGCTCATAGCGGCCGAATTCGGCATCGAAGGCCGTTTCGAGTCGACGGCCGACTACCTGATTGCGATCAACCGGATGCTCCTTGAGCGACTCCGGACAGGACGCAATACGGTGTTGATTATTGATGAGGCACAGAATCTGGATGCAGCGACGCTCGAAGAAGTCCGGCTGCTCTCCAATCTTGAGACCGATACGGCGAAGCTGATGCAGATCGTGCTCACGGGTCAGCCCGAGTTGATTCGTAAGCTTGCCAGCCCGCAACTGCGCCAGCTCCGGCAGCGCATCGCCATCGAGCATCATATGGAACCTCTCACCGAAGACCAGGTGAAGCCTTATCTTGCGCATCGCATCGATGTCGCCGGCGGGCGCTACGACGAAATCTTCGCACCCGGCGTCGAGCATGTCTTCTATTGGTTCTCCCAGGGCTGCCCCCGATTGATCAGCCTACTTGCGGACCGTGTCCTGCTTTCGGCCTACTCGAAGCAGATCGCCCCGATCACGCCCGACTTCATCGAGATGAAAGCGAAGACGATGAGCGCCACGCGCGCCGCCGGCCTCGCGACCGACCTTTCAGTGGGGTGACTAACGACTGGCTCGCGCAGCGGGCCGATTAGCTCCCGGAGCGAGACGTAGCGGTCTCGCGCGCGATCCAGCGAGCGCCTCGACACGCCGACGCCAAAAAACCAGCGCTTCAAAACACAACGGCCCACACAAACGCTCTCGAAGCGCCCTGTGTGGGCTGTTTTTGTTCAGAAGCCCCTTCTACGGGCCGCTCCTCAGCTCTAAAAGAGCGTGTAGATGAATGGTGCTGCCGCGGTGCCACCCAGGAGGACAAGTAGACCTAGACCGAGAATCGCGATGAGGATCGGCGCGAGCCACCACTTCTTGTTTTCTTTCAGGAAGTCGGTGAACTCACCCACCAGGCTGTTGCGGCTCTCACCTGCCTGCGCGGCGAAATCGTTGGGTTCTTTGTCGTCGGACATTTTGAGTGCTCCGTGGAAATGAGTTTTCAACCGGCGTTGCTCCGGCAAGAGAGACGACCACCAGACAAGACTAGAACTGGCGGAAATAACTTTCCTTGCCGCGGTTCGGGCGCGGATCGTTCCAGTAGGTCGTCGCCTCCGGGTCGAAGGTTCGGTACATCGGGTCCTTGCCTATCAACCGAAAGAACAAGCCGAGCGGCGTGATCAGACCGAAGAACAAGAAGCCCATGATGACGTAGGAAAGGACGAAACCGATCGGATAAGAGAGCAGCGTCAGACCCAGGAAGATCGGCAGATTGAGACGCGGCGCGATGGCGGAGAAGAGCGCGCTGACCACGGCGAGTCCGGCGAAGATGTAGGCCACGGTTTCGCGCCAATCGCCCAGGCCAAAAGAGAAGATCAGCTTCTCGTACCAGGCGATGCCCGCCAGGAACCCAAAGCCCACCAGCGCGATCAGGCCGAACTGCCGCAGCGTGCGGTCATCCGGCTCCCAGTTGATCTCGATCATCTTGCTCATGTTTGTTTATTCCCCACGCGTTCGATGAATCGAGCGCGAATTCTTTGAGCCGGCGGTCGACCTAGTCGAGCGCGAACTCCTTGAGATAGGCGTCCACGTCGATCTCCTTCGCGTTCGGCTGATCCTGCTTAAGGATCACGACGTTCTCGAGGATCAGCGCATCCATGTTGGTGTACATGAAGCATCGGAACGCATCTTCCGGCGTGTTCACGATCGGCTCACCACGAACGTTAAAGCTCGTGTTGATCACGACCGGGCTGCCCGTCTTCTGCTTGAAGCGCTCGATGATCTTGTAGAAGCGCGGGTTGTGCTCCATATCGATCGTCTGCACGCGTGCGGAATAATCCACGTGCGTAATCGCAGGCACGACCGAGCGCACTTCCTTCAGCTTATCGAGCCCCTTGGCGCGATCCGCGTCTTTGACCGGCAGACGTTTCGAGTCTTTCACCGGCGCCACGAGCAGCATGTACGGGCTGTTCTCGTCTGGACGCATCTCGAAGTATTCGTGCACGTCCTCCCGCAAAATCGCCGGCGCGAAGGGCCTGAACGACTCGCGGAACTTGATCTTGAGATTCATCGTCTCCTGCATCTGGAGCGAGCGGCCATCGCCCATGATCGAGCGAGCGCCAAGGGCCCGGGGCCCAAACTCGGCGCGATCAGAGAAATGACCGACGACGTGCTCGCTGGCGAGCAGCTCGGCAATCTGGTCGATGAGTTCATCATCGTCTTCGTAGAAGCGGTAAACCGCCTCTTCCGAATCGAGGTACGCACGAATCTCGTCGTTGCTGAATTGGGGTCCGAGCAGCGATCCGTATTGGGAGTCGTCCGGATTCACCACTCGCGGATTATCGAGCAACTCATACCAGGTGAAGAGCGCCGCACCGAGTGCGCCACCAGCATCGCCCGCGGCGGGCTGAATCCAGACCTGCTCGAACGGGCCTTCCCGGAGAATGCGGCCGTTGGCGACACAGTTGAGCGCCACACCGCCTGCCATCGTGAGGTTTTTGGCGCCCGTGAGCTTGTGGGCATAGCGTGCGATGCGCAGCACGATCTCTTCCGTCACGGCCTGGATCGACGCGGCTATATCCATCTCGCGCTGCGTGATATCGGTCTCGCCCTCGCGGCGCGGACCGTCAAAGAGCCCATCCATCTTGGACGTGGTCATGACATCGCTATTGCAGTAGCCGAAATACGACATGTCCATGCGGAACGAGCCGTCTTCCTTCAGATCGAGCAGCTTCTCGATCATCAGATCCTTGTAGATCGGCTCACCGTAGGGAGCGAGACCCATCAACTTGTACTCACCGCTGTTCACGCGGAATCCGGTGAAATACGTGAACGCCGAGTAGAGCAGGCCCAGGGAATGCGGGAAGCGCATCTCCTTGATCATCTCGAGCCGGTTGCCGCGGCCCATCGCGATGGTGGCGGTGGCCCATTCCCCAACTCCATCGAGCGTGAGGACGGCAGATTCCTCGAAAGGAGATGGAAAGAAAGCACTCGCCGCGTGAGACTCGTGATGCTCCGTGAAGACGTAGCGGCCCTTGTACTCGCCTCCGAGTCCCTTGTCGAGCTCGCGGGGCGTGTGGAGCTTCTCACGAAGCCAGAGCGGCATGCCCATGAGGAAGAGCTTGAAGCCGGTCGGGGCATAGGAAATGTACGTTTCGAGAAGCCGGTCGAACTTCAGGAGCGGCTTGTCATAGAACGTGACGAGGTCGAGATCGGCGCGGGTAATCCCGCCCTGCTCGAGGCAGAAATTGATCGCGTTCTCCGGGAAGCGGTGATCGTGCTTCTTCCGGCTAAAACGCTCTTCCTGCGCCGCAGCGACGATTTTGCCGTCCTGGATGAGGCAGGCCGCGCTGTCATGGTAGTACGCGGAAATACCGAGAATATTCACTGGCCGTCAACCTCTTCTAAGCAGCGATCGCTCTGCTTCGCCGTTGCGCAGGGGAGACACCGCATCTCGTCTGACTGTCTCGTCTAACTTGCCGAGGGTTTGTGCCCGAACGGAGTCCGCGGGGACCATGGAAACCTCAGCGCTCATCTATTTTACTTGCTGGTCCACGAGCGCGTGCCCGGAGGCTAGCCGATCAATGTACGGACCACTTCGCCGGACTTATGCACGACGTACTACGTCCTGCAGTGCGCGCCCTTCGTGAGTGCCTCCGCACAGATATTCGGTGACGGCTTGCTCGATGCTCAACTTGAGTCTTCTACGGGAAACCATCTGCGTAGGCGGCAAATCATTCGCAGAGCAGACGCATCAATGCTGTCCGCAACACGCAATCGCTGAGCCGCGGCTTCAGTCCGACTTGGCGCCGCTTCAGTTCGTTTTAAACAGGTCCTCAAGCGCCGAGAGCGGATCGCTGACTTCTGCGCCGCCTTCCGCTCGCCCTTGCCCCGGTTGGAAATACTCACAGCGGTTCCCGCGGTCGCGATCCGACACACGTTCGGCGCTCGATTCCCGGCACTCGTTGTAGGCGCTTGGATCCCAATGCGCACAGTTCATGCACACATGGAGGTCCGCCCGGCAGGCGTCACACTCGTCCCGGAAGCCGGGCTTCTCCCCACCGGCGAGCGCGCTTTCCCCCTGACAGGCGTGACATCGCATGCGGCAAGCCTGCGGCAACTGTCATGAAAAAGCCAGCCAAGCCCAACTTCGCGCCGCGCGCCCCGAACAAGTTGAAATCGGCCTCTCTAGTTTCGAATCACGTTGGCCGATGGGCCTCCCATCATGTTCGAACGCAAAGCGCCTATCCGATCGACCCAGGAAGACATCCCCGAACTGGCCGCAGAAATCGACCGCTTCGTGATTGGCCTCGCCGAACGCGTCGACTCAATCCAAGATGCTGAACTCGTCGAGAGCTTCTCGCAGGTTTCACTGCTCGCCCGACAGCTCGCGACGGATGCAGACCGACTCGGTTATCCGGAGATGGCACACAATGCCAAGGCCGTCGCAATGTCCGCTGAAGACGGCAAAACTGATTCGCTCCAGGAATCGATGATCGAATTGACCGATCTGGCCCAGCGCGTTCGACGCGGACATCGCGGCGCCGCCTGACGCATGGCGCATGGCGCATGGCGCCTGAAAAGGCACGATAATTCGACGACGCCAAGCGCGCCGTCTCTCGCCGCCCGCCTTTCGCTGGCCGTCTCTCCTAAACGAAGAACCAGAACGAGAACGGCGTTCCGTCCGCGTCCGTGAACCAATTCCCCGCGTACACGGCCAGCCAGAGCAGCGCACCGTTCGTCACTCCATGCACGAGCATGATCGAGCTCAGGCTCTTCCTATGATAAAACCAGAGATTCGAGAGTACGATCCACACCACGCAGACGCCCCATTCCCATGGCACATGCCCCGCGGTGAAGATCACGGTCACTACGATCATGCTGCGCAGCGTGTAGCGCGCGAGTGGCTGGTCCCGGAAATCGCCCTGATCATAGACGTCGGCAATGCGCATCACGAAATTCCGAATGAACAGCTCTTCGAAGATGGGCGTGACTAACGCGTAGCCAAAAAGGCGGAGGAGTAAAATTACGCCGACCCATTCTTCGCCAGCCATGGCCGCGTCGAATTCGCCACCCGGCTCAGGACGCAGACCGGGAAAAAGAATAAAGGGCGCGACCCAAACCGCCGTCAGCGCCAAGCCGACCGCGACATCCTGAAGCCCTCCCCAAAGGCCGATCCGCGCGCCCTCGCCTCGCCATTCCGGATATGCCCCGTTCGCGCGAAACCAGATCACAAGGCCGAGCACGATGGCCGGCTTGATTGCCAGCAGATACGGCGCCGCCGCTTCGGGAAAGCGGCCTCCGAGCATCGTCATGAGCAGGAAGGCCACATAGGGGATTACATACGGCCCCCAGCCATGCCCCTCATGATTGGGTCCCGCATGATCATCTGCCTCACGATCTTCGGTCGTCATCTTCGGCGCTTCTCCATCCGCGCCGCCGCTCGCTGGGCGCAGGGGGCGAGGCCAGACTCAGAATTCAGTGGGGCAGATTGAGAATTTTGGCCGTCTCAGCGGCGCTGGCCACCGGCCGGCCCATTTCCGCACAGAGCGCGACGGCTTCTTCCACGAGCTGCAGGTTACTCGGGGCACGCGTCCCCGCGTAGTCCTCAAGTCCAACTCGTATGTGGCCTCCTTGCTCCAATGCGTGACGCGCGACATCACCGTCCCAGGGATCGCCGGAGACCACTGCCACGGACCAGGGCAGCTTTGAGTCGCCGAGTAGCTCGAGATAGACGTCCAGCGAGGATTTGCGCGGAGGCAAACCAAACAAGAGATCGACTTTTCCAGCCCCGCGGTAACTCCGCTCACCCCCGAAATAGAAGCGCAAGAACGCACCCGCCGGCATCTCTCCGGCAGCCTCGTAGGCCATCGCCGCACGCATGAATCCCGGCTCGAAGATCGCCATGCCAGGTCCGAGTCCGAGCCGCTCACACAGCGCAAATTTGTAAGCGATATCGGCCGGTGAATTCGCGTACACCCAATCCGTCTGCATTGGTCTACCCGAATCCTCCGTCGGCATCAGATTCAGCGAGCCCGGATCAACGAAGCCCATGCGAAGCGGAAAGGCCTTGGCCAGCGGCTCGATATGGCTCGTCTTCTCCTCGATCGTCTCCGCAAAGGCCAGCGTCGGATAGAGAATCGCATCGGGACAGCGGGCGTGGATCGGCTCAAAATGCGCCAGGTACTGATCCGCACCGGCCTGGCCCTGCAAACGAATATCCGGCGCGTGGGTATGCACAATCGCCACGCCCGCTTCGATGCAGCGGATTGCGTCTTCAATCAGAGCCGCCTGAGTCTGCGGCGCATGCGGATTTCGATCCGGCGAGGTCGCGCCGTTGATCGCCGCTTCAATTATGACCGGCGCGGGCTCGTTCCGCGCAGCGTTCGAACTCGCGTTCGACGCACCCATCGACTCGGAAGCGCTCAAAGACTTCGCTCCGCTCTACCGAAAGCCGAGCTGCGTGGGGCGGCGCCCCGGCATCTCGCTCAATCGATCTACCTGGCTTTCTCCTTCTTCCGCGATCGGCGTGCCGTTCACAAGGACATGCCTGATTCCCGTCGGCGAGTCCGCCGTGAGGCGATCCGCTCCCGCCGGAAAATCCCAAACCCGCCGGATCCCGCCGGGCCCGACCTTGTCCGGATCGAAAACACAGATGTCGGCATGCGCTCCTGCGCGCAGAATACCGCGATCCTCGAACTTGAAGATGCCCGCCGGCTCGCCCGTTAGTTTATGCACCGCCGTCTCCAGCGGAATCACCTGGCGCTCTCGCACCCAATTCCCAAGCAAATCCGTCGGCAAAGGCGCGTCGCAGAGCATGCCCACATGCGCGCCCGCATCCGAGAGGCCAATCGCCATCTGCTCCTGTTGAAGCAGGAACTCGATGCCCTCCTCATCATCATTTGCCAGCACGTAGCGGAAGCGCGTCTCGAGATTCTCCTCAAGCGAGAGCGTGACCATCGTGTCGAAGGGATGTTCTCCCCGCTCTTTCGCGATGTCGATCAGCTTGCGGTCAAGCAAGCCCGTATGAATCTTGGTCTCCGCGAGTTCGAAGTTCTCCCAGCGCGTCGCGAGCGCAATATGCTTGAGCTCCTCAACCGCCTTCTTGCGCCACTCGGCATCCTTGTAGCGTTCGATCCGAGCTTCGGGCTTCTCCGCGTAGAGCGCCGCAAAACAATCCGCCGAATCGAAGGCGAAGGGGCTCTTCAATTGAGTCTGAAGCGTAATCGCCCGGACCGAAATCTGCGGCCAAACACCCGTGCCGAGCGCCATCTGCTCGTTATGCACCTTCGCGCCATGCTGCCAGAGACCGGGGATCGCGAGCAGCGCGGTATACGTGAGCGGCACGCCGATGCGGCGCTGAAAATCATAGACCTCGTCATAGGCAAAGGTCTGGCCGAGGGTCGCCTCGATCACGCCTCGCCCCAGCTTCGACAGCTCGCCCGCTAGCGCTTCGAATTCTGAGAACTCCGCGAGTCGACTGCAGACCGGCTTGCCGCCAACCCCCACGTGCGTCGGGGCGAAGCTCGTCGCGAACCCGACCGCTCCGGCCTCCATGGCCTCGCGCACGGAAGTCGCCATGGCCGCGACTTCCTTGTCAGTGGCCGCTCGCTCATACGCTGCTTCCGCACCCATATGAAAGAGCCGCAATGCTGTATGTCCGATATATGCGCCGAAGTTGAGCAGGCTCCCGTGCCGCTCCACTGAAGCGAGATACTCGGGGAAGGTTTCGAAATCCCAAGGGATCCCGGCCATCAAGGTGGCCGGATTCATGTCTTCCACTTTTTCGAGGGTCAGCGCGATGGTCTCACGATCGTGCTCGCGGGTCGGTGCGATCGTGAAGCCGCAATTGCCCGCGACTACAGTCGTCACCCCGTGAAAGCAGGATGGCGTGAGTGCGGGATCCCAAAAGACCTGCGCGTCGTAATGCGTGTGGATATCGATGAAGCCGGGGCTCACGACAGCGCCACTCGCGTCGAGTTCCCTATCTCCGCGGAGCCCTTCGCCGATTTCCGCAATGCGCCCGTCTCGAACCAGTACGTCCGCCTCAAAGCCCGGCGCTCCAGTCCCATCTATCACCGTTCCACCACGAATCGCAATCGTCGACATGTCGCTCTCCCCAATCTCTAAACGGCCCTGCCTCGACTTCATGCGTTGAGCGGGCCCTGTGTATCTTCCCATCAGCATCGCAGATCCGAAGGGCCCTCTGCCAGCGCAGAATCGCCGGACTTGCGGCTTCGTTGCGCGCCTAGGCATCCTGAACACAGTGTTCTACCCCTGCGGACGTGACCTGATCCAGGAAAAGATCCTCGTGTTCCCTCTTCGCCTCGCTCTGTTCACCTGCTTCGCCCTGCTCGTCCTCGCTCCGCCCGCTCTCACTCGCCCGGAGCTGCCGCCGAACGAATGGCAGACGGGCGTCAACGAAATCATGGCCGGAAAACCGGACCAAGCAGCGATCACCGCCTTTGCCGGCAAGGCTCCCGATCGATGCCTGCCCGCGAAGGCCAGTGGACCCACGTTGTCAATGGAGCCTCGCCAAGCCCCATACGGGCTGGCGCCCTCTGGCCCGTGCGCTGGAAACCCGCGCGCGTGGATCATTGATCTGTCGCATCCCCAGCGAAGAGAGCGCCTCCCTCATGAATCTGCGCGCCGCCCGACCGCAGAGTTCCAATCGCCACAGGTTTAGCCCGATCCAGTTCAAACGCGATCGAGAGCGTGAGCTCAAGACGCAGAAAAAGCGCCGAACGAATGAATTCGACCCACCTCTCATGATGGATGGGGTGATCCGAGCTCAGCCGCGTCCCATCGCAACGTCCTGGCGTAACGCGGCCCGCAACCTCGAAGACCTCAGCCGACCCCTGGGCGCCCTGCCCGACCGTTGCATACCCGCCGGAGACGGACAGCAGGCTTGCGTGTGGCATATGTCGGCCGCGACCTACGGGCCGCGGCACCGCGGCGGCCCCGATCCCCGTGCCGGGCAGCAAGAAGGTCCACCTGATATGCACGCTGCCCGTAGACGGCAGTTTCCGCCAAAGCGGAAAGAGCTGCCAGCGAACACCCGAAAGCTAGTCGCAAAGGTCCGCTAGGCGAGCGGCGCCGGCACCCGAGTCATCAGGCAGCGTCGCCTTAGTCATCAAGCGGCGTCGCCTTAGTCATCAAGCGGCAGAACCACTTTCGGCAGAGGATGGCGATACAGCTTTGCGGCGTTCTCGCTGCACATCATGCGCAGTTCGTTATTCGGGATATGTCCCCAGACTTCCGTGATGAGGTCCTGACTATTGGGCCAGGTTCCATCGCCGTGGGGATAATCCGTTTCGAAACAAATATTTTCTAGGCCGATGCGGTATCGGGTATCGATCGTGCCCGGATCATCTAGGGTGCAAAACCAGAAGTTGCGCTTCAGCACATCGGCGGGTCGAATATCCCAGCCCATGCCATAGCCAGATCGGTCGACGATATTATCGAGGCGATCCATCAGCATTGCGACCCAACCGATCCCGCCCTCGGACATCGCAATCTTGAGATTGGGATGCTTGAGCGGGTACTCCGACCAAAGCCATTCGGCACAAGCCGCGAGCGAGAGCTGTCCAAACATCGTCGCGCCCAGCTGCAGCATCGGCGAGTTCGCCGGGAGTTCGTACATCCCGGAACTGCCGACATGAAGTGAAATCACGGTATCGGTATCGACGCAGGCCTGAATGATCGGATCCCAATGATCCCGTTCCCACAGGCTCGGCAGATTCACGGCATGGGGCCGCTCGGGGAACGTGACGGAAACAAAGCCGCGTTCCGCATTTCGATGAATCTCTTCCACGGCGAGCTTCGGGTCGCTCAGATAGGTGATGCCGCACGGAATGATTCGGTCCGGATGAGGCTTGTGCCACTCCTCGTACATCCAGTCATTCCAGGCGCGAACACAGGCCAGACCCACTTCCTGATTCTTGGCAGCAGCGAAGATGCGTCCGCAAAAGCCCGTGATCTGCGAGGGGAAATTGAGCTGCGCCCAGACGCCGCCGATGTCCATGTCCTTGATTCGCGCTTCGGCGTCGTAGCAGCCGGGGCGCATCTGCTCGAATCGGAAGGGCTCAAGTTGGACTGTCTCAGGGCGCCGTCCCGCAACCGCGTTCATGCCTACCTGGGTGAAAATTTGGTCTTCGAAGGACCAGACCTGGTGCCCTTCCGGTGTCTCGATCAGCTTCGGTCCCTGATCGCGGAGATTCTTAGGGAGATAGGTTTCGAAGAGATGCGGCGGCTCCACAACGTGATCATCCACAGAGATGATTGTGTATTTCTCCGTTCGCTTTTCGGGCTCGGGCAGAAACAGTTCCGGATCCAGTTGTGCTGCGGCCATCATCTCTCCTTGGGACTTTATTGTCGCGTTTCATTATTGGCTTGTTTGTATTTGCTTCAAAACAGTCAACGGTTTTTCACCGAGGACCACCACCAGGTTCCGTACGATTCTAAGATTGTAGTCGCTCGATCACCTTGCGGGCGGCCGCATCATTCTTCGGGTCCTTGGGGACCGGAAAAAGCACGCGTTCCGCAACGTCGTCATAATCTTCAAGCAGGATATCCGCGATCTCATCGTAGGTACCTGCCGGCACGAATGTCTTCAGGATCTCGTCCGTCACCAGATCGTTCATCTCCGCCCATTTACCCGCACGGGTAAAATCACGAAGGCGCTCGCCGACTTCACGCCAGCCATGAAAGGTCAATGCCGGCCAGTACGCCGGCGTACTCAGCGTGAAGACGAGTGCTTCACGCGCCGCTTGCACCTCGGCCTCGACCTCCTCTTTCGTGGCCCCCGTCGCGATCATAGAACCCGCCACGAGCTCGATCCGCACATTTCTCCCTGCTTTTTTCACGCCTTCTTCTAGCTTCGGGCGCGTGACCTCACGGAGGTAGCGCGCTTCGCTGTTGGTGGGATGCGTTTGAATCGCGTCGCCCACTTCGCCCACCGTCCGCGTCATGATCGGCCCCACTGCCCCCATCAAAATCGTCGGCGCGCCGCATTCGATCGGCCCCGGATTAAAGAAAGGCTGCAGCCGGTTCAGCGTATACGACTCACTCTCGAAATTGAGCGGCGTCCCGTTCTGAAACGTGTCAAAGCACGCGCGAACCGCCTCCACATAATCGCGAAGACGCGCAGCGGGCGCGCTCCAAGGCATGCCGAAACGCCCAATAATATACCCTTCACCTGCGTGCCGAGCCCGAGCTGAAAACGTCCGCCCGACATTTCCGCCAAATCCCAAGCACCCTGCGCCGCGAGCATCGGGCTTCGCGCGAAGGCGACCAGCACGCCCGTCCCCACATTCAGCTTCGTCGTCGCAGAAAGTGCAGCGAACGAAGTCAGCATGCCATCGTGAACCGCCTCAGGTACGGACAGCATGTCGTAGCCGAGCGACTCCACGCGCTTGGCATGGGTGGCCACGTCTTGCAGGCGAACGTCGGCTCCCATGGTGGCAGTGACCTTGAGCATCGTGCGAAAACTCCTTGAACTCAGTCGGCGCGCACCGTGCCGGCGCGTATCTTCAGAGCGAAATCGTGTGTCGTGCCGGCCCCATTCTTCATCGTGCCGTGTGTCTTCCTTTATCCTAGATCCCCAAACCCGATCACGCTCCCTCCCCGAGAGCGGCTTCGGACGGTGCGGTCCGCCCAGGTCCGAAGCCGATCGCCCCCCGCCCATCCACGCCCACCCCCACGGCGCGTCGTCCTCGATGCCGACACGGCCAACCAGATTGACGACCAATTCGCGCTTGCCTGGGCCTTGCTCGCCCCTGAAGCAATTCAGCTCGAAGCGGTGCATGCCCGCACCTTTTCCCCATGGCGTCTATTTCGGCGCACTCGCCGCGGCCGTGGCGGCGCCAGCACGCGTCGGGAAAGGTTCGCAGAATCGATTCCGATCGATGAGCGAAGCCTTTCGCGTCGACCGCAACGCGGTCATGTTGGATTTCCTGGCTCGCTTCGAAGCGCACGAGAAGCCATAGTCCAACAATGGGGAGACTCGAAGCAAGCAAGAGCGTGACACGCATGCGGCGCCAATGGACTTACCGTGGCGATAAACGGCCCGCGTTCGCCGACGCACCTACCGCGGGACAAGAATCGGTCTGGGACTATCCGAGGCCGCCTCGTCTTCAAGCCGACGTGCGGCCCGTCGAGATTCGGTACGGCGACGAGGTCCTGGCCCGTTCGGTGCGCAGCTTGCGCGTTCTCGAAACGGCAAGTCCCCCGACCTACTACCTCCCACCAGAGGACGTGCAGCTCGCGCGGCTCTTCGAAACCAGCGCGACATCGCATTGTGAATGGAAAGGCATCGCCCTGGATCTCGGGCTGACGGGCGGGCCATCGTCCGTCGGCTGGGTCTATCCCGACACCTATCCCGAGTTTGCTGAGATCGCGGGCTGGATCTCGTTCTACCCCGCCCGCGTCGAGTGCTTCGTCGCCGACGAACGCGTCCGACCTCAACCGGGCGGGTTCTATGGCGGATGGATCACAAACGAAATTGTCGGTCCAGTAAAAGGTGAGCCGGGCTGCGACGGGCTCTAGGTTCCGCCCCGAAGACGGGCCTCGCGGTGCGCGACGGACGAACTAATCTTCTAGTCTTCTGACCTTCTAAAATGAGCGATGCGCACGGCCTCTCATGCGCTTCCGTCTCTATCTGGAAAAGCCAAGGACTTCCCATGCCCGCCGCCTCTGTCTCCTCCGCGCTTAGGATCAACATGACCGGACTCGCCGAGGATCCGGCGGAAGAGTCGGCCCGCTACCGCGCTGCTCTCGATATGGCGGCCTATGCGGAGGAGCAGGGCTTCGCTGTCGTCAGTGTCGAAGAGCATCACTGCGCCGAGAACGGCTGGCTCCCCTCACCGCTCATAATGGCCGGCATGATCATCGGCCGAACGAACCAGATCGCAGTCAACATCACAGCCCTGCTCGTCACGCTCTACGATCCGATTCGCCTCGCAGAAGACATCGCCGTCCTCGACCTCGCCAGCGGCGGACGATTCAGCTTCGTCGCGGGCCTAGGCTACCGACCCGAGGAATACCACGCACTCGACAAGGACTGGTCTAAGCGCGGTGCGCTCATGGACGAGATGATCGAAACGCTGCTACTGGCGTGGAAGGGCGAGCCCTTCGACTACCGGGGCGAGACGATTCGGGTGACGCCATCGCCCCTTTCCAAGCCTCACCCGCCCTTCGCTTTAGGCGGAATGAGCAAGGCCGCAGCGCGGCGAGCGGCTCGCTTTGGGCTGCCCTTCTTCCCGCCCATGGAGATGCACGAGCTGGGCGCCTACTACGAAGCGGAACTCAAGAAGAACGGTAAGAGCGGCGCAGTATTTTACCCCGCTGAGTCGAACTCCATGCTCTTCATCGACGAAGAACCCGAGAAGGCCTGGCAGGAGCTCGCGCCCTATTTCCTCCGGGAGACCCAGGAGTACTCTTCCTGGAAACGGGACGGCACCCCGCGCCCTGGCGAACAAGACGTCCTCAGCATCGACGATCTAAAGGCGCAAAAACGCTACGAGATCCTGACACCGGAAGAATGCCGGGAGCGCATCCGCGCCGAAGGAGAAGGCTATAGCGCTTGCTTGCATCCGCTGGTGGGCGGTATCCCGCTCGATCGCGGATGGTCGAGCCTTCGCCTCTACGCCGAGCAAGTGCTCGCGCCTCTTGCCCAGGGATAGGGCCCAGGGCTAGAGGCTCAGTCGTAGGCGCGCACCGACTCAAGAAGCGTCGCTCCTGAGCGGAATCGAAGCGTGATGCCGCCGCGAACGCCGTACACAAAACGGCCATCCGAGCGAAAAAGGTCTTCTTGGTAGTCGCTTAGGCCAGCGTATCCGCCGAGGTCAAGCTCCGCCGACAGACCTGCCTGGACCGGCAGGAACCACCGAATCGCTGCAAAGCCTTCGCGATTCTCAATTTGCGCGTCGTCGTTTTCGGCCAGCGACCAGCGTCCACCGATGATCCACTGCACGTTCTCGCCGAAGTACCAGCCCGCGCCGCCCTCGACTGAAAAGGTGTCCCGATTCGGGACGAAAGTACGAGGTGCTCCCGCGTCATCGCGCCGTGCGTACTTGAAATCAACAAACCAATCGACGGGACCCGAGCCGAGATCGGGAAAGAAGATCCGCAGCTCCGCGCGCCCTTGATAGGCATTGGCTTCGTAATCGTCATCGCCCTCGAAGCGTTCATAGTCCGCGCCGAGCGTGAGCGCCCCCAGTTCGGGATCGCGCACAAACACGTCGAAGCCCGCACCGAAGGTCCCGCTGTCTGAATCAGGGCTGCCCGCAGAATCGTCTCGGCTCTCTGAAGCAAAACCACCCGCGAGCTTCGCGCGAGCGCCCGTCGAATGAGTGAGCGGGAACGTTGCGACCGCATCAAATACACCGGTGTGGGTATCGAAAGCGTCAAACTCGAGCGTCGAAGTGAGGCCGGGGGAAGCGTTCGTTGCTGAGGTCTCATCCACGAAGCGCCCCTCGTAGGCGACGCCGATGCGAAAATTAGGTTGGGCCACCGCGGGTCGGCGGACCTCGTCCGCGTCCCGCTGGCGGAGATCGTCACGGCCGCGATCGGCGGATGCGCTGCCCAGGCAGGACATCAGGAGTGCGCCGCCAACAAGACACGCCTGGGCGAAGGACCGCGTGCTGGTGGGCCCTGCGAGCCGTGAGCGGACGCGACCTTGCCAGGCGAATGTGCGGGATGAGTCGATGTGCACGCGCTGCCTCTGGTTTCCCCTGGCCGTGAACTGGGCCGAGATGAAGTCCAGGGCAAGCTTGAGCACGCGCTCAGTCGACCTGGATCATCATTTGGGCCGTATCCGTCCGACCCGACTCTGTGGTTATGGTCAATCGGACGGTCACCTCTCCCGCTTGACCGATGATCACCGGATTCTCGGGCGTAGCCTGGGTGGATGTCCCCCACCCTCCGAAATCCCAGCTCCAGGCGACAATCCGATCGTCGGGATCCTCCGTCGACAGATCACCGAACTCGATGCTCGTCGGCGCGGTATAGGGGCCGTCCGTGAGGACCTCAAAAATGGCCACAGGGCCCTGGAGCACCATTAATGAGAGCGCCGCCTCGGATTCCTGGTCCCCCACCCGCGTCAGCAGGCGGACTTCGTAGTTTCCGGCTTCCGGAAAGGTGTAGAACGGATCCTGTTCATCGCTGGCCGCGGACTCAGGCGGACTCGCGAGCCTCTGCGTTCCGAAATCCCAGCGCCAGCTCGTCGGCAAGACACAGTCCGTCGTCTCGGGATCCACGCAGGTCTCGTCGATAAAACCGACCGGATCACCCGCCACAACCGGCAGATTATCGACCAAGAACGCCGCCACGATCGGATCCGCCGCTTCTGTAAAGCGAATATTATCCACGTAGACGCGCGGGCTTCGAAATTCGTTGAGTGCGTTCGTCGTGCGAATCGTCAGAGTGTAGAACTGCGGCCCCGCGGCTCCGGGGAAAGCGTCGCTCAGGTTCACGCTCGCGGTCTGCACCGCCGTCGCGCGAACCGTCGCGCCGCCCTCGGTCGGGAAGCGTGCGGAAGGACCTGCGTAGGCCGTCGACACATCTGCCTTCGCGCTGTCGATCTCAATCACAGTGCTGCCGTCGCTGATCGTTGCGGTCAGTGCATCCGGCGTCCCCGCTGCCGGCGGCTCGGCGTAGAGCAGGACATAATCGAATTCGAGCACGGGCTGATCCGCCGGCGGCATGATGCTCTGCTGAATGCCGTTCTCGATCAGGTCCACATCCTCAGATCCATCGGTTCCGCGCCCGTCGAGCAGCGCCCATTTTGTTCCATCCGTCGGCATGCCCGCATCGGAACCACCCGACTGTGCAAGCGCGATATGCATCGCTTCCACCAGGGCGCCCTCGGGTCGAAGCGTGGTCCAACCCTGCGCGAGCTCCGCGTTCGTCGCCTGTGCCTCGAAGCTCGGATCGAGCGCAGTCACGCGAATCGCGTCCACGACCATGAAGGGGGGCGGAGCGACCACCGCGTCGCCTTCGCTCGCTCCGGGACCCCGAACACTGAGGCTCACGTCGTAACTTCCGACCGCGGCGTATTCATGCGTCGGGCTCTGCGCATCGCAGACCGGCACAGGCTCAGAGGCGCCCGATTCGTTCGGATCAGGAAAGGTACACGTCGAACCGTCGCCGAAATCCCAAACCCACTGTTCGACCTCGCCCCCCGACTGGTCCTCGAGCGTCACGCTCAGCGGACCGGGACCTGCCGAAACGCTCGGCTCGAAACCGGCGACCGCCGGCCCATAGTCCACGGTGTACATGATCGTCTGTATGCCGATCAGTCGAGTCTCGATCGGTTCGTTAAGATCGCCGAAAACCAGCTGAACCATAAAAGTGCCCGGCGAGGCGAAGCGGTGCAGGGTCGTTCTGCCAAAATAGCCCTGGCCATCGATTGTCCACGCTGCGATCCCCGAAGCGGTCCCGACATTCGCCGTAAACATCACGTCGAGCGGCGCTGAACCGCCCGCGATATTCGAAACGATCTCAAAAAGAAGAATTTCGATATTCACCTGCTGCGAGTCGACGCCGCCGGCGCTCGTCGCAGTTTGTTCGATGACGAACGTCCCGGGCGTGTCGAATACATAGGTCGGGCTGCGCTCGTTCGACGCGCCTCCATCCCCGAAAGTCCAGCCGATCTGGGCCGCATCCTCAGAACCGTCCGTACAGATCACCGTCAACGGGGCAAAGCCCCGAAGCGACGAGCACTCGAAGCCCGCGGTCGGCATCGCAGCGATCTCGATCAGATCCTCGCGCACCATCACGCTCTGGCCCCGCGGACCGCGCACAGTGAGCCGAACGCTATAGATGCCTGGATCCGTAAAGGTGATCACGGGATTGGCTTCGGTGCGCGTGCCGAGCGGACCGAAATCCCATTCGCGCCCCTCAATCGTCCCCGTGGACTCATCAGCGAAGAACACCACGGTCCCGGGCGTACCCGCGGTTCCCGACTGCGAGAACTGCGCCACGGGCGTCGTCGGATCGGAATCCGAACCACCGCCATCGCCCGAAAGACATCCGACTGAGAGCATCAAGGACAAGCTCATCGCCACGCGGATGAGCGTGCGAAAGGAAGTCAATGAAGTCCACGGGGCCAGGATTGCGCGCATGATGTATCTCCGTTCGTCGAATGAGTAGCTTGGGGATCTGGACGAACTCCCCTGCCAAGAGGCCGCGCGCGTAACTGGACGCACGGCACCCTGACTGGGACCTAGGTATGTGGACGACACTTCCCTTTTCGAGACGAAACTCTTCCTCGCAAACCATGCGCAAGCAGGGAAAACGACTGCCAGATCAAGGCCTTCCGTTTCGCGTTGCCGACTCCTGAGCGGCTTCAAGAGCACGCAGTCCACCTGCAGTTCGTTCGTCGAGTTCGCTAGATTCCTTGGCGTCCCGAACGAACGGGCGAACAGGCAGACCATGACCCTCCCGATCGCGGAAACAATCGAACTCGAAATTCTGCGCAAGGCGCCTATGGGATTGATCCTCGGGCGTGGCGAAGACGATATCCTCCTGCCCAAAGCCGTCGTGCCGAGCAACGCCCAAATCGGCGATACGCTTTCCGTCTTTATCTACACCGACTCAGAAGATCGCCCTATCGCGACAACGTTAACCCCGCTGGCCCAGGCGGAAGAATTCGCGTGCCTGCGCGTTATCGAGGTCGGCGCTAAAGGCGCGTTCCTCGATTGGGGTCTTCCGAAAGATCTATTCCTGCCCTTCAGCTCCCAAATCGGCCAAGTCATCGCGAACCATAATGTCATCGTCTTCGTCGAGGTCGACCGGATCTCACAGCGCCCCGTCGCCACCATGAAAGTCGAGGGCCATCTTGCCGAGCCTCCGAGCGGATTGCTCGAGGGCCAGGGCGTCGACCTTCTGATCTACGACGAAACCGAACTCGGCTGCAAGGCCATCGTCGACGGCGATTACGGCGGCCTTCTTCATTTTGACGATCGAGGCCGCGTGCCGCCTGAGATTGGCTCGGCCTGCCGCGGCTACATCTCGAGAGTACGATCCGACGGAAAGATCAACCTCACGCTCCAGGCCAGCGGCCGCGAGGGCGCAGATCATGCGCTCGACGCCGTGCGAGCGGCACTCCGCGAAGCCGGCGGCCGGCTCCCACTCACAGACAAGAGCCCGCCCCAAGAAATCCAGGCCGCTGTGGGCCTAAGCAAGAAAGCCTTCAAGCGGGCGGTCGGCGGGCTCTACAAGGTGCGCGAGATTCGATTCACCGAATCATCGATCGAACTCGTCGACGATACTCACAATGCGGAAAACGCGGAAAACGCGGAAAATGCGGACACCGCAGATACCGTAGGTGAAGCAGACAAGGCCGAAAACCCAGCAACCGCGAACGACACAAAAGACGCGCCCGCGAGCGACGACGCCTAACGCTTCGGCATCGCCGAAAGCAGACTGCCGCAAGAATGTCCGCCATCGATCGGGTAATCGCCTCCCGTACAGAAGGCGGCCTCGTCCGACGCCAGATACAGGATCATCCCGGCGATCTCGTCGACCGTGCAGCGCCGCTGGAGAGGCCGCTTCTCGGTATAACCGGAGGTGTCTGCCGAGCCCGGCGGACGCCACGGAGCAGACATCTCTTCGCTGCCACCGGCGGGACACACCGCATTGACGCGAATATTATCGCGACCCAGCTCAAGGGCGGCGCATTTAGTGAGTCCGCGAAGCGCCCACTTCGTGGAGGCATACGCAGAGACGTAACTCATCCCCTCAAGGCCGTCGATCGATGAGATATTCACGATGGACCCGCCGCCGCCTTCGCGCATAACAGGCGCCACAGAACGAATACCGAGAAAGGCGCCCGTCTGATTGACCCGCATGACGCGGTCCCAATCCTCGAGCGACGTTTTCTCGATCGGTGCGATGTGCAGAATGGCCGCGTTATTTACGAGGATATCGACGCGCCCAAACTGCTCCTTCGTCGCGGCCATGCAGTTTTCCCAATCGGCCTCGCTCGTCACGTCCAGGTGGACATAACTCGCGGCGTCGCCCAGCTCCGCGGCGACTTTCTCTCCCGCCTCGTCGAGCACGTCCGCGATCACCACCGAAGCGCCCTCCTGACAGAAACGCCTCACCGTCGCCTCGCCCGTCCCGCGCGAACCACCCGTCACCACCGCCACTTTACCTTCGATTCTTCCGGCCATCCCAATCTCCCATTTAAGGACGAAGCATCGCCCCTCTTGCATTCCTAAATCTCGGCTCCGACGCCGACTCTGGCGCCTGTCGGATCCCGCTCATCCCGCCTAGCTCGAGCCAGGCTGCCAGCCCTACTCGACGATCCGTTCGCCAAGCGACCGGTAGATCGCCATCGCGGGCAACGGGTCAAGCTCCAGTGTCTTGCTATGCGTGCGATCGGACGAGGTCGCCCGAATCCGGTCTCGAACCGTCTCCAGATCCACCGCCTCGATCTCGTACACCGCGAGGAAACGCCGACCAAAGCCGTCTTCGTCCGGCATCATCTGCGCCTCGTCGAGTTCATAGCGGCTCGCCGCAACCACACCCGGCACCTCCAAGACCTCCTTTAAATGGATCTCGTCGTACCATTGATTAAACGCCGCCGCCTGCTCGGGGGAGCTCGCGTTGGCGAATACCATCATCAGGCCCCGCTCAAGAGGGGCCTCTCCGTTTGCTTTCACCATTGCCGTCATTGCCGTCATCCCCCGATCGAGGCAGTGACCTTGTGCAGGGTATTCGCATCCGTATGGTCCATCGTATTGCCCGTCGCGGTCATAGTCATGACGGTGTTCTCTTCATAGCGCCAGGTATCCTCGCCAACCCAGACCGAGTTCGTGTAACGAATGCACTTCGCGTGCTCGAGCAGATACGGATTTGAGAGCACACCAAAGTCCTCTGCTCCGATCTTCGCTTCCATCTCGAAATGCTTGGCATCTACGGTGGAACTCCCTCCCGCGAAGATCGTGGAACCTCGCGGCACCATGAAGCAGCGCATGACTTCGCTGCGCGCCGGATCCCAAAGCCAATAACCAAGCTCCGTGTGGAAAACATCCTCTTCGCCAACGCGCTTCGCGGCCGTCGTGTAATCCAGTACCCAAAGCGTTTGCTGACCGTTCGTGACATCGCCCACAACATTGAACGTGGCGGTCTCGGTATAGGGCGTCTCAATGATCTTCTTCACGCCGTAGTCGTAGGATATGTTGATGCCCTCATCGCCGTACCAGGTGCCGATCAAGCCCGCGAGGGGACCGAATTCTTCGTATGCCATAGAGTTTGCTCTCCGTTTGACTGCGGGCCGACGGGCCGCCTTCGTGTGTGCGTGTATCGCTTAAGCATACCGAGCGGTCACGCGGGCTGCATCGGGGCGAACCGCACGCTCGCGTTCCTCCGTTGATCGAAGTTTGCCTTCGGGTAGCATCGACAGATGCCTCGGCCGTCCACTCGCGAGAAACTCCTCGATTGCGCGGAGTCCCTGTTCGCGGAGCAAGGTCTCGCGCGGGTTTCGCTGCGTACCATTAACGCGGAGGCCGGGCTTTCTCCGGCGGCATTGCATTACCATTTCAAGACCAAGGAAGCCCTTGTGGAAGCGCTGCTCGAGCGGCGCATGCCCGCTCTCATGGAGCGTCGGCGTGAACTTCTCGATCGGCTCGAGACGCGGAACGAGGCGCCGACGACACGCGAGGTGCTCGGCGCGCTGATCCGACCGTTGGCGGAGCTCTTGTCGAAGGAGACAGACGCGGGGCAGCGCTATATCCGGCTCATTTACCGACTCCAAGCAGACGGCGATCTCTATTCGCTCTTCGCGCGTGACCGCTATTCGGGAGGGGTCGACCGCTTTATCCCGCTGCTCCGTCGCGCACTTCCGGAAACGCCGACTGCGATGCTTCAGCTTCGGCTGGAATGGGCGATTCATTTGATGCTGCGGAGCCTCGCTGGAATCGAAGCGCTGCCCGGAGCCGATCGCCCTCCTCATGAAGGAGCGCTGGCAACGCTCCTTCTCGACTTTCTCACAGGAGGCTTCGAAGCAAGCCTCTCCGATCCGAAGGCAAGCGACTAATGTTCCATGATGGAAGCCTCGCGGCCAAAGGCATGCTGCGGCGCCCATTCTCACAGTACCACCGAACCTCATGCCAACTCGTCATGGTTGCCTTCTATGCGGCGCTATTCGCGGCACTCCTTGGAACGGGATGTTCCGAGACCGCTTCGGAGCCGTCGGCGGCCTTCGTCGCCGCCCGAGAGAATGCTGCGCCCGCTGAACGTGAATGGCGCACCTATCTCGGGGACCTCGGCGCGAGCCATGCGTCTCCCCTCCGCCAGATAAACCCGCCAACGTCCACGCGCTGGAAGTCGCCTGGCGATACGATGCAGGCGACGCGTCTCCTGGCGGTGCATCGCAGATCCAGTTCAATCCACTCATAGTGAAGGGCGTGCTCTACGGTACTTCGCCCAAACTTCGGCTCTTCGCCCTCGACGCATCCAGCGGAAAGGAGCTCTGGAGCTTCCAGCCGGAAGCGGATGTACGGATGTGGACAGCGAGTCGCGGCGCGGTCTATTGGCAGGATCCGAAGAACCCAGAAGATGAGCGCCTCTTCCTCGGCGCGGGGCCTTACCTCTATGCCGTCGATGCCCAGCGCGGAACCGCCATCTCCTCTTTCGGGCAAAGCGGACGAATCGATCTGCGCAAAGGACTCGGTCGAGATATTGGCGGGGACATGCTCGGCGTCGTCGCAAATACCCCAGGCGCTGTCTTCGAAGACTTGATCTTGATGGGCGGTCGGGTCAACGAAACCAAGGGCGCAGCCCCCGGACATTTCCGGGCATTCGACGCGCGCACCGGCGAGCAGAGATGGATCTTCCACACCATCCCCAAGCCGGGCGAAGAAGGCTACGAGACCTGGCCACCCGACGCACACGAATGGATCGGCGGCGCCAATTCCTGGGCTGGCATCACGATCGACCCCGAACGCGGACTGGCCTTCGTACCGACCGGTTCGGCGACCTACGACTACTATGGCGCTGACCGCAAAGGCGACAATCTATTCGCCAATACCCTCCTCGCCCTCGACGCACGCACGGGCGAGAAACGCTGGCACTATCAATTCGTGCGCCACGATCAATGGGATCGCGACCTACCCGCCCCGCCTAACCTCGTCACGATTGGGCGAAACGGCAAGTCGATCCCTGCCGTCGCGCAAGTCACCAAGACAGGCGATACGTTTCTATTTCATCGCGAAACAGGCGCGCTCCTGAACCCCATGCGCGAAGAACCCGTCGTCGGCCCATTCATACCTGGCGAACATCCGGCCAAGAGCCAACCGCTCCCGATAAGCCCGCCCGCCTTCGTTCGCCAGACCTTCGGCGAGGACTGGGTCACGGACTACTCCGAGGCCTCAGCGACCCAGATTCTGAAGCGTCTCGAGAACATGCAATACGGCTCGCTCTATACCGCGATCGGTGCAACCCAGAATATCGTCTACCCCGGACTCGATGGCGGGGCTGAATGGGGCGGCGCGGCCTGGGATCAGGAGAGCGGCCTGCTTTTTGTGAATGCCAATCAGGTGCCGTGGGGTGTGCAGATGATCGAGGCCGTCGATGACCAGTCGGTCTCCTCCATGCTCGGCACGGGCTACTTGCATACGTGCGCCGGCTGCCACGGTCTCGACATGAAAGGCGATGGCGTTACGGTGCCGTCCCTCATCAATTTAAGCGATCGGCTGAGCTTTCCCGACGTCTACCGCTTGGCGAGGGATGGCCGGGGCCGAATGCCCGGCCTGGGTGCTTCGCTCAAATGGTACGAGATCGCGGCGATTGCCTGGTTCGCGTATAGCGCGGACGAGGAAGATGCCCCGATTCATTGGGCGGAGCAGGAGGGACCGAAGACCTTCGTGGTCGCGGGCTATCAGAAACTGCTCGACGATTACGAACTGCCGGGTTCGAAGCCGCCGTGGGGAACGCTGAACGCGATTGATTTGAACGCGGGAGAGATTCGCTGGCAGATCCCGCTCGGTGATTATCCGCAGGTACTCGCGCAAGGACGCTCGGGGCTCGGCGCGGAGAATTACGGGGGGCCGCTCCTCACATCAGGCGGTGTGCTTTTCATTGGGGCCACGCCGGACGCGCAGATTCGCGCCTTTGATCCAACAAACGGCGAAGAACTCTGGTCGGCCACGCTGCCGGCCAGCGGCTTCGCCACACCCGCCACCTATGAGGCGAAGGGTCGACAATTCGTCGTCATCGCCGCCGGGGGGCGGCAAACTGGGCCAGCCCTCCGGCAGCGAATACGTCGCGTACGCCCTGCCGGACTAACGTCCTTTGAATGGATCGGGAGCAGCTGCGATCTGTGCGGCGATCGCCGCATCGTAGTCCTCGCGTCGCGTGGCGAGCAGAGGGCCGTCCTCCGGATGTGTGAGGATCATGAAGCGCCCCTCGGCAACGCCGTCCGCGATCATGACGGCTACTTCGTCGGGTCCGATCGGCCGCTGCATATGCTCGGGGAAATGAATAAAGCTGCCGGGATCTTCTACGCCCAAAATGCGTGCGTTCTCTCCGAGGTTCGTCGTCACGAGTCCCGGGCAGACGACGGAGACCTGAATACCGCGGCCACCGAGATAGACCGCGAGGCCCTCGCTATAGCCGACGCAGCCGAACTTTGAAGTCGCATAGGGCACGGCGTCGTAGCTATATGCGTAGAGACCGGCCACGGAAGCCACGTTCACGATGGCGCCGCTTCGGCGTTCGATGAACTGAGGAAGAAAGGCTTTGCAGGTCCGGATCACGCCCAAGAGGTTCACCTCGAGCTGCCATTGCCATTGATCCATTTGGATATTCTCGAGAGCGCCGAGAAGCGATGCTCCGGCGCTGTTCACCAAGACATCGACCTGGCCGAGCTCCGCCAAGGCCAGCTCATAGAGCGCTTCGACGTCGGCATCCTGCGTAATATCACAGCGAATCCCGTGAGCCTTTCGACCCGTCGCGCGAACCGCCTCCACCGCTTCCTCAATGCGCCCCGCATGAATATCTGCGATCACGACATCACACCCCCGCTCGGCAAGCGTCAGAGCCGTACTCCGCCCGATCCCGCTCGCCCCGCCGACCACCACTGCCTTTTTTCCCGAAAAATTCAAGATCCTGCTCCTCTTTTGCCCGCCGTAACCAGCGGGTGAAGCGGAGCGTATCCAAATCAGGACCATCCAAACAACGATGCGGAAAGAAAGGTATCCTGATGATCCGTCGAACCCTGAAACCGGCCATCTCCCTTTTCGCGCTCCTCGTCAGGCTTGTGCTGACCGCGGCTCAGGCCGCCACGAGACCCGCAGCCCAGGGCGCATTTAAAAGCGATAATGTGCGCTGAGAAGAGTATTCAAGGCTCTGGGGCGCGGATCAGATTGAGTTCCTTTAAAGAGCAAGTCCAGCACTCCCTGGAGAACTTCAGCGAAGCCACGGCGGCTTGTCTCGTCACGATGTTTCAGGGCAACCTCCTTCTCCTACGGTGTCCAATACGTCCTCCGCGGTTTGTGGACCCGGTTCGGACGCGCCTGATCCCCGCTCCACGCTTGTGAAGGCCTCACCAGAGCGTCACCCTCGTATGCACACTGAGCCCGACGCGATGGTCGGACGCAGCAGATCAAGAGGGGACGAACGAATGGACTGGGTGGGACGGATCGGCCGCTTCACGCTCAAGCTTGCAAGCGGGCTGATCGCACTCCTCGCCCTCGTCCTACTCCTCGCCGTCGGCGGGCTCTACGTCGCCACCTACTTCAGTGCGCGCGGCGGAGAAGACATGCTCGAAGGCGAGCCCCTCGTAGCCCGGCGTCCGGACTCTGCCCCGCACAGATCGGCAGAGGCCCCTTCACAGATTCTCTTCGGTGATCTGCACGTGCACACGAATTACAGCGCTGACTCGTTCCTGCAGTCCTACCAGATCCCCAACCTCGACCCGCGCCGCACGCCCGCAGACGCCTGCGACTTTGCGCGCTTCTGCTCCCAGCTCGATTTCTGGAGCATCAACGATCACGCGGAAAGCCTTACTCCGACGCATTGGCAGTCTACGATCGAAGCCATTCGCTCCTGCGAGCGAGCGGCAGGCGATGCCTCAAACCCAGACATGGTCAGCTTTCTGGGCTGGGAGTGGTCCCATTCCGGCACCGCCGAGGAACATTATGGCCACAAAAATGTGGTCCTCGCGGACCTCGAGGACAACGCCATCCCCGCGCGCCCCATCGCGTCTGGACCGACCTCCACATATATGTTCGTTGGCCTCGGCACACTCGGCGTCCTGGCCACAGAATCGGCCTTCACGGACTTCGGCAGCTTCCACCGTTATGCGCTTGACGCGCTCGCAGTCGACACCTGCGCCGAAGGCGTCGCCTCGCCCGATCTCCCCACGGATTGCCGCGAACACGCTGCGACCCCCGCCGAGCTCTTCAAGAAACTCGACGAATGGGGAAAACGAGCGCTCGTGATTCCCCATGGCCTTGCCTGGGGCGTGACGAATCCAGCTCATGCGCGACTCGACCGCCAGCTCGAACAACACAATCCACGCTGGCAGCGCCTGATTGAAGTCTATTCAGGCCATGGCAATTCCGAGGTCTTTAGGGACTTCGAACGCCCGGTGAAGGACCAGGCCGGCCGTTATTCCTGTCCCGCCCCGACCGAAGACATTGAGTTCTGCTGCCACCGCGCGGGCGAGCTCGCTCGGGCACGCTGCGAGGATCCCGAATCGATCGATTGTGATGCGGCGATGGAGGACGCGGTTCAACGCGGGGCGAGCATAGACTCAGGCGCAATCGCGCTCCTCCGACCCCACGACATCATCCCAGGGTCCACCGACGCCGACTGGGGGCAATGCAGCCAACTCCAAGGTGAGTACCTCTCTGCCTGGTCCTACCGTCCCAAGCAATCGGCACAATTCGCGTACGCGCTCGACAGCGTCGAAGGCCGTCCCGTCTCCGACCGCTACCGAATGGGCATGATCGCCTCAAGCGATACCCATCGCGGCCGCCCAGGCACGGGCTACAAGGAATTCGGTCGTCTCGTCATGACCGACGGCGTCGGCTATCCCCTGCCGAGTGGTACCTTCGACGATCGACAGGGCTCCTTCTATTTCAGTGGCGGCCTCGCCGCAGTGCACGCCCGCGGCCGTGACCGCGAAGCCGTCTGGGACGCTTTGTCTCGGCGCGAAACCTACGCGACCTCCGGCGACCGGATCCTGCTCTGGTTCGATCATATCGACGCGCGGGAGCAGCGCTGGCCGATGGGCTCCGAGGTCAAGGTTGCAGTTGCGGTCGCGGCTGATGCCGAGGTAGATCCCAAGAGGGACGCCGAGGCAGACGCCGAGCGAGGAGCTGCGGCGTCCCCGCCGCGCTTCGAAGCCCGCGCGTTAGGCGCACAACGACAGCAGCCCGGCTGCCCGGACTTCGTCCACGACGCGCTGCCCGCCGATCGCATCGCATCGCTCTGCCGGAACGAATGCCATCATCCCGATGAGGGCCGCAAACGCATTATTCGTCTTGAGGTCGTCCGAATCACACCCTCCTCCGTCGCCCCTGACTCAACTGCCGGTTCGACTGTGGCTACGATCGCCGAGCGCATCGAAGATCCGTGGCGCGTCTTCGAATGCGCGCCTGAGGAGGAAGGGTGCAGCGCCGTGTTCGAAGATCCCGACGCATCGTCGGGCACGCCCGTCGAACGCGTTTACTACGTTCGCGCGATCCAAGAGCCGTCTCCCACGATCAACGGCGACTCCACAAAACCTTGTCTCACACCCGATCCCAATCGCCCCGAGGACTGCTTGAACCCCGCAAGCGAGCGCGCCTGGTCTTCGCCCATCTTCATGCGGCCCGCCGCACTCTAGTCCCGCCGCGCCCTGTTCCCTGTCCTTGCCTTGGCCCTGGTCCCGGCCCTGAATGACGCACGGCGCCTCAGCCGCGCGCCGCGACTAAGCAGCAGGCCCGCCAGTCATCTTTGCGTCCAGCCGCGACCGAAAGCGATACCCTGAATGGCTACGAAGCAAGCGCGCAATCCGCAGAGCAAGGATACGATCATGAGTGAAGCCCTAAACGATCCCGAGTCCGCCGAGGACTTCGCCCGCTCCAAGGGCCAAGTCAATGTCGATCCTTACTCGGTTCCCCTCGAGGAGATCGATGTGTCGGATGCGGAGCTCTTCGAACACGATCAAATCTGGGGTTATTTCGAGCGGCTGCGCAAAGAGGATCCGGTTCACCTTTCACCGAAGACCGAGTTCGGGCATTTCTGGTCCATCACG
>JBDNFB010000016.1:0-11888 GCA_041690055.1 Myxococcota bacterium | reverse complement strand
TCGCCGCCGATGGGTTCCATCCTGAAGGCGGTGATTGTGCCGGAAGTCGGGGGCGATACGTGTTGGGCCAATTCGGTCGCTGCCTATGAGGCGCTGTCACCTGCGATTCGAGGCCTGATTGATGGGCTGACTGCGATCCACGACATCACGAAGCCTTTGCAAAAGGGCATCGAAGCCGGCCATGCCGACGTGAACCTTGCGGAAATCCAGGCGAAATGGCCGCCGGTGGAACATCCCATCGCGCGAACCCATCCCGTGACCGGCCGAAAGAGCCTCTACGTGAATCGCAACTCGACCGTGCGCATCGTGGGACTCAGCGAGCGGGAGAACGAAGCCATTCTCCCCATGCTCAACGACCATATCCGCTCGCCCGCATTCCAATGCCGCTTTAGCTGGGATACGAACTCGGTCGCGTTCTGGGATAATCGCTCCGCGCAGCATTACGCGGTGGCCGACTATGCCGAACGGCGAGTGATGAACCGAGTCACGATCGAGGGCGACACTCCCTTTTGACGCTCCCCTTTTACGCCCTCTTTTTACGCCCTCTTTTGAAGCTCTCTCCCAAGGAGAACCATTCTATGTCCGAAGCCAAGTCCGAACCGAAAGTAAAGTTTCGCCATCTCGACGATGAAAAATGGCAAGATGTCCGCGCCCTCGAACTTCCGACCGGTCCGGCCTTGGTCCGGGAGAAATGGCTCGAATTCAGCGATAAATGCCTCTCCCTCTATGCCAAGTGGGATCCCGGCATGATGATCCACAAGCACGGGCATAACAGCGAGCACGTCGTGTACGTACTTTCTGGTTCCATGACCTGCGGCGATGTAGAATGCACGCCGGGTATGCACATCACACTCGAAAAAGGCGCCGCGTTCGGGCCCTTCGTCGCTGGGCCGGAGGGCGTGGAGCTCTTTGAGGTCATGATGGGCGACCCACGCTCGTTCCCCGCCGACACGGAAGGCTTCGACAAGCTGCTTGAGGAGAAGGGGGCCAAGCGGCTCCCCAACCCGCCGATCGACATGCCCGACTGGATCGAAGACACCCGTAACTAGCGCGATCGGCGCTCTTTTCATCCATCCAGATCCCCGGTGTCAAGACGCCGAAAGCAAAGGAAGCCTCATGCCAAATAGTCTCGACGATGCCGCTGCCAGCGATGCCAAAATCCTGACCTACTCCCTGATCGATTGGGACAAGCCCCTCGAAACTGCCGCGCCGGGCACCGCCCCACCCAAAGAAATGGTGAAGAAGGCAAAGAAGACCGGCGCTCGCCGCAAGAAGATCGTGCGCGGTGAAGCCGGATTCTTCATGAACCGCTCGATGCTGCCCGCCGGCTTTCGCGTGCCGACCCATCATCACAATCATTCCGAGATGCTGGTCATCTTGAAGGGTGGGGCGACCTTCGACGATGAGTTCGGATCCGTTGGCCCGGACGACACAATAGTGATCCCGCCGAAGATGCGATACGGCTTCACCTGCGGCCCGGAAGGCATGGAGTTCCTGACGATTCGCATGGGCGAGGCGAGCACAGAACTCTGATGGCGAACGATTTAGGAACCGAGATGATTGATACGCACACGCACGTGGTATCGGGGGACCAGGCGGCCTACCCGCTTAACCCCCGCGTACTCTCGCCCAGCGAGTGGTATCTCGACTCCCCCGCTGACGCAGACAAATTGCGGGCCGGCATGGATGCTTCGGGGGTCACGAAGGCAATTCTCGTGCAGGGCGTTGGCGCTTACACTTTCGAAAACGCCTATGCGCTCAACAGCGCCCGAGCTTGCCCGGACCGTTTCGTGTCCGCCTGTTGCATTAACACGGAAGCGGCTGACGCAGCCGACACGCTCGAGTATTGGGTGTCGGAGCGGGGCGCCGCGGGCGTTCGACTCTTTGCCCTCACGCGCGAAAGCAGTTCATGGCTCGTCGATGAACGGACGTTCCCGATCTGGGAGCGCGCCGCGGCATTGGGCATTCACGTCATCGTGACGATCCTGCCGCATCAGCTGTCCGAACTCGAAGAAGTCCTGACCCGGTTCCCCACAACGCCGATATCTCTCGACCATTGCGCCTTCGCGCTGCCCGACCCGTCACTGCGGAAGGAGCTCTACGCCCTCGCCCGCTTCAAGAACCTCTACCTCAAGCTCACGACCCATGGCCTTGATGACGCTGTCGCAGCGGAAGGCAGCTCTCGACCTCTCGTCGGGGAACTCGTCGGCCAGTTCGGAGCGGACCACCTAATGTGGGGCTCCGACTATTGCCAGATCTATGACCGGACCTACGCAAAGCTGGTCGAACTTGCCCGCGACGCGGTCGCGGAGTTGAGCACAAGCGATCGCGCGCTCGTCCTCTCAGGCACGGCTAAGAGCCTCTGGCCAGGCCTTCAAGCTTAGGCCTTAGATCTTATAAAGTTCTTAGGCATTAGGACTTACGTACAGGCGGCCGGGGGCAGGGGTTGGCAGATAGGGCGCTAGGCGTCTGCGGTTCGAGCACGTTCTAAGTCCGCCGACACTAAGCGCGCGCCCAGCAGGCAGATGATTGAGCTGATCACGGGGATCACCGTCGGGAAAAGCAGCGCATAACGAAGCGCATCCTGCCCGTAATCCGCCTTCAGCGCGTCCGCGAGCGCCCCTACTACAAGTGGCCCGCCCGCCAGTCCGATGAGCGTACTGATCAGCGTCGAAATCGCGGCCGCAAAGGCCCGCATACGAAGAGGCGAGACGCCTTGGATCGTCGACATGAAGGGCGCGGTAAAGAAGCCGCCCAGGACGGAGCCCCCAATGCTGAAGATCAGCGCAACAGGAATCGCAGCGAATGCCGTCCCCGCAAACAAGGCCGGTAGCGCGACCAGGTCATCCTTGGGCCAGAGAAGGAAACAGACGAGGATCGGAACGCTGAGCAGCTGACCGAAAGCGGGCACCCAGAGATAGAAACGCCCGTCCTTCTTGCCGTAACGATCTGCGAGATAGCCGCCCAGGAAAATGCCGAGCATTGAAGGCACAGGGCTCGTCAAAAAATACCAAGACCCCGCATGGAATTGGCCCATCTCGTAAGTGCGCACGAGAAAACTCGGCTCCCAGAGGTTCCGCCCCATCGAGGCAAACAAGGAGAACCCGTTCGCCGCCAGGATACAGACGTAGGTCTTCGTTCCGAGCAGCAGCTTCAGGTTCGGCATGAAGGCGCCGTCGACCGGCGCGCGGCGACCTTCGCTGCCCCCGCGTTCGGGTTCTTTGATCGTGAGGCGATAGACAATCGCAAGGAGAATCCCGGGCGCGCCCGCGGCGATGAAAGCGGTTCGCCAGCCGTACTGCTCAAAGATCCATCCCCCAAGCACCATCCCCAGGCCCATGCCGACGACGGCGCCGATGGAGATCACGGACATGCCCGCCGCACGGCGCTCGGGCGGCAGATAATCCGAGAGCATCGAAACGCTCGGCGAAGTCGCCCCGGCCTCACCGACGCCTACGCCCATCCGCATCAGGACGAGCTGCATATGACTCGTGACGAAGCCCGTTGCACAGGTAAACAGACTCCAGAAAAAGACGCTGAAGGCCACGATGTTCCGCCGTACGCCGGTCGTGTCCGCATAACGCCCAATGGGCAGAACGAGAATGCTGTAGACGATCGCGAAGGCGGGGCCGAGCAGGAAGCCGACCTGCGTATCGCTCAGGCTGAACTCTTCTTTGATCGGCTTAACCAAAATCGAGAGAATCGTGCGATCGATATTGCTGAACACCATGGTCAACAAAACCATGAACAATACGTACCGCGTATACAGCGGCGAAAAGAACGAAGCGGCAGGGACAGCTGCCCCGCCTCCATCTGGCTGAGTCGAAGGGGCGTTCTGCGAATCCGCGCTTTCCGCGTTGTACAAGGGCGATCTCCAAGGAAGCCGAGACGACAAAGGGGCGCGGCTTGGCCACGGGACGCTAGATCGTTCGCATAAGCCTTGGCAACCGTGGCGACGCCACGAAAAAAGGCCCCGCTCCATTGATAGAGGGGGCCTTCTTGCGAAACGTGAGCACGAAGGTCTGGATGTTTGAGCTCTACTTGAGATCTTTTCGCGTGTAGTCGAGCAGACCGCGGGCGATGATCAGGCGCTGAATCTCGCCCGTGCCCTCGTAGATGTCCGTGATCCGGGAATCGCGCATCCACTTCTCGAGGAGATACTCTCGCGAGGCCCCCATGCTGCCGAGAATCTCGATGCAGCCCTGAGTGATCTCGCGAACCGCTGAACCCGCATGCGCCTTACACACGGAAGACTCCATATTATTGGGGAGTCCCTTGCCAGCCATCCACGCACATTGCAGCGTCGTCAATCGCGACGCATCAAAGAGTGCTTCCAAGCGCATGAACTTATCGGCCGCTGCCGTAAGGCGTCCCATGCCGCCGGGCCCCGCCGTGTAGTCGGGGACGATACCCGCCTCTTCGAGCTGATCGCGGGTGTAGTCGAGGGCCGCTTCGGCGATACCGAGGCCCATCGCTGCGGTCAAAGGCCGCGTCATGTTGAATGTCTTCATGACGCCCCGGAAACCGCCCGAACTCGACTTCGGAATCGTCTCGTCGAGACCGAGCAAATTCCCGCGCGGAATGCGGCAATCCGTGAATACGTAGGCCGCCGTATCGTCGGCGCGAATCCCGAGCTTCTTTTCTTTGTGCGGCACGTTGAATCCAGGCGTGTCTTTCTCGACGAGAAAGGACTTGATGCCCGCGCGACCGGCACTCTTGTCGATCGTCGCCCACATCACAACGCCCGTGGCACGAATGCCCGTCGTCACAAAGATCTTCTCGCCGTTCAAGATCCATTCATCGGTCTCTTCATCGAGAACCGCCGTCGTCGAAACGCGCGAAGGGTCTGAACCGCAGCCGGGCTCCGTAATCGCCATCGAAAGAAGCAGGTTGCCCCATTTCTCCTTCTGCTCGTCCGTGCCCGCCGCTCCTAGAGCCGCATTGCCTAGCCCGCCGCGCGCCGAGCGCTTCACTCGGGCCGAGTAGTCGCCCCAATAGGCCCCCATCGTCTGGAGCATCATCATGATCGGGCCATGCGAGTCTTCCATGCCCAGATCCGGCAGCTTCTCGAGGTTCTTGTAAAATGCTTCCGCTTCCGGCAGCACGTCCGGAATCATTTCGTCTTCGCGCTCATCGAACTCTCGCGCATAGCGTCGCGCAATTTCGGCCTCGGCGCGCGTTCGAGCGAGATGCGCCTTGTCATTCGCAGTCAATCGAAAATCGATCATCGTATTCTCCATCGCGGTCTCATTCAGATCGCGCTTTCAGTTTCGGATGGCCAGTCAAACCGGCCTCTTCGCGTCCTCGTCCACTCCTTAGAACTAGAGCGCGACCAGCCCTTCCATCACGCCGAGCGTGCGCGCGTTGCGAAACCACATCTCCACGGGATGCTCCCGAATGAAGCCGTGCCCGCCGAGCACCTGAACGCCGTTGTCGGCGATCCACATGCTCTTCTCCGCCGCATAAGCGCGCGCCTGCCAGGCCGCCTTCGTTGCGTCCTCGCCGTGCTCCAGCAGGCTCGCAGCCTGCCAACACAGCTGACGCAGAGCGTGCTGTTCGATGTGCATCTCCGAGAGTCGGAAAGCGATCGACTGTTTTTTGGAAATCGGCTCGTCGAATGCCACTCGATCCTTCGTGTAGGGCACGCAGTATTCGAGCACAGCGCGCGATACGCCGAGCATCACTGTCGCCAGTGCTGCGCGCGAGGCATTCAGGATCAGCTGCACGTCGGCGCCTTCGGTGCCGCCAAGCATCGCATCCGCACCCACTTCGACGCGCTCGAGTTCAAGCCTGGTCATGGAAAGAGCGTGGAGCCCCATCTTCTTCTCGGGTTCGCTAACCGTGAGGCCCGCGGCATCGCGCGGCACGACAAACGCGGCGAGATCGTCGCCGAGCTGCGCTGTCACCAGGAAATGACTCGCCCGATCGCCCATCAACACCATCGTCTTGCGGCCGGAAATCACGAAGGAATCGCCCTTCTGCTCAGCCACCGTACGCGGCCGACTCGCATCCGCGAGCGGTCCGGGCTCAAGCAGCGCAATCGAACCCGTCGCATAGGATTCGCCGCAAAAGAGCGGAAGAATGGACTTCTTCTGTTCCTCGGTGCCGTGATCGAGAATCGCGTTCGCGAAGAGCGAAGGCGCGACGGCTGCCATCGCCAGCGAGGCGTCGCCGTGCGCGAGTTCTTCGAGCAAAATAGCATTCGTCACCATCGAGCGTTCTTCGCCCGCGCCGCCGTAGCTCTCCGGAATCTGAGTACTGGTGAGCCCCAGGCTCCAAGCGGTATCAAGAAAGTCTTGGGGAATCTTGGCCGCTTCGTCGCATTCGCGCGCGATCGGTCGAATCGCCTCGGCCGCAAACTCACGCATCGCATCGCGTACGAGTTCCTGGTCTTCGGACATGCCGAATGAAATCATGGTGTGCCTCCTTCTGAAAAAATCGTGTAAAGAGAATCGTTCTCTAGGGTTTCTAATCCGTTGAATCTTGAGATCGCCCCGGCGGAGCAGAGGCGATCTGATGAAAAAATTCGTCCATGGCAATCCCGGCGCCTTCCTTGCGTAGGAGCCCCTGTCTAAAGGCCTCGCGCGCGTTCGTTACACCTAACGCCACGCCGCACCAATCGCGTGCGGTCGCCGTGTACCGAGCATCTGCGCCTTCAGCGAAGCCCTCGACGACCTCGCAATGCCCGTCGTCGATCACGACTGCCCACACGCCCCCGCCTTCGCCGGTCAGTCGAATCTCAAAGACAACGCGCCGCCCTTTGGCTGCGTCCTCGCGAAGCAAATTCGGGAGCGCCTCAAGCACGGAGAGCGCCGAGGTCTCCGTGAAGCGCGAAGCATCGATATCGAGCGCGCTGATCCCCTCGCGTACCCACCATTTCGCGATCGAAGAAATGATCGGCTCGAGCGAGCGCCCTTTACTCGTCACGCAATAAGGAGAGCGACTGCCCTGCGACGCCGTCTCGACGAAGCCATCCGCGCGCATCTGCCGAAGCCGGCTCGAAAGCACCTTGGGTGCGATGCCCGTGCGCACCCGAAGCTCCTGGAAGCCCTTCGGCCCCGCGAGCAGCTGCCGCACGATGACCAGGCTCCAGCGATCTCCAATCACGTCCAGTGCGCGCGCCACGGGATCAAAGATCTGCGCCGGTCGCAGGATCTCAGACTTGCGGCCCACACGATCCCCCTGGGAATCCTTAGGCGGCGGCCTGGTGATTGGGTCAATTTGGGTTTCTGACATCGGAATCAGTATCTAATAGATACTGATATTGATTTCAATTAAGAACTGATGGTCATCACGGACTCCGACCCAGGTTTGCGGACGGGGACCCAATTCTCAGCGTATCTCTGCGCTGGCCCCCGTTGCCCCGGCCCGCACTGCCGATTAGGATGCGCCTGCCCGCCGAAGGTGGCTGGAAGGTCGCCGGTGAACACAAACCGTTCACGGGAGGAAAGTCCGGGCTCCGCAGGACAAGGAAGGTCGCTAACAGCGACCCGGGGAAACCCGAGGGAAAGCGCAGCAGAAATGACACCGCCGATGGCCCCTATTGGATTCGTTCCTTGAAGAGGCACAGGTAAGGTTGAAATCGTGGGGTAAGAGCCCACGCGCGACAGCCGGGTGACCGGCGGCGAGGCAAGCCCCTTCCGGAGCAAGCTCGAATAGGCACATCGTCGAGAGCGGTCCGCTCGAACACCGGGACTTCGGTCCAGGTGCGGTGTACGGGTGAGAGTGCTTGAACCCCGCAGCAATGCGGGGTCTAGAGGAATGACCTTTACCGACATCGCGGCAACGCGGCGTCGTGACAAAACCCGGCTTATAGGCCACTCCGGTACGCACCTTCGGGGTCGTGCCGGACCTTCAGGAGGAAGCCCTCGGGTCATCCCTGAAGCGCTTCGACGGGCAATCGGAGAGCCGACCAGAAGGTCACCAGGAAGAACACCAGGCAGAACATAAAGAAGCGCGAGGAGGATATGGGGGGGAGGCGGGCGGCGCAGGAGCAGCACGCCCGGCGCGGAAGCGGATCGATCACGAAGGAACTGCGGATCGATCGATCAGGGATCGAAGCGCAGGCATTTCACGCGTGCGCGCCGATCCGGGTCGTAGCCTTCCCATTTAGCCTTTGGCACCTGGTCATGCCCGACGACAGAGAAGCCATATCCTTCAAAAAAGCCGACCACGCGATCCGAAGTCGTGCAGCTGAATAAATAGGCGATCTTTTCTGAACGGGCCCGTTCGATCGCATAACGAACGATCTGCCCGCCCACACCTTCCCCGACATAGCGCGTGAGCGCAAAGAGCGAGGCCACCTCAATCGCCCCTTCATCCAGATGAGGGATCAGAGAGCCGATTCCAGCTAAATATCGCCCCTCGACGAAAACGCCGACGCCATGCGCAAGGACAGCATCGCGCGCAGCAGGACTCCGCGGCACAAGGAAACCGTCCGCTTCCCCGCGCTCGATCAAATCGCTCGCCGGATCGTAATCATCAAGCGCAAGCGGACGAACCTCCGCATAACGATCGCGGGTAAAGAACATCCCGGCGCCCGCGTAGGTAAACAGCTCGCGCGCGAGGTCCTCGCCCGCGCAGACGTTCACCGCCGGCAGACCGCCTTCGATCATGGCCCGGATCGTACCTAACAGCTTTTCTTGCCCCTGGCGCACACGCAGACTCGAAGAATTCGACGGCGGATCTCCAAGCAGGGCTTCCAGATGAGCAAGATCGACCACCGAAACGCGCCCAGCACCGCTCGCGCGTTCAACCAGCGGCGCGGACTGAATCCAAACGACCTTCGATAGGCGCAGGTCGAGCACCGCTCGCAGACACTCCTCCGCCAGCGTCGCGTCCCCCATCTTCAAGCCCGCACTGCCATGCTCGCGAAGCTGCCGCCAAAGTCGCGGCGCCACATTCTCTTCACGGAAATCGATGGGCGACACGCGGGTCAGCTCAGAAAACACCGCATCATTCGGGCTCATCACAACCACGCGGGACTGATTTCGCACAAGTTCGCCAACGACGTCCGCGCACGCAGAATCGAGCGGCTCCTCGCTCGGCCAAATAATGCCGATCGAGCGTCGTCTAAACTCCGCGAGGTAAAACTCGCGTTCGCTGAAGCTGCGTAGGGCGTCCGTCATGATGGCCGGAGTTTGACGGATTTCGGCGAGGCTGCACGCGGAAAGGCCGGGACTATCGGCCTTTAAATAGGGTATCGTGCGTGCCGGATGGACTGGCAGATCCTTTTTACGCTCGCGTTGCTCGCCGTCGCGCTCACCGCCATGGTGCGCGAGCTTGCCGCGCCCGACCTCGTCCTGATGGGGACGCTGATCTGCTTTGGGGCCACAGGCATCCTGAGCCCGACCGAAACTTTCGCCGGCTTCGCGAACCCCGTCGTCGCCACAGTCGGCGCACTCTTTATGGTCTCGGCCGCCCTCCGCCAGACCGGCGCTCTCGAAATGACACTCGGCCGCGTCCTGGGCAAGCCAACCAGCGGGCTCAAGAGCTCGATGCTGCGCATGGCTATCCCAGTCGCGGGCCTATCCGCTTTCCTGAATAACGCGCCGATTGTCGCTATGATGACGCCCACCGTAATCGACTGGTCGAAGCGAAGCCGTCGTGCTGCCTCGCAGTACCTGATCCCCCTTTCCTACGCGTCGATCCTCGGCAGCGTCACGACGATCATCGGGACGAGCACGATCCTCACGGTGACGGGTATGGTCCGAGACGCAGGCCTCGAGCCCTGGAGCTTCTTTGAACCTGCTCCTGTTGGGATCCTGATCGCGATTGCGGGAATGACCTATCTCGTGCTCGTTGCGCCAAGCCGACTTCCCGTGCGCATGGAGGCCGCCGAAGAACTCAACGATCGAAGCCGCGAATACACCGCCGCCATGCGCGTGACCGAAGACAGCCCCCTCCACGGCACGACCGTTGAAGAAGCCAATCTGCGTAACCTGCCTGGCCTCTTCCTCGTCGAGATCGACCGCGGTTCCCGCGTGATCACGCCCGTTGGCCCCGACGAAGCGCTCCAGAGTGGCGATATCCTTATCTTTGCGGGCGTCGTCGCCACGATCATCGATCTCCAGCGCATCCGCGGCCTCGAACCCGGCGCCAACCAAGATCTTCTCAAGAGCCTGCCCGGCGGTCGCAATCGCCCGACGGTCGAAGCCGTGGTGTCGGCCTCTTCCCCGCTGATCGGCCAGTCCGTGAAGCAGTCGAATTTCCGGTCGGTCTATGACGCGGTCGTGATTGCCGTCCATCGCAACGCGGAACGCGTGCAGGGCAAGATCGGCGATATCGTCCTCCGCCCCGGGGATACGCTGCTCATGCAATGCGCGCCCGAGTTCATGCGTGTGCATCAGAACAGCCGAGATTTTTACCTCGCGAGCGAACTCCCCGGCGCGCACCGCCCTGCCTTCGAACGGGCGCGGGTGGCCCTCGGCATCTTGGCCGCCATGGTCCTCGCGGTCAGCGTCGGAGGGATCCACATCTCGATCGCGGCGTTCGTCACGGTCGCCGCGCTGCTGGGCACGAAATGCTTGACCGCGACGCAGGCGCGGGAGAGCGTCGATTGGACGGTGCTGATCACGATCGGTGCCGGTCTCGGCATTGCCAACGCCATGACGCAGTCGGGCGCCGCGGGATTCGTCGCCGTCGGCCTGGTCGGAGCGGTCGGCAACATGGGACCGACCGCCACGCTGATCGTCATCTACCTACTCTGCGTTGTGATGGCGGAGACGCTCCATCACAATGCGGCCGTCGCGATCATGTTCCCGATTGCCCTGGCCGCCTCTGCGGAGCTCGGAGTCGACTCGCGCCCCTTCGTCATGACCGTGGCGATCGCCTCAGCCTGCGCCTTTGCCTTCCCCGTCAGCTACCAGACCCATCTGATCGTCTACGGCGCTGGCGGCTACCGCTTCGGCGATTTCCTGCGGGTAGGCATCCCCCTCGACATCATCTGTGGCGTAGTTGCCCTCTCCGTGATCCCCCGATTCTGGCCCTTCTGAGATTTCAGGGGCGCGGATTTCAGGGGCGCGGATTTCAGGGGCCGAGATTTCAGGGGCCGAGATTTCAAAGGCGGGGGGTTCTCGGGGCAGGGATCCTGAGGTCGGGGTCTCTGGTCTAGGGGCTGCCCCCGAGCAAAGCCCCGCGCGGAAGCGGAAGCGTGGCCCTGCCACTCGCGGTTCGCTCCATTCGACCCTGCAATGGAACTGCTTGTGCCCGGCGTGCAACTGACGGTTATGTTGCTCAAGTGCCCGCCAATTGGGGCCGTTTTTAGTTCAACGGCTACGAATTACGAAAGTGGATCCGCCACATATCCGATAAGGGGACCACATAGCCGTTGAGAGGATCGGGCCGCGCGGCGATTTGGACCCGGAAAATTACTGGGGGGCACGTAGGAGATAGTTGATCACCTCTCGGCCACCTGACGGCACTCTTATCCTGGAGACTGCCAAGTCGAGTGGGCGCCCAGAAAAGTGAACAGTTGGGACATCCCCCCGATCGAAATTTGAAACGCTTGGATTCAAAACGAATCCAACGTGAAGACGAAATTTGCTAGCTAAATAGGTGAAATTCCATCAAAATCACGTTATATCCAGAGTCCCGAAATGATTGGTCGAATTGACCAGCGAGACGTGAACGGGTCGTTTTGACCCGTAATCCAATCGAGACTCAACTCAAACCGACGCAAACTTGGCAAAACCACCAGGCGCGCATCGGGAAAAAGGTCATCAAGGGCAAGTACCCGCTGCATCGCGACTCCCCGCAGTGGCCCCACCTTCGACGCGACAATCGATTCGATTCGCGCGAGTGGCGGCCCCGGAACGAGCGAACCGCTGATCGCTGAATCATTCCTCTTATCGTGTAGTTAGCTACGGGCTAGCCACGTCGCTGAGCCG
>JBDNFB010000015.1:0-68412 GCA_041690055.1 Myxococcota bacterium | reverse complement strand
GCTTCCCGCGAGGCATGCCGAAAACGGCGTGCCTTCCCGCAGCCGTCTACATAAACCCGCCCAAAGAAACGATGGCGGAGCAAGGAGGTCTACAGTAAATACCGAAACGAGGTGTCTCAAAGTCGTTGGCAGGTTCCGGAGTCCGCGGGCGATCTTCAAGAAGACCGAAACAGTCGGAACCATCTGCTGTGCTTCGACTTTGTGGATCGTGCTTGCGGCGACACCACTTTGCGTAGCCAACTGCTGGAGTGTGAGTCCGTCCTCAGAGCGGTAGGCGCGAATTTGAGTGGCCATGTCCTGGAGCGCTTTCCGCGTATCGAACATGGACCGATTTCTCCTACGGCTTTGATGAGGACGTGAGGCGTATCCAAAGAACGATCTTCAATGAAGTGCGTCTCGCGTTGCATGCTCATCCACTCACCCGATCAGCCTAGGTGAAAACGCCTTAGGAGAGATTAGCAATAACCTAACTTAATGCTGCCTAGGGTTGGGTAAATGACTGCTCGTCAGCCCGGTTTTCTATTGACAGTATTAGTCGTATTGAACGAAACGGCAAAGCGGAGTGAGGAGCGGCATTCCGTCATGCGGCCAATCGACCGGGGGCGTTTGGAGTCGCCCGGGTCTTGTAACGCGGGATACGCAATATTGAGACATTATGCGCCAGGTCGCCACGGTCTCGGCCTCCGTCAGGCCCGCGATGGCAGCATTCGAAAGCGCGCCCCGGAAAGGGGAGAGGGCGGAGTCGAGCTCATCGAGCGTCGCGACGGGCATGAGGCGAAGAAAGCGATGAAGTGGCGCGGGGCGCGGCTGCGAATCGGCTTCAAGCACGATGGTGCTCGATTGCCCCGCGAAGAGCGCACCGCCTCCCGAGGCTGCACGCATCGCCGCTTCGGCTCGTTCGGTCGCTGCCCCCGCCATCCCCTCGGGCGAACTTGCGCCGCGGGGCATAGCGTGTGCGAGTGCTTCGAGCGCTTCGCTGCAGGCAGAGGCGAAGCGCATTTGGTCTTCGATCGGCAGGCCGACCAGATAGATCACCACGGGAGATAGACATCCCGACTGGTCCCAGCGCGCTGTGTCGACCGCGAAGCCGCGCGCGAATTTTTCGAGCTCGGTCGTCTGGGCTGCACCGACGATGCCGATCGAGAAACGATGCCCATACCCGACGAAGCGTTGTTGCTGAGTGAGTCGCGACGCGACCGAGGCGAGAGTTTCGTCGGAACCCGTGGCCACGACGCAAGGCGCTTCCAGAAAAGCGGTCAACGCGACTTCGTCGCTCGAAGGAAAGTCCAGGAACTCGAACGCGTTCGCGAGCCGTTCGTCGCGTGCCCCAAGCGAGCGAGCGAGCAAGGAGGCCGTGACTCGATCTTTTGAACTCTCGCGCAGAAAAACAGGGGAGCCGACGATGAGGGGCAGCAGTGAAGAGAGCAGGGTGGGCATGGGCAGCGCTCCCCCCGCCAAAACTGACGTGCAGCCGAACTCCGCCAGGCGAAGCGTGTCGCTTTCGAGAACGGGAGCCAGCTCTCGCCTAGCACAGTCGATCAGGCGTGCGGGATCCCATGCGCGGAGCGCCGCGTCGAGTCCTTCCGAAACCGTGCCGAGCGAAAACGGGCTTGCCTCTGCAAACGAAGTGGTGAGTTCGCGGCGCCAGGGAGAGTCGGCCTGCGTCCAGTCCGCGAGCACTTCGGCTACGGCTGCGAGCCGCTCCTCGAAGGGCCAAGCCGTGAGCGCATGCCTCGCAACCTCAAGTCGCCCGCGGGCCGCGCGGACGCGCTCACTGGATTCATCCGGCCAGATAATCTCGAGACCGCTCATGAGCGTTTCTCCGAGGAACGCTTCTCCGTAGGCCCTGAATTCGTCGGAGCCGCTTTGACAGTCAGAGTGTGTCGCGAAGCCTCAAGCATGACGTCGACTGCAATCGAGCATCCGCGCGCTTCCGCGCCCTCCGCCCGACCGAGTACGTCGAAGCCCGCCGGGCCCCCTTGGACTTCGAGATGCCTCCCCAGGTCCGCGGTTTGGAGGGCGGCAACGCTGCCCGTATTCGCGAGGTCGTGAATCACGATGAGGCCCGCCTCGCCGTGTTCGACGTCTTCATTTGTGATGGGATCGACCAAGCGAACGCGCGTCCAGGGCGGGCCGAGTTTGCGGCGCGGTCTGGAGGCGTCGATCAGAGTTGAATCGTAGAATTGGCTGCCGAGTTCCGTCATGCCGTATTGGTTGGCGATATGCGACTCGGCTAGGCCGAAGCGTTGCGCGAGTTCACTTCGGAGAACTTCGCGCGGGATCTCGCGGCTCTTCCCCTTGAAGCCGCCGGTCTCCAGCAGGCGCGAGCCTGCCGGTAAATGCCAGACTGCTTCGGGGTCGCCCGCCGTGGCATCCAAGAAATGAACAAATGCGAACGAGGTTCCGGCGACACAGAGCGGTTCTTGTTTCGCTTGGGCGCGCGTGACGGCATGGGTGAAAGCGTCTATGCAGAGTTCGCTGCGAACGAGATCGAAGCCACTGCCTTCGCCGCCTTCGGCTTCGGCGAGGACGCCAAACATGTGGGAGAGCGAAGAGTCAGGCGTTTCTTCCGGTGAGGCGGCAAGGAATCTCATGACGGGTTTTTGCCCGGTCAGATCAGTGAGCCAAAGCGCTCGGAGGCTCGAAATTAGAGACGCTTCGTAGAGTGTGAGGGTGTCGAGTTCGAGAACGCCGCGGCGATCGCTTGAAGTTCCGCTCGTGCGAAAGCGATGCAGAATCTGCTCTTCGGGGAAACAGCGAAGCGAGAATTCTTTGAACGCGCCGGCGGGCACCGGAGGAATGCGTTCGAATCGGGTGACGTTCTCCGGTGTACGTCCCAGGGATCGGCACAGGGCTGCGTACGGAGGGCACTCAGCGAACTGAAGTGCAAAGAGTTCGAGGGCCAGTCGTTCAAAACGCGCGTCGTCGAATTGCCAGGGGTCTTCTCTCATCCACGCGACGAGCTCTACTTCCACTTCCTGCCGCGTTCTCACGATGCCCCGCCCGGCGAATCGTGGGTGGCCTCTTTGTTTGCGAGCGTCGTTAGGCAGTCCGCGATTGCGTCGCACGCGGCTTCGAGCGCATTCTCGCCAATGCTCAGCGGCGGGGTCAGCGAAAGCACCCGCCCACCGTCGCCGGAGGGCAAGAGGACGTAGCCGCGTTCGAGAAGGATCTGTGTGGCGGCGAGGGAGATCTCGCTTGTGCTGCATTCTATGCCGATCATCAATCCCAGGCCGCGAACCTCCTGCACGCAGGAGAGTGCGCCTAGCTGATCGCGCAGACGTTTCAGAATGCGGGCGCCCAGCTCTTTTGAGCGATCTGCCAACTTCCATCGATCCGCGACGTCAAGAGAGGCGAGCGCGGCGGCACAGCTGGCGGGATGGCCGAGAAAGGTCTGGGTGTGCAGCGCTTCGCCGACTGAGGTGGGCCAGGCTTCGAAGACTTTTTCGAGACCCATGCAAGCCGATAGGGGCATGCCGGAGGCCAGCCCTTTTCCGACACAGAGCAAGTCGGGCACGACGCCCGCATGATCGCAAGCGAAGCGCGCTCCCGTGCGACCGAGGCCCGTGTAGATTTCATCGGCAATGAGCAGCCAGCCGCGTTCGTCGCAGAGGCGCCGGAGAGCGGGCAAGAAATCGGCCGGCGGAACGCGTTCGCCGCCGCGGCCCTGAACCGGCTCGACCAGAATGGCGCCGATCCGATCACCCACTTCTTCTGCGACGCGGAGGACATCTTCGAGATCGCCGAAACGGGCGAAGTATGTGGCGTTCGCGAGGCGCGCGTTGAACGGCTTGCGAAAATCTTCGCGCCAGGTGCAGTCGAGCGCACCAAAAGAAAGGCCGTGATAGGCGCCTTCGAAGGCGATCACGCCTGCTTGCCCGGTGGCGAGCATTGCGGTCTTGAGCGCTGTCTCGACTGCGTCGGAACCGGAGGAGGAAAGTACGGTGCGGACGCTCGGCGCCTCGCTTGCCCCGCCGCGCGGATAAATTCCCGCGAGGCGTTCGAGCAGTTCGACTTTTACGCGGGGTGGATGGACATCTCCCATGCCGTGCAGCAGGGAACTCGCTTGGCTTGAAATCGCGTGCACGACTTCGGGATGCGCATGCCCGACATTGGCGACGCCGAACGCGGCGGTAAGGTCGACGAAACGGTTTCCATCGACGTCCCAGAGATTTGCATGAACGGCGCGCTCCCAGAAGATCGGCAGCGGGTCGAGGGCGGTGACATTGCGTCTTTCGACAGCAGCCAGGCGTGCGGCGAGCGCGCGGGACTCCGGTCCGGGAATCGCCGAGACGAGGGCAGGCGGCTCGGTTTCCGGCGGCTCGGCGAGGCGGACGGGTGCTGCGGAACTGGATTCGTACGGAGAACTCATGATGAAAGCAGTGTAGGGCCTCTGCGCGCGGACGCGGTGGGACGGGCGCGACGAAGGCGCTGACAAAGGACTATTCTATCTGTGCCGGGCGGCTCGTCGTCGCAGTGGTGCAGGCAAAAGGGAGGGAGACCGCAATGCGAGCAGGAGGCGAGATCGTCTATGTCGCCGTCGGCGCCAATTTGGGAGACCGCGAGCGCGTCCTTTCGCAGACGATTCGGGCGCTTGAGTCGGCGGTCGATCTCGTGCTCCAGGCAGCCTCGCCCGTTTTCGAAACCGACCCGATTGGGCCCGCCGGTCAGGGTGCGTACTTGAACGCGATGCTCGAACTGCGGTCATGGCTCTCGCCGGGCGAGTTGCTCGAGCGGCTGCAAGCCACAGAACTCGCCATGGGGCGGGACCGCGGCGCGGGCGCGGTGCGCTGGGATGCGCGGACGCTGGATCTGGATCTGATCTTTTTCGGCGATCGATGCATCGATCGCCGAGAGCTTGTCGTGCCGCATCCGCGGGCTCATTTGCGGGCGTTCGTGATGCGGCCCATGGCCGCCTTGGCCCCCGATTACGTACATCCCGTGTTGGGTCTCAATGTTGAACGCATTCTGCGCGAGCTTCCCGAGGCCGAGCGGGACGGCGTTCGCTCCTTCGCACGTCCAGCGGGTTGGCCGGGAAGCACGCAGAGCGCCGATTTGCTGCGTATGCTCCCGCCATCATGATTGCCGCCGTCAGTATCTCGCCCCTCGGAGTAGGGATTTCTGTTTCTGCCTACGTCGCCGCTGCGGTAAAGGTCCTTGAGGCCCAGGACCGCGTGCGTTGGCAGCTGGACTCGATGTTTACGACGCTCGAAGGAGAAAGCGAGGATGTGTTCGAGGCGATCCGCGCGATGCAGGAGGCCGTCTTTGCGGCTGGGGCCGAGCGGGTCGGAACGGTGATTAAGATGGACGAGCGGCGGGATCGTCCGAGTGTCCGAATGCAGGACAAGGTCGAAGCGGTGCATTCGCATCTCGGAATGCGACGCGAGGAAGATTCCGAATAAACGACCTAAATAGTCGGAAATTTGAATCTTATTTCGGCCTGTAGTACTCAAGCACCGTTCTGGTGCGGTGGATTTCTTCCGATTCAACCCTCCCTCTAAGCGCACCCACGGACTCCAGGAACTCGTATGGCCTTGCTTTCAGTGGATGCACTTGATGGAAAACCTTTCAAATACGAGGTTTTAGAGTTGATTCGAAGCGACGAATTCGAATCGGCGACGACGGAAGAAATCCTGACTTGGGCAGTCGGGAAATTCCATCCGCGTCTCACGCTTTCGGCTTCGTTCGGTGCGCCTGAAGGCATGGTTCTGATCGATATGCTGCATAAGGTCGATCCCGCGACCCGCGTCTTCGTCCTCGATACCGGGCGCATGCATTCCGCGACCTATGACCTGATCGACCGCGTTCGTGATCGTTACGACAAGCAGGTCGAGGTGGTTTTTCCGAACGCCGAATCCGTCGAGCAGCTCGTCCTTGAGAAAGGTATGAACGGCTTTTACGAATCCATCGAGAATCGAAAGGCGTGCTGCGGCGTGCGGAAGGTCGAGCCGATGCGGCGCCATCTGGCCGGATTCGATGCCTATATCACGGGTTTGCGCAGGGATCAGAATCTCAATCGCGCCGATACCCGAAAGGTGGCCGTCGATCCGACCCATGGTGGTCTCGTAAAGATCAGCCCCTTGGCGGACTGGACGCATCAGCAGGTGCTCGAATATGTGGCCGAGCATAAGGTCCCGATCCACCGTCTCCATAACGAGGGCTTCCCCTCCATTGGATGCGAGCCGTGCACGCGGGCGATCATGCCGGGCGAAGACGCGCGCGCCGGGCGCTGGTGGTGGGAGCAGGACGGGGTCAAGGAATGCGGCCTGCACGTCCAGGAAGAGGCGGACGGCTCCGGCATTTAGCGCCAAGGCCGTCTCGGGCCGCGCTCCCCGGATGCGGCGACGGGAGAGTCGAGTTCGACCCGCAGATGTAATGGCTGACCTCAAGGATTTTGCTGCCTTTGCCGATATTCTTGCCGGTGGCTGAGCAATTCCCGGGCGAAAAGGGATGGGCTTTTAGGCCGCCCCAACGCGCCTCGCGCGGGAGGCTGTGTCTCATGAAGCTTGAATCCGATCAGAGTGCGCCCTCGCCCTCGCCCTCGCCCTCGCCCGACGGTGACGGTGCTGCCTCGCGTCCGACCCGAACCTGGGCGGATATCGTCGGTCTGGCTTGCTTGATCGCCAGTCTGCTCTTGATGTCGACGGGCGTACGGACCGTGAAAGCGGACGGTCAAGCGCTGATGAGCGTCGATCCCCAGCACGTTGAGGCGCAACGCCAGAAGGCGGTCGCTCAGATGCCGCCCGAATCGAAGAAGGCGTCCATCAAGGCGAAGGCCGACACTAAGGCCGACACTAAAGCCGACACTAAAGCCGCCACTAAAGCCGCCACGAAGGCCAACACAGTGGCCGGCAAAAAGGCCGCCAGCGAGGCGCGCCGCAAGCCCCAAGCGGCCCGCGACTACCCGGGGCCAGGAGTGCCCGCGACTGAGGTACAGCCCGGTAGGGTCGTCCTGAATACGCGCGGCTTCAATTACGGCCCGCCGCCGGCGGCGATTGATCCGGCTGCGATGCGTGTCGAGAAGGATCTCCAGACCGCTCGCTAGCGAGCCGGCTCGCTCGCCCGCCCGGGTGATCACCGGACCTTCTAGCGTGAGCTAGGATCAGCGGCTGATGATTCCGATGGCTCGCAGGCGCACGCGACAAATAACGGGAACGATCGCGGCGGCCTGGGCGCTGCTCGCGATCGCATTGTCCATCTATTCGCTGATCTCTCCCTTGCCCGGACCGCTCTTGCCGGTCCGCATTTCGATTATCTCGGGTGTCGCGGTCGTGCATGCGGTGAGCGAAAACGCCGCTGCGGCGGGGATCAAGATCGGAGACCAGCTGGTGAGTGTGGGCGGCGTGCCCGCGATCCAGGTGCTGTGGGAACACGATCTCGTAGAAGGCGTCGCGAACGATTACCTCTTTCTGAAGACCGACGGCACGGAGCGGGTCGTCTCGCTGGAGCCGGTTTCGATCGAAGAGGTTGAAAGGACCAGCGACGTCCTGCTTCATCTAGGGCTGCTGCTTGTGAGCTCGCTCTATCTCGTTGTGGCGATGGCGGTCTGGTGGTCGCGCCAGGCGAGTTCCGAGGCCTGGGCCCTCTTGCTCTATTGCTCGACGATGTCCGTCCTCCTCTCGACGGCAATTCGAGTCGATCTGATTCCTTGGGCAGCGAGCCGTGTGCTCGTGACGCTGCCCTTTCTCGGCGCGACGACCTTTCATCTCTTCACCACATTCCCCGTGGAGCCGCGCTGGGTCGCGAAGCGACGCGGCATCCGACTGGTTCCCTACGCGCTCGCGTTTGGCCTCTTGATCGCGGTTCTTTCCCAGTCCGTGATGGACCTTTCCCCGACCATGATCGCGGGGACCTCGTTTACTCTGGGTGTTGGCTTTTCACTGCTTTCGATTGGCGTACTTGCCCTCGCGCGGCGCGAAGCACGTGATGCGGGCAGCGGCGACCGTGCGGATCTCATGCTCGTTGCGGGACTTGTGAGCCTTTTGCCAGCGCTGCTTGCGCTGATTGCAGAATGGTTCGTGCCGACGGCGCTGCCCTGGTATGTGGCGATGCTCTGGGTCGGATTTTTTCCCGTCGCGGTGGGTTACGGCATGGTGCGCCGGCAGCTCTTCGAGTTTCGGCTCGCGGCGAGATCCTCGGCGGCCTACGGCGCAGCGACCCTCGCCATCACGGGCATCTTCGCTTTCATGATCACCTTCGCGGACGAACTCGTTTCGCGATACGGCGTGAACGTGCGGAGTGTGCAGGTCGTTCTGCTCTTTCTTGCGATCTTGGCCTTTAATCCTTTGCGCGAACGGATGCAGGGATTCGTCGATAACTTTTTCGATCGGGATCGGTCGCGGTATCGCCTGGCGGTGCGGGAAATCTCGGAAGCGATGGTGTCGATGCTTTCGCTCGGAGAGATCGGCGACCGAATCCTTTTGGCCGTGACGGATACGATGGGCGTGTCCCGGGCGATGGTGCTCCTCTTCGACGATAACGATCGGGTTCTTCGCGCGTCTGCTTGGCGTGGCGATTGGGACCAGGTGGATGTCGGCATCGAAATCCCGTCCGACCATCCGATCTGGAAACATCTCTGGATGCGTCGCGAAGAGCTCTCTAGGGCTGACTTCGATGATGAACCGGATCCGGAGAAGCGCGAGAGCTGTTGGGATATCTACGACACGCTGGAAGTCGAGCTTCTTGTCCCTATCCTTTTTGGCGTGGACTTGTTAGGCGTTATCGCAGTGGGTCGGAAAATGTCCGGCGAAAGGCTGGCGGGCGATGATCGCCAGTTACTGCGCACGCTCGCAAATCAGAGTTCGATTGCGATCGAAAACGCGAAGGCCTTCGACGAGATCGCAAAGCTGAATGAAAGTCTGGAGGCGCGCGTGGATGAGCGGACGCGCGAGCTTCAAGAGACGCAGACTCAGCTCATGCAGAGTGAGAAGCTGAAGAGCCTGGGCCAGCTGGTTGCGGGCGTTGCGCACGAGCTGAATAACCCGATCGGATTCGTACATGCGAATCTCCAGCTCCTCGACGAGTTCATTGAAAAGCTCGAGGTCGCGCAGGAAACGGGTCAGGACGCCACCCAGATTCGCGAAGCGATCACGAAGCTGCTGACGCGGAGTCGCGAGGGCACCGAACGGGTGAAGCAGATCGTGCAGGATCTGCGGACGTTCTCGCGGATGGACCAAGCTGACCTTCAATCGGCGCAGCTGACGGAAGAGATCGATCGCACCCTGGCTCTGATGGAGCCGCGACTTAAGGGCGGGATCAAAGTCGTGAAGGAATATCGGCCGCTGCCGGAAGTGCGGTGCTACCCGGGCCAGCTGAATCAGGTCTTCCTGAATCTCTTGATGAATGCGTGCGATGTTCTCGAAGAGGGCGGCACGATTACGATCCGGACGGCTGTGAGCGAGACCGGAGTGCGGCTCGAATTTGAGGATACGGGGCCCGGCATTCCGCCCGATGTACAGCTGCGAATTTTTGACCCGTTCTTCACGACGAAAGAGGTCGGCAAGGGAACGGGTCTCGGCCTCTCCCTCTCGCACGGCATTATCGAGCGCCACGGGGGGCGAATTCAGATTCATTCGGCGCCCGGTGAGGGAACTACGTTTCAGATCGACCTGCCTTTGGTCGCGCCGGAGGCGTCCGGCGTGGGCGCGGCGGGCTGATCCAGCAGTTGGATCCCTCCCGGTAACGTCCGCCCGCCGCCCAGGCCCGTCCGCCTGCCGACCTCGCCCCGTGAGCGCGGCTTCGCAGCAGGACCCGCAGTCTTGCGTCCGCGATAGCCGCGGACCGGCGCCCGAATTAGACTGCAGCCGCACGTCAGATCAGGAAAAAGGAGAACGAAGATGAAGCTGGGAATTATTGCAGGCTACTCGCCTGCGACGATGAGTGTTCCGATGGAGATGATTCTCGAAGCGGAGAAGCTTGGGTTCTCCTCGGTTTGGACGTCGGAGGCCTGGGGCTCGGATGCCGTTTCTCCGGCTGCTTGGATCCTGGCGCAGACGACCAAGATCAAGGTCGGTACGGCGATCATGCAGATGCCCGGGCGCACGCCCGCGATGGCGGCCATGACGGCGATGACGCTCTGCTCCCTTTCTAAGGGCCGCTTCATTCTGGGCCTCGGTCCATCGGGACCGCAAGTGGTCGAGGGATGGCACGGCGTGCCGTACGGACGACCGCTCACTCGGACCAAGGAATACATTTCGATCATCCGCCAGATCGTCGAGCGAAAGGAGAAGCTTCAGCACGAGGGCTTCCACTATCAGATTCCGTATCACGGAGAGGGCGCAAGCGGCCTAGGCAAGCCCCTGAAGAGCATCCTTCATGGCGATCCGAATCTTCAGATCTACACGGCTTCGATTTCGCCGAATGGCCTCGAGTGTGCAGCGGAAGTCGCCGACGGTGTCTTCCCTATCTGGATGAATCCAGAGCGATACGATGTACTGGAGGATTCGCTCGAGTCCGGTTTCGCGAAAGCAGGCGGTGGCAAATCGCTTGAGAACTTCGACGTGGCGCCTTTTTGCACGGTCGTGATGGGCGATGACCTTGAGAAATGCCGCATCCCGGTGAAGGCAAATATGGCGCTGTATATCGGTGGCATGGGCGCGCGGGACAAGAACTTCTACAACGATTACGCCAAGCGCCTCGGCTACGAAGAGGCGGCGGTGAAGATCCAGGATCTCTTCCTGAGTGGCAAGAAGGCTGAGGCCGTGGCCGCGGTGCCTGACGCGCTGGTGGACGAGGTAGCGTTGGTGGGTTCGGCCGACCGGATCCGCGATCGACTACAGGTTTGGAAGGAAGCATCGTCGAAGCGGCATGTGGGTTCTTTGCTCGCCGGAACGAATGATGTGAACGCGCTTCGAGTGCTCGCGGAGGCCGTGCTTTAAGGCGCGGTGGCTCATTGAATGTTAGAAAGTGTTAGGCGTCGGCTTCGCAGTGCTTTTGCACCTGGCGGAGCGTCGTGTCGATATACTCCATAATGATCTTCTGGACGTCGACTCGAGGGAGAATTTCGCCAATCACGACGATCGAATTCTGCGTCACCAGCTTCATGCCGACTCGCGTGTGGTTGCCGGTCTCGTCATTCTCAGGATGCAGGGTGAGCGTTTGCTCGAACTGCATTGAGCCGATCACGATCTTACTGACCAAGCGCGCGCCGGGTTGGGCCTCCACGATACGGTCGACCATGACCAGTGGCACACCGCCGAGCTGAAATCGCCAGCGAGTCGTGCGCAGCGGCTCCGCGGCCACATCTTGGGCCACACTTCGAGACGGCCTTGACGCCCGTGGCTCGGTCCCATGAGACGCCCGTGGCTGGTTCCTATGAGACGCCCGTGGCTCGTTCCTATGAGACGCCCGTGGCCCGTTCCTATGAGACGCCCGTGGCCCGTTCCCATAAAGAGAAGCGCCCCGACCGTGCCGCTTTCCCGCGGCCGGAGAAATTTCGCCAAGGACGCGATCATCCCACGCGATCCGTTCCGCGGGGTCGACAAGGGCACGCCAGACTCGTTGAGTGGGCGCACCGACCGAGGCTGATAGAGCAAGCGTTATCAATGCCTAAAGAGCTCCTCTGAAACCAGCGAGAGAATGCGGGGCATTCAGTGCATTGGCAACGGACCGAGGGAGGATTGATTGAAGGTCTAGGGTAAACGCCGGTTGGTTTCGATTCTAAATGCCTTTGAAGCTCACCGCGCGGTCTCGGCCCGATTCCTTTGCGTGATAGAGCGCACGGTCTGCTCTCTCGACGACGGCCTCCCACGTGGTCGTCAATGCTTCTGCGGATGTCGGAACTTCAGCGTATCCGAGGGAGAGCGTGACGTAGGGAGAAACGTCCGACCCCGGATGCAAAATTTGATGTGCTGCGAGCCTCTTACGAATGCGCTCGGCGACGAGCTCCGCACTCTCGGCTTCGCTGTGCGAAAGCAGGATCAAGAATTCCTCGCCGCCGTATCGGTAGGGCGTGTCGGAGATGCGAACCGCTTGCTGCAGCGTGTCGGCCACGATGCGAATGGCCTCATCGCCGGCGACGTGTCCGAGCATGTCGTTGAAGATCTTGAAATGGTCGATATCGCAGAGAATCACCGCATAGGGTGTGCCGTGCCTTTGCGCGAGTGAATGAAGCTCTTCGAACTTGTTCTCCATTGCGCGCCTATTCGAAAGGCCAGTGAGGCTATCGCAGAGCGAAAGGGCTTCGAATTTCTTCTTCGCTTCGTTTAGTTCCGCCGTGCGCGCCATCACGGCCACTTCCAGTTCGCGTCCGCGCCGCTCTAGTGTGGTGTTCATTGCGGCTTGGAGATCTTCAAGGTTCATGATGCCCGTGAGCTGGCCGTCTTCGTTGGTAATCGGAACGCGGCGAAAGGTGTGCGATTTCATGACGGAGATGACATCGCCCATGAACGCGGTTTCGCAGAGGGTGTGGACCGGATGGGTCATGACGTCGGCGGCAAGGGTCTCTTGAAAAGATTCGCCAGCGAGGGCATCAGAGAGGACGTTGACTGCGTCGCTTTCGGTGATCACGCCGACGGGTTCGTCGTGATGGCACACCACGAATGCACTCTGTCGAGTCTCCTTCATCCGTTTCACGACTTCGCGAAGAGGCGTGTCCGATGTTCCGGATAGCACGTCGTGGCACATGAATTTGGAGATGTGTTGGTCGATCATCGAATAGGGTCTCTGCGCGTGTGCTTAGAACTAATCCGCTATCGGGCGAACTGGATGATATGAGGAGTCCGTTTGAGTCCCGCGCAGTCCGCCCGCGCAGAATACGGTTTTTGCCTAGTGCCGCGTTCAGGTAAATCTGCGATCTGTGTTAGGCAATTACTTGGATGCGGCTACCGGGAATCGTTGACGCGTTTTTTTGGTAGGCCTCGACGGCAAAGCTTCGGTTGGACTGAGGGCCGCGGTTGGTGGGCTGGGATGGCTTGGGTGCGGCGGCGGTCGAATCATTGCCGCCGCGCTTGATGCCTTCGTTCGTGCCTTCCGAGAGAGCCTGAGCGCTCGCTGAAAGTGAGACCTGAACACCGGAAGCGTCTGCGGCGCTCCTGCTGGATTGGGCGCGGCCGGAAGCCGTCGCCAGATCAGCCTTTGAAACGCCCGCCGTCTTTGCTCGCTCGATGCCGAGATCTCGGGTGTAGGCGGCGAGCCTTTGGGTGCTTGCGATGTCCACGAAACCTCTTTCGTTCGTCCACCCGTTGGAGGGCAGCGTCTCAAAGGCATCGTCCAATCGGGGGCTCGCTTGAGGCGGTGAGTACGAAATGCAGGGAAGGCCCGAGATGCACTTCCGGCGTTACGCGGAGTTCTCGGTGGTCAGGGAAAGGAGGGGAGGCAGCACGGCACCCACTTCTTCGAGAAACGCTTCGGGCTGGTCGAGCATGACGTGGTGGCCTGCTTCGGGCAGGGAGAGGGTTCGGCCGTTTTGGATCTGCGAAATGAACTCGGCGGCAGAGGCGTCGCTGATCAAATTGGACTCCTCGCCACGGATCAGAAGCGTTGGGCAGAAGACCTGGGACAGGTTAGGCGGCTCGCTGCTCGGGAGGCCAAACCAGGCGGGGTCGAACTTGTAGCCGAATCGACCATCGGGTTCTTCCTTTACGGAGTGCTCGGCTATGGCCTGGCGCAGGGATTCGGCGGCGCGGCTCGACTCGGGCAGGAACTGGTAGCGAGCGATTGCGTCCGCGCGCGACGGGTACGTGCGCCGGAAAGCGAGGGCCAGCCGCGCTCGTCTTCGCGATCCCTTGGAGCGTCCGCGAGCGAGGTCGACCAGGACGAGCCCTCGGGTTGCGGGGAATCGGCTTGCATGGTCAAGTGCGACCGCAGCGCCCATCGAATGGCCGATCAGGATCACATCCTCTCGGCTAAGCCAGCTCAGGAGGGACTCGAGATCGATCCCAAACGCACCGACTTCATGCCGGTTCGGAAATTCTGAGTCTCCGTGACCCCGAAAGTCGAGCGCGTAGATTGTCGCCTCGCGTTGGAATTTGGCTGCGAGAGGCCGGGCGATATGATCCCACCAATGCGCGTTCGCGCCCCCGCCATGCAGCAACACGATCGGTATTTTGGCCTCGTCTTCGGGCAGAATTCGCTCGCGAAAGCGAAAAACTTGCAACTGAACACCGTCAACGGATTCGAATCGAAGTGTTTGTGGATCGAGGTCCATGGACGTTGCCCTTAAGGCCCAGAGGAGGAAGCGCGATTCGACTTCAAGGGCTTTCGCCGCGCGCGGGATTGGGGGTCGCAGGAACGGTACGGAGGCGCCTTCTAAAGGCTGATTTCGTGGCCTTCAGCTTGGCGAAGAATACGAAATTTCCCTGTAGATCCAAATGGATGCATGAATAAAACGAGACTTGACTCGGGATTTTGAGAGCATCCCATTCCGCCCGATTCTGCGGCGGCACACTCCGCGGTTTCGAGCGTGTCGAATCAGAACTCTTCATCGCGTGAGAGGGTCGAATCCTGCGTCCGTTGGAAGGTCGAGCTTCGTTTCGATCTCCTGAAGCCTTCGATTTCGGCATGGAGAGACCGAATTGAGTTCGCATTTTTGTTTGACAAGGTGCACGAAACGTTTATGATCGCGCCGTTTAGCAGGGTTTCCTGCTGATTCGATTTTTATGGGGGGCCATGCTGATCGGACCGGGATTCGATTGTGAATCACGAGCGAGATGCAAGGCATGATGAGAGGGAGCCAATACCATGGCAGCAAAGAAGAAGAAGAAGGCAGCAAAGAAGCGTGCTGGCAAGCCGGCAGAGCTGATCATTTCGAAGGCACGCGTGAAGAACGCCGTCAAGAAGTGCAACGTTGGAGGTGAGTTCTACGGTGCACTCGATCTGGTCGTTCGCGAGCTGATCAAGGGCGCGGAAGTACGTGCCATCGGCAACAAGCGCAAGACGCTGAAGGCGGTTGACCTCTAATCAGAGGTTTTCCGACTCCAGTATGCGAGTCAGAGAGGCCCGCCAGATTTCGATCTGGCGGGCCTTCTTAGTTCAGACTGTCTTGTGGCTGGTTCAGACTGTCTTGCGATTGACTCAGGCTGCTCGTGGGAACACCGGGCGTTAGGCGTCTTCGTACGGGTCCGCTTCTTCGTCCTCGAGAGGATCTTCAAGCGGCCGAGGCAGCGCGTTTTCGCGGTCTAGATTGACGCCGACACGAAAGAGCCGTTCGATCGGCACGCGACGAAGCGTATCCGCAAGACTCATCCCCTTCTCGGCAGCGACGTGTTCAAGACCATCGCTCGCGTAGCGGGTCGATTTATCGATCGCTTTCGGTAGCGATTCTGAGTCGCCCAGCTCTATGCGGTCCGCAACGGCAACGCGATTCGCCAGCGCGATCAGCGCGTAAAACACGGCACTCCGCTCTTCCGCGCCGAGCTCTCGCGTAGCCCGAAAAAGCGCGCGCTCGTCGGAATGCGAGCCGGGCATATCCGTGATCCAGACAGGCACAGACCAGCTCTCGAGATCCAGAGCGTTTGCCTCCGGTGGCAAATCTGCGAGGCGATCGGGTCGCAGAAATCCGTAGATCCGCATCGCCACATCCCAAGGCGGAAAACCTAGGTCCTCAAGTCGCGCCGTGCGCCAGCGCAGCGCCCATTCCTCGTTCTCAGTTTGAATCTCTTCGGTCACCGCTTGGATGGCCCGAAAATAAAGCCAGTAGTCCCCTGCGAAGAGCGCGTGCAGCATGTGAAGAATCGGCGCTAGGTCATCGTTGGAATCACGCGCAACGAAATAGAACTGCCCTTCGAGCGTTTGTGAAGCTTCCGGCGGCGACCAATCTGGGTTGTCTTGTTCGCTCGGCTTGAGCTCGACCGTCACATGATTGCGCAGGTAGATGACGAGCATCTCCGGGTCCAGCGCCTGAGCGGCCGCCACGATCGTCTCGTCTTCCGTCTCCGCAAGCGCTGCCATCCAAACGTCGAGTCGAACCGGATCGATCGTCAGCCCGGACCAGGTATCCAGGTCAAAGCCCGCGACGATTTGTTCGGGAGTCGCAAGCGGCAAGAGCCAGCTCGCATCCTCAAGGCCAATCGCTCTGCACGTGTAACAGAACTCCGCTTCCGGAAGCAGAGGAATGACCGCCTCAGGATCCGACAGAAGTTCAATCGTTTGACGGCGGACCGACATCGATGATTCGAGGACAACAGTTGCCTGTTCCTCGGGAGACAGGGCGGCGAGTTCACGCTCGGCGGCGCGGCGGTCGGTTCGCGCGAGGGTGAGGAGGCGGCGTGCTTCAGGGATAAAGGAGCGGGGGAGATCCATTGAAGCCGACCCTAGCCCGAATGGGAAAACTGCGCTCTTGCGGCCGGTTATAGACGGCTAAGCTCGCCACGGTGGAGATCGACTTCGTTAAAGAGAAGCTGGGGCTGCATGAGCCCCAGCGAAAGAAAGAGCTCGGGGTCTCTCAGGCGGCCGTTGCGGTCGTGCTGCGTGAACGCCTCGGGACGACGGAAGTACTGCTCATCGAGCGCGCTTTGCGCGACGGGGACCCTTGGTCGGGGCATATGGCTTTTCCGGGCGGTCGAATTGAGCCGGGTGACTCTTCTACGCGCAGCGCTGCCTCGCGAGAGACGTTGGAGGAGGTCGGTGTGGCACTCGCGGAGGCGGAATATCTCGGGCGCGTCGCGGACCGCGTCGGCAATCCGCGGATTCAGTCCAGACTGATTATCTCCGCCCATGCTTTTCATCTTCAGGATGAGCAGCCATTCGTTCTTGAGGAAAGCGAGGTCCAGTCCGCGTTCTGGTTTCCGCTCGCCGAGATGCATAGCGCCGAACGATTGATCGACTACGAGGTTCCCCAGATGCCGAAGGTGCGCTTCCCCGGCATTCTTGTGGGCGAGCCGGGGCGACACATTGTGTGGGGTCTCACGTACGGTTTCCTGGAGGACTTCTTTGTAGCGCTCGACAAGCCGCTTCCGCCTCGCAAAGATAATTGGGCGGAGGTGCGCGGCAATGCAAAGGCGCGCAGCGACGCAGAGGTGCGCGGCATTGCAAATGTGCGTGCCGAAACAGAGGCGCAGGACGAACGCGAATAGCAGGAGCCGCGCTCTGCCCGGTGTCCTCTCGTCTCTGTTCGAGCAGTTCGTTTTTTCGGTGTTCTCAGCCCTAGCCTTCGTCGCTCTCTGTCGCTTCAGCAAGAAAGCCGCGACAGCGCAGGACTGGTAGAGGCGGGTAGCGCATGAAGTCCTTGTCCTGGTCCGCTCGGGCACAGCGGTAAAAGACGGAGCCGCGCTGTGATCTCTGCTCGCGGCGAAACTGGCAATCGGCGCAGAGGCCAACTGACCGTCTGAGCGCTGTCTTCGCTGCTTCTGAATTCTCTGAGTCACTCTCCACGCGAAGAGTCTACACTTCAGCGGCCATGTCATCTGCCCTTGATAAACTGACACTCCGCCTCGAACCGATCTTGGACCGCGCCGAGCGCTTGCTTGGGCGCTTCGTGGGAGAGGTGCCGGACGAAAAGCTCTTTGAGCAGACGCATGCGTTTCGCTGGCGGGCGGGGCGCGGCGTGGGCCGTCTCGAGGCGGTGGACTCGGTTTCGAAGTTTGATCTGGCGGATCTGATCGGGGTCGACGGTGCGGTCGAGTCGCTCGACCGAAATACGCGTCAGCTCCTCGCCGGCCTGCCCTACAACGATGTCTTGCTTCACGGCGAGCGGGGTACGGGGAAGTCTTCTGCGGTGCGCGGACTCCTTTCGCGGTATGCAGATCAAGGGCTGCGTGTCGTGGAAGTCGACCGGAGTGATCTCGCGGAGCTTCCCGAACTGCTCAGTGTACTCAGGCAGGGCACGGCCGACGCGCCCGAGCGCTTTTCGTTTCTCGTCTTTTGCGATGACCTCTCTTTTGGCGCAGAGGAGCTCGGCTTTCGGGAACTCAAGGCGGCGCTAGAAGGCGGCATTGAGGCGCGGCCGATGCGGATCTGCGTCGTGGCGACGAGTAATCGTCGGCATCTGCTGCCCGAGACGATGGAGGAGAACCGGGAAGCGCGGGTCGATAAGCACGGGCAACTTCATCTGGGCGAGGCACTCGAAGAGAAGCTCGCGCTTTCGGATCGTTTCGGGCTTGTACTCGGCTTCTATGCCTGCGACCAGTCCACCTATCTTGAGATCGTCGAGCATTGGCTAGAGGAGGGCGGGCTCTCGGGTGGGCTCACAGATGCCGCTCGAGATTCGGCGCTCCGTTATTCGCTCGAACGCGGTGGGCGTTCGGGGCGGATCGCCCGCCAGTTCGCGAACGAGTGGGTCGGGCGAGCGAATCTAGACGAACTTCCGGCGCCGCGACCGGGCGCGGGCTCTTCCGGCGCGCGTTAGGTCCTTCGCCCAGTCGCCTGCTCGGTGCCGATGCCGGCATGGCTGCATCAAGCCCAGTCGCGCTCGATCTAGATAATGGAGAGTTCTCGTCCGACCTTGGCGAGCGCGCCGAGTGAGAGGTCGAGCTGATCCCGCGAATGCGTCGCCATATAGGACGTGCGGATCATGCCGTGTCCGGCCGGAACGGCAGGTGTCATGACGGGGTTTACGAAAACGCCCTCTTCCTGGAGCCGCTTGGCCATCTGCCAGACTTGAGCGTCCTCACCCACCAGCACGGAGATGACGGGGGAGCTCGAACCACAGGTCTCGAACCCGAGCCCTTCGATCTCGCGCAGCATGTAGTTGGTGTTTTCCCAAAGCTTTTCGCGACGCTCCGGTTCCGCCTCAAGAATATCGAGGGCGGCATACACTGCAGCAGCGGCCGACGGCGGGAGGGCAGCGGTAAAGATTTGGGCGCGGGCGCTGTGCTTGATGTAGTCGATGATCACCGACTCGCCCGCGATGAAGCCGCCGACGGTGGCGAGGGATTTCGAGAAGGTGCCCATCACGAGATCAACTTCGTCTTCGAGACCGAAATGCTCGCATACGCCGCGGCCGTTCTCGCCGAAGACGCCCAGGCTATGGGCCTCGTCCACGAAGAGCCGCGCGCCGTACTTGTTCTTCTGCTCGACGATTTCGGGCAGCGGCGTGACGTCGCCCTCCATAGAGAAGACGCCGTCGACGATGATCATCTTGCCCTTGTTGGGGTCGACGCGGGAGAGCTTCTTGCCGAGATCAGCGGCGTCGTTATGCCGAAATTTCAGAGATTTGCCGAAACCGAGGCGAACGCCATCCAGAATCGAGGCGTGATCCATCGCGTCCAGCAGGGCGACATCGTGCCGGCTCAAAAGGCAGGACAGGGCACCCACGTTGGCGCCATAACCCGTCGAGAAGACAACCGCGGATTCTCGCTTCATGAACGAGGCGAGGCGTTCCTCAAGCCGGACATGGATATCCAGGGTGCCGTTCAGCAGCCGGGAGCCGGCGCTGCCCGTGCCGTATTTTTCAGTCGCCTTGATGGCGGCTTCTTTGACCTTGGGATGGCTCGTGAGCCCGAGATAGTTGTTCGAGCCGAGCATGACGACCTTTTGGCCGTCCATCGTGACGACCGGGTCTTGGGGAGACTCGATCTCGCGGTACATGAGGTAGTTCCCCGCCTCGCGAGCTTCGGTAACTCGCGTGAAATCTCTGCACTTCTGGAAAATGTCCACAGGTCGATCCTCCCGGTCCTCTGGTCGCGCGGTTTGATCCGCAACGGCACCCGCCCGATTGAGGCGGCCGGACTTTGGGGTGATGGGTTTGGGCTCGCTCAGAACTCAGGGGGGTGGTCACCGCATCGGCTGACCGGGAAGGAGGATAACTCATGGATTCTACGCATGTCGTCGGAGGGCCCTCGGGTCGGGTCCTTTTGGCAACACTTAAAGGGCAAGGGCCAGCGACTCCGGGCCTGCTTCGCTTGGAGGGGCCTGTCTTGGGTAGACTCGAATGGATCGATCGCCGCGGCGATCGGGAGCTCAAGCGCGCAGTGAATAACCCGTGGGGCTTGGGCACAAAACACGGCATCTTGGCGGAATGGCGATGAGAACGGCGAGACAGGAAAAGCGCTCTTGCGGCGTGGCTGAGCACCGGCGCAGGCGAATTTGGCTGTGCGCTCTGACGGCGCTCGTCTTTGCGTCGGCTTCGGTCGCGGTGGCCCAGGCACCCGGTGCCGATGAGGCGGACCCGCTCTTCGACGATATTTTCGACGAAGCGTACGAAGACGCGCCGATGGGCTATCCGGACCCGCTAGAGAACACGAATCGGGGCACCTTCGCGTTCAACCGGCAAGTCGACCGCTTCATCTTGGATCCGGTCACGAAGGCCTATCGATGGGCCGTACCCAAGGTCGCTCGCGACGGCGTTGCAAACGTATTCCAAAATTTGGGTTCCACGAAGACGCTCGTGAACGATTTCCTGCAGCTTGAATGGAAAGACGCGAGCGTGACCTCGGCGCGCCTGCTGATCAACTCGACTGTGGGCTTGGTGGGTCTCTTCGACGTCGCCGAGGAGATCGGGCTGGAGGGGCACGAATCTGATTTCGGGCAAACGCTCGCGTTGGCCGGAACGCCGAGCGGTCCCTATATCGTGCTGCCTGTATTAGGTCCGGCGAATATTCGCGACGGCGTCGGTGCGGTCATCGACGGATTTTTCCAGCCGACCTACTACATCCTCGGTCCTGCCGACTTGCTCTTTGGCCCCGCCGAGATTTTGATTTACAGCGGAAGCTCCGGCATCAGCACCCGCGATCGCCACTACCTCGAACTCAAAGCGCTTGAGGACAGCAGCGTCGACTTTTACGCCTCACTCCGCAGTGGCTACTTTCAGGACCGGGTCGCCGAAATCTGGACCCGCCGCGAAGGGCATCGCACCAGCGGAGAGCCTTGATCAGCTAGAGTTCCTCGGTAGGCGCAGATCCCCGGATCTCAGGGGCTAGCCGTCGGCTTGGTCTTTGTCCTTGAGATCCTGAATCTTGGTCTCGATCGATGCGATCAGCTGCTCGAATCCCTCGCGTTTGAGCGCGGAGGAGTACTCCGAGCGGCGCAGCGCGAGTTCGCTGACGGTGCCGTTCAGGTAGACGTCGATGACCCGCCATTCGCCGTCCCGTTGCATCAATCGGTAGTTGAGCTGGACATCGTCGTCGCTGGGGACAACGATCTTCGTCAGTACGACGCGCGTGTCACGTGCCGCTTCTTCGACGCCGACGGTCTCAAAGCTCTCGCCGGTGTAGCCGGTGAAGCGACCTGCGTAGTTGGCGTTCGTGAACTTCGCGAAGATCTTGACCCAGCGCACTTTGTCGTCGTCGGACAGCTTGCTCCAATACCGCCCCACGGTCTTACTCGCCATGAAATCCATGTCGAAGGTTTTGGCCATCAGCGGCTCGAGCTTGTCGATCCGGCCCTGAATGCCGAGGACCTCGGCCTGCTTCATGATCTCAAGCAGTCCCGCATGAAAGGCTTCGACCGACTGCGTGGGGCTCGAGGTTTCTGCGCTCTGAACCATTTTTGGGGCCGCAGCGTCAGGAGAGGTGCCAGGAGAGGTGCCAGGAGAGGCGCCAGCAGAGGGAGCAGCAGAGGGAGCAGCAGGAGACCCCGCAGAGGCTGCAGAGCCGTGCTCGTCCGCATGAGCGGGCGATACCAGGCAGAACGCCACGCATGCCGTCAGGATTACGCGGGGCACACTCTGTCCAACCAGTTTTCGCAGCGTCATGGATTCGCCTCTTGTGAGTTCATTCATTGCTTTGATTTCGCAGCCGTTTGCAGCCCGTTCGCAGCCAAAAGGTGCGGAGCACATTCTAAACGCTCGTATTCACGGGATTCGCACGTCGGGAGCGTATGAGGAGAATGAGCGTCGAGCGAAAATCGTCATCACGAGGAGGGGATTGACAACGATTATCGCTCGCAAGTTGAGGTTAGCAGCCAAGGCGACCATGGGACAAAAATCCCAGAGAGTTCTAGTTGGGTACCCGAGTTGACCTGGAAGGTTCCGCAGGCCCCATTTCCCAAGTAGAGATGCCGCTTGGAGAGCATGCGATTCGGGTTTGAGCGCGAACTGTCCCGGAGCCAACTATCTTGCCCGTATGCCTGCATCCAACGAAACACTCGTACAGCTCGAATCCCAATTTGATCAAAATGTGGCTGCCTTGTCTCTGCTGGCTCGGATTCCCGGCGTGTCTGCCGCTGGCTTTCCGGCGGAAGAAGTGCGGCGAAGTGCATTGGCGGTGGCGGAGTTGCTCGAGGCTTCTGGCTTCGAGCAGGTCGAACTTCTGGAGCAGGGCGATGCCCATCCCTACGTGGTGGGTGAGTGGCTCGGCGCTGGCGAAGATGCAAAAACTGTTCTGCTCTATGCGCATCATGATGTGCAGCCGCCCGGACGCGCTTCCCATTGGCGGAGCCCTGCGTTCGAACCCACGCTGGTTCACGATGAAGGTGAGGCGGGACGTCTCTACGGGCGCGGCATTGTTGATGATAAAGCAGGGATAGTCGTTTTTTCGGGCGCGCTGAAAGCCTGGCTTGCGAGCGGACGGAAGCCGCCCGTGAATCTGAAGATCGTTGTGGAAGGCGAAGAAGAGATCGGGTCGGAACATCTTGCCGATTTCCTCCGCTCGCATCACGAGCGACTGGCGGCCGACGTGATCGTCCTTTCGGATACAGCCAATCTTGAGACGGGACTGCCTTCGATTACGACGAGTCTGCGCGGCATTCTGAATGTCGACGTGCGGGTTAAGGCGCTCGACCATCCGGTGCATAGCGGGATGTGGGGTGGCCCCGTGCCCGACGCGACGAGTGCGCTATCGCGTTTGTTAGGCCGGCTGTTTGATGATGAGGGACGGGTGGCGATCCCCGGCTTCGAGAGCGGTGTACCGCCGCTGTCTTCTGCGGCCGCAGAACGACTTCATGCGCTGCCGGTGGACGATGCCGCGTTTCGGGCTGATGTGGGGATGGTGCCGAGCGCGAAATTTCTGGGCGCAGGCGGTGTCGAGCTTTTTGAACGTCTTTGGTATCGACCTGCGCTCTCGATCATTGCCCTCGAAGGCATGCCGCTCGCTGAGGCGGGGAATCAGCTGATCGCGGAAGCTGCGGCGCGGGTCGGCGTTCGGATCGCTCCTGGGCAAGATCCTGAAGCGATGCGCGACCGCGTATTGGCCTTTCTCGAAGCGGATCCGCCTTGGGGTGTCGAAGTTGAGCTCAAGACCGAGGCGCTGACGGAAGGCTGGATGACGGAGCCGTCTGGCCCCACCTTCGAGGCTGCGGAGCGCGCGCTCAAGCTCGGCTACGGACGCGATTCAGTCTATATCGGCTGTGGTGGAGGCATTCCCTTCGTGGGCCCCTTCGCAGAAGTGCTCGGCGGCGTGCCCGCTCTCTTGTTGGGCCTGGAGGATCCTATTTGCAACGCGCACGGTGAAAATGAGAGCATTGATCTCGCCGATTTTGCCCGAGCGCTGCGCGCCGCGACCCACTTGCTCGACGAATTGGCCTAGAGAACTCCGAGGTGGACGGTGGGGTAGATCGTGTGATGAAAAGTGTGGTGAAAAATGTGACGAAAAGTGTGGTGGAAAGTGAGATGGACAGTGGGATGGGATAGGGAGGTGGATAGTTGATTCCACGTTGCACACCCCCGCCGGTCTCGAAAGTCCTGCGCTAAGGTGAGCGCATCGTTAAGAGACTTCGCCCGAAGACCGAAGGGCCCTTGTCTTCGTCCGCGCACGTCTCCGCACACGCCCCGCATACGATGTTCGATTGATTCGGAAAAATCTGTGCAGGCATCGGGCAATAATGCGCCGCGCGGATGATCGACGCGGGCCGACGTCGACGATAGACGCAGCAAACCTTGCAACCTGGAGAGAATCATGGCCGCAATCGAAACGACACCTGAACTGGTGAGAAACACGTACGCGAAGATCCGAGCGAATCTGGAGATCGTGCGAGAGCGACTCGGGCGACCGATGACCTACGCAGAGAAGATTCTTCTGGGCCATCTCGACGATCCGCAGAGTCAGGAACTTTCGCCGGGAGATTCCTATCTACTGCTGCGACCCGATCGCGTCGCGATGCAGGACGCCACGGCGCAGATGGCGCTGCTCCAGTTCATGCAGGCCGGACGGAGTGAAACTGCCGTGCCTTCGACCGTGCACTGCGACCATTTGATCCAGGCCTATCAGGGTGCCGATGCGGATATGGATACCGCGCGCACCACGAACGCCGAGGTCTACGATTTCTTGCGCTCCTGCTCGTCCCGCTACGGCATCGGTTTTTGGGGACCCGGCGCGGGCATCATCCATCAGGTGGTGCTTGAAAAGTACGCGTATCCGGGCGGCATGATGATCGGCACGGATTCGCATACGCCGAACGCGGGCGGCCTCGGCATGTTCGCTTGTGGCGTCGGCGGTGCGGACGCAGTCGACGTAATGGCCGGCTTTCCGTGGGAGGTGCTCTACCCGAAGGTCGTGGGCATTCGCCTAACAGGAGAACTCTCGGGCTGGACCTCGCCGAAGGATGTGATTCTCAAGGTCTGCGAGCTGCTGACGGTGAAGGGCGGCACGAACCGCGTCGTCGAGTATTTCGGTGACGGAGTGGCCTCGCTCTCGTGCACGGGCAAGGGCACGATCACGAATATGGGTGCGGAGCTCGGTGCGACGACCTCGATCTTCCCTTACGACGAGCGCATGGCGACCTATCTCAAGGCGACCGAGCGCGGCGAACTCGCGGATATCGCGAGCGAGAACATGGATCTGCTTACGCCCGATCCGGACGTGCTTGCGAATCCCGATGGTTATTTCGACGAGATCGTCGACATCGACCTCTCGACCCTTGAGCCGCATATTGTAGGTCCGCACACGCCCGATCTTGCGCGCCCCGTTTCAGAGATGGCCGCGGATGCCAAGAAGAACGGTTACCCGCTCAACCTCTCGTCTTGTCTAATCGGGAGCTGCACCAACTCCTCCTACGAGGATTTTTCCCGGGCAGCGGATATCGCCAGCCAGGCGGCCGCCAAGGGTGCCAAGGTCAAGTCCACGCTCTGGTGCACACCGGGCTCGGAGCAGGTCGATGAAACTGTTGATCGCGATGGCCAGAAGGCGGCGCTCGAATCGATCGGCGCCATCGTCCTCGCGAATGCTTGCGGTCCCTGCATCGGCCAGTGGAAGCGAGACGATATTGAGATGGGTGAAACGAACTCGATCCTGAGTTCGTTCAACCGCAACTTCCCGAAGCGCAACGATGGCAACGCAGCGACGCTCTCCTTTATCGGGAGCCCCGAGATCTGCGTCGCCTTTGCCCTCGCCGGAACGCTCGACTTCAACCCCATGACGGATGATGTCGTTCTGCCGGACGGCACGTGCTTCAAGCTGAACCCGCCCGGACGGGCGCCGGAGATCCCGGAGAAGGGCTTCGTGATCAGCTACGGGGGCTATGAAGGACCGCCCCCGGTGGCGGAGCGAGCCGGCATCGACGTTTCAGTGAGCCCGACAAGCGAACGCCTTCAGCTGCTCGAGCCCTTCCCCGCCTGGAACGGGAACGACTACGAAAAGCTGCCGCTTCTCCTGAAGGCCAAGGGTAAATGCACCACGGACCACATCTCGATGGCGGGTCCGTGGCTCAAGTTCCGCGGTCATCTCGACAATATCTCCGACAATATGTTCATCGGTGCCATCAACGCCTTCACGGGCGATGCGGGTACGGGCAAGAATCTGGAGACGGGCGAGACGGGGCAGGGCTTCCCGGCCATTGCGCGGGACTACAAGGCACGCGGTCTGAGCTGGGTTGTGGTGGGTGATGAGAATTACGGTGAGGGCTCGAGTCGCGAGCATGCGGCGATGGAGCCGCGGCATCTCGGCGCGGCAGCCGTGATCGTGCGCAGTTTCGCGCGCATCCATCAGTCCAACCTGAAGAAGCAGGGCGTCTTGCCCTTCACGTTCGTCAATCCCGCGGATTACGACAAAATTCAGGAAACGGATCGCATCAGCATCCTGGGCCTCGACGCGCTCGCGCCCGACAAGAACGTGGAAGTCGTCGTGCATCACGAGGATGGCAGCGAGGACCGCTTCGAAGTTGCGCAGACGCTGAACGCAGAGCAGATCGAATGGTTCAAGGCGGGGTCGGCGCTGAACCTGCTTCGCAAGAACGAGCAGGGCTGATCTCGATCTGATCATTTAGGGATAGCCCGGGCCGACTCGCGCCGGGCAAGCAAACACAGAGCCGCAGCCGATTGAATTCGGTTGCGGCTTTGTTCTTTTTGGAGCGGCTATTTCCCGCCGCCGCCACGCTGACCGCCACTGGGCTGGGTCGCGGGCTGGGTGGCAGGGAGAGGGGCGAAGAGTTCGCGGAGCCAGGCGCGGCCGCTCGGGAAGGCGAAGGGGATAGCGATCGCGAGGAGGAAGACGGCGGTCGAAGAAACGAGCGCTCCGAGGTCGGGCGTGAGCAGAGCATTCCCGAAATAGGCGAAGACCGCGGCACGGATGCCGCCCCCGAGAAAGGCGGAGAGCATGAAATTCGGAAAGGGCATGGGTGTCAGGCCCGCCGCGGCTTGAAGCGGGGCGAGGGGGCTGATCGGGTAGCCGCAGGCGAGTCCGAAGGCGACGGCGCCCGTTCGCCGCGAAGCCAGGCCGAGGAGATGCTCGCCTCGGGCGCCGATGCGGGATGCGATTGCGTCGCGACCGGCGTAGCGAGCGCCCGCAAACAGGAAGACGCCCGAAATCATCAGTCCCGCCCCGCCGACCAGCGCGCCCGTGACTGTGCCGAAACACAGCCCAGCCGCGATCAAAACGACCTGGGACGGCAGCCAGAGCAGGGACCGACCCGCCACGACGAAGACGAAGAGGAAGGGGGCTGTCGGTCCTAGTCCGTCTGCAAATGCGCGCACAGACTCGACGTCGAATTCGATGCCCAGGCGGCTTCTGATGACGCTGCCGAGGCCTCCGACCACGGCCAGAATCAGGCCCGCGATGAGGAGGCGGCGAAGGTTTTTCGGCATGCTGGAGATCATATCCCGTTCGGCCGCGGGCGGAGCGTCCCGTGGGTAGGAGAGGCATCGAGGTATTGAGGTAGGAGAGAGGTGGAGAGGTAGAGGGGGAGAAAAGCAGAGACGCAGATGGGCAGGGAGCGGCAGTCGAGAGCGGGGCGTGGAGAAGCAAGAGACTTCGGTACTCTGCGGCAGTGCAATCTGACACGCTTCTGATCTTGAATCCCGCGAGCGCTGCAGGCGCGACGGGCCGCCGGCAGGCGGCGCTGATCGCTGAGATTGAGGCGTGCCTGGGGCCCGTTGCGGTTGAGGTCACGCGGCAACCCGGCGATGCTTCTCGGATTTCGAACGCGGCAGCTATTCGCGGTGTGGAACGCATCCTGGTCGGAGGGGGCGATGGCACGCTGAATGAAATCGTGACGGGGCTGATGGATGGGGTGTCCGCGGGGGGCGAGCCGTCCGAGGCGAGCTCGCTTGAAATGCCGATTTTGGGGCTGCTGCCTCTCGGATCGGGTTGGGATTTTGCGCGGGCGCTCGATATGCCCCGGGACCTCTCCGCGGCCCTTCGGCTCATCGAGCAGGGGCAGACGCGCCGGGTCGATATCGGGCGAGTGGAGTTTCGGGATGCCGCCGGGGCGAAGCGGAGCCGCTTTTTCGCGAATGAGGCGAGCGCGGGGCTGTCGGGGGTGACGGTGCAGCTCGTAGGCAATCTGAGCAAGCGGGTTGGGCCGCGGTTAGGGTTTCTTTTGGGCGCCGTTGGAGCGATCCTCTCGCATCGACCACTCGATGCGGCGGTTGAAGTGGACGGACTCTCGGTGCATGAGGGGCCGCTCTCCATGATCGTCGCCGCAAATGGCTGTTATTTTGGGGCGGGGATGAAAGTGGCTCCCGGGGCGGCCGTGGACGACGGAAGACTGGAAGTCGTTGTGGTCCGCGGTTTAAGCTTGCCTCGCCTTCTGTTCAACCTGCCGCGTCTCGTCCTGGGGCTTCACGCGGGTCATCCGAGTGTTTCGTTTCATTCGGCGCGCTCGGTTTCGGTGATGCCGAAGGAATTCGGTGCGCCGATCGATCTCGATGGGGAGAGCGTGGGCACGCTTCCGATGTATGCTGAAATTTTTCCGAAGGCGCTGCGCGTCTTCGCTGTATCTGGAGATGGACTTTGAGCGGCGGATTATTCGAGCAGATTCGATCGAATTGTGCGGAAGTGACACGGCGTGCGAAGTCGGTGCGAATCGACGACGAGGGTTTGGCCAAGTTCGCTGATGAACTGGCGGCTGCGGAATGGCCCAAGCATGACTTTGATCCGCTGCATGATTTCGAGGGGGATGAGGAGGCCAAGCTGAGCCTGACGATCACCCTCGACGCGATCAATTTTGGATCAGGCTGGTTTCCCGAGCTGCGGAAATCCGAGGGCCTTTCCGGATACCGGACGATCGCATCGGCGATGAAGAAGCATTTCGAAACCGAAGGGCCGCTGCGTGGGGATCAGCTTCGGAAGACCACGCCGCGTTCTGTGGCTGCAATACTCGGTCAGGATCTGAGCGACTCGGATGTCGCAGATCTGATGACGCTCTACACGCTCTCGTGGCGAGATCTCGGGATTTGGTTGCTTGAGATGCACGAAGACCGGTTCGATCTCGTGGTTAGCAGTGCGAAAGGGTCGGCTGAGTATCTCGTGCAGTCGCTCGCGCAGATGCCCCTGTATCGCGATGTGGCGCCCTACGGCGATATGGAGGTCGCCTTCTATAAACGCGCCCAGATTACGGTTGCTGACCTGCATGCGGCTTTCGGCGACAGTTCTCTCGGAAAGTTCGAGGATCTAGATAGCCTTACGCTCTTCGCAGATAACCTCGTGCCGCATGTGCTGCGCTGCTATGGCGTGATGGTCTATGACGCTGCGCTCGGCGCCCGCGTCGATTCGGGGCAGCTTATCGAGCCGGCAACGCCTGAGGAAGTCGAGATTCGGGCGGTTGCGGTTGAAGCTGTCGAGCGATTGGTCGCGGCACTTGCGGAACGCGGCAAGCCGACGACGGCGCGGGTGCTGGACGGACTGCTTTGGAATGCCGGGCAGTCGCCGGAGATCAAGGCACGTCCGCGGCATCGCACGCGATGCAATTTCTACTAATATTCGGGACACCTGTTAGGCATTTAGGCGACACGTGAAAATTTTGGATAGCAATTTTTGGATCGTGTTCGGGCTGCTCGTCTTGCTGAGTGGCATTGCGCTCGCGCGCGGCGGGACGCCGATGCTAGGCGATGGGCTTGGCAGTGGCGCGCGGCTCTTTGCGAAGTTTGGCGCGGTGATTTTTTTATCGTTTCTCGTCGCGGGGCTCGCGGAGACGCTGATGCCGCGGGAATGGGTAGCGTCGGCGCTGGGCGAGGAAGCCGGAGTGAAGGGGCTCTTCGTAGCCTCGGCCGCGGGCATGATTACGCCGGCGGGGCCTTTTGTGTCGATGCCGCTGGCCGCGGGAATGCTGCGCTCCGGGGCGGCGCCGGCCTCGGTCATCGTGTTTTTATCGTCCTGGAGCCTGCTCGCTTTGCACCGCTTGATCGCCTGGGAAATCCCGATCTTGGGCGCGTCATTTGCGCTCACCCGCTACGCGGCCTGCCTACTTCTGCCGATCCTGGTCGGATTGATCGCGCGCGCGGTCCTGCGTCCGGTCTGAGCAGAGCGTCGAGCGCGCGCTCGATCTCCTCGATCTGGCCTTTCGGGATCGCGTGTGGCGTGAGCGCTCGCGCGACGTCGCCGCGTTCGGGTCGCGCATCGGGATCAGCGTGGCAGGCGACGAGCAGCCGGGTGATACGGTCCCCAAAAAAGATTAGAGCGGGCCGAATTTCCGCATCGAGTCGATGCTGCGCCGCGGCTTTCTCGGCGGCGGTCGGGGCGCGGCGCCGGATCGCAGCCGATCGCTCAAGATGAGCGCGCTGAATCGATTTGGCCGCTTCGATCTGCGCGCGAAACAGGCGTCGGATCGCCGCGGCGTCGAAACCGCGCAGGTTTCGCTTCTTCGCCTCGCGCTGGAAACCGGCGATGGCGGCGTTGAGTACCCGTGCTTCGCGCGACAGATCCTCGATGGGCTTTGCAAGAATGCGCTTGCTTTCGGCGACGTCGATCATGAGGCCGAGTCGATCATCGAGCGCGGCCAGTAAGGCCTTGTCTGGTCGGGCCGTCGCCACTGCCGGTAGCTGAAAGCGCGCACGCAACTCTGCCAAACCGCCTTGAGATTCAAAGTCGATCAGCCAGGCATCAAAGTCAGCGACGAGCGCCTCTCTGCGAAGTGCAAACCAAGCCGCTTTTCGATCCTGAGTGAAAGCCGGCGTGACGACGAGCTCGGGCCGGAGTGCCTGCCAATGGGGCGCCTCGGGGAGGTCGGTGATGACGGCATCCGCCCGGCCGACTCTCGCCTGCAACCGGTCGAGTACCGCCGCGTTCGAAGGCACGGGATCAATCTCCGCTCTCGGGAAAAGCCGCCTCGTGACGGCTTCGAGATGCCCTCCTGCATTCACGGCGATGCGGATGCCCGGTGTATTGAGCACGCCGATGGGGGCCTCGCCCGCGGCGATACGTCGGGCCTCTTTGCTTCGCGGAGGCAGTAACGCAACGGCGCCACTCGTCGTGAGGGCGAGACTGAACCGGCCCAAAAGTGCTCGGTCCGAGCGGACGGTCACGCCGGACAGCGCGAGATCGAAGCGCGCCGCAGCAAGATCGGCGGCCAGCTCAGGCCAGCGAAACTTCACCCACTCGATCGAAAGCCCGCGCTCCTTCGCATAGGCCCGGGCGATTTCGACCGAAAAACCCATCGGTAGGCGGGGTAAGTCTGGGGCAGACAGGCTGCTTTTCGGATTATGCGGCGACGTTTCGGCAGGCGGCCAATCCCAGACGGCGAAGGGCGCGTAGTCGCCGCTGATCCCGATCCGTAGGACCTGCGGCAGCGTCGAGTCTGAGGGGGCATCAGCTGCTTGGGGCGTGGTGAAACAGCCCAGACTCAGGCTCAGGCAGAATGCGAATGTGATCGCATACAAGAATGAGTTCGTTTGGCGGGCGGCTTCGGAGCGAAAAAGTCTCATTGAAGCGAACACTTAGCAGGCCTGAGCGCCGTTCGGATCCGACCGGCCCATGTTGACCCTGCGTATAACCTCTCCTACTCTCAAAGGCCGTTGCACCGCGGGTTCGCGTCAGATGCTGTGACCCCCTCGGCGCAATGCCCCCTAAGAGCGCGGATGAAGAAGATGCCGTGACGGGTGAGTGCGAATCGTGGACAGAAACCACGGTCGCGTTTGCTGGTTCGCTTTTCTTTTTTCGTGGTTTTCGTTTGTGGTTCTCGCCCGAGACAGTGCGGCGATCCACCCCGCCCGAACGGCGGGGATAAAGCCTCTTCAGGGGATTAAAGACTCTTCGGGGTTAAAAAATTAGAACACGCTGCGGTCTTTCTGAGGCCGCGCCTGGACGCACTCAAGCCTCATCCAAAAGATGGGGCATCGCTTTAACAGCGAGGGCGCGACCGCCGAACAAGCTGCTGAGCGAGCGGCCAAAGCGGGCCACGGCCAGCCGATGCGACGAACGCGAAGATCGCGGAAAGCGCTGAGCAAGCCGATTAGCCATTTGGAGAAGCGTCATGCTGACCCTCGACGAAATTGAATCCGGACTCTACGTGACCCATAAGAACACGGGCCTTCGCTACAGCGTGGTCGAGTTCGAAGATGAAGAAATCCTGCTCTCGCCGGAACAAGACGGTCTTCAGGATCTCACGGTCCCGCTCGACCTCTTCCGCAGCGAGTTTGTTGCGACCGACCGCTTCCGCGCGCCCGGCGGGCGGCGGAGTGGAGGCCGCGGTCGCAAGCGCACGCCGCAGGCAGGCGGCGGGCCCAGCGCTCCGCCGAGTGGTCCGAAGTCCAAGGGCAAGATCAAGAAGATGGTGCGCGATCGAGGCTTCGGCTTCATTCGTGGAGACGACGGCAAGGAAGTCTTCTTCCATCGGTCCGGTCTCAATGCAGGCGATTACGATAATCTGTCCGAGGGCGACTTCGTAGAGTACGTCGTCCAAGAAGGCCCCCGCGGTGCCCGCGCAGAGCATGTTCGGCATGCGACGCCCGACGCCGCCCCCGCTGCAGCTGCGCCTGCTGCTTCGTAGTTTTTCGAGGGGTTTTTCGAGGAGCTTTGCGAGGAAATAGGGGCGGGTATCAGGCCCGCCGCGCCGGCGGTCGCGATCGGCGAGGAGCGGACTTGATCCTGCGCGCTTCGGATCGCATGCTCTCCGCATGTCGAAAACGAATCCGCCGAACCCCGCGATCCTTGTCGAACCCCATGAGCTGAATCCCGAGTGGATGACTGCGGCGCTACGTGTCGCAGGCCTCGATGTCACGGTGCGTTCGCTGCGCAGCGAAGCCGTGGGGACGGGGCAGATGGCGCATAACGAGCGCATCTTCCTTGAATACGAGGGCGACCCCGGCGATGCGCCGAAGACTCTCGTTGGGAAATTTCCCTCCCCGAGTGAGGCGAGTCGCGGGGCGGGTGCGAGCGGCGGCTACAAAGCCGAGACGCGCTTCTATACCGAGATCGGCAATAGCCTCGCGATCAACACGGCGGATTGTTATTACGGTGCAATCGCCGACGACGAAGCGACCTTTACGTTGCTTCTTGGAGATCTTGCACCCAAGACCCAGGGCGATCAGATCGCCGGCGGGAGCGACGTGGAAATCGAGGCAGCGGTCCGCAATTTGGCGGGGCTGCACGCCCCGCGCTGGAACGACCCGACCCTCGACGAGATCGATTGGGTGACGACGGGACTCAGCGGCCAGTTCCAGCTCTATATCGAGATGGGAACGCCTGCATTTATCGAGCGCTATAAAGACCGGCTTTCTTCAGCAGACGCCGAGACACTCAGCGCCTTCGCCGCGGGCGTCGGGCGTTGGATGGAGACGCGGCCCGCCGAAAAAACCCTCGTGCACGGTGATTACCGGCTCGATAATTTGATGTTCGAGCACACGGATTCCGGTTGTCAGGTCGCGGCGGTGGACTGGCAGACGCTTTCGGTTGCCTGCGGTGGGCAGGACCTCGCCTATCTCCTGGGCAACAGCTCTCCGCCGGAGCAGAGGCGAGCGCACGAAGATCATATGCTCGAGGTCTACCGAGAGGCGATGGCTGCACTCGGGGTGAAGCGAACGGCCGAGCAGGTCCGGCACGATTATGTCTACGGAACCTTCCAGGGACCTTCGATCACGATGTTAGGCGCGCTCGCCGTGGGTCAAACCGACCGGGGAGACGAGATGTTCATGGCGATGGCGTCGCGATCCTGCGCACAAATTCGCGACCTGAACGCTCTGGCCCTGATCTCTTAGCCCGCTTTTCCCAGACGCATTTTCTTAGGCCTGAGGCGGCTTTCCGTAGGCGAAAGCCTAGCCCGAGTAGCGGTGGACGATCGGGAGCCGCCGCCCGCCGCCAAAGGCCTTCTTTGAAGTGCGCAGCACGAGCGGCGTCTGCCGCCGCTTGTACTCGTTGCGGTCGAGACGCCGGACGATGTCGGCGGCCACTTCGGGCGTGCATCCCGGCGGCGGTTCGATCGAGGCCCAGCTGCGCTTGCCTTCGATCGCCTGGGTCAGGACATTGTCGAGAATATCGTACGAGGGCAAATCGTCCTGATCGAGCTGGTCCGCAGCAAGTTCTGCCGAAGGTGGCTTTTCAATCGTATTAGCCGGAATGCGCTCGCGATCGCGGTTGGCATGATGCGCGAGATTGTAGACGTCGCCCTTGTAGACATCGCCGAGCACGCCAATGCCGCCCACGGTATCGCCGTAGAGCGTGCAGTATCCGACAGAAAGCTCGCTCTTGTTACCGGTCGCGAGGACGAGTCGGTTCTCTTCGTTGGAGCAGGCCATCAGGATCGCGCCCCGAATTCGGCTCTGGATATTCTGTTGTGTTAGGCCGTAATCGTCGCGTTCGCCGAAGAGTTGGCCGAAAAGGTTATGGTAGACCTCGTAAATCGGGCCGATATCGGCGCGGCGCACTTCTATGCCCAGTTTCTCGCCAAGTTTGAACGCGTCCTCGATGCTGTGCTCTGAAGAGAAGGGGCCGGGCATTGCGATGCCGAGCACGCGGTCCGCGCCCAGCGCCTCGACGGCAAGATGGGCCGTTACCGCAGAGTCGATGCCGCCGGAGAGTCCAATGACCGCGCCGGGAGGCAGGTTCTGCTTTAGGAAATAGTCGCGGATGCCCATGACTAGGCCGCGTTCGAGCTGCTCAATGGGGCTCAACTCGTCGACTTCGTCGATGGGGCAGCCCTGGAAATCGTCCGCAGTCGAATTGTCGCCTAACGTCCCCAGATCGCAAACAGCGATACCGGTCTCAAAGAGCGGCATCGCGGCGTGGACGCGACCGCTTGCGTCGAGGACGCAAGAGCCGCCGTCGAAGACGAGTTCGTCGTTTCCGCCGACTTGGTTGACGAACACGAGCGGCCGCGAGTGTTTGCGAGCAACCTCGGCGAACATGGCACGTCGCTCGGCCGCCTTGCCGACATGCCAGGGCGATGCGGAGGGATTGATGATGATATCGGCTCCCGCAGCGACGAGCTCCGAGACGGGGTCGATCTTATACGGCCGCGTGCCCGACCAGGTGTCTTCGCAAATGGCCAACCCGAGGCTCCCGCCCAGGCCCGGCAAATCCACGGGCGACCTGTCCTTCGCCATCGCGAAGTAGCGTCGCTCGTCGAATACGTCGTAGGTCGGGAGCAGTGTCTTGGCGCGATGTGCGACGCGGCGTCCTTCAGCGAGGACCACCGCGGAGTTCTGAATCTCTTTGGGCCGCGCATCGTCCGTGCGCGTTACCGCACCGACGATGATCGTGATATTGCGGGAGGATTTGGCGAGCTCGTCGAGCTCTGCGAGCTGGTCATCCACGAAGCGGTCGCGCTCGAGGAGGTCCATGGGCGGGTAGCCCGTCAGCGCGAGTTCAGGGAGGACGACACAGTCGGCACCTGCAGAAGCGGCTCGGTCGGCTGCTTCCTGGGCGAGGCGCCGATTGCCGGCGAGGTCTCCGACTGTGGGGTTGATCTGAGCGAGAGCAATCTTCATCGCTTGTACGATAACGCGACCCGACCCGGAAAGGCATCGATGTGAACGCCGGACCGCGCGTCTCGTTCCAGTCGCCCTAGGGGAGTGGGATCGGCCTATAATCGCGCCGCCGCACGGCGATCTCGCCGACCAGCCGGCTGGCACATGCGAAAGGATTTCTCGGATGTCGGACTATGAAATTGTCGGCCCAGCTTCCAGCTATTACGTCTCCCAGCGCCTGAAACTGCATTTCGTGGATTGGGGCAACGAGGACAAACCCCCTCTGCTTCTGGTGCATGGTGGGCAGGATCATGCACGGAGTTGGGATTGGGTCGCGCGGGCGCTGCGCAAGGATTATCACGTGATCGCGCCAGATCTCCGCGGGCACGGAGACTCCGCCTGGGCTCAGGGCGGGCAGTACACGATCCCGGAATTCGTGCTCGATATTGCTCAGCTGATCGAGGTTCTCGACCTGGCCCCTCTCCGTATCGTGGCCCATTCCCTCGGCGGAGCCGTCTCCCTCTACTACACCGGCGTCTTTCCCGAAAAGGTCAACAAAATTGTGGCCGTCGAAGGGATGGGTATTCCGCCCGTTGTCACGGCGCGATTCGCGGGCAAGGAAAACTGGGAGCTGATGCAGCAATGGATCGAGACCGTTCGGTCGAGCTCAAAGCGGCTTCCCAAGCGGTATCCGTCGATCGATGAGGCCGCCGCCCGCATGCAGAGCGCGAATCCGCATCTCTCTCATGATCAAGCGCGTCACCTCACTGTGCATGGTGTGGCCCGAAACGAAGACGGAACGTTTTCCTGGAAATTCGACAACGCCGCGCGCGCCTTTTTCCCCGCACGCCCTCCGGCCGACACGAACGAGAAACTCTGGCAGCGCATCAACTGCCCAGCCTTGTTAGTCCATGGCACCGAGAGCTGGCATGGCGATCCCCGCGATGATGGCCGCGCAAAGCATGTTTCGGACCATGAAGTCCTGCGCGTCGAGGATGCCGGTCACTGGGTCCATCACGATCAACTGGACCTCTTCCTCGCCAAAATCCGCACATTCCTCGCGGACTAACCCAGCCGCCCCGCGGCTCTACGGAAAAGCGCCTTCGGCTCAGAGCCGCCCCGCGGCTCTACGGAAAATAAACGAATACGAGCTGGCCCGAGCAAGCGGGTCGCTTCGCGCCTTCCACCTCGAACTTCATCTCGAGTGCGACGCGCATTGCGCCACCGGGCACCTTTCGAACGCGCCCTACCTTCCCGGCGAGCCGGATGCGGCTGCCCGAGGGAACGGGCTCGCGAAGTCGAAGCTTCTCGATTCCGTAGTTCACGATCTGAGAGCATTGCTCCACTTCGATGAGTTCGGGAAGCAGGGCGGGGGCAAGCGCCACCGTCAGATATCCATGCGCGATCGTCGTGCCGAAAGGCGACTCGCGTTTGGCGCGCTCCCGGTCCACGTGGATCCATTGATGGTCGCCCGTCGCCTGGGCGAAAGCGTCGATCTGCTCTTGAGTAATCGTGTGCCATTCCGTCGTGCCGAGGTCGTGACCCTCGAATTTGGGAAACGCTTCGACTTTCGGAATGACCAGGGGGCTCGGCATAGCGGTCTTTCCTCTCGCCCGATCGACTCGGGGTCCTCTGAGCGCCTGTGGTTTGGCGCCTTTCGGCCGTATACTTGCCCAGATAAAGCGGGTGGCGCAACGCACCGACCGCAACTCGAGCCATCGTATGCGATTCGCGATGAAGGAGAGCGAGCCATGGCATTCGAAAAAGGCAGCACCAGTCGGGCTTTGGCGATTGTGGCGGTCCTGGCCCTGATCGCTGGCTATGCGATCAGTGGACACTACCTCTATCACGCCGTGATTGGTCTCGACGCGTCAGCCTTCCCCGCCGGAGAATGGGTTCAGCACAATCTGGCACCCGATGTACCGAACGCCGTGGGCGGGATCGTGGCCGCTTTCGTTTCCCTTCTGGCACTGCCCATCCTGGGTGTCTTCGTCTTCCGCGCATTGCGAAATCGCGGGGAGGAAGAATCGAGCACAGGCACGGCCGCTGCGGGCACTCGTCGCGCCTTCCTGGCGAATAGCGCGGCGGGAGCAAGCGCGCTTGCTGCCGGCACGGCCGGGATGCTTGGGCATTCACTCTTCGGTGTGGGCAAGAAAGGGAACGGCTGGCTCGATGTGAGCACCCAGATCAGTGCGGATAACGGCGTGATCAAAACGCATCCGACCTGGGATGATGCCTGGAAGGGCGCGCAGGTGCAGTCGTACGGACGCCTGGGCCGAACGGAATGGAAAGTATCCGATACGGTACTCGGCGCGGGTCGCCTGAAGGGCGAGGAATCTTGGCCCTTGGTGAAGGCGGCGTTCGAGCGCGGCATCAACTACGTCGATACGGCGCCCGACTACTCGACCTCGGGTAGTGAGCTCGCCGTGGGTCGCGCGCTCAAAGAAATTCCGCGAGATCAAATTTTTCTGGCGACCAAGTTTTGTACTCCGATTGGACATCTTCCGGAGGGCACTTCGGTGGACCGGTACAAGGAAGTGATTCATGAGAGCCTCGGCCGACTCGGCACGGATTACGTCGACCTCGTCCATATCCATTCCTGCGACGAGGTGGGCCGCCTAATGGATCCGAACGTACACGAGGCCTTCGATCAGCTGAAGGCGGAAGGGAAGGTGCGCTTCCTCGGCGTTTCAACGCATACGCCTCGCCTAGTCCAGGTCGCGAATCAGACGATCGATTCCGGTCGCTTCGACGTAATGATGCTCGCCTATCATCATGGGATCTGGCCGCAGCTCGGCTCGATTATCGACCGGGCTCACGATGAGCAGGACATGGGGATCGTGGCGATGAAGACGCTGAAGGGAGCGAAGCATCGCAACCTTGAAGAGTTCCACTCTGCGGATACGTATGCCCAGGCGGCGCTCAAATGGGTGCATTCAAATCCGAAGGTGTCCTGCGCGGTGATCTCATTCTTCGAACAGCAGCATCTGGACGAGTATCTACACGCGTCGGGCGGCTCGCTTTCGAATGAGGATGTGGCAACCCTGCAGAGCTACGACCGAGCAATTCTCGGCTCCTACTGCGCTCCGCATTGCGGTGCGTGCTTGTCGAGCTGTCCGGAGGAAGTGCCAATCCATGACGTACTTCGGCATCGCATGTATTTCGAGGACTACCACGACGAGCGCAACGCGATGGAGTTGTATTCAAAGCTCGAAGTGAATGCGGAGGCCTGCGCCGGTTGCTCAGCACCGTGTCTGGGTAGTTGCCCGCTCGGCATTCCTATTCCGGAGAAGACGAAGGGCGCGCATCAGCTGCTTTCGATGAACGCGTAGTTTTCGCGTTCATCAAAGGAAGGAGAGCAGAGTGAAGGGCAGAGTGAAGGAAAGAGTAAAAGGGCGCGGGTCGGGTTACCCGGCGGCGCGGTCCATCAAGACGGCGAGCCTGAAATCGAGCTCTGTGAGCCCGCCGGCGTCGTGTGTCACAAGGTCGACGACGACACGGCTATAGACGTTCGACCATTCGGGATGATGATCCATCTTTTCTGCGCGAATCGCGATCTCGGACATGAAGGCGAAGGCTTCTGCGAAATCGCGAAATTTGAACTGGCGATGAAGCTTGCCGGCCTCGATGGTCCATTCGCCTAACGTCGTCATTCGTGATTCGATTTCCTCGGGATCGAGAGCCTTCGGGCGCGTCACAGGATCAGTCTGTGTCTTTATTGATCGCGCGGACGAAGGCGTCGTAGAGCGCGCTGCGGACCTGGGCACGGTCGGCTCTGCCATAGACTTCGCGGAAGGCTTTGAGCGGGATGATGCCTTTCGCCATGGATCGATGTCCGCCGCCCACGCCGAGCCCTTCGACAACGGCGCGTACGACTTCACCGGCGGCGCGCACATAACCCACGTTGCGCACGGAGAAGACGAGATTCCGATCGACGATGCCGACCGCAACCGCCCACTCCGCGCCCTCGGCCTGGAGCGCCATGTCGGCCACCTGTGGGATCACGTCTTCGCGGACGCGCCCAAGAATCAGAATATGAATTCCGTCGCGTACTTCGGCTTTCGCGAGTGCACGGCCAAGCGCCTGCAATCCCGGTATCGGTAGAGCCGGCCGCTCGATGCGCCGCAGTAGTGCCGGGCTATGTGACTCGTGCAGGTGAGCGAAGGCGAGCATGTCGCGCGGGCTGGAGTCGCGTCCGAGATACTGCGTGTCGCTCTTGATGCCGTAGAGCAAAGCGGTGGCAAGCTTGGGATTGATCTCGGTTTTCGTCGCGCGGAGATACTCGGTGAAGATTGTCGAGGTCGCACCGTAGCTTGTGCGGATATCCGTGATCGTGGCGGAGTAGCCCGAACGTTCCGGATGATGATCGATGATGACGTCCGGCGTGAGCAGTCGCTCCGGCGGGTTTTCGCCGAACACGTTGGGCTGCACGTCGACCATGACCAGCGAGTCGAATTCGTTGAGCTCGTCGGGCGTGATCACGCGTACATCGATGCCCACCGCGTGGCAGAGCGCGCGGTTTTCAGGGCGCTGTACATCGCCGAAGGAGATGAGAGGCGCCGTCGTGCGCTTTCGTCCGAGCAGTGCGCGCAGGGCGTAGGCGCTGGCGATGCCGTCGGGATCGGGATCGGGCTGGACGAGGATGCCGATTTTCTCTTTCGGCCCGAGGAGCTCGCGGATCTTTACCACGCGCTGCAGGTTGGCAAGATGACCGAATTCCTCGTTGATATCGTCGCGGATCAGCGTCTTCCAGCCCGTTCGGCGGAGCGAGGCATGGTCCGGGAGGTCGTCTTTCGTGAGGCTGTCGGAGAGCACCAGGATCGAGGCGTCTTCATCGACCTTGCGGATTTCGCGGACGGCAAGCCGTGTCCACGGACCATCGTCGCTGACAAGCGCGTACTCATCGTCGTCTGCCGGACTCAGCTTGGCGATCGCGTCTTCGCCGAGACCACCCTGGAGCATCTTGAAGCCAGGCGGGCGCGCGCGCCCTTCTTCTTCGCGGGGAACCCAGTTCAGTTCTTCGGACGCGTCGGTGCCTATGTGTGCCCAAAGGCGAGCGCTCTCGGCTCCGTCACAGATGATGATTCGACGTCCCACCCGACCCCCGGCGGCGTTTTCCGCATGCCCAAAGTTCCCGCATGCCCAGAGAAGGGCATACGAAGCGGCGAATCGGTGCCGTCCCTCCGCGTTCTGGAATTCACCTGAATCAGGCGAGTCGAGTCGGGGGGATGGGCTCCGGTCGCTGCGAAGGACGGAGGTTACACCAAGGGCGCTCGCCAGCGAGTGGTTCGGGTAGCGAAGGGGATCGGGGTCCCGAGGGGATCTCCGCATGATGCCTGGATAAAATAGAAGCAGGTGCAGCGGGAAGGCCGCGAAGCAGCGCTCGAGGGGGTAGGATGCACCTCCTTTTTGCAGGTGCGGCGCTTCTGGCCAAAATTTGGCGGGCCGACAGTGCGCCGTCGAGGCGGAGATCGACCTTTCTGATCGGGAGAAATCATGCGCTTGGTGAATTATGAGGGGCGATTGGGCCTCGATATGGGCGGTCATTTCGTCGACCTCGAGCAGCAGAGCGGAGGGCGCCTGCCCTCGGATCCGATGGCGGCCTTCGCGGCCTGGGACGAGATTCGTCAATTTGCGGAGGATCAGGCGACGAGCGACGCCGGCCCTGTGATTGTGCCCGCCCGGCTGGAAGCGCCCGTTCCGCGCCCCGCACAGGTCTTCGCGATTGGCCTGAATTACAAGGATCACGCCGAGGAGGCGGGTCTTCCAGAGCCTTCCTCTCCGATGGTCTTCACGAAATTCCCGTCGTGTCTGGTCGGACCCGAGGCGGAGGTCCCGCTGACTTCGGATCGCGTGGACTGGGAGGTCGAGCAAGTCGTTGTGATCGGGAAGGCGGCGGCGGGGGTTTCCGCTGCGCAGGCCTGGGATTACGTCGCGGGCTTCACGGCGGGGCAAGATATTTCGGACCGCGCTCTGCAGTTCTCGGATAAGCCGCCTCAGTTTAGTCTCGGGAAGTCGGCGACGGCCTTCGGCCCCACGGGCCCTGCGCTCGTGAGCCTCGATGAATTCGCTGACCCCGACGCACTGGTGGTGCGATGTTGGGTGGCCGGGGAGCAGATGCAGGAATCGACGACCTCGAACCTGATCTTCTCGGTGCCGGAGCTCATCGAGTACATCTCTTCGTACCTCACGCTGATGCCGGGTGATTTGATTTTCACCGGGACACCGGGCGGTGTTGGTAGTGTGCGCGAGCCGCGTCGGTATCTGGCGGCGGGTGAGTTGATCGAAACCGAAATCGAAGGTATCGGCCGGCTATCCAATCGCTGCGTTGCAAAGGCTTAGCGGAGCGAAGGCACTATGCAGCGTATCTTTATCGGCGACGTCCAGGGCTGCGCAAATGAGCTCGAAACACTGGTTTCGCGTGCAGAGGACACCTTTGGCGATGCGTTCTCTCTTTGGGTTGCGGGCGATCTGGTGAACCGAGGGCCTGAGAATCTTAGGCCGCTTGAGCGCGTTAGGCGGTTGGTCGAGGATGGCCGCGCCGAATATGTGTTAGGCAATCACGAAGTTTTCTTACTCGAGGTTGCGTTTGGGTTGCGCGAGATTCGCCCAGCGGACTCGATCCAGGACGTGCTTTCCTCACGCGATGCAAATGAATGGGTGGAGTGGCTGCGGAAGCGGCCGCTCGTTGCTTCCGGCGAAATTGAAGGACAGCCCTTCGCGATGGTGCATGCGGCTTCGAGTCCCGATTGGGATCTGCCGGAACTCGTGCGGTGGGGAGATGCTGTGCACGCGCGTCTCGGCGGATCGCGCAAAGATGCCGAAGCATTTCTTGCGCTCTCACCCGATGAGGACGACACGCGCAACGCGCTCGCTCGCTTGACTCGCTGTCGCCGAATTGGGGCGGATGGGGTCTGGTCGAGTGAAGAGCCGGAAGGACCTGAATTCGCCTGGCATAAGGCCTGGCTATCGCGCGGGCATGAATTCGGATTGGTCTACGGGCATTGGGCGCGTCAGGGCCTCCATATTGTTCCCGGTCTCCGCGGACTCGATTCCGGCTGTGTGCATCACGGTCGCGGCAAGGACGGCTTCCTTACGGGCTGGCTCCCCGAGTCAGCGCCGGCCGATGCCGGATCGGGGCAGCGCCGAGATGAGCGGAAGGCCTTCGATGTGCCCGATGACCGGGTCTGGCAGATTCCGGCCGAGCGGCGGTACTACTATGCAGCGGACGAAGTGAATCCTGAGGAGCCCTCCGCGTAGGGCGCGCTCGCCGGAGGAGTGGAAATGTGGCCCGGGCGAGTCTCGGGTTGCTGATGGCGGGGGCTTGAAGCTCAGTCGGATGGATAAGAATCCAGAGAGAGGAGAAGCAACGATGGCGAAAGTAATGATTCCGACGATTTTCCAGGGTCCTACCCAGGGGGAGTCTGAACTCGAGGTCGCGTTCGACACGATCGGGGCCTGTTTAGATGCAGTTGAAGAGAGGTTTCCGGGCCTGAAGGAACTCGTTGTGGATCCCAGGGACGGGGCGATCCACAAATTCGTCAAAGTCACCTTGAACGGAGAGCTTCTCGACCGCGGCCCCGAGACGCTCGCGACGGTCGTCGGCGCATCCGACGAAATCGAGATCATCGCCGCAATCGCGGGCGGTTGAGCGTTGCGACGCGGACCCGATTGAAGGATCTTTGGGGTCCGCCCGCTACTGGATCGCTTGCAGCGAACCAAGATGCGTTGCGGCCTCTACACTCCGCTCGACTCAGGCCGTATTCAAACACCTGACGAGACCTGAAGACGCCTTCAAGCACCTGACAAATTCTAAACCCGAACGACCCCGAACCCCTAAAAGCTCGGGATAAAGGAAATCGCATATGCCCGGACCCGAGGGAGATCGCCTTCTCTACGTGAACATGACGGACCAGACCACGTCCTATGAGCCTTTCCCGGAAGAATGGAAGCTGCTCGGCGGTCGGGGTCTCTCCGCGAAGATCCTGACTAAGGAATGTGACCCGACCTGTGATCCGCTGGGTCCCGATAATGTGCTCGTGATGGCGCCTGGTGTGCTTTCAGGCACGACGGCCCCGACCTCGGGACGCATCTCGATCGGCGGCAAGAGCCCGCTGACCAACGGCATCAAGGAAGCGAACGCGGGCGGCAATCCCGGCCAGCATCTCATGAAGCTCGGCATTCGAGCGGTCATCGTTAAGGGCAAGCCCTCGGACGGCAGTAAGCGCTACGGCCTGCGCATCGACGAAGGCGAAGTCTCCGTTGTTGCCGCCGACGAATACAACGGCATGTGGAACTACGCGCTTTGCGAAAAGCTCCTGGCGAACGAGAAGAAGACCGCCAGCGTGATTTCGATCGGCCCGGCCGGAGAGCTCGGACTTTCGGGTGCTTCGGTGGCCTGCACGGATCAGGATCAGGAACGCCGACCGGCGCGCCACGCAGCACGCGGTGGTCTCGGTGCGGTGATGGGATCCAAGGGACTCAAGTGGGTTCTCGTGGATCCCGGCAAGGCCCGGACGAGGCAGGCGACCGATTCGAAAGCCTTCAACAAGCTGAACAAGAAGTACTCGAAGGATTACCTCGACGGCCCGCAAATGTTCCAGCACGGCACGTCTTCGGTGGTACCGCTCGCGAACATGCTGAACACGTTCGTGTACAAGAACCGAACGGAAGGTCAGTCCCCCGATGTCGAGACGCTCGACGGTGCGCGCATCGTCGAAAGCTTCGAGACCCGCGGCGGCGGCATGCATAACTGCATGACGGGCTGCATCGTGAAATGCTCGAACATCGTGCACGACGCGGATGGCAAATACAAAACGTCGGCTCTCGAGTTCGAAACGCTGACGATCCTCGGCGCCTCCTGCGCCATCAAGACCTTTGACGAAGTGGCTGATCTCGATCGGCTCTGCGACGAGGTTGGTCTCGATACGATCGAGACGGGTGCAGCCATCGCAATCCTGATGGATTCGGGTGGCATGGACTGGGGCGATTCGAAGGCTGCGATTGAGCTGCTCAAGGAAATCGCCGAAGGCACCGAGCGCGGCAAGATGATCGGCAACGGCGCTGTCGCCACGGGCAAGAAGCTGAAGCATAAGCGCGTGCCCCACGGTCGTGGCCAAGCCATTCCGGCTTGGGATCCGCGCCCGCTGAAGGCAACGGGTGTGACCTACGCGGCGGGCCCGATGGGTGCTGACCATACGGCCGGACTGATCGTGAACCCGGGGCTCGCTCCGGAAGAGTTCGCGCGGGCTTCACAAGAATGCCAGCTCGTAAACATGGTCTGTGATTCCTCGGGCTTCTGTCAGTTCATCTCGCCGACCCTCGACGATATTCGCGGGTACTACGGAATCATGTACGGAACCGAAGTTTCGCGAGAAGAAATCGCCAACCAGGGCTGGGAATGTCTGCAGGACGAATGGAACTTCAATGCGGCGGCGGGCTGGAAAGACGAAGACAATGGTCTTTCCGAATGTCTCGTGGAAGAGGGCATCGGCCCGGACCACTCGATGAAGTTCGATGTCTCGCTTGAGATCATCAATCAGTCGAAGGTCCGCTTCCCGATGCGCGACGAGCTCTTCGTGGCCAAGGCGAGCGGCTGATCTGACTTAGATGCGACTTAGATGCGACTAAGATTCGACTAAGATTCGACTTAGATTTTGCCTGGATTTTGCCTAGGTTTTGCTGAGCCGGCGCTTCACGTTGAATAGACGAAACTGAGACGGGCAGGGGGTAATGCTCCTTGCCCGTCTTTGTGTTTTGGACCTCTAGGGAAGGGATGCGTTGTGGCGAGCCAATAGCGAGGCCCGCGTGCGCAGCGAAAGGAAAGAGATGAAGCACGACGTACGCATGCGCGGATTCACAGAGCGTGTGGATGTCGAGATCGTGACCGCGTATCTGCGTGAGGAGGCCAAGCCGCTCTCTGCGGAGAGCGTGCCTCTACTCGAATGTGTTCATCGTGTTCTCGCCGAAGACGTGACCGCGGAAGTCGATGTGCCCGGCTTCGCACGCTCGGCCATGGATGGGTATGCCCTCCGCGGTGAGGAAAGTTTCGGCGCATCCGCCTATGACGCGATCCGCTTGGACGTGATCGGCCTATCTCTTCCCGGTAAGCCCTTCCAAGGAACGGTTGGGCCGAAGCAGGCCGTTCGGATCATGACCGGCGCGCCGATTCCCGATGGGGCCGATGCCGTGATCAAGGCGGAGGTGTGTGAGGAGGCGGACGGTGTCGTTGCGATCAGCGAGTCGGTGGCGCCCCAAAAAAATGTCGGCGCGGTCGGCGAAGACATTCGGCGATCGGATCCGGTGCTCTCCGTAGGTCGGCGGTTGCGACCACAGGACGCAGGACTGCTTTCTTCGATCGGTCGGGCGGAAGTCGCCTGCGTGCGCGCCCCGCGCGTGCGCCTCGTCATCACCGGGGATGAACTCCTACCGGCGGGTTCCAAGCCGGCGGGTTCGCAGATCGTGGATAGCAATTCGGTTGTGCTGCGCGGACTCATCGAACGCGATGGCGGTAAAGCGATGCCCTTTGAAATATTACCCGACGTGCCTGATGTCATTCGCGACGCGATGGCCGATCAAGACGCCGATATTGTTCTGGTTTCCGGCGGAACCTCGGTCGGGCAAGAAGACCATGCTCCGCGCTTGCTCTCGGAACTTGGTGAACTGGTCTTCCACGGGATTTCGATGCGCCCGTCGAGTCCGACGGGAATCGGCCGGATCGGAGCCCGTTTTGTTTTTCTGCTGCCTGGGAATCCCGTGAGCTGTTTATCCGCCTATGAGTTCTTCGCGGGACCCACAATTCGGGCGCTTGGGGGACGCGCACGGAAATGGCCGCATCGGCGCGTGAAGGTGCTCCTTGCGCGCAAGATCGTTTCCGAAGTGGGGCGAACGGATTATGTCCGCGTGGCGATCGAGGGCGGAAAAGCGATTCCACTCGCGACTTCGGGTGCTTCGATTCTTTCGTCGACGGTGCGCGCGGCGGGTTCCGTCGTTGTGCCGCGCGAGCTCGAGGGGATGGCCGAGGGCGAGGCGGTTGAGGTTCTTCTTTACGATGATGAGGGGCCGGATGCTGAGCATATCGAGCCGGGCCTTCTGCAGACGATCGCGAGCGACGCATGAAGCAGACGCAGTTTCTCGAAGTGCTTGATCGCGATGAGGCCGAGGCGAGGTGGCGGGCCGTCGTAGGCAATGCCGCTTTGGCGCCGGAAACGATTCCGCTAGCTAAGGCTCTTGGGCGCGTGCTTGCGGAAGATGTGCGCGCGACCGTCGATGTGCCGGGTTTTGATCGGTCGAATATGGACGGCTTCGCGGTGCGCGCGGCGGATACGTTTGGCGCTTCGGAAGAGGAGCCGATACGTCTGCGTCTGAACGATGAGATCCTCGCGACAGGGATCGAACCTCAGGTCGAAGTGGGCGAGGGCACAGCGACGGTGATCGCGACGGGTGGAATGCTGCCTCGCGGAGCCGACGCCGTGGCGCCCATCGAAGTGACGGATGCGGATCCCGAAGATGAGCGTTTCGTGTTGGTGCGTGCGTCGCGCGTGCCGGGGGCGGCGGTGAGCTTTGCAGGCACCGATATGGGGCGCGGAGAGACCGTGCTCTTCGCGGGAACGCGGCTTACTTCGAGAGAGACCGGCGTGCTCGCGGCAATCGGCTGTGAGTTTGTATCGGTCGTGCGTCGTCCGCGGGTGGCGATCCTGTCGACGGGAGACGAGATCGTCCAGCCCGGCGAGGCAATGCGACCGGGTCTGGTCTTCGATAGCAATGGTCGGATCTTGGTGGATGCGGTGGCTGAGCTCGGAGGCGATCCGGTTTTTCATGGCGCGTTTAGAGATGATCTACCCGCGCTGCGCAGTGCGATTCAGAATGCGCTCGTAGACTCGGATCTGGTCCTGCTTTCGGGGGGGACATCGAAAGGCGAGGGCGATCTGAACGCGATCGTTGTCGGTGAACTTTCGCCGGGAATTCTAGTGCATGGTGTTGCGCTCAAACCCGGCAAGCCGATCTGCCTCGCTGCCGAAGGGACGAAGCCCGTCGTGATCCTGCCCGGGTTCCCGACGAGCGCGATCTTCACCTTTCATGAGTTTGTCGCGCCGCTGATCCGCGATTTTGCCGGTCGCGCCCGCGAATCGCGAGAGACGCGAACCGCTCAGCTCGCGATTAAGACACAGAGCGAGCGCGGTCGACTTGAATACTTGCTAGTCGGTCTCGTGGAAGACCAGTCGGGTCGCCTGTCGGCCTACCCTATGGGCAAGGGCAGCGGCAGTGTGACGAGCTTCAGTCGCGCGGATGGTTTTGTGCGACTCGGCCGGAATACGGAGCAGGTCGAAGCGGATTCCCCGGTCGAGGTGACGCTGATCGGGCATGAGGTGCCGGTGGCGGATCTTGTCGTCATCGGGAGCCATTGCGCTGGGCTTGATTTGATCGCCAGTGAACTTTCGCGGCACGGAATGCGTGTGAAGCTACTCGCAGTGGGGAGTCAGGGCGGACTTGCCGCGGCGCAGCGGGGCGAATGCGACCTCGCGCCGATCCATCTCCTCGATGATGCGACCGACCGTTACAATGAACCCTTCCTGACGCAGGGGCTTCGGCTTTTGCCCGGCTATCGGCGAATGCAGGGTGTGGTGACTCGGGTGCAGGAAACGCGCTCGATCGATGAGCTGCTTGCGGATCCGAAAGTCCGGATGGTGAACCGCAATCGGGGAGCGGGCACGCGTATTTTGATCGACCGTTTGTTGGGTGAACGCCGGCCGCCGGGCTACCCCTATGAGCCCCGCTCGCATTTTGCGGTGGCCGCAGCGATCGCTCAGGGGCGGGCGGATTGGGGCGTCACGATTGAATCCGTCGCTCGGGATGCAGGGCTTCGTTTTGAGAGTCTACGCGCCGAAGAATATGATTTCGTGATTCCGGAGGCGCGTTGGGAGAAGTCGGCCGTGCGCCTTTTGAGAGAACTGCTCGGCGATCCCGATTCCGCTCTACGAACAGAACTTGCACAGCATGGCTTCACGATCGGGAGTGCCTAATTCCACATATCTCGGCCTGAAGCCGTGCGCGCGGGACCTGTGACCTGCGACCTGACGCGTGAAGCCTGACGTTGACCTCGCCCTAAGGTTTAACCCCGAGCAGAGCTTCCCGCGATCGCCCGATCACCCGGAAGCGGGGGTCTGCCGATACACCCTGGGATAGGACAGGAGTCTCTGTCCGAAAGGGTGGCCGCGGGTGAGTACCATTTCAAACTCCGAAGAAGGACTGGATCTCGACGAAGCACGTCGCGTGATCGCGGAACTGGGTTCGGACTGGGCCTGCGTTTTGCGTCGGGAAGAAGACGGGACCTGGTCGAGGGAATGGATCGCCGGATCGGTGCCCGGCCGACCTGATATCGACCTCAATTTGCTGTCGCCCGAAGAGCTTGTTGGGCTCATCGCCCAGGAAGATCGTGAAGCGGCGCGAGCGCAATTCGACCGCGCAGTGGAATCCGGATCAGACCGGACCGAGCTTCGGGTGGATCTCGGAGAGAGCGGGATTCGCTGGGTCGAGAGTTCTTTGCGCGTAGTTCGGCAGGAGGGCGCCGACGCGACACTGCGCACGTTCACGACGATTCGTGACGTGACCGATCGACGCGAAACGGAAGAGGCACTGCGCCAAAGTGAGAGCCAGTACCGCGCTCTAATTCAGCAGGCCTCGGACGGCATCATCGTCTTCGACGGCGAGGGCAAGATTCATACGAGTAATCCCGCTGCCCACGAACTCTTCGGACTCGATCGCGAGAGGCTTCATGACACGCCGGTAGGCGATTTGTTTTTCGAGGCAGAAGAGGATTCCAACGTGAAAGCGCTGGAAGATCTTGCGGCGGGGATGACGGTTCGCTCGGTGCGTCGCTTGAGTCGGAGTCGCGGCAAGGAATGGGTCTGGACGGAACTTTCCGCGCGGCGACTGAGCGACGGAATGGTGCTTGCTACGGCGCGCAACATCACTAAACGCATGGAGGCAGAGCAGCGGATTCGACACCTCGCCTATTTTGATTCGCTCACGGGACTGCCGAACCGCGACCTTTTTCATGAGCAGATTGCGAAGGCAATCACGCGGGCGGGCGAGATCGATAAGCCCATGGCGCTTCTCTTTTTGGACATCGACCGTTTCAAAAACGTCAACGACTCGCTTGGGCATACGAGCGGCGATGTGCTGCTCACGCAGGTGGCGCAGCGCCTTCGCGCGGCGGTTCGGGGCAGCGATACGGTGGGGCGCCTTGCGGCCGAGTCGAAGGCCGAGGCAGAGCTCCAAACCGAAGGGCGGGTGGGCGGCAGTGTCTCGCGTCTCGGCGGTGACGAATTCACGATCGTTGTGACGGATCTCGATCATTCGCAGGACGCGGCGCGGGTGGCGCGCCGCGTCCTTGATTCCATGTCGAGGCCGTTCGCGATCGGCGACCAGGAAATTTTTACGGGCTGCAGTATCGGGATCGCTGTTTGGCCGGACGACGGCGTGAATAGCGAGGAGCTACTTCAGTCCGCTGATCTCGCGATGTATCATGCAAAGGGCTGTGGCGGACATGTCTATCAGTTCTTCGATGCTTCAATGAATCGGACATCGACGCGTCGGCTGAATCTGGAAAACAAGCTTCGCCGCGCGTTGGAGCGAGACGAGTTCCATCTTGTGTATCAACCTATTCGTGATGGCCGAACGGGTCGCGTGTCTGCGGTGGAGGCTCTGCTTCGCTGGACAGACTCCGACGGTGAGTGCATAGGGCCGGACGAGTTCGTGCCGATTGCCGAAGAGACGGGCCTAATTGTTGATATCGGCGCTTGGGTTTTGCGTACGGCTTGTTTGCAAGGCGCGGCTTGGCAAGCGCAGGGTTTCGATCCGATCCGCATGTCGGTGAATATTTCGGTGAACCAACTTCGCTCGCACGGCGTGACGGCAACGGTGAGCGATATCCTCTGCGAGTCCGAGTTAAGTCCCGCCCACCTCGAACTGGAAATTACGGAAACATCCATCCTGGATGCCAGTCCCAATATCGTGGCGGCAGTGAGTCATTTATCCGAAATGGGAATCGGCTTTGCCCTGGATGATTTCGGGACGGGCTATTCGTCGCTCTCCGCGTTGCAGCGATTTCCGATTGAGCGACTGAAGATTGATCGTTCCTTTGTTTCTGGGCTGGGTCAGAGTGCCAGCGATGAGGCTTTGGTATCCGCGATCGCGGCTTTGGCCAAGCGGCTCGATCTCAAAGTCGTGGCTGAGGGCGTCGAGACCCAGGAACATGCGCATTGTCTTGTCGATTTGGGCTGCCATGAGCTGCAGGGATATCTCTTCAGTCGCCCCCTGCTTGCGGAAGACTTCGAGGTCTTCTTAGCGAAGGATCAAAAGCGCTGGGCAGTAGATGATGAGCAGAAAGACTGAGGACACGTTGCCCGCCCCGAGGGCGCGAGGTATTTTCCGCTTACCCCATGGATTCATCCACAGCCTCTAGTTCACCGCCCGAACACCCTGACCCAAGCAAGCCGCACTTGTTGCGGCTTCAAGATTTTCTCTACGGGAAGGAGGTGTGCGGATGTCGATTGTCGGCTCCCTGCTGATCATCCTCGTTTGTCTGGTGGCCTCCGCGTTCTTCTCCAGTAGTGAGACGGCGCTCTTCCGCCTGCGATCGCACGACCTCGATCCCGACAATGAGGCAGTTGGGCCTGCGGATATCGCCGTGCGCGATCTGACCGCATCCTCCTCGCGTCTTCTCGTCACGATTCTCCTCGGCAATAACGTCGTCAATATTCTGGCCGCGTCCGTCGCGTCCGGACTGGCGATCTATTGGTTCGGCGTCGAGGTAGGGATTCCGCTCGCGACGTTCGTGATGACCGTGCTCGTTTTGCTCTTCTGCGAAATTTTGCCGAAGGCGGTCGCGGCTCGACATCCGCGTGGTGTGTCGCGTGTGGTCGGGTTGCCGCTTTATCTTTTCCATCAGCTGCTGCGGCCGGTGCATGGCTTTTTTGATCGGGCGATTGAGCCGCTTGTTCGGCGCGTGACCGGGGGCGTGGACAGCGACGAGTCCCTGGGTTCTGAAGAAGTGCTGCGCCTGGCAAGGGAAGCGCACGATTACGCGGGCGATGCGGGCTCTCCTCTGGCGATCATCGGCGCGACCTCGAATGCCGCCGAGATGGACGTCTCCGAGATCATGGTGCCGCGCACCGAGATCGAAGCCTATCCGACGGATACGCCGGTATCCGAGCTAATCGATAAGATGTTGGAAGGGCGCTACACCCGCGTGCCGATCTACGAAGAATCGATCGACCATGTGTTAGGCGTGATCCACTTGAAGGATCTCATGAAGCTGGCTCGGGCGGATGGCAAGGAGATTTTCAGTATCTTGAAGCCGGTCCTCCGGGTTCCCGAGCGCAAGCCGATCCTTCGACTTCTCACGGAAATGCAGCGCGCTTTCTGCCATCTCGCGCTCGTCAAAGACGAATTCGGCGTGACTCAGGGGCTGGTGACTCAAGAAGATATTCTTGAAGAGATCGTGGGCGAGATTCGCGATGAGTTCGACTCCGAAGAGCTGCTCACGATTCGGAAATTGAATAGCGGAAGCTACGAAGTGCTCGGGCGCATCAAAGTACTTGATTTCAATCGCGAGACGGGCTGGCAGGTGCCGGCGGAGAAGGGCGATACGATCGGCGGCCTCGTGTTCAACACCCTCGAACGTGCACCGCGCCAAGGCGAGCGCGTGCGTCTCCGGGGTTTCATCCTCGAATGCACTGATGTCTCCGGCAGTCGGATTACGCGGGTCACGATCACTGAAGATCCGAACGCGGAGATCGACGAAGACTGAGGGTTGGGGGTAGTGCGTGTCTGCGCCGGCCGAAGCCGGCCCGGACCGCGCGAAGCGCAACGCGTTAGCGCACCCGCCGAAGTGCCTGGGATTTGATGACCAAGTAGACGTCTTGCCCGACCTCGAGTGCGAGGTCCGCCACGGCACCGGCCGTGATTTTTGAAGCGATTTGCAGATCACGCAGGGCGACGTGGACGAGGACGTGGTCGCGGTGGGTCTCGATTCGCGCGATGCGGCCGGGGAGTCGGTTTCGCGCTGAAATCCGGTGGGGGCGGTCGAGCGCGATCAGTACGTCTTCCGGGCGGACCGCGAGCGAGAGATCCACACCTCTTGGGACTGGCCAGGGCGTGGCGAGCTCGACGCCGCCCGCCGTCCGAACGAGGGTTCCGTCCGCTTCGCCGTCGATGCCGCGCACTTCGATGAGATTTTCCACGCCGAGTTCATTCTCGAGCGAATGCACAGCCTGGCTCCACAGCGTTTCTCGAGGCTGCCCTTGCGCGACAACGCGTCCCTCACTCATGACAACGATCTCGTCCCCAAGCAGAACCGCTTCGTCGGGGTCGTGCGTGATATGCACGATGGGCAGTTCAAGCTCTTCCCGAATGCGGATGAGATAGGGAAGAATGCGTCTTCGGAGCGCGACATCGAGCGCAGCCAGCGGTTCGTCCAGGAGGAGGGCTCTCGGTTTTCTGGCAATGGCGCGTGCCAAAGCCACCCGCCCTTGCTCGCCGCCGGAAAGGCTCGAGACGGATCGCTTGAGGAGTCCTCCGAGTTCCAATACGTCAATGGCCTGCTGAATATGGGGTTCGGATGTGGGGCCCTGTGCTCCGAAACGGATATTGCGTTCCACGTTGCGGTCGGGGAAGAGCGTTGGCGATTGTGGGACCCATCCGAGCCGCCGAGCGTGGACGGGTAGGCGCAGGCCGTTCGTTGCGTCTTCAAGCCATTCGCCGCCGAGTCGAACGCGGGCCTGGGCCCAAGGCTCAAGCCCGAGGATGACGCGCAAGAGCGTCGTCTTGCCCGCCCCGCTTGCGCCGAAGAGAACGAGCGTCGGCGCGTTCCATTCGATGTGCACATCGATCGTTGCTCCGCCGCGTTCCATCCGGGCCGCAAGGAGCGATCCTGTCTCGATCTTCGGAGCGGCGCTCATCCTCTCGTACTCCCGAGGTAACGCTCAGCCGCGATCATGCTGACCAGCGCGACGCAGAACGAGAGGCCGACGAGCTGTGCTGCGCTGGCATCATCGCCGAGTTGAAGTCGCGACCAGATCGCAAGGGAGAGCGTTTCAGTGCGCCCCGGAATGATGCCTGCGACAACGGCCGTCGCGCCAAACTCTCCTAACGCTCGCGTGAAGCAGAGGAGAGAGCCGTACAGTATTCCGCGACGGGCGAGCGGAAGGCTGACCCGAAAGAAAGTGACGAGGCGAGACGCGCCTAACGTCGCGGACATCTCTTCGTAACGCGGGTCGACCTCGGAGAAGCTCTGTTCGGCGCTGCGTAGGAGGAGGGGGAATCCGACGATCGCCGCGGCCATCACCGCGGCCGCAGGGGTGAAAACGAGCTCAATGCCAAGTGTGGACCAGAGCGGCGCAAGCGGACTCGAACCCCCGAGCCACCATAGGAGCAGCAGTCCCACGGCGACCGGTGGCATCACCATCGGCAAAGAAAATAACGCTCGCAAGAGACTGGGGAAGGGGAGATGCCCGCGTGCTAGGCCATAGCCCAATCCAATCGCGAAGGGCAGGCAAATGAGCGTCGACAGGAGGCCTACGCGGAGGGTGAGGCCGAGAATCGGCAGGGCATCGCTCATGACCGCCCGCCTCCTTCTTCGAGACCGGCCGCGCTCGAGGCAGTGATCCTCTCGGGGCGTGTCGCACTTGCCGCCTCAATTGGTCTCGCCGTGGTGGGCACCTCCATTTGCGCCGGAGAAAAGCCCGCTTCGGCGAGCGCGCGCCGCGTCGCGGGTTGGGACCAGGCCGTGAGGACTGTCTGCGCGCTCACGCATTTCGCGGCGTGCTTCGTGCGCGCCGCAACATAACGAATCGGCGGATAGTGGCGGGCGTCGAGCTCGGTCAGGAACTGCGCGTCTCGGAGGAGCCTGCGGTCGCTGGCATAGCCAAAGGCGAGGTCGACGTGACCTGCCTCAACCGCGCTCAGGTTGGCGCGTGCATGTTCGGTCGTGACGAGTTTCCCCTCAAGCGGCTCAAGTAGATTTTGCGCCCGCAGCCACGCCTTTGCATAACGTCCCAGAGGAACGACTTCGGAAGGGACGGCGACGCGCTTCACAGCTTTCCTTGAAAAGATCGCCGCGGATTGCGTGCGCTGGTTTTGGAGTCCGCTTGTGGAGGCCGACGCGTCGGGCGTGTTGAGCGGCTCGAAGTCGGAGGGGCGAAGCGAGGCTCGGCCGATCAGGATGAGCTTTCCGCGGGCGATTTCGCGGATCGATGCGCGTTCGATCCAGCCGTCTTCTGCGAGTGCTTCCATCAGATCAGCATCTGCGGAGATGAGCACGTCGAAGGGGGCACCGAGTCGGAGCTGTCGAGCGTGTGTGCTGGAGGCGCCAAAGATCGGCTCGATTCGGATCTTCGACGTTTCCTGAGTGAGCCGTGCCGTGAGGCCTTCAGCGATCTCACGGAGGCTCGATGCGACGCCCATTCGAATGGGCCGCCCGTCACAGCCCAGCGCTCCCTGCGGAGGAGGAGAGTCGCTGCATGCCAAAAGGCCCGAGAGCGCCAGGGCGATCGCAACTGATCGCCATGTTCGCCCTCGCGAGAAGGTCCGCTGACCGTTTGGCCCTGAAGGAGTGGCGCTGGCTCGCATCGGCGCAATATAGCCTGAATGAGGGGATGACTGGATCGGCGTACCGCAAAGCCATAGGATCCGGCCGGCCCCATGCCGGGGAGCACGGAGCAGCTCTTGACCTCTTCGAACCAGGACGACACAACGCCGCAGACCCCGCCGAATGGGGAAGAGGGGGCTGAGGGAGACGTGGCTACGGCGCCTGGCGAGATGTTTCCGCCGGTGCGCATTACAGGCTGGGCTTCGGGTGGTGAGGGTGTCGGCCGACTCTCAGACGGCCGTGTCGTGTTCATCGAGAGCGCTGTTCCCGGCGATCTCGTTGAAGTGGCTGAACTGGAATCGCGAAAGAAGATGGCGCGAGGCAAGGTGGGACGGCTGATTGAGGCAAGCGACGCGCGCGTCGAACCGGAATGCGGGCATTTTGGGCGCTGCGGCGGATGTGTCTGGCAGCATGTGCGTTACCCCGTCCAGCTCGAAGCTAAGCAAGAGATCGTCCGGAACGCACTCGCTCGAATCGGCGGCATCGATCACGCGTCCGAGATTGAAATTGAAGGCTCGCCCAGCGCCTATGGATACCGCGCGCGCGCGCGGGTCGTCGAAAGCGAAGGCGGCGTGGGGTACCGAATGCGCGGCGGGCGTCATGTGTTCCCGATTTCCGAATGCCCGATTCTGGTCCCGAGCGCACAGCGGGCCCTTGTCGACCTGAACGCGAACTTGATTGCGGCCAGGAAAAAAGACGGGCCGGCCGAGGGCGATGCCGAAAAGCCGGGTCGTCGGCGCCCCGCGAACGAGTGGATTCTGACGGCGGGGTCCAAAGGGGATACGCTCGTGCAGCAGAAAGGTGCCTCTCGTGGCCGCGGTAAGGGCGCGCGCCGTTCGTCGGGAAAGCCTCGCGAAAACAAAGAGGCTGCTTCGCCAACGCAGCCGGGTTCGCCTTCAGTTTCGCCCTCGCAGCTGCCCTCAACGTCGTCGTCTGCAGAGAGCGTGCTTCTCAACGTTCTCGGGGAGAGGCTGCGCGCTCGCACCGAGAGTTTCGTTCAGGGAAACGCTTTGCTTTGGGATGCGTTCGCTAAAGCTGTGCGGAACGAAGCACTATGCGATCCCAAGCCCGCCCGCTTCGTCGAGCTGTATGCCGGTATCGGATTTTTTACGTTGCCTCTGGCGAGGGAAGGTCTCTCAGGCGTGGCGATCGAGAGCGAGTCCTCGGCGACCGCCGACCTCACTTTTAATCTGGCTGAGAACGGGCTCTCTAAGCAAGTGGACGTCGTGACTGCTCGCGTTGAGAATAGGGGGGATCTTGCGCAACGCTTCGCCCGCGCGGAGCTCCTCGTCGTTGATCCGCCGAGAACGGGTCTTGAGGGGAAAGTGCGGGAGGCGATCGTATCTTCCGGCCCCAAGCGACTGATCTACGTGTCTTGCGATGCGGGGACGTGGGCCCGGGATGTCGGCGCCCTGGTTGAGAGCGCCTATCGGCTTGAGCACGTGCAGGCCTTTGATCTCTTCCCACAGACGCCCCACGTCGAAATTGTGTCTCGACTCGAGCGCGTCGACTAGTGCGCTTTTGGGTGCGCTGATCGGCGCAGTCGCGAACGCACTGACTGACGCGCTAACTGGCGCGGCCCCGAGAAGGGGCCCGGTCGGGTGCGGGCAGGGAGGGGTTACACCTGGATCAAGCCGTGTTTGATCGCGTAGCGAACGAGCTCAGTCGCTTTGCGAACGCCTATCTTGCGCATCAGGCTCGTGCGATGTGCCTCAACCGTTTTCGTGCTGATCGATAGCTCTACTGCGACTTCTTTGGCAGAGAGTCCTTCGGCGATAAGATGCAGCACCTCGCGTTCGCGTCCGGAGAGCACGTCGAAGGGGTTCTCGGAGCGATTGTTAGGCGAGCGGAGCTGCAGGACGATTTCGCGTGCGACGGCGGGACTGAAATAGCTGCCGCCTTTCATGACTTCTTGGATGGCCGTCACGATTTCGTCCGCTCGTCCATTCTTGAGCACGTAGCCATCGGCACCGAGAGCGATCGCGCTTTGGATGAAGGGCGGGTCACTATGCACAGAAAGTAAAATAACTTTCGTGTCTTTGTGATCCGCGCGCAGTCGCTCCAGAGTCTCAAGCCCTCCGAGTCGGGGCATAGTGATGTCGAGCACGACAATGTCTGGGCGATGGATGGCAGCTTGTTCGAGGACTTCGCGTCCGTCCGAAGCCTCGCTGCATACTTCGAGATTGGACTCCGATTCGAGAAGCCGACGGATCCCCTCTCGGACAATGCCGTGGTCATCAGCGATTACGATCGAAATCATCCGAAGATCTTAACGGATATGCCATGGCCGGTTCAATCGCACTGAACCGATTCGAAGGCCAGCGTTTCAGATATGCGATTGTGTTTCGATTTCGCTCACATGTGGGAACGTGAGGTGCAAGAATATGACACCGTCGCAGGTCGCGACTAACTTCCTCGCCGAGTTCTTTGATGGGTCAAAGCTATAGGTCAGAGCGGAAAGGCTCAGGAATTGTTTCGAAGAGATCTGAAGCGCGGGAAGCCTCGTCGAAACGCCGACTCGGGTTCCGCCGCTACCAATGCCGCTACCAATGCCGCTACCAATCCCGTTACCAATGCAGTTACCAAGGCCCCTGCCTCTGCCCGCGCCCGCGGAGTGGCTCGGGCTTCTCGCGGGGGTTCGCGCGGTGAATCTGAACAGGAGCGGGGCGCTTTCGTTCTCTACGTCGAGGGACCACGGGATCTCGAGATCCTTGGGTACTGGGCGAAGCGACTCGATCCTGCACTCGCTCGATGCATCGAAGAAAAGACCGTGATCCTCGGCGGCAAGCAGCCCGCGCGTGCGATTGCGGATTTCCGAAAGCGCGGTGGTAAGAAAGCGGGCATTTCGGGGCTGATTGTTCTGGACCGAGATGACCATGGTCATTCTGACCACGATGAGGTGCGATCTGCGGCGTCTCGAGAGGGTCTAGAGGTCTTTGTATGGAGCCTGCGCCACATCGAGAGCTATTTATTAGTTCCGGACGTAATTAGGCGGGTACTTAGTTTGGATCTCGAAGACAGGCGTGTTGAGGACTTAATCCGACACCAGGAAGCTGTAGAGGCCTCGCGGGGCTCCTCTGCAGCTGATTCTGGCGGCTTAGGAGAAGGCTCGATCCACGCCAAGCGGATCCTCGGCGCCAACGGGGCATTGGCTGAGGTCTTGGGTACCGAGGTAAAGGCGGGCGAGATCGCGCGGGCGATGCGCCGAGAAGATCTGCATGGAGATGTATTCGCTCTCTTTGAGCGAGTGCGAAAACTCAGCGGCATCGCGGAAAGTGGGCCCGAAGTCGAAGTGATCGTGCGGAAAGCTCTTCCTGCCTCGTCCGTTCCTATGCCTGCTGAAGTGCCTGTTGATGTGTCTGTTGATGTGTCTGTTGATGTTTCAGAAAATGCGCACAACTCTGTTCCTGTCGCGGGGGTTCCAGGGGAGCCGGCCGACTCCGAGTAAACGGAGACAGACGAGATCTCTTAAGGCGTGTCCGTGCTCTCGACGACGGCCGGGCTCAGGGGTCGAGCGCATCCCGAAGGATCGGCGTCCGAACCCCGTCCACCGTCGATCTCGTTCGCCGGAGATCCATCAGTAAGGCCACTGCACGTTTCAGAAAAAGTATCCCGATGAGGACATGCATGATCAGGAAAATGACATTCGTCCAAAGCGCGAAGGCGTAGAGCGAAGCTTCGTCCCCATATCCGTGAAAGACGTTGGCCCAGACGATTTCGCGCGTGCCGAAATTCGCGAAGGAGGGAAGCAGCATTGCGAGATAGAGCACGGGGATTCCTGAGGTCATGGCGATCCAGTCAATCGGATTGCCGAATGCGCGGGTGGCCATGCCCTGGATCAGAATGTCGGCGCAGGCGAAGGCAGCGAAGATCCAAAGGTAAGGGAGCAGGTCGCGAAGCTCGACGCGGCCCTCAAGCCAATCGAGGCGCATGAACTTGTAGAGGCGATCCGTAGCCCCGATAGACCGAGCCACGAAAAAGGCAGCGACCAGAATCCAGCCGACGGCGACCGCGCCGGCAACGGCGGAGAACTGAACAAGGTTGGGATCGACGAAAGCCAGAGCGATCGACCCCTGAAAGAGCAGAACCAGAAAATGGGCAACGAAAGGCAGCGTCGTCACGGCGACGACGGCCTGAAGCGGCGCGTTGCAGAGCTGCCAGATGCCCAAGAAGAAAGCGGCATCCGAGATCGAATTATTGAGCGCTCTTGCCAGCTCAGCGCCGCCTTTGACGGCAATGATTTGTCGCCGCGGCACAGGCGAAAGAAAACGGCGGATCATTGAGGCTTGTACGAGACACCAAACGAGGAAGAAGACGATCTTGTCGAGAATTGTGATCCCGATAAAAAGCGGCATATTGGCGCGCTCGGTCGCTTCGGGAATCGCCTCCCAGTCGATCGCGTAACCGAAGACGTAGATCAGCGCCGCTCCCGAGATCACTAAGGGAAGGACATGTCGGTAAGCGATGTGTTTCAGACGAGACACCAAGGATCAGCATAGCCGTTCCCTGTCGCGTTTCGGGGGAATCATTGCGCTGAGTTCGTTCGACCTGCGGCGGATGCGCGGGTTTTCTAGCCAAGTCGCGATGGCCGGCCTACTCTCCGCTCATGGACCTTGGTTTTCGAATGCACGCGGAGCGCACCCCAAACCCGAACAGCATCAAATGGGTGCTTGGACAGGATGTGGCGGATGTCGTGCCGTCCGCGTCCTTTGAGGGAACAGTTTCAATTGAGGTCTCGCCGTTGGCCGCCTCGATCCTCGACGTCGAGGGCGTTGAGAGCGTTTTTCTGGGCCCGACATTTATTACCGTGACGAAGGCCGACGGGGGTGAATGGACGGAGCTGGCTGCACCGATTGTGGCAGCGATCAAGGCCTGGGCCGCGTCGGGCGAGTCTGCATTCGGAAAAGCCTTTGAGGTGCCCGAAGCGGCCGAGGACGATGAGGTGGTTGCGAAGATCCGAACCATTCTTGAGCGCGATGTGCGTCCTTACGTGGAGTCGGATGGCGGAGAGATCAGTTTCGCCGGATACCACGATGGGATCGTCGAGGTGATTCTGCAAGGCGCCTGTGCCGGCTGCCCGAGTTCATCGATCACATTGAAGATGGGCATCGAAGCTCGATTGAAAGAAGAAATTCCCGAGGTCAAATCGGTCGTCGCACTCTAGGATGAGCGGAATGGGGAGCGGCGGATTTCAGTTCGATCACGAAGGCGGCGATCGGCCTGGTTGGTCCGGTTGGCTTCGGAGGCGCGGCTGGCGAACGCGGAACCGGCGGAATCCAAGGCGGCGGAGCGGAAGACGCTCCGTCGGTCGTTTGACCGGCCTGGGGCGCGCCCTGATTCTCGGCATCCTTGTGCTCGTTCCGCTTCTCGGATGGGGCGGCGGTGCGGTCTGGGATTCGCTTCGCGAGGCGATGGCCAGCGTGACGAAGCCGCCGATGCCCGCGGTGTCGGCGCCCCCTCCGACGCTCAAAGTGGAGCCGAGTTGGCTCGAAGACCCGCCCAGGTCCAAAGACCGATTCATGAAGGCGCGGGTGGAAGCGACGCATTTCGATCCTTCGGCGACGCCGCGTCTGGTTGAATGGCTGGATCCCCGAGGCTCCGCTCCTGCCGCGATTGCGGGCTGGGACGAGTCGATCCAGAAGCAGGCCCGGCCAAGTCCGAGTGGTCCTTTGCGGGTGGAGTACACGCTGGATGAGGCGCTGACGGAGAACATCTGGCGAATCATGCGGAAAGGGCGCGTGGACCAGGGGCATGTGATCGTGATCGATCCCCGGACGGGTCGCCTGCTCAGCTACGTCTCCGCAGACGAGGACGGCATGCCCGCTGGGAATGCGTATCCGTCGGCCTCGATCGTAAAGGTTCTGACCGCTGCGGCTCTGCTGGAAGCGGATCCGCAGCAAGCGAAATCGACCTGTGTTTACCGAGGAAACAAATACAGGGTCAACCGGCGCCGACTCGACCGGCCGAGCAGCGGGCGGGAGTCGGATCTGGAGGATGCGCTCGCGACGTCGAACAACCAATGTTTTTCGCAGTGGGCCGTGCATGTCCTGGGGGAAGAAAAGCTGACCCATATGGTTCGGCGCTTCGGCTGGCTGACGCCTCCGGCGCCCGGACATGCGGCAGGGCGAATTGACGAGATCGAGACGCGCCTCGATCTCGGGCGACTCGGAAGTGGTCTCGACGGGATCCGGGTGACGCCGCTCCACGTCGCTGCGTTGACCTCGGTTCTGACGGGGGGCAAATGGATCGAACCCTGGTGGGTGGACCGCGTTGTGGACGGTTACGGCCGCTCGCTCGAGTTGCCGCCGAGGGCTGCGTCGCGCGACGTGATCTCCCCTGAAATTGCGACGCGACTCCGAAAGATGCTGGTCTCAACGACGAAGCGCGGCACGGCCAAGAGCGCGTTTAGGACCCGCCGCGGACAGCCGCTTGTTCCGGGGATCAATATCGCGGGGAAGACGGGAAACCTCACGGGGACCGATCCATTCGGCCGCTACGAGTGGTTCATGGGCGTCGCCCCCGCAGAAAACCCGACCATCGGTGTGGTCGTTCTTCAGTTGCAGGGCCATCTTTGGTGGGCGAAATCGAGTGAACTCGCGGCAAGTATTTTTAAATCGACCTTCTGCGAAGGCAAGCGCTGCGACGCGAAGCTGGCTGACCGCTTCACGGGTGACCTCGCTGATTTTCACGCGCCGACCTTGATCTCCGAACTCGATGCGGTGGAATCGTCCAAGCCGCAGGAATGAGGGCGACCTGCGCGACTCTGCGCTTGTTTGGGAATCGACCGCCAGAGATTCCGCTGAACCCGCTATACTAATGACTCGTACCCGCTTTCGATTCGGCCCAAAGGGTTTGTATCGCTCGGTCACGATCGACAAGACACACGTCGGGTTGACCACGGAACGAACACCGGCCAACACCCGGGCCTAGTCCGGGCAGTACCGGTCTGAGCTAAGGCTCGAATCATCGGGCATCAGGAATCGGAATAGAGGGAACGAGCGATTGGGTAACAAGGGTCTGAGCAGCGGTCCGAAAAACGGACGAGGAGTTGCATCCGGCACGGATGCGGGAGGCAATCCGAAGCCTGCGGATCCCTCGGATCGTCCCGGCGCCTCGGGCCATCGCTTCGGTCCCGATCTCGCATGTTCTGAATGTGGCGTCGCCTGGGATGTACATCAGCGCGATCCGAGTCCCTGCAAGATCGATGTCGCTCCCCCCGCAACTTCGGCGGCCAAAGCGGATGCATTCTCCCGCCGGCCTTCCGGCAATTTCGAAGCAGCTCCTTCTGAAACTCCTTCAGCCGCGCCTTCGAGTGAGCCCTCGAATGCACCTTCGAGGCCGCCTTCTAATACGCCTTCTAATACGCCTTCTAATACGCCTTCTTCCGCGTCCTCTTCAACACCAACACCAACACCAACACCAACAGCGACACCCGCACCGGCCGAATCATCGCCCGGCGCCTCGGTTCCCGTCGCGCCCGTCGCCGACGCCGCTGGGTCATCCAGCAATAAATCCGACTAAAACGGACTAGATCCGAGAAGAACCAACTAACACGAGGCGTCCGCTTGTCGGCTGCTCCCCGATCCGCTCTTGCTCGCTCCTTCTTGAACTCGCAATGGAGCAGCCATCGCTTGCGCGTTGTGGCATAAGAGGGGCGCGACTGGCGGGGCGTGTGCAGCGCGCCCGCAAACGAGCATGCGCCTAGGGTGTGGACTCGTCCGGAGCCCCTATCGAGGCATTCTGTGATCGCGCTCTCAAGGCATTCCGTTCTTGCCGGAGCGATTCCTATGCGGCTGCCCTTCGGTGACGGAACGCGTCTCCAATCGTGACGAGCATTGTCACTTTACGCGTGAGTTGACGCCTTTCGGCACTGCGTAAATCCCGCGCTGCGATTCGACCCAAGAAAACTTCAGCTTCGATTCTGTGCGGCCGACTCAACACATGGCTGACGGACTTGCCGATTCCGCACGAGCGGTTTCGGGGTTTTCCGCGCCGCTGGCACGAGTGTTGCTCTTACACCTAACCGGCGGACGGGGCCCCCCTCCTGGATGGAACTTGGGGAGAACGCAGCCAGACTCTGCATAGGGCAGAGACTTGATCAACTCGAGTGCTTGACCACTCAAAAGGAACCTCATCACTATGAGCAAACTCATCAGAAAGTCCAATAAGGGCTTCACTCTCATCGAGCTCATGATCGTTGTTGCCATTATCGGTATTCTCGCTGCGATCGCGATCCCGAACTTCCTCCGCTTCCAGCTCAAGTCCAAGAGCTCGGAAGGCAAGGTAAACATCGCTGCGATCCGCACGGCCGAGGAATCGTACCTCGCCGAGTTTGGTAACTACGTAGCGGCTGATGCCAGCCCGCTTGCTGTGCCCGGCGCTACCAAGGATACGTTCGCCGACCAGGGCGCCGCGGGCGAGAACTTCGACACGCTGGGCTGGAGCCCGGAAGGTCAGGTTTTCTTCCAGTACGCGGTTGCGGGTAGTGGCAGCGCCTACACGATTTCGGCAGCGGCTGACATCGACGCGGACAACAACATCCAGGCTTGGGGCTACGTGAAGGCCGATAACCTCGGTGCGACGATTCCCGGTGTCCACCCGCAATGTGTTGTTGGCGGTGTCGGCATCAATCAGAACCAGCGGTCGACGGTTGGTCCGTGCGGCCCGGGATACGGTCAGTCGATCTTCTAAAGCTCGACAGACATAACGTCTTAAATGCGAAGGGGCCGGGCAGCAATGCCCGGCCCCTTTCCATTTCCGCTCCAGAGCACTTCGCGCACTCGCTCGCTGGCGGGGCGCAAAGCACGCCGGCTTAGGCCTTAGCCAATGATGCGACCACCGCCACCACCACCGCCACCGCCCTGGCCGGGCACAACGATGCGGTTGGCTTCCTGGCGCTGCATCTCTCGCGCTTCTTCCATCAAACGCTCGACTGCCTGCTGAATGGCTTGCGGGAAAGCATCCAAGGCATCCGTCAAAGACGCCGCTTCGATGGGGCAATTGATCGGCAATGGGCCGCGCGCAGACATCAGCGTCGTCTCGCCCACAAACATGGTGGGTCGGCTCGTGTCGTCGCTGCCGTCAGCGCTGACAGGCGTGAGGCGGCGAATCGACGCCACCTTCAGATCCGTGAAGGTCTCTTCGCGGTACAGGTTGTTTAGGTCAACGGCGATATCGCCGAGCGGATTCGTTTCTTCGCTCAATGGGGTTCTCCTCAGTGGAGCCTCATCTTCGCAAAACAAGCGCCGCTTTGAAATGGCAGCGATCGATCACGCCGCCAGAAGCGCTCCTAATCCCGCAGGACCTCAGAGAGAATCGCGCCCAGACCGCTGAGTTCGCCGTCCTCAAGGGATTCAACGTCCGGCAGACAGGCGACCAGCTTTTCGAGCTGAACGGCCGTTTCCCGGTCGACGCCTTTGAAGACGAGTCCGAGGCCGTCATCGCCGTCATCCCGAGTCACGGTGGCCTGTATGAGGAAGGGTTTGCCTGGTGTAGGGCCGTGGAGAGCGAGTTGGAAGCGGTCACCGAGGGCGATGTCTTCGTGGTTTTCGATGCGCATGCCGCCCGCCGACAGGTCTCGACCGATGAGAACCACGGAGCCGCCGCCCGACGGGGCCTTGGCGCTGACCGGGGCCAGGAAGGCGCCGCGTGTCTGGGTGCGACGATCGGAGTTACCGGCGGGGGCTTCTTCCGCGCCCGCGCCCGAATCGATCCGGATATCGGCTTCTCCGCGAACCGGCGGATCCGTTTCATCATCGAGGACGAGATCGGGCAGAGAGGAAAGCTGGCACGCCGGAAGAGCCGGGACCGCTGTCGTTGTGCCGGTCCTCGGACCAAGCGAGGCCGCGCCCGAGGCCCATCGATTGATCATCGCCGTCAGCTTCTCGCGATTCTCTCGTTCCAGATCCGCGTCAAAGATGACCGCCACCGAGATTCGGTCCGACCCCGGTTCGGCAACCAGCCGCCGTACCTTGCCCCGGAGTCGCAGAGGCGAAGCGCCATCGACTTGTTCCTGGGTGTCGATCACGCTGAAGCGAACCGGATCGCCGACCGAGAGCGCTTCCTGCGTTTGAAGTCGGCAACCGCGGTTGGAGAGATCGAGCAGCGTCGTCTGCGCCGCGTGTTCGGACTCGACCGAGAGGCCTCCGCCGACGGCGACTCGAGGGTCCTCGCGGCGTTCGGCGCCCTGGTAGAGGCTGCGGCGGATAAGCAGGCGCCAGATTTCGGGATTGCTTGGGAGTCGCACCAGGAGATGCAGTCCGCCGCGCCGCAGTCGACGGCGCATGGCGGGGGAATCTTCCTGAACGGCGACGATTCGGAGCGGGCGGCCCGAAGCGGCCTCGGGCGGACTGCCGGGCCGGACTCGGTCGAGGCGCCGGGGGGTGACGATCAGCAGATCGCGGGGTGGGGCTACGGTCTCTGTGATCTGTCCCCCGCGGAGGCGCGTGAACGCGAGCCCCATTTCATCCAGGACTGCGGCGACGGGGTCGAGCTCGCCGTCATCAAGAAGCAGGATTTCCGAGGACTCCGGTGCTGTCGGCATGATACCCCCTCCGCGCGCCCTTTCGGCGCATGGGTTCACAGCCCGTTTTCGTCCTGTGCAGGGTTTCGCTGAAGGCTTCGTCTCACCCCATCGCGGGTGCAGGCCCCGCGTTGCGCATTTCTTGCCGGAGAACTGCGGCGGAGTTGCCGACGAGCCCAATGGCAAGCCAGAGCCACGGATCGGCCAGTCCACTTCCGAACCCGGGGTCGAGCGCGGGGCCGCCGCCCGTCCGAGCCGCGTCTGCAAAAAGGGCGAGCGCATTATTTAGAGCGTGAGCAACGAGCGGAAGCGCGAGCCCCCAGCGCGCGCGCAAGGTGCCGAGATAGAGCCCGAGAAGGCCTGCGGCGGCGGTGTGGGCCATGCCGGGATGGACGAGTGCGAATAGGCCCGCGCTCACCCCGATGGCCGCGATTTCTCCTTTTGCGCGCCGGACGAGTTCGAAAATGAGGCCTCGGAAGAAGAGCTCCTCGAGCATTGCCGGAACGATCGCGCCCTGAACCAGGGCGATGACCCACCCTCCAGCACCCTCGGGTGGCAGGGGCAGGGGGAAGGGGGGAGAGAAGGGGAGAGGCAAGGGGAGAGGCATGCCGGGCACGGCTTCCAGCGGCGAGTGGCCCGCCCGCGTCGCGATCCCTGCGGCTCGCCAAAGACGGTCGATGAGAAAGCTGGCCGAAAGGAAGCCTACGAGATGTCCCGCCGCCGCGAATCGCCGCCCATCTGAGCGTTGAGGTGGGTTCATGGCGAGAGCATACCGAGTTGGCTCTGCGCCCTCCGCCCCTCGCCTTCCGACGTAAAAAGGGGGGGGGGCGGAGGGTGTCTCGTCTTGCAGACCGGATGCTACTCTCAACGTCGTGTCGAAGTCCGAACTCTGCGCTTCTCTCCTGGTGGCGATGCCCCAGCTCTCCGATCCGAATTTTCGGCGTGCGGTTGTTTTGGTTGTGCATCACGATGCAGAATCAACTTTTGGTCTCGTATTGAACCGCGAGGTGGAGTTGTCGATTCCGGAACTCTGCGAGAGTCTCGATTTCACCTGGAATGGTCGCGCGACAGACGAGGTGGGATGGGGCGGTCCGGTGGAGTCGAATACCGGCTGGCTGCTTTTTCAAGACGATCTCGATACGGTGATCGAGGGCGATCAGGTCTCGAAAGTCGAGGGCGAGCTTTGCTTCGCGGGTTCCATGGATGTCCTTCGCCAAGTCGCGGAGCGGCCGCCTAACGATTTCCGCATCTTCCTTGGCTACGCCGGTTGGGGCGAGGGGCAGCTGGAGCATGAACTCGCCCAGGGCGCTTGGGTGGTGGCCCCCCTTTCGCCCGAAGTCGTTTTCGATGTTCCGGCAGAGAGGATGTGGGATCACGTGCTGCGTGAAATGGATATCGATCCCGCGACACTGATTTCTACTGCGGGAGTACATTGATGTCGCTCGGTGAATCGACGAATTCGCGATCCTTCGAAGTGCGTTGCGCCCGCTGCGATGTCACGTTCCCCGTCGGAACCAAGCGATGCATTCATTGCGGGGTCCCGATCGGTCCTGGGCACGCTGTCTCGCTCAGTGATACGCGCTTTGGCACGAGCGCGACGCCATATGATTCGGCAGACGTTGGTTCTTTCGAAACCAAGTATGGCATGGGCGGCGAGCAATCCGTTTTTCGCGACGAGCCGGGGAATGCTTCGACGGGTGTGGGCGCCGCCCCCGCCTCGGCCTCCGCCCCCGCCTCCGCCGATGCAGAGGACGCCGGTTCTTCGCCGGTCAAGGCGCTGATCCGATCGATGGGTGGGGTGATCTGGATTCTCCTTTTGGTTGGGTTTTCGCTGGCTCGGTCATGCGGCGGGGGATGAACGATTGAGTGGTGCCGAATTGGGAGAAGGCGCGAGTGGAACTGTGGAACAAGCTGTTTCCGGAGCTGCGCGCGGGATCCTTCACGGCGTCACACTTTCGCCCTTCGTTCGGAAAGTGCGATGTGTTCTGGCACTCAAGGGCATCGCTTACGATCTGGTGAACGTGATGCCCGGCGCGGTGGACTCGAATTTTCGCGCGAAATCTCCTCTTTCGAAAATTCCGGTTTGGGAAGAGGGTTCCTGGTCGCTGCCCGATAGCTCTGCGATCTCGGCTTACCTCGAGCGCATCGAGCCCGAACCAGCCCTCTACCCCTCGGATCCGAGGGCCTACGGCGAAGCGCTCTTTTGGGAAGAGTATGCGGATACTCGACTCGTTGAGTCGATTGCGCCGATCTTTTTTCAGCGCGTCGTGCATGGCCGCGTCTTTGGCAAAATTTGTGATGAAGAGATCGTGCGTCGCCAGCTCGATGAAGTTTTGCCTCCGGTTTTTGATCAAGTCGAGGAGCTCTTCATGTCGAAACTCTCGTCCGATTCGGCCGGAGGTCTGGAAGCTGCGGGGAGTTTGATTAATATCGGCACGCTTTCAATGTGGTCGCCGCTTGTGAATCTTTCTCATTCAGATGTAGAGATCGATTCCGCGGGATGGCCAAAGCTGGCCGCGTTTGTTTCAGAGATGAATGCTGAGCCGTGCTTGCGAGATATTTTTGCCGAAGAGCGTGCAGCACTCGCGGCGTACTAGTTCGGGATCGGCCATGCGTTGGACATGTGGCGGAATGAAAGGGAAAACAGGATATGAAGGTTGAAGCCGCAATCGCCGTCGAGGCAGGCAAGCCGCTTGAGATCGACGAAATCGAGCTCGAAGGGCCGAAGGAAGGCGAATGCCTGGTCCGGCTTGCGGCGAGTGGGGTGTGTCATACGGATGCTTTTACGCTGAGTGGCGACGATCCTGAGGGTCTGTTTCCTGCAGTCTTGGGGCATGAAGGTGCGGGTGTGGTTGAGGCCGTGGGCCCCGGCGTTCGTTCTTTGTCTGTCGGCGACCATGTGATCCCGCTCTACACGCCAGAGTGTCGCGAGTGCAAGTTCTGCTTGTCCGGAAAGACGAACCTTTGTGGCGCGATTCGCGATACGCAGGGGCGGGGCATGATGCCCGACGGCACGAGCCGGATCACTTGGCGCGGCAATAAGATTCATCACTATATGGGGACCTCGACGTTTGCAAAGGCGACGGTGGTGCCTGAAATCGCGTTGGCGAAGGTCCGTAAGGACGCGCCGCTCGACAAGGTCTGCTTGTTAGGTTGTGGTGTGACGACGGGGATCGGCGCGGTGCTGAATACCGCCAAGGTTGAGCCGGGTTCGAGTGTGGCCATTATTGGGCTCGGCGGAATTGGGCTGGCCTGCGTGCAGGGCGCCGTGATGGCGGGCGCTGAGCGCATTATCGGAATCGATACGAACCCGAAGAAGTTTGAACTCGCGATGCAGTTTGGCGCGACGGACTGCGTGAATCCCAAGGACGTCGC
>JBDNFB010000014.1:0-26074 GCA_041690055.1 Myxococcota bacterium | reverse complement strand
TGCAATCGTTCAAGCGGCGTACCCGGCATCGCCGCAGTCCCGGCATCCGCCTGCGCGATCACCAGAAAGGCGGGCGCGTCCGCGATTTCGGCGGGAGTGAGATCACCGCCCATCGGTACGCCTGCTGCGTCCGCAACCACAAGCCGATCTGCGCGATCGCAGAGGTCTTCCGGCATCGACTTGCCCCCATAGAACCGCACCTGCATCCGAGGACCGCTGGTTCCGAAAACCTCTTTCCGCTTGACCGCCTCGAAGAGCGAGTCTCGCGTGTTCTGTTCGGCCAAGATGCCGATCAAGCCGCCCGGATTGTTATTCGTGTTTCCAGCCACTTCAGCACTCGCACTCGCGCGCTTCTTTGGCGTATCGTCGCCGATCCCGAGATGGCCCGGGTAGATCGCTTCCTCCACGGCGCCGCCGATTCCGTTATGTGTATCGGTGCTCGCGGAGAGGCCGAACTTAAAGGGGTTCACGCCGATTTCCTCTTCTTGGCGAAGCCCTTCGATCAGGGCCGTGCGGGCATAGCTCTGCGGAGAGAGACAGCTGGGCCCCTTGTGGAACCACCAATCCGAACCAATCCCCTCATAGCAATCCGGAACGGCATCGTCGCCATAAGCATTTCGAAATGGCAGATCTTCGAATTTCTCGAAATCACAGAACTCGTCGACTCCGCCCTTCACGCCGGGCAAGCCGTTCCGACATTCCGAATCGCCCTTGTGCTGCATTATTTCGATGATGGGCTCGACGCGCATTCGAAGTCGCGCAAGATCGGCTTTGGCGGAGCGGGTCCAGGCGCCCGGGTAGTTGATCGAAAACATGCGGCCATTGCTGATGTTCGAGTTATGCGGGATCGCGACGACATCACAGCCGGTTCCGGCGTCCAGGCATTCGCGCGAGAGCCCCTCCCAGAGTTCATAGTCACGAGTCGCATCGAGGAAGGAGATCGGTGTCTCGGGCACGATCTCGTTGCGGAAGATCACGTTCCTATGAAGATTCGAACCCATCCGAAACGAACTGTACTCGTAGGCCACAAAGCTGGTTCGCTCGCAGGCTTGATTCCATTTCGCCGCACTCTCCTGCACTTCCTTCCACACCGACTTCGTCGCGACCGCACACAGTTCGAGATCATCTCCGCAGGTTTCCGGATCCCGCTTGGGAAAGGGCGAGAATATCTGTTTCAGTAGGAGCGGCGAGCGCCCGACTCCGCTTCGAATCGCCTCACAGAGCGCGCTGTCGTAGCCCTCCTTGCCCGGCGTTGTACAGATCCGGTTCTCACCGAAGAATTCCGCATGATCCGTCACGGCCATGAAGTCCAGGGGCCGAGGACTCAAGTGTTCGCGCGTCGGTCGACCCACCTCATCAAGCGGCGGAAGCATCACGCTGCCCTCGAATGCATAGCGATAGGCGTCATCCGGCGTCGTCCGCGTATCGAACATCCAGGCATCGCTCGAAAGCGCCGTATGCACGTGGAGATCCCCGAAGTAGGCATTGCGCAGCGGATTCACATCCGGGCAACGCACCTCCGGCGAAACACGAGACGCAGCCATCGCCGCACTCGCGCGTGAAGTTTCCTCCTGTCCGCTGTCTCCGCTGTCTCCGCACGCAACGGATACGAGCAGAACGGCAAGCACGCACGCCATCCCCCGTACTGAAATTCGCTTATCGCTCCACATCACTCGAGGGTCCGAACTCAAATCATCACTCCCTTATGCACTCTGCTCAATCAATCTCGGACCAACTGCGTGCGGGATAGAGTTCCACCGCCGGCGCGTAGAGCCATTCATCTCGGTATGCGTTGCGCGCCAAATACTGAATCAAGGGCGCATCGTCGATTTTTTGCTCGCGAATGGCATCGTCGAGCGCGACCAACCCTTCCGCCCGGGAAGCGGGCCGCTTGCCCAGCAGCTCTCCCAACTCGTTCCGGTCGATCTCCTCGATGGCGGGACCAAATCGCCGCCGACGGTCCATACAAGCGATCAGCGTCCCCACAGCCCCTGCGCGCGATTCCGCAAAGGGATCCTCTAGCTTCGCTGCGACATCGTTTTTGAGTGCGTAGATCGCGGCGTCGGCAAGGACATCTTTCATTCCCGCAGATTCCGGCATCTCAGGACGCTCGATCTCTATGTCCATCGCTGCAGCGAGCATCTCCACGGTCGCGCGGTCGCCGACGTATCGGTAGCAGAGATACGACGCGAGCGACTCACGGGGATGCGCATTCAAGCAGACATAGTGGATCGGGATCATGCCGCGCACATTCTGATGGACCGCGTAGTACTGAGCCCCGAAGCGCGCATAGGGAATTCCCGACTCCTGCGCGTACAAGTCGAAGAGCCCAGAAAGACCGCCGGAGGGATTATAGAACTCGCGGACCATGATGTTGCCAAGGTCTTCCATGGGGTCGCCCCAATGTCCGAGCTCCCAATCGATGATGGAACTCACACGGTCGCCCTGAAACATGAAGTTGACCGGGCCCGTATCGCCCTGCACGAGTGATACCCGCGCCACTTTTTCCGGCACGAAGCGCTCGAGCCACTGAAGCCCATACGTTGTCAGGGGATCTTGGTAGCCCTTCAAAAAGAACTTCCATTGGTCCTCGATCTCGTGCACCGAATCGAGCGCAGTTTCCGCGGCGGTCTCGGGTCGTCGGGACATCACGTCATCAATCTCAAGCGCATCGAGATCCAGTAGATGCATCCTCGCGATCACGTGCATGAAATCTTCCATGATCGCCCGCTGCTGCTTCGAATCGCTCAGCTTGTCGATGTCCGCGCTTCCTGGATCCCGAGAAAAGAGCGTCGCGCGCAGTTCGGGATTCCAGCCGTAGACCTCGGTCGCCGGGATATCGGTGCGGCCCAGTGCCTGCGTGATCCGCGTCTCGCGTTCGAGGCGGCGAGGGTCCACACTCTCCTCTTCTCTTTGCAGCCGGAGAAACCCCTCCAGCACCGTGCCATCGCCCTGCTTCACGTCCACAATCCACGCTTCTCGTCGCGCCACATGTCGCCTGAGAGCAACGATCTCGCCCTCCCCCACCTGGGCAATCCATTCCGTCATGCCCGCCGGCAGATCGTGCTTCAGCTCTGTCATCTTGTTCTCCCTCTCTCCCGTTCCCGCAGCTACAAACACGATACCCCGAGAAGGCTTCCTTTCGGGAGGGCAATTTTCGGGACGTGGAGGCCCCTGGCCGGCGATCCGCATGCGTTCGCGACGGATGAATCGGAGAGGTGTTAGATTCTGGCCCGCATGGCCAACGACCCCCAAAACGACAAGGCAGACCCGAAGGCTCCGAGCGAGCGAGCGGCCCCCAACCAGGAGCAGGCTCTTGCTGGGCTGGAGGCCCTCGCTTGGCTGGAGGCCCTCGCGGCGGATCCTGCCGAGCTCGCCACGCTCGATGCCGATATTTTGATGCGACTCCGCACCGCTGCGGGTCGGATCTCTTTTCCCGATCGTGCCGATCGGCGAGTACTGATCGTGGAACGCAAGCGCCGCATTCGCGAAGCCAAACGCGAACGAGATGACGCAGCCCTTGACTCCACGAGCAATCGATCGATGAAGCGCGCGCTTCGCTTTCCGGTACCGCCGGCGCACGCCGAGATCTCCTCGAATTCACGGCTGCTTCTTGAGAAGCAAGCCGCGGCACCGACGCTTCCGGCAGACCTTTCAGACCTTTCAGACCTTTCAGACCAACAGGACAGCACTTACACAAGCGCCGGATCGGGTCAACGTCTCAACAACCATCGCAGTTGCTATGTCTGCAAGGCTAATTTTCACGAACTGCATGCACACTACGATTCGATGTGCCCGAGCTGCGCCGCCTTCAACTGGGAGAAGCGAACGCAAACCGCCGACCTCACGGGACGCGTCGCACTCCTCACAGGCGCGAGGGTCAAAATCGGTTTCGAGGCGGCTCTGTTCCTGCTTCGAGCGGGCGCACAGGTCATCGTCACAACCCGCTTCCCCGGCGATGCCGCAAAACGCTTTCGTGCAGAAACAGACTTTCCTGAATGGGAAGACCGCATCTCAACATTTGGCCTCGACCTCCGTCATACGCCGAGCATCGAAGCCCTCGCGAAGCATCTCGACGAGACGCTGCCGCGGCTGGATTTCTTGATTCACAACGCGTGTCAGACGGTCCGCCGACCGCCCGCCTACTACTCCCACCTGCTCGGCGACGAGCAGTTCGACCGGCTCGATCCGCGAACTCGGAAACTAGTCAGTGCGCATGAAGCGCTCGTAGGGAGTGATTCTTCGAGTCTCGACCCGGGAGACGCGGGGGCGACCTCAGGGCCAGGCCAAGCTGAATCAGCCAAGAATGCGCTTCTTGCCAGAGCGCAATCCGCCTACGCCCACGCCCACGCCCACGCCCTCACCGGCATTCAGCATTCGAGCACGCTTTCTCAAACGGATCTACTCGGCGAAGCCGATCAGGCGCATCTCTTTCCGGAGGGCATCGTCGATGGCGAGGGACAGCAGCTCGATCTTCGCGCGGGCAACTCATGGCGCATGGATCTCGCCGAAGTCCCGACGCTCGAGCTCATTGAGGTGCAACTCGTCAACTCGATCGCGCCTTTCGTTCTCACTTCGCGACTGAAACCCTTGATGATGCGCGCTCCCTCCCGTGACAAGCACGTCGTCAACGTTTCGGCCATGGAGGGGCAGTTCTATCGGAACTTCAAAACTACGCGGCATCCCCATACGAATATGGCCAAGGCGGCGCTTAACATGATGACGCGCACTTCTGCCGCGGACTTCGTGAAAGACGGAATCCACATGAACAGCGTGGATACAGGCTGGGTCACGGACGAAGACCCCTTCGCCGAAGCCGTCATGAAAGAGTCGGAACAGCGCTTCGCTCCGCCCCTTGATTCCGTCGATGGCGCGGCGCGGGTCGTGGCCCCAATTTTCGACGGTTTCAATACGGGCGTGCATTGTTGGGGTCAGTTCCTCAAGGATTATACTCCCACCCGTTGGTAGGGCCGAGCACGGCCTTTCCTGCACCCACTCTCATTCGATACGCGAGATTTCCCATGTCCCCGCCGCCTCCGCCATTCCAAAGACGAAAAGAGAACTGGACCGACGAACAATCACCGGCTGCTCTGCCGATTCGGATCGTTTTGGTCGAGACCAGCCATCCGGGAAATATCGGCGCGGCGGCGCGTGCGATGAAGACGATGGGCCTTCAGGATCTCTATTTGGTCAGCCCCGCCGATTTCCCTTCCGAGGAGGCGAATCGACGCGCGGTCGGTGCGGTCGATGTGTTGGAGCGGGCCGTTGTGACGCAAACCCTCGGCGAGGCCCTCGCGGATTGCCACTTCGTCATTGGAGGGTCGGCCCGGCCGCGTGACCTCGCGATCCCGGTCCTCGATGCGCGTGCAGCCGGCCTCCGGATCATCGACGAAGCCTCGAGCGGCTCTCAGGTCGCGGTCCTCTTCGGCGGAGAACGCGCCGGACTCACGAACGAGGAGCTGAGCGCCTGTTCGCATCGGCTGCATATCCCGACGAGTGCCGACTTCAAGTCGCTCAATTTGGCCGCCGCCGTCCAGCTCGTCTGCTACGAGATTCTGGTCGCCAGCGGAACCTCCGACGAAGATGGCTTGGCTACTGTGAGCCAGGAAGAACCGGAGCCGCTCCCCACCCACGAAGAGGTCGAGAACTTCTTTAAGCGCCTCAACCAAACACTCATCGAAGAGCAGTTCTCCGGTCCCGTGAATCCCGATAAGATCAACGCCAAGCTGCGGCGGTTCATCACCCGGGGCCGACCTTCAGACAACGAGCTCAAGCTTCTTCACGGACTGGTTAAGCTCATGCAGGGCGGCAAAAGCAGAAGAGGCGGCGGGAACTTTTAGACCGCCACCGCCTTCAAGTTCGCCCTACTGCTGACCGAGCGCCTTGGCTTTCGCGACCGCCTCTCCGAGAGGCAGGCGAGTCACCGTCGGCAGAGGCGGCTTCATGTCGCGCTCGCCCACATAGCGGAACGTCATAAAGCCGCGCTGATGTCCAGCAGTTTCAAGGTAATTGGGATGATCCGTCCGAGCATGGGCGATCAGAAAACGAACCTTGCCGTCGGGATCGACCGTTACGTTTTCGCCGGTGCGCGACGTGCGCCTCTGTGCGTAGTCCACCGATTCATGCCACGGGTTCTCGATCGCCAGGTTCCAGAACCGAACATCGAGCGGATCCACCTCGACGATCAAAGCCTCCTCGGGTCCGAAATTGTAGGTCCCGATGACATAAAGATTGTCGGGGCTGCTGATATCGGCACCGAAGTCATCCGAGTTCCGAAGCTTGAAGAAATTCTCGTCTTCACCGAGCGAGGGCGACACATAATGATGCAAAAAGCCAAGGCCTCGAATCGCGTTATGCGCGTTGCGGATTCCGGACGCCACATCAGCGTCCGTGGAGGGCATCAGCGGATCGTATCGATTCCGACCCACGGCCTCGATCTTGAAGGTCGCCGGCTTCTCCTTCTTGCGGTTCCCGAAATATTGTCGAACGAGGATCGTGCCTGAACCTGCATCCTCGCCGGTCTTGACCCAATCGCCTTTCTTCTCGGGCTTCTCTCCGGAGAGCCAAAGCGTGAAGTTGCCCCGCCAATCCGCATCGAGATCCCGTTCGTTCAGATATCCGAGCTGCTTACTCCGACCATTGGCCTGCGTCGCCAGCACGGTGAACGAAAGATGGTCGACCGTACCCAGGTTCCCCGTGATCTTGTAATCGACCGAACCATCCCAGACCACATTATCGTACTCACCATCCGGGTTATCGCCGCCTATCTTTCGACGCGGCGTGTCCATCCGCGCAAAATGCGGCGCCGGCGTGTACCCCTCCCCCGTCACATCCGAAGCCATCGTGAGCGTGCGCAGAATGAACCGCATGCCCTCCGAAGCTTCTCGCTCGCTGTCGGCATCCGAGAGGATCATGTGTCGCATCTTCACTAGCTCTCCAATCACCTCGTCGAACGCCTTCACACTTTCGAGTCCAGCCCACTCACTCTGCGGAGCGCCGCCCTTCTTCGCGCTGGCCTGGCTCTCGGCCTGGTTGCCGGCTTGGTTGTCGGCTTGGCCGGAAGCTTGGGAATCAAAAGAGGCGTCCGCCTGCGCCCAGCTAAGCGCCGGCTGGAGCAACAAGAGAATCATCAAGGACATAAAGGGAAGGGCACGATGCATTACAGACTCCATCTAGAATCGAAAAAAGGGATTAACCGCGAACTAGCGACGTTCAACATCAAAGGCATCTATGTCGAAGTCAACCAACTGCTCATTGAACGCGGACATTGAATGAGGCCACTGCGTGACAACGCGGCCGCTCGGCGAGCGGTAGTAGCCATTGCATCCCGCCCCCCAGACTTCGACCGCCGAAATGTCTTCCTGCATCCGCTCATTATAGGCCGCCATTGACTCTGCTTTGACATCAATCCACGCAAGCCCTTCCTCGGCGATCCGCTCGATATGGCGCATTGCGTGATCGACTTCGAATTCGATCATCGTAATGAGCGAACCGTTATTCGTATTCGGGCCATAGAGCATAAACAGGTTCGGAAAGCCGGCCGTCGTCACGCCGAGATAGGCCTGCGCGCCATCCTCCCAGGCCTTTTCCAAGCGGACTCCCGCACGCCCCCGTACCTCGATCGCCGAAAGGAATTTTGTCGCCGCAAATCCCGTCGCCAGGATCAGCGTATCGACCTCGCGCTCCACCCCATCCGCCGTCACGATCCCACTCTTCGTGATTCGCTCAATCGGCTCGGTCACAAGCTCTAGGTTCGGTTCATTAAACGCCGGGTAGTACTCGTTCGAAAAGAGCGGGCGCTTGCATCCCCACGGATGCGTCGGCACGAGTTTGGATCGAAGCGCTTCGTCCTGAACTGCCTGGAGATTATGGACACCCGCCGCTTCCATTTCGAGACGTACGTTCGGGTCAGTGAACGCGGTCCCTGAATCGATGCCACCGAAGATCTCGGCGCGCAAATCCGCCGCCGCGTCGGGGTCGGTTCGGAAATGTTCCAGGTGCTCTTCGCCATAGGGAGCATCTTCTTTAGGAAGGACCCAGTTCGCGGAACGCTGAAAGAGATGAATCTGGCCTCCGGACTTCGTGATCTCGGGAATAAACTGGACTGCGCTTGCCGCACTACCGATCACGCCGACTTGTTTATCCGAAAGGTCGTAACCCCAATCCCACTCCGAGGAGTGAAAGGACTTTCCGGCGAAATCCTCGAGGCCTTCGATGTCCGGCAGCACGATCTCGTTGAACATGCCGATCGCGCTGATCACGATATCCGCTTCCTCCGCCGCGCGATCACCGTCGAACTCAAGCGTCCACTTCGATGAGGCATCGTCCCAAGTCGCCGACCGAATGGCTGAGCCAAACTCGCAATAGGGGAGCAGTTCGTATTTCTCAGCGCAGCCCTCGAGGTATTCGAGAATTTCGGGCTGGGGCGCGTAGGGCCGCGACCAGTCCGGCTTGATTTCGAACGAGAACGAGTAGAGATGCGAGGGGATATCGCAGGCACAGCCCGGATATCGATTTTGGTTCCAAGTGCCGCCGACCTGATCACTCTTCTCGAAGAGCGTGAAATTCAGGAAACCCGCCTGTTTCAGGCGAATCGCCATACAGAGCCCACCGGGCCCCGCTCCCATGATCGCGATTCTCAAGTCTTTGCCAGCTGCCATGGGGGGAGATCCTCTTCACGAAGTCCCACCCGAAGCGCAGTCGCGACTCGGCGGGATCTTCAATCGGTCGATCTCTTAATGCTGCTGAATTTTGCGGTCACTGTCATGAGCGCCGGAGCGAGCAAAATATCTGCCAGAAAGGCCATTACGATGGCGAATGCAGTCAGTATTCCGAAATTCGAGAGGTTCGATAGATCGGAGAAAACATAGATAAAGAAGCCGAGGGAGAGCACTACGCTCGTAAAGAGCAGTGCCTGGCCCGTCGTCCGGAGCGTTTCCCGGACAGAAAGAACGACGTCCCCCGTTCGGGCGTACGCGCGCCGGAAACCATGCATGAAATGAATCGTGTCATCGACGGCAAGCCCGAGCGCCACACTGCCAATCAGCAGAGAGAACATCTCGAGCGGAATTCCGACCCAGCCCATGAGGCCGAGCGTCAAAGCAATTGGGAATAGATTCGGGATCATCGCAATCAGGCCGAGACGGAAGCTCCCCAGCAGGATCATCATCAGCGGCGTGATCACAGCGAGCGCAATGCCGTAAGAGCGAAAGAGCGTCTCGATCGTCGCCGCAAAGGTGCGTCCCATCACGACCATAAGGCCCGTCGCCCGCGGCCGCGCGGCGCCATCGAGTTCTGCCTCGAAGATCCGCCGCACTTCTTCGCCGAAGGGCGGATAGTGGGATCCGTCCGCCATCGGGAGTCGGATCGAGAAACGAGCGACGCTGAAACTGCTATCGACCAGATTCTCTAGGTCGTCCGTGCCGCTGTTCTCGAAAAGTAGGAGCTCCTGCGAGATCAGCTGCCGTTCGTTGGGAATCGCGTAGGAGTCGGCGTCGCCCCCGTTCAAGGCTTGATGGATTTCCTTGACAACGTCCACCAGGGAAACGCTCTTACCCGCAACGATTTCGCCCACCTGCAAACCCACGAGCATATGCCGCGCGCGATCGATGCTTTGCAATACGGCGGGATCATGCAGGCCATTTTCCTCATCCGTCTCGATCAGGAGTTCCATGCCCATCGCGCCGCCGAGTTCGGTATCGATCTTCTTCGTGGCGACCTTGGCCGGAAAATCTTCGGCGAACCAATCGAGCGAATTAAAGCTCACCTGTATCCGCAAAATACCTATAGCTGCAACAACTAACAGAGAAAAGCATCCGAAGAGAACCCAACCCGCATTCGCTGTCGCAAAGTCGCCGCATTTCGTAAGCAGCCGAATCGAGGCCGGCTCGGTCCCAATCTCGTTCGCGCGCAGTCGCCACGGCAAAATTGCCAAGAGTGCCGGCGAAAGAACCAGGGTCAGCAGAAGCGTGAGCATGATGCCAAGCGGCGCGACGATGCCGAAAATGTAAACAGGCATAAGCTCCGCAGCCGCGAACGAGGCGAGCCCACCCGCCGTCGTGAGGCTCGTCATCACAATCGGCAGGCCTGAATGGCCCAGCGCGCCCGCAAGGGCATCTTCCTTGGCGTCACCAGCGCGCAGGCGCTGCTGAAAAATCACAACCAAATGGACCGTGCCGCCCACGCCAACGCTCAAGAGAAACGACGGCACGACTTCCGAAATCGGCATCAGCGGAATGCCGACTGCCCCCATCACCGAGACCGTCGCGAGCAAAGAGAGGATCGCGACAGTGAGCGGGATGATCACGCCTACGAAACGGCGGAAAACGATCGCCAGAAACAGGGTGATGACGCAGACCGAAAGACCCGTGAAGAGAATGATATCTCGGATCATCGAGCCCATCAGTGCGTCGTTCAGAATCGGTGCGCCGCCGCTGTAGATTTTGAAATCGGGCGCCTCATATTTGGCCAGGATCGCAGTCACCGCTTGAACCGCTTCCATCTCCAGCTCGGCCTTCGACTTCACACGCGGCGCATCGGCGGCTTCGCCTCCGGCCGCATCATCTGAACCGTCAAAGTCATCGTCAAAGCCAGAGAAGGCGTCTTGCGACTCCACGATCTGGTCGAGCGTCTCGAGTTCGATCGTAATCGTCGTCAGGCGCGCATCCGCGGAGAGAATCAGATCTAGGTAGAGCGGATTCGCGAGTGCGCGCGCCTTCAAATCAGCGAGATCGGACTCGCTTTCGGGCCAGACCGCGAGAAACTCGTCTACGACGAGCGTATCGTCCTCGCCGCGCGTCTCACGCGCATTCACGAGGCTCTCGACCTCGATCACGTAGGGCACTCCGTCCTCAAACTCATCATGGAGGGCGCGCAACTTGGTCAGAAAAGGCAGCTCGAAAACGTCCTCGTTTTCGATCGCAATCACGATTCGGTCGTCCCTGCCAAACCGTTCAAGGAAAGCGTCGTATTCGATTCGCACCGGGTCGTCGGCCCGAAGGAACTCGTCGACGGAGGCCCGAATCTCGATCTTGGAAATCTGCGTGATCCCCAATCCGATCGAAATCAGAACCGCAATCAGGACGAAATACGCCCGTCGGTAGAGAAAACGTCCGAGGGCTTCGAGCGATCTTTCGATATATTCACGCATATCGCGGCGCACTCTAGCCGTTCAATGCGCGGTTGGACTTGGGAGCGACGAATTCGACGAAGGGGAAGCTCAGTTCGAGGCGAGAAAGGCCAAGACTTCTTCCCTTAGCCGCGCATCGGATTTCGAAAAGCCCAGGTTGAAGAACCCATGCCCCTCTCCGGGATACTCCGTGTGCACAAAATCTGCCCCAATCGCCGCCAGCCGATCCGCACACAGCTGGGACGAGCGGCGCAGCGGATCCTTCGTCCCTACCGCAAGCAAGGTCCGAGGCAACTCGCGGAACTCCAGATCCAGAGGCGTAATCGCACACGCTTCGGAAACCTCCGCTTCGAACGCATCTTTCCCGCCGTAGCTCTCCAGCATAGTATCGGCCCCAGGAAAGCCGTCCTCGATCCAAGTCAACCGGTCGAGCACCCCGTAAAGGGAAACGATGCTGCGGCATGGAAGACCGATCGGCTGCCCTCGTGCCGGATCGATTGCGGCCAGCCGCTCGGGATTCGCGGCCAGGATCCCCAGCATCATTGCCAGGTTCCCTCCCGCTGAATCGCCCATCACATGAAAACCGGACACATCCTTCCGATTCGTTTCGATCCAGTCCATCGCGCGCAAGAGCGAGCGCAAAATGCCGGGATGGGGGTTCTCGGGCGCAAGCGGGTACCCCACGTTAATCACGAGATAGCCGGCCTCGGCCAGAAATGAGAGATACCGCGTGTAGAGTTCTTTGCGACCCGCAATCCATCCGCCACCGTGCAGGTAGACGATTGCGGCGTCCTTTTTTGCGCCGGCGCCCGGCTCGATGACCTCAAGCAATTCCGCAGGATTCGGACCATACGCATGTTCTACGACCTGAGCGGGCGGCTTCGGCGGGCGGCGGATCAGTCGCGTCGCCCCAAAGACCAAAGACATCGCCCTGCGTGTTATCCGTACCGAAAAGTCAGCCGTTCTCGGCGGCGCTGCTTCACTCATTTTTTTCTCCCAAGGCGTTCAAGCCTCTCGGCCAAAACGGTCAGGCCTGTCTCCCCAAAAGGTCCAGCCTGCGTTCACATCTGCTTGAGGGTCTTCCATCCGAATAGCAGAATGCCCGACAGCAATAGGGTCGGAATCAAACCGAAGATCCCAAGGGCAATCTGATCCCCAATCGCATCCGCCAGAGCCCCGACCACAAACATTCCAACGAAACCCAGCTGCGCCAGCGTAAAGACCATACTGAGCACCCGCCCTCGCATCTCTTCCGGCACGGCCAGCTGAAACCCCGTGATCGCCGCGACATTCCAGATCTGGCCCGCAAATCCCATCCAAACCTCGACGCCGAGCACCCAGCCATAAGAGAAGGCAAAGGAATACATCAGCAGCCCTACGGCAAAAGCCAGCATCGAACCCGTGATAATGAGACCAAGATGACGGCGCGGCGGATAAAGCGTGATCCAGATCGCCCCCGCGAAGGTCCCCACCCCATTGACCGCGGACATGACTCCGAACTCGGTCATTCCTACGTCGAGGACATGCCGCGCGAAAATCGGACGCATCGGACTAATCGCCCCATTAAAGATTGCCATCGAACAGGCGAGCAAAGCCAAGAGCAGAGGCGGCCGCGCACGCACATAGGCAAAGCCTTCTCGCACATCCGCCCAAGCACTCGTCTGGCTCTCGCCGCGCTGGGAATCCCCACGAATCGGAATCGTGAGCGCCAGAAGAGCCGCCAGAACGACTCCCGCGGAAGCGCTCCAGAACGCGGCCACCATGCCCACCGTGCCGACGAGCACACCCGCAATCGCGCCTCCGCCCATCGTCCCAAAGGACGAACCCATCGCGTTCAGAGCGATCGCATGCTGCGTTCGATTCCGACCTACGACATCCACCACATAGGTCTGCGTGGCCGGGTTCAAGACCGAAGAAAGAATGCCGCCGACCACTGACAAAGCCAGCAGATGCCAGTACTCGACGCGCTCGACAAAAACCAGCAGTCCGATCACCGCCGCAATGCTCGCCAGGCCGATCCGGCCGATCGCAATCAGGTTGCGCTTCGCTTCCCGGTCGACGAGCACGCCCGCCAGCGGCGAGAAGGCCGCGGCCGCGCCGACTTGCACAAAACCCACAAGGCCCACCGCGGTCCGCAGCGGCGTCAGCGAAACCACGAGCCACTGCATCGCCAGAAAGAGGATCTGGAAACAAATGAATTGAATGAGATTGGAAGACCAGAGCCGCCCGTAGAAAGGCAGGCGGAAGGTCTTGACCGCCTCGTCGAAGCCGCTGCCTCCTGGCGGCGGCGCCTCATCGGGCGGCGGCGCCTCATCGGATGGCGGCACCTCATCTGAAGGCGGCGCCGAATCAAGCGGCTGCACGCCATGAGAAGACGGCTCATCGAAAGGTTCGCTTCGAGGCGAAGGCGGTTCAGGTGTCCGAGAGGTCAAAGGGGCTCCGTGCTGAAGAGCGACCGAGCATAGACATCTCGGAGGCACCGCGCCGACCTGAAATCGGCGCGGTGCTCCGCTTGATTAGAAGCGCTCGCTCCCCTTGCTATTGAAAGAGCAGCTTGAAGCCGATCGAGAGGGTGTTCGTCGTGCCGCCATCGGTATCAACGAGAAATCGGTCCTGAATTTGGATCGCCGTTCGCGGCGAGAAATAGAACTCCGCACCGACCTTGGGACCGAAGACTCCGAGTTCATCGTCACCGAGGTCGTCCGAGCGCACAATCCCCGCACCAGCGACTCCCCCGGCGTACACAATGATATTTTCTTCCGCGCCCAGCGCGTTGGAGTTGATACGCGCTTCTACAGAAGGAACGTAGACGGCCACGTCGAAATCGTCGCCAAAAAAGCCCGCGATCGTCAGACTGGCTGCCACTTCCCACCGCGCGTCGACCGTCGTGTACGCCACGTTACCGCCGAGCAGCAGCTGATCCAGCGAATCGCCCCCATCCGGATTTGAGCTAACCAACGAGAAAATCCCTGTGGCCGACTTCCGGCCACCGATGTTAAGAGCGTTCTGCGCCTCCGCGAGCCCTGCAAAAAAGACCAGACCCATCGTCACCAGGGCCACGCTTACCAAACCACGTTGAATCATTGTCTCATCCCTCACCTGCCCGCTCCGCCGCAGCCCCCTGCGAGCGATCTACTCGAGGGGAGCCTGAGTCAAAGCGAACTAAAAACCGTTACCCGCCTTAGCTGCCCACGCGAAAAGCCACTTCGCCTTCGCCTTCCAGACGACCCGCCTGGGGGCTTTGTCGCGCACCCGTTTCATTGGTGACGCGCGGCGCCACATACGCGCCGATCTCGGTTGCGGTGACATAACCATCCCGATTCGAGTCAGCCTTGCCATCGAGCGCGTCGAGAAAGCTCCGCGTAAAAACGCCTTCGCCATCGCGCTCGATCGCCTCCTCACCCTCGCCGCCGGCAGTCACCATCTGTACCGCGCGAAGACTTGTCACCTTGCTGATGTAATTATTCGAAGACGGCTTCACGATACCCAGTCCGCGCGTGAAGCCAAGTCCCGAATAGCAAGAGTCCATCGCATAGTAGACATGTTTGGCGGGAAGCCGATTCGTGAGTTCACGCAGTTTTTGCATAGGGATGGCCGTCGAAAACACGTTATCGACCGTCGCGTCGACCGGGATGATATACCCCCGCTTGCGCTCTCCTCCGAGGGTCTCCGTCTGGCCATGCCCCGCGAAAAAGATGACGACCAGATCATCCTCACCCGCCACCTCGCCCAGCTTGGAACCGAGCAAACTGAGAATCGCCCCGCGCGTCGCCTTCTTGTCATAGAGCTCGAAGACTTCGTCAAACCCGAGTTCCTTAAGGCGCGCCGCAACCTTCTCCGCATCGTTTCGCGCGCCAGAAAGCGCCGGCCAATATTTGTAGTCGTTCACCCCAATCACAGCCGCGATCCGCCGGGCATAGCCCGGCCGATACGTCTTTGCCGTTCGTCGAGCGGGAGAGCGCCCCGGCCCGGTATTCGACTCGGGCAGAGCTGGCCCCGCCTGCGCTCGACTTCTCTCCCCACCACCCGAGGGCTTCGCCTTTCGAGCCGCGGCCTTCCATTTCGAAAGCATCTTGACGGTGGTGTTATGCCTGCCGCGACGCGCGTGCTGGATCGCCGAGTAGCCCTGTGAGCTCTCGATGCCGTCGTCCGCGCCCGCCTCAAGCAAAAGCTGCACGACTGCCGTTTGGCCAAAGGCACTCGCATTCACGAGCGCCGTATCGCCGTCAAACTCCTGCAGATCGACCTCCGCCCCAGCGCCCAGAAGCGTCTTCACCACCTCGGTGCGTCCCTCCGTCGCAGCGACATGAAGTGCACTCACACCCTCATCGTCTTGCCCGTTCGGGTCCACCCCGGCCGACAGCAAGCTCGACACTGTCGCCACATCGCCCGCCCCCGCCGCCTTGCGAAGCCGCGACAGGTCATCCGCCGACGCCGACGAAGCGGACACAAGAGAAACACCGAGCACCAAGGCTAGCCCGACCGCCGCACTCCTCACAGCGCCGCGAGCGGTCCTCACAGCGAAGCGACAACTCCGCCCACCGAAGCGAAAGAAAGTCTGAAGGACTCGTACGTTCATCTCAGTCATGCCCCTACCGCTTCACGGGAAAAAGAATCTCGCCCGTCCCACCCAGTCGCCCGTAGGCGGGGGTCTGTCGCCCGCCCGTAGTTTTGCCCACCTGATCCGAAACGAACCAACCGATCTCACTCGCAGAGACGAAACCGTCGCCGTTCACGTTCGCCTCGCCGCGCAGAGCTTGAAGCAAATGCGTCGTAAAGACACCCCGCCCTTCCGCTTCGATGGCCTGCTGTCCGTCCAGGCCGGCCGTAAGCACCTGAACCGAACGATTCTTCTCCAGGCCCCGCGTGGCCTCGCTCTGCGCACCCGCCGTCACAAGCCCGCCGGAATAACATGCATCGACCGCGTAGTAGACATGCTTCGCTGCGAGTCGATTTGAGAGATCGCGAACCGTTTCCATCGAAATTCCGGAGACGTAGGGATCTTCGGTGCTTCCTTCCGTCGGCAGGAGATAGCCCCGCTTCTCGCCGCTCGGCAATTCCTCCGTGGCGCCGTGTCCCGCGAAGAAGACAAACGCCAAATCCTCGGAGGTCGTCTCGCGGCGAAGCTTCTGTCCAACCAGCTCAAGAATTCCTGCTCGCGTCGCGTCGGCGTCATAGAGCTCGAAGACTTCATCAAAGCCCAGCGTTCGGAGAACCTCCGCCATCTCACGCGCATCCCTCTTGGCGCCTTCGAGGTTGCTGAGACGACTGTACTTGCTGATCCCGATCACGGCGGCGACTTTGCGTCGGTAGCCCGAGCCAAACTCGATCGGTCGTGATGATGCCAACTCCGTCGCGCCGCCCGTGGACTCCGCCTTGCGCTTCTTCGTTCGCTGCTTGGAACCGGCTCGTCCGATATAGGCAGCGATTTCTTTGTGCCCCTTCAGACTCGCCTGACTCGCGGCTTCGCGCGCAGGGACGGAGGCGCCCAGCTCAATCAACACCTTGACCGCTTCGAACTGTCCTGCCCGAGCCGCCTTCTCAAGCGGCGTCGATGATTTAAGGCCCGTCTGCAAAAGGGTGTTGTCCGCGCCGCCGCGCAAGGTGCTCGCGCTACCGCCCGTCAAATTGCGCGCGTCCATATCCGCGCCGTATTCGGCCAGGACCCGGATCACCTCGACGTGTCCACCGCGGCTCGCCACATGCAAGGGCGTAGATCCGAAATCGTTGTCCACATCGACATCGGCTCCCGCATCCAGCAGAAGTCGCGCCACATCGGCATGCCCCTTCAATGCCGCATAATAGAGAGGCGTATTCCCGCCCCGATCGCGGGCGTCCACATCGTCGCCCGCGGCGATCAATTCGACGACCTGGGCCGTGCGGCCTTTCTTAGCGGCTTTCGCGAGCCCCTTCGCACTCGAGAGCGCAGGCGCAAGCAAGATCAGGCAAGAGAGCAGAACAAGCGCAATTCCACGTTCAAGCGGGCGCCGGCGAAGCACTCGAGCCGGTCGGGTCATGTGAAGCCAAACAGGGATATAGGGATGGTTCATGCTTTCGCCTCCGGATGCCTTGCCAGGATTCTCACCCGATCAAATTAGTCGGGCAACCTACACCAAGTGTCGATCCCTGCCCTAAAAGTTCCGTCTGCCCAGGGGCCATCTCGCGCGATCGCTGGCCACACGCAAATCAGTCCAATCAGGCAATCGCCTAACCCAAACCGAATGCCCGCAGCAAGGCGCCTATTCATAGGTGCATAAATACGCCGTATCGCTCGCCACCTTGAGTTGAAATGTCTGATTGGCTTCGACAATAAAACTCGAGCCCGCCGGAAACGCGCTGTAATCGTCCGCACCCGGCAGCTTCACAACGAGCTCGCCACTCACAACGCTCATCGTCTCTTTCTGGCTCGTACCAAACTCATACTCGCCCGGCGCCATGACGCCCACCGACGCGGGCAGCGTCGGACCTTCGAAACTGATGGACTTCACGTTGCCGTCGAAATATTCGTTCACCTTCAACACGGGTGTTTTCTCCTGTCTGCGGGAGAGCCAATCGTGCCATCTGCGCAGGATCGCGCAACAGCCGTGCCCGGCGAATTCCCAAGAACGAACACGACGCGTCGCGAGGCGCTCGAAGAGCTAGGCCATGGTCTCAACTCGCAAAATCCGCCACCTTATCGCAATGGCTAAATGGCAATGGATTCTCGTTTCGGTGCTCTCGGTTTTCACCGTCCTGGCGATCGGCGGCGGCCTCGCACTCCGCAGCTACACAGCAAAAAGCCTCGACCCGCATTTCTACGATGACACCATCGACGGGTTCGAAGCCGAGGACCGCGCAAACCCGCCGCTCCCCGGAACCGTCTTGTTCACCGGAAGCTCAAGCGTGCGCCTCTGGAGCAGCCTCGCTCAAGACATGGCGCCACTCCGAGTTGTGAATCGGGGATTCGGCGGCGCGCATATGGCGCACGTCGCCCTCAACGCGAAACGGCTCACCGTGCCCTACGCGCCTTCCGCCATCGTGGTCTACGCAGGGGACAACGATCTGTCGGAGGGGACAGGAAAGACGGCGCAGACCGTGATCGACGATTTCCAGACCTTTCTCGACGTCGTGCGGAGCGAACTCGCCGACGTGCCGGTCTACTTCATCGCCATCAAGCCTTCCGTCCTGCGCTGGGAACAATGGCCCGAAATGAATGCAGCGAACGCAAAGATCAAGGCCGTAGCCGAAGCAGATCCGATGCTCCACTACCTCGATATCGCAACGCCCATGCTCGCTTCGAACGATCCCGGCACCTCACCCGTGCCGAACTCGGACCTCTTCCGACTCGACGGTCTTCATCTCAGCGAGCAGGGCTATTCTGTTTGGACACAGGTCATCCGCCCCATCCTCGAAGCACATCACGGAGAAAACTAACAGATGAACGATTGCCCGATCCAAATCGGCAGCATGTTACTCACGATGGTCGACCCTCATCCCGGCTTTGAAACGGCCTATAACCGCTGGTACGAACGTGACCATTTTTACGCGGGCTGTATGGTGGGGCCCTGGCTCTTCGCGGGCAGTCGCTGGGTTGCGACACGGTCACTCAAAGACCTTCGGCTTTCGGATGGGCGCGGCGAAGTCGCTGAGCCCGTCGACGCCGGATCCTATGTGGCGATCTATTGGGTGCTTGAAGACCGAGATGCCGACCATTGGAAATGGGCGGGCGAGCAAGTACATTGGCTCTACGAGAATGGTCGAGGATTTTCGGAACGAAGCCATGTGCATACGGTGCTTTTCGACTACCTGACAACTCGATACCGGGACGCAGATCCCGTGCCTACACAGCTTGCGCTCGATCATGGTTATCCTGGGATCGCGATGATCGCGACAGATCGCGCGGCGGGCGTCTCCGAGAATGAATTCACAGAATGGACCGAGGCGTGTCCGCTCCTCGCCTCGGGGCCGATTGCGAGCGTTTCCAGCTGGCGGCCCCAGCCCCGAGATGAAATCACCGGCAATGCGCCGATGGATCTGGGAACGGGCACCGGCGGCTCCGAGCGAACGATGCAACTCGCTTTTCTTGAGTCGGATGCAAGTGAAGCCTGGGCCGCGGTGACTGCCTATGCGAAGGCCGTGGATGCATCGGGCCTCGGGCACGTCTGTTTCGCAGGCCCCTTCCATAAAACCCAGGTCGGGACGGACCGGTATGCGAATGAACTCTGGTAGCACGCGGTCAACTTCCCCCTGGCCTTGCCGTGAACGCCGCCTTTTCCGCCGCTGTTTGCGCTTCTCGGTTCCGCACGGCCTCCCTATTGCTCTCCCTTTAGCTCTCGTCGTCGCCCTTCGTGTCGCGCTCTTTGCCTCCCTCTTGATCATGTCTGCCGCATGCGAACGCGGCATCGATGAACCGCTCACGGAATACGATATCCCCTTACTTGCGCCCGGTGCGCTTCGCGCCGAACTGCGGGAAGCCTGCACCTCCGCACTCGATCAAGAGCACCCCCTCCTCGTCGAGTTCTCCGCCCCTTGGTGCAGCGACTGCCAGAAGCTCCACAAAATGAAACAGCAGGGCGTCCTCGAAAAGGAGCTCGCGCACTGGCCGAAGGTTACGATCAACGTGCGAAATTTCGATGCGCATCGCGACCTGCTCAAAGCGTTCGAGGTCGAGCAGATCGCGCATTGGGCCGTGCTTGCCCCAAGTGATTGCGCGACCGCCGCGGAATCCTGGCCGCGCCTCGCCCAGCGCACACTCGAACCTTCGAGCGGCAAAGAGCGCAGCCAATCCCCCGCCGATCTAGCGAATTGGCTCCTCGCCTTCCGAGCGCGCTAGCCAATCACGCATTAGGCCCTCAAACTTTCGCCCCTTGCGAATTAGGCCGTCGACTCGACGTCGGCGAGCAAGAAGGCGTCCCCGAGCACATCTTTTCCGTCCAGGCTCATGACCTTCCGACCCGTGCCGTGCACGATGTCGCGACTAAAGATCACACGCCCCACATGCCGCCCAGTACAGAGCTCAAGCGCCCCCTCTGCCATCATCTCGACGGGCTCGACCCAATCCGGGTTTTTTCGCGCGATATCGCGAACGTAGGCGGCGCCCTCGGTGAGCACGATTGACGTCGGCGCCATGCAGTTCACAAAAATGTCGAATTCAGCAAGTTCATGCGCAAGCGCTTCCGTATAGCGATCCAGCGCCGCCTTCGTCGCGCCATATGCACCAATAATCAACGCGGACTGTTTCGAGTCTCGGTAAGGCACTTCGGGTTGGCGAGAAGTCGCACTTCCGATATTGAGGATCGAGCCACCCCCTTTGGCCTTCATGCCTTCCAGGCTCTGCTGCGCGAGATCGACGGGCGCGTTCACGTTTAGCTCAAACATGCGCATGCGTTCTTCATTCGTCGTTTGACTCGGCAACCGCATGATGCCGGAAGCCGCGTTATTCACGAGCATATCGACCGCCCCAAAATGCGCGCTCGCCCTTTCGACCAAGCCTTCCCGCGCCGCGGGGTCTCGCAGATCGCAAACCTCTGCCGCCGCCTTTCCACCAGCCGCCTGAATTTCTGAGACCGTCTGTTCAAGCGTTCCCTGCAGGTCGCCATGCGCGCCGAGGCGCGAGGCATTCACGACGACCGAGGCGCCCTCCGCCGCAAATCGCATCGCAATCGCGCGACCGATCCCTCGGCTCGCCCCCGTCACAAACGCCACTCGCCCGTCGCATTGTCCCATCGAAATATCTCCCCACCCGGCCAACGCCGCTGCAATACGACCCTTCGCGTTCTTACGCGGTCGCTGATTCGTTCATCAAACAATGAACATCGAAAGTCTAGATCCGGCGCGCCCAATCACAATCCCCGCCTCAAGGGTATTCCGGCCCTACTTCGCCGCGGCGGGGCGTCAGAATCTCGCGAAACGGGTAGAATCCCTCGGCGCGCATCAGCACAAGCTGGAATGATAATCCTGCAATACGCGGAGACGAAGACACTGCACTTCGAACTCGATACCGACGCAAAACGGATTGTAGAACAACTCCACGCCCTTCATTGGCTGGCCGAAAACGAGTCCGTGCTCTCCGCTCAAATTGCGGGCCCGGGCAACATGAACCGAACCGTCCGCGTCCGAACGAACACGCGCTCGTTCATCCTGAAGCAGTCGCAACCCTATTGCGTCAAGTTCCCCGAAATCCCCGCGCCCGCCGAGCGCATAGAGATGGAAGTCGCGTTCTACGGAATCGCGCGTCGTTCAGAACGCCTTCGCGCACATATGCCCGACATCCTCGAGTTCGCCCCGGACCTGCGCCTCGCCTTGATTGAAGATCTGGGCGAAGGAAGCGATCTGCTTTCCCTTTACAGCGGCGAACGACTCGCCCGCGAAGACCTGAACACGCTCTGCGTACTCGCGCGGGAACTCCACAGCATTCCGTTCAGCGATTCCGAACGCAATCAGCTTGCCAATCATGCTATGCGCGAGCTGAACCATGAGCATATTTTCGATCTGCCCTTGCGAGAAGACAATGGCCTAGACCTCGATGCCCATACACCCGGCCTTGCCGAGCTCGCGCAGAGCTACAAGGAAGATGACGATTACGTCGCAGCCGTGATCGCCCTCGGCATGCTCTACACCGGCGCCGATGGCCCAGCCCTGCTGCACGGCGACTACTATCCCGGCAGCTTCCTTCGCACGGAGCGCGGGCTCGCAATCATCGATCCCGAATTCACGTTCCCCGGCCCCCCCGAATTCGACTTGGGCGTATTGGCGGCGCATCTAGCGCTTGCTGCCGGAAGCGCCGGAAGCACCAGAGGAGGCGCCGGTCCGGGCGACGATGACGATATCGTCCAGCGCATCGCCGCAGGATACGCCGGACGAATCGACTTGAGCCTCATTCGCGGATTCGCAGGCGCCGAGATCATGCGGCGCCTGCTCGGGGTTTCCCAACTGCCGCTTTCGGCTGACCTATCGCAGAAGCGACGCTTGCTCGAACGCTCGCGACACTGGATCCTCGGCCTGCCGTAGTAGGACGGGGCCGGGAAACGGGGAAGGGAAGCCAAGGGCGGGCAGACGGGCAGAATCTATGCGTTCCAGTCGGTGCGATTAATCGACCGTGTCGAGCACAACGACCGGAATCACGCGGTCTGTTGCGGTCTTTTGGTAGTCGTTATAAGGCGGGTAGATCTTCGCCATATCCGCCCAGATCGACTCCCGTTCTTCACCCTCTGCGACGCGCGCGCGCACTTTGTATTTCTGGCTGGCGACCTGGATATCGCATTCAGGCTTAGCCTCAAGATTGAGGAACCAGATCGGATGGTTCGGCATGCCGCCCTTCGAGGCGATGATGACATGGCTCTCGCCCGTCTTGCCGTAGATCAAGGGCATCGTCCGAGCCTCTCCGCTCTTCCGACCCGTCGACGTGAGAAGCAGCGTGGGAAGCACCCCGGGCCCACCCAGATGCGACGAGTCCCACATATGCGCCTTCTCGGGATCGGTTGCGTACTGCTCAAGGTGTTCTGCAATCCACGGGATCTGACTGAAATCGGCCATTCGGGGGTCCTCTCGCGCGCCTGAAACGGGCGCAGCTGGTATGAAGGGATCGGAAGCGGCCAAGAGTAGCGCGCCGGCCAGGAAGGCCCGATCCTATTTTTTCTTCTTTGTGATCATCTAACCGGTTGATTCATTCCGGCTTGGCGCGCCCGACGCGCATTGGGGTTCACCTCGATTGGCGATTTGGCTCTTCCTCGCAACGCTCCTGGCAGCCAGTGCCGCCCTCTTCTTCGGATGGAGAGCCGCTCGGATTCCCCTGGCCTGGATCGCGATCGCGGTCGGCGTGTCCGTCTTCGCAATCCGCTTGATTCAACCCGGCGACTACGCGATCCCGTCCGGCGGCAACCTGATCTCCGGAACCCTCGCCCTCGGGCTCGGCGCTCTCCTGCTGATCCTTGCCCGGCCCCCTGCCCAATCCCCATCCGTCCTTGCTTCCAAGGTCAATCCAGAGCGCGGCGGCCCTCGTGTCTGGCTCCAGCGGCTATTACTTGCCGCCTCACCGATCGTGCTCTTCCTCGCCCTCTACTCGACTCTTGCTGAATTGGAAGAAGTTGTCGTGCTCCATACGACACATATCGATGGCCATCCTGTCGATCTTCGCTTGTGGATCGTCGAGGACGCAGGCGCAGGCTGGATCCAAATGCCGATCGCGAAGGCGAACGACCATGGTCTCGATGAAACGCAGCTGGCGATGACCCGAGAGGGCACGCGGTCCTGTGTCGATGTCCTGCGTTTCACGGACATAGAGAACACGCGCCGCGTTCACCATCTGCGACACGCAAAATATCTCGTCCAGCGCTTAGCCACGCGCATCGGCGTTTTCACTCAAGAGCCCACCGGCAACGCCGCAGTCCTCCGCATCACAGACTGCGAAGCCCCTTAAACACCGGGGCTGCGCTAGGCGAGGGCAGCGCTGTCCAACTCATGAGCGCAATATCGTAGACAGTCTGACCGATCCCGGAATCGATCTGCCTATGTGGGCATTATTAGGCACATCTTTCTCGGCATGTTTCTTGAAGTCTCTCCTTGCGACAAACGCTTTCGCGGGAGACGCAGAGAATGGGATTGGGACAAGGAGGCGGCAATGAAACCATTATCGTGATCGGCAACGGAATGGTGGGGCATCGGTTTTGCGAAACCCTCGCGGAACACGGAGCCACAGCGTCCTACTCGATCATCGTCTTCAGTGAAGAGTCGCGCCCCGCCTACGATCGCGTGGGGCTGAGCGGGTTCTTTGAGGGAAAGACCGCGGAAGACCTCTCCCTGACGACGACCGACTGGTACGCCGAACAGGGCATCGAACTTGTCCTCGGCGACGCGATTACAGAAATCGACCGCGCTGCGCAGAAAGTCGTTTCACAATCGGGGCGTAGAACCTCCTACGATCACCTGGTGTTCGCAACGGGCTCATCGCCCTTCGTTCCTCCGCTTTTCGCCCAGGGCCTCGACGGCGTTTTTGTCTACCGCACCATCGAAGACCTGGAACAAATTCAAGCCTACTCCGAGCGGCCGGAAACATCGCGGGCCGTCGTGATCGGTGGCGGGCTTCTCGGCCTCGAAGCCGCCAAAGCGACGGCCGACCTGGGCCTCGAAACGCACGTCATCGAGTTTGGCGATCGTCTGATGCCTCGCCAGCTCGACGTTGCGGGAGGCGCACTCCTGCGCCGCGCAATCGAGTCGCTCGGCGTTCATGTACATACGAGCATGAACACGGAGGAAGTCCTCGGAACCACGGCGGTTGAGGGCCTGCGTTTCGCAGGCGGAAGCGAACTCGAAGCGGAAATGGTGGTCGTCTCTGCCGGCATTCGTGCGCGCGACGACCTAGCACGTGCTGCCGAACTCGAGGTCGGGGAACGCGGAGGCATAGTCGTCGATGATGCGCTCTGCACGTCTGATCCGCATATCTACGCAATCGGTGAATGTGCTGTGCACGCGGGAACCATTTACGGCCTCGTTGGACCCGGATGGGAAATGGCCCGCACACTCGCGCAACGCTTCCTCGGTGAGACGGCTGAGTTCAAAGGCGCCGACATGTCGACCAAGCTGAAGCTCCTTGGCGTCGACGTGGCCAGCTTCGGGGACCCCTTCGCAGACGAGGAAGGCATCGCGGCGCGTAAGGTCGTGATCGAAGATGCAGTCGCCGGCGTGTATCAGAAGCTCACGGTCAGTGCCGACGGCGAGCGATTGCTAGGCGGTATCCTCGTCGGCGACGCGTCCCCCTATATGAGCCTCCTGCGCACAACGCGCGAAAGGTTGCCCGTCCCCCCCCGTCCGCATCAACTCTTAACCGCCGTCCCGGACGCCAACTCGGATGCGGCCGGACTTCCCGACGACGCGCAGATCTGCTCCTGCAATAACGTGTCGAAGGGCCAAATTCGAGACTTCATTCGCAAGGACGAGCTGGACTCGCTCGCCGAAATCAAAACCTGCTCCAAGGCCGGCACCGGCTGTGGCGGCTGCCTCCCCCTCGTCAAGAATATTCTCGACGAAGAACTCGCCCGCGCGGGTCGCAGCATCGACCGCTCCCTCTGCGAACACTTCGCCTTCTCTCGACAAGAACTCTTCGAGATCGTGAAGATTGGACGCATCGAATCCTTCGGTGCCCTGCTCGAGAGCCACGGAAAGGGATCTGGCTGCGAAGTCTGCCGACCGGCCGTCGCTTCGATTCTCGCGAGCACCTGGAACGATCCCATCCTGAATCATTTCGCGATCCAGGATACGAACGACCGCTTCCTCGCCAATATCCAGCGCGGCGGTACCTACTCCGTCATCCCCCGCGTCCCTGCCGGAGAAATTACGCCCGAGCGACTCATCGTCCTCGGCGAAGTCGCCCAGAAATACGGCCTCTACTGCAAGATCACGGGTGGCCAGCGAATCGACTTGCTAGGCGCACGCGTCGAAGACCTCCCGCGCATCTGGCGTACTTTGATCGATGCCGGTTTCGAAAGCGGACACGCCTATGGCAAGGCACTGCGCACAGTGAAGAGCTGCGTCGGCACTGCATGGTGCCGCTTCGGCGTACAGGACTCGACCGCCTTCGCGATCCGGGTCGAAGAGCGGTACCGCGGCATTCGCGCGCCGCATAAGCTCAAGTCCGCCGTCTCGGGTTGCATTCGCGAATGCGCCGAAGCGCAGAGCAAGGACTTCGGCCTGATCGCAACGGAGAACGGCTGGAACCTCTATCTCGGCGGCAACGGGGGGTCTACGCCGCGCCATGCCGATCTGATCGCAACCGACCTGAGCGAAGACGAAGCGCTCCAGCTCATAGACCGCTTCATCATGTACTACATCCATACCGCGAACCCCCTCGAGCGCACGGCGCGGTGGCTTGACCGGCTGGAAGGAGGACTCGAAACGCTGAAAGCGGTCATCATCGACGATGCCCTCGGCCTCTGCGAATCGCTCGAGCGCGACATGGACTCGCTTGTTGCG
>JBDNFB010000013.1:0-8012 GCA_041690055.1 Myxococcota bacterium | reverse complement strand
GCCTACGCCTAACTAGTTCACTCGCGTTCGTGCCCAGCGGCTCGACCGCTGCCGCGGTATACACACCGCCCCCGATCGGTTCGACGCCGATTCCGCCGCTCAGGCTTCCAAAGTTACGGTCCGAGTCCGACCACAACCAGATCCCATCGGAGTCCAGCGACGCCACGTAGACGCCTCTATACGATTCAGAAACGGTGTCCAGCCCAAAGGTTGCTTGGTTGGTAAAGCGACCGGCAAGGAAAACACGACCAGTGGCACTGACCTCGATCTCGCGGACGTCATCGTCCGTCGGGCCGCCGCCCTGCCGTATCCACAGCAACTGGCCGGCCGGGTCAAACTTCGCAACGAAGATGTCGATGCCACCCGTGGAAGCGATGCCGATGCCCTCGCCGAGTACGCCGGAAAATTCGCCGACCGCATACACGTTCCCGGCGTTGTCGGTATCGAGATCGATGATCCTCGCATCCGTCCCCAGAAGGCCGGTCGGGATGACTGTCGGCCATGGCGCCCCGAAGGCGGCGCTCGAAAGAAAGATCGTGGCCACGAGGCCCAGCCACAAAGTCGTCACACTTCTCATCGTCCGTGCTCCGCTCATTGTGCCGGGTCCAGTTCGTCGACAAAGCTGATGCGCTTCAAGGTGAACGTGCCGGTCGAGTAGATCGTGTTCTTGTGGAGGCCGCTCACTTCCTCCGTAAAGGCGCCGGTCCATGCGCTATAGCCGGATAAGAGCGTGTTCGGATCAGGCGGGTCGAAGACAAGCCCAAAGTGGCGGGTGATCTCCGGCACTTCATACAGATGGGCGGCGAGCCCCGTCTCCTGTTGATATTGGGCGTCCAGTCCGTCGTGGTCCGGGTGATAGCGGTGCCGCAGTGGATTCGTTGGCAGATCAGATGGGACGACGAGGTCGACATCGAGTTGGACTCCGAGCGTCCCCGTCATCACGAGGGTGCGTCCGGGGAAGTCGTAGGCCGGAGTGCTGATGCGGCGGCCCACGAACTCGCCATCGCGCAGCGCGATCGGTTTGAAGAAGGGGATCGCAGTGTCATCGGTCAGCAGCACAGCCTCTCCGGCATTCGGACCGGTCTCGTCGCGGCGCAACTCGATCACCTCCTTCACTAGGCGAGCCTGATTTGCTCCATCGACGTGGACCAGGATTCGGTACGCGAAGGGCCGCGCGACCGGCAGCGGTTGCGTAGTGTCGGTAACGACCGGAAGTCCAGCCTGCGGATCGCCAGCCGGATGGACGCAGATGCCGTACTGCGTCTCACCCGGCGGAGCCGGCTGTCCCTTCTCAGGGCAATCCGTCGGGTTTCCTTCCGCGTCTACGAGCGGTGAACATTCCTGACAGCTTCGATCGTAGGCATGAACCCCGCTCACAGCGCCAATTTGAACCATCCCAACCCAAAGCCCCGCGAGGTTCGAGGGCTGAACGACGACGGAAGCCGTCACAGGAAATGCGAAGTAGCTTCCGAGCTGATCCGTCACGATCAGCCTATCTGTGTAGTCGCCCGTCGAGCCCGCTGCTGAGCGCTGGAACCCGAGTCGCGTCCGAGCAGACGCCCCCGCCGCCACCACGACGTCTTGCGGCAGCGCCAGCCAAGCGTCGACCGGAAGCGCGTTCGGATCCGGATTCGCAAGCAGCAGTAGATCTGAATTCGCGCCTTGCCCCGAGATCGTGACCGTTCTCGCTCCTGCCGAACGGTTTAGCAGCGTGACTTCCTTCTCGACGCCGATCGTCCCGAAAGCGATCCGGTCGACATCAGGCACGCTGACTTCGAGACCGCCGAGATGGCGCGAACCTTCTTCGCTGTAAACCCAGTAGGCCTGGTCCGAATCAATCGGGGTCACCGTTGGATCAACCTGCTCCCAATTCTGATTGTCGCCCCCGAGTCGGTATACGAGACCCGCCTCGTGGGCCCGCGATCCGGCGAAAAAGTCTGCAAATGTTTGAGTCGCTCCCTCAGTGACGGGAAATCCTGTTAGGTGAAACGACTTGGCGATCCATCGGATCTCGGGAGGACGGGGATCGCCAAAGACACTGAGTTCAATAGGGGCCGCTCCGGTGTAGTGGACGAGATAGGCGTGATTCGCACGGACGTATTCAAGGTTGGTGAGGAGTGTGTTGCCGGGGATCCAGCGAAGCCAGGCCGGGTCCGCCACGTCGAGTTCAAAGGGGCTCTGGATAAACTCAAGAGTGCTCTCGCTAGGCGACCAATTCCAAACACTCGCGACACCCTCGACCGAAAACACTTGCGCGGGCGCTGCCAAACCATCGATTGGCTGCACGCGAAGGTAGATCGCGTTCCAGCCGGGCTCGAGCGTGAAGGTCTGATTGGTCGCTTGTGCGCTCGCCGTCGTGGAGCTGAATAACATGACGAACAGGCCAAGTATCCGGCACAACTGGAGAGCGTGAGTCGATCGAATGGTCGGGCGCTTCATGACATGTACTTTCAGCTTGAGGAAAGGATCAGAGTAGACATGAGGGTGTCTCAGCTTCCGGGCAGACTGGGTGGGGCTGAACTTGCTTTGGGTTCCGAAACAACGAGTTTCGCCGGCAGCTCGATCTCGGCGAGACGCTTCGGGTCGTACTCGACGCCTGCACGGCTTCGAAGTATTGAGATCCAATCGCGGCGTACGCGTTTCTGCTTCTCGTCGAAGAGACGTTGTTGGATCATCGGCGCGACCCGCGCGAGGGGAGGCGTAGAGCGCGGCTCCACCGCGATCAATCGGACGAGATAGAGCCCATCGACCCCATCCACGATGGGTCCGATATCGCCGACGGACTTGAGTGCAAAGATCGCCTCAAGAGCGGCCGAATCGAACGGATATCGATCCTCGTCCCTAACAAGCCAACCAATATCTCCACCCTTGTATCGCGACGCGCGGTGCCCCGAAGCGCGCGCCGCAATCGGACCAAAACCGTGAAAGCCATCGGACATCAGAAGCGCTTCCTCGTGGAGTGCTTCCGCCTCGGCTCGTCGACGCAGGCGAACCGCATCGGACGCATTAGGCGCAACCTCGAGCTGGACGATCGCCGCACGCAACCGCTCCGGCCGCGAAAACTCTTCTTCGTGATCTGCGAAGTAGCTCGTCACATCATCTTCGGTGACGGTGACTTCCGCGATCACCGGAACCAGCTCCCGCTCTCGCAGATGACGCATCAGCACTGCGTCCAATTCACGCTTAATATCTGGAGCCTGGTCGAGCCCAAGATCGCGGGCGCGGGCAAGCTGAACCCGTTCGTCGATCATCTCCTCGATCACGGAAAGGCGAGCATCCGGGGCAGAGAAATCGACGGAGAAGCGGCCAGCGCGACGCTCCAGCTCCCCAACAAAACTCGACTCGGAGATCGTTTCCGAACCCACACGCGCCAGGGCACGTTCATTTCCGGAAACATTGTCGCCGCCGCAGCCCGTTTGGATGAAGAAAACCAGGACCACTGAGGCGGGAACGCGCAAGCAGAAGGCACGCCAAGTTCCTGCGAGGAGAGAGGATCTGGAAATTGGGAGTGTCATATCGGCGTAGCTGTCGTCCTAAATCGCAAAATTGCTTCCTGAGGGTCCCTCGAAGCGAGGGGTTTAATAGACCGAACTCGTCTTATTTAAAGAACCACACCGGTTACCCGGAGTCCTTGAAGAGTTCTTGAATTCAGGTCTCTCATGTAAATTTTGTTGCCTATAATCTGATCTATCTCTAGAGCGCTCGCGCGTGCTCCGCGCACACCGCCGACAAAGCGAATCCTTTGACTAATTCAGCGCGCTCCGGTCCCGCGGCCCGGTCGGTCCATTTCCCGCCCTTTCGAATCGACTTCGAGGAGCAGTATCTCTATCGAGACGAACATCCCGTTCCCCTTCGGGGAAAAACCTGGGATGTCCTGGCCTATCTCGCTCTCCATTCGAATCGAGTCGTCACGAAACAAGAGCTACTCGATGCGGTGTGGCCGTCCATTTCGGTCACCGAGGTCACGCTCAGCACTTCGATTTCGGAGATCCGCCGCGCGCTCGGAGACAAGGCGCGTAACCCGAAATATCTCGCAACGATTCACGGTCGGGGGTTTCGCTTCACGGCACCTGAGCCGGGATCACCAGCGCCTAACGTTGAAGCGCCCGCGATGCTCCCTTTCGTCGGGCGAGAGGCGGAAGTAGCGGCGCTCGGATCTTGGCTTCGGGCGTCGTCGGCAGGGCAACGAATCGTCGGCTTCGTTCACGGGGAAGCGGGCATCGGAAAGACGACGCTGATTCAACGAGCCCTGTCTGAACGCTTGGGAACGGCTCGACTCGCAACAGGCCAATGTCCCGAAGCAACCCGTGACCTCGAACCCTTCGGTCCCATCCTCGAGGCGCTCTGCAGCCTCGCCTCGCGATCGGATGGAAAGAGAACAATCGATGTGCTCGCTCAGCGAGCTCCGAGCTGGCTATCGCAAATGCCCTCCCTCATGGACGAGCTGCCGCGCGCGCGCCGCCATGAAATTACGCGCATTAGCCAGGCACTCAAGCCGGCTCAGTCGATTCGGTCACTCGTCGAAGCCCTCGAAACCATCGCGAGTGAAATCCCTCTCGTACTTTGGATCGAGGACCTGCATTGGGCTGACGCGGGGACTCTCGAGGTCATCGGCGCGCTCGCGCGCCGGCCGCACGAGGCCGCCCTGACCGTGATCGGCTCTCATCGGCCCACCTCCTCTTCTGCGACCGAGCCGACGCTTCTTGACGAATGCCGCGCGTCGCTTTCGACGATTAGCGCAGGACGCGATCTCCCCCTCAATTCCCTCGACCTCACAGGCGTCGTGGAATATCTCGCGGCGCGATGTCCCGGAATTGGCAACGGACTCGCACCACGCCTCTATGAGCACACTGGTGGAAACGCCCTCTTTCTCACGTCGGCCGTTGATGCACTCCTCGATGCCCGCCGAATCGTCACAGTCGACGGAGACTGGCGGATGTCGGCCGACCTCGAAGCCACCCCCCTCGGAATCCCACCCCGACTCGGCAGCCTGCTCGATGATGAGATTCGGTCTCTCCCGGCTACTCAGAGACTGGTACTCGAAGTCGCGAGCGTGGCGGGCCAATCCTTCGATTCTTTGACCCTTGCCGCTGCGCTCGAATTCGATCTGGATCGAGTCGAAGAGGCCTGCGAGTACCTCGCCTCACAGCACTTCATCCAAGACGACAGTCCGTACGAGCTAGATGGCAGCCCAGCTTTGTCGACCGGACATTACACATTCACCCACGCATTGAAGCAGAATGCGACCTATGCGCAGATCACCGCATCCCGTCGCGGCCGTCTCCACCTCGCGATCGCAGATCATCTCGCAGCCGGACCAACCAGCGACCTGCGGTCACACTCGGCCGAGATCGCGGGCCACTACGAACGCGGGAATATCTTGCAAAAGGCGATCGGCTTTCTGTGCCGCGCAGCTGAGACTGCCACCGCCTTCGGATCATGGGACATAGCAACTACACACCTCAACCGAGCAGAGTCTCTGCTCCAACGATTCATTCTCGAGACCGGCGTCGAGAAAAATGAGAGTTCCCTCGAGGTCGACATCAAGCGAACGAAGGCGAGTTGTTGTTTCGTACGACTCGGGATGGGCGCCGAAGAGTCGCTCAATGCGTACAACGAGATCCTCGATCTGGGCCTTCGCCTCGATTCCCCGATCCTTCAGGCCCTCGGCCTCGACGGGGTTGGTGGCTACCACCTGGGACGCGCACGCTACGACCGAGTGCTCTCCTGCGGCGAGGAACTCATCCGCCTCGGTCATCGCCATGACCACGAACTCTTCCGCATGCTAGGTGAGACGAAACAGGTCTGCGCCTATTTCTACCAGGCGCGCTTCGAAGCGAGCGCTGAAATGGATCAGACGGCTCGCGCGCTCTACGCCCGAACGGGACCGGGCCGAGGCGAATCACAAGTAGGCACGGACCCAGCCACAGTTTCGGGCGCACATGCAACAGTCGCCCTTCAATCGATTGGGCGAGTCGAGTGCGCCAGCACGCTCTCCCGCGAAACTCTGGCCCACGCTCGAACCCTCGACGACCCCTTCAACGAGTGCTTCGCACTGATGTACGCATCGTACTACCGGTGGTTCCGAGGCGACTGGAAATCTGGTCTCTTACTCGCCTATGAGTGCCGCGAAATGGCCGAGCGCTTCAGCTTCGGTATGCAGTGGGCAATCTCTGACAAGTTCGTTGCCCTTGCCTTTGCCGAAATGGGTCGCCCCGCGCCCCCAATTTCGGAGCCCCCGCCGAATTCCGAGACCGACGCAAGCCAGGCAGGCGCGCCCGGCCTCCTCTGGTGCGTTGCTCGAACTCAGCTCCTGAACGACCAGCCTTTAGAGGCAGAAGCAACCGCTCAAGCTGGGCTCGCCGTCGCCACAGCGACGGGAGCTCCTTTCCAGAATGCCGAACTCATCGCCGTCCGCGCTGCCGCCCAACTCAGTCTGCCGGACAATCCCAACCATTCGATCGAGCTGTACCAACGAGCCGTCGAGACGAGTCGCAAGCAAGGCACTCCGTGGGTTGAGTTACGAATCCTCGTCGATTGGCTGAGCCGCATGCCTGGCGAGCCCACCGCAGAGCAGTCATTGACGCCACTCGTCGAGCGATTTCGCGATTTCGACTCCCCCCTCGTCGAGCAGGCCACCTCACTCATACCCCGACTAGCGACAAAATCCGAGCGCGAGGTTTCGAAATAGATATATCGGAAAGGTTGATGATTATCTCATTATGATCGGAGGCCCGTCCTCCTCACAACCATGAGATACTCAGCGTTCAATGAGAATATTGATAGTGGACGACCATGCTTTATTCAGGGAAGGCATGTGTTATGTGCTGGCGGGGCTTGCGGACGACGTTTGCGTACTCGAGGCGGCAACGGGTTCGGATGCGCTTCGAACTTTGTCGCAGGATCCTGAGATCGACCTGGTCCTGGTCGATCTCCATATGCCCGAGACAGATGGCTTTGCAGTCCTTATGTCTTGCCGCGATCACTATCCCGCAATCCCACTTGTCGTGCTGTCGGGATCCGCTCTGCGCAGTGACATTCAGCGTGCAATGGATATGGGCTATATCCCGAAAGACACGACCAGCAAGGTCATGCTAAGCGCCTTGCAGATGGTGTTGTCAGGCGGCGTATATGTTCCCAGTGTCATGGCGACGCCTGACGAAGCCGGGGAGGCGCCGTCTTTCACTCCACGCCAATTGGAAGTGCTCTCGATGATCGTCGAAGGTGTTCCGAATAAAGTGATTGCATCGCGCATGAAAATTGCGGAAGCGACGGTCAAAATGCATGTCACGGCGATCCTGAAGCAACTGGGTGTGAGTAACCGTACCCAGGCGGCATTGGCGGCCACCAAGTTGAACCTCAATCTGCCATCTCTTTAGCTGCACGCCCCTTGTTTCGCGCCTGCACGCTTCGCAGAAATGCGCGCAGCTTCGCGGGGGGGGCCGGTTTGTGCAGAACTTGAAATCCGCTGATGTTGAGTTCGGTTAGCCGGTCTTTGTCGATGTCCCCAGTGACGATGATCGCGGGTATTGCTGGATGATAGGCGGAATGGATGGTGCCAATGGCTTCGATCCCGGTCTGGCCGTCGCGCAGTCGGTAGTCGCTGACAATGGCGTCGGGCGCCCGGCCCAGCCCTTGAAGTTGCGCGAGGGAATCCTCCCCGTCGGCCGCTGAAACAACGCGATAGCCCCACAGTTCCAGCAAGTGCTGCAGTCCCTCGCGAATCGTCTCCTCATCGTCGATGACCGCAACAAGAAACGAATCTGAAACCGCGACTGGATCCGCAGCCACCAACGGCTGGCTGAATAGCCTCACGATGTTCTCAGCCTGTTCTACCGTTACGGAGAACGTGGAGCCGTTGCCCAGTTGCGACTCCACGGAGATATCGTGAGCAAGTAATTTGGCCGTGCGCTGAACGGTGGCGAGCCCGAGCCCCAACCCCTTGCGCCGGTCGCGCTCGACATTGGCCATTTGGTAGAACTCGGTGAAGATCTCTTGCTGTTCTTCCAGGG
>JBDNFB010000012.1:0-9233 GCA_041690055.1 Myxococcota bacterium | reverse complement strand
GGGCGTAGAGGCCCGACTGGTCGATGTACGGCACGCGGTCCATGCGCACGATCAGCGTCGCCACGTCTTCCGGCAGCTTCTCGGCCAGAGCCCGAAATCCTGACGAGAATCCAAAGAAGAGCGGCCCCGCGATATGCTTGACGAATACGCCGGAATGGTCCGTGAGGCCTTCTTCATCTGGCCACGGCGTCTCGGGCGTCATAGGCCCGCCGTCGGTCAACTCCGTCAACCGACTCTCCGACTCCGCGAGGTCGCTCATCTTCTTCATGAAGAGCAGGCTCGCGAGCACGATGCCCGCGGCGACGGCGTGAATCAGGTTTCCGAAAACGGTCCACACGAGTACGACGAACATCACCACGGAGTCCGCCCTCGGCACGGACCGCAGATGCTTGAAGCCCTTAGTGTCGATGATGGCGATGCCGACGCTGATCAGCAGCCCGGCGAGCACACTCAGCGGGATCAGCGCCGCGATGCTGCCCGCACCCAGGAGCACCGCGAGTTGCAGCAGTCCGTGCGTCACTCCCGAGACGCGCGTGCGACCGCCGGCGTCTATGTTGACGACCGTGCCCTTGGTCGCACCGGCACCGGGAATGCCGCCGAACGCCGCTGCGATCATGTTGCCGATGCCTTGTCCGACAAGCTCGCGGTTGCTGTTATGCCGGGTCTTCGTGAGATTGTCGGCAATCACCGACGTGAGCAGCGAGTCGATCGAACCGAGCAAGGCGAGCGTGACGCCTGACTCGATGATGAACCGGATATGTTCGGGTGCGACGGCGAACATGGCCGAGACCCGCAGCGCCGGAAAGCCGCTCGGAATGTCGCCGATCACCGGCACGTCCAGGCCCAGCACGATCGATGCTCCTGTGCCGACGACCAGCGCCACCAAGACGGCCGGCACCTTCTTGGTGAGGCGCGGGAAAAGGTAGTAGGTCGCGAGTGTGAGCGTGCCGAGCCCGACCGCGGCCGGATTGATCTGCGACAGCGGCTCGCCGATCCGCGAGAATACCTCGATCGTCGACTTAGGCGATGCGGATCCGAGGAACGGCCAGAGCTGGAGGGCGATGATAATCAGCCCGACGCCGCTCATGAAACCGGAGACGACCGGATACGGGAAGTACTTCACGTACTTCCCGACCCCACAGAGTCCCAGCAGACACTGTAATACGCCGCCCACGAAGAAAGCCGCCAGCGCGATGCCCAGGCCAGCCTCGAGGCTGCCGGTGCTCTCGACGGCGTAGGCGACGATGGCGGCCGAGACGACCGTCATGGGGCCCGTCGGACCCGATGCTTGGGTTCGCGTTCCGCCTAACATTGCGGCGAACACCCCTACGGCGATGGCGCCGTAAAGGCCTGCGGCCGCACCGAGGCCCGACTGGACACCGAAGGCAAGCGCCAGTGGCAATGCGATGATGCCGGCGACGAAGCCGCCTGAGAGATCACCTTTCAGCTGTGCCTTGTCGTATGCCAACGGATCTCTTCCCTATCTGTTCTGGATGTGATGCATGCTGGGTATGCCGTCGCTGGGCTGAATCGCCCGGCGGTTAGTCGAGGTTAGTCGCGGTCGAGCAGGGTGACCGAACCGTCGTCCATATCGTAGACAGCGCCGACGATGGCGATGGCGCCCTCCGTCTCGAGTGCGGCGAGAACCGGACTCTCTTCGCGGATGCGCTGCACGTTGCCGGAGACATTGGCCTCGCACACTGCATGCACGAAGGCCGGGTCCTGGCTGGTCCCTTCCATACCAACAGCGCGAACCTTGGCGACGGCGGGCGTGATCTTAGAAAGCATCTCGGTGATGTTGCCGAGCTTGACGTCGTCGATGGCGCTCTTGACCGCCCCGCAATGCTCATGGCCGAGTACCAGCACCAGCTTGGCGCCCGCGACCTTGCAGGCAAACTCCATGCTTCCAAGCATGTCCGCGTTGACGAAATTGCCCGCGACGCGCGCGACGAAGAGGTCCCCAATGCCGCGGTCAAAGACGTCTTCGACCGGTACGCGCGAATCCACGCACGAAAGCACGATTGCTTTGGGGAACTGAGCCGAGGCGGCCTTGCGAATCTGCGCCTTGTGATTGCGCACGGTCACTTCGCCGCCGACGAAACGACGATTACCTTCGAGGAGCGAGGCCAGCACGGTATCTGGGCGGAGCGCGGCTTGTTGCTCGGCCGTGAGCACCTCTTCCACAAGGCCGTCTTTGTCGGTGTCGATGATCGCCATCGATCTCTGTGCTCCTTCTTGCGGGGTTTGGGCCCGCTCGGGCTTGGGGCAATGAGGAGGCCGCTGGAGGCCGTTGGATGTCGCTGGGAGCGGGACCATAGCCGGGCCGAGTCCGCACACAACTATTGGCGCCGAGAGCGCTGTCACCAGGCTGTGCATAATGTTGCCCATGTTGGCGACAAGGCAAGTCGCGTGGCAGGCAGGGATTTTCGGAGGTTCTCACATGTTAGGCATGGGTCCCCAGCCCGCGAGTCATGCGAGACGGAGAAAGGTGACCGATGCGAATCCTGTGGGCTCGGCGGTAGGGGGCCGGATTTGCAAGGTGGCAAGAGCGCAGCCTGGTTCGACTACTCGATTTGCGGACATCGGCGCGGATGTGTTCGCTGCGGACAGAATAGCGACCGGAAGCGCAGTCCCTGTCGACGCAAAGATCGCCTACACTGGCCCTCAGAGGCCATAGGCTGTCTTCCTTGAAGGCTCTGGCATTTCCTCCCAACCCCACTCAATAGGCCATCGATCCATGGAATTCGCATCGGTCTTCAGCAATCTGCTGTCGGCCCCCGTCCTGTTCTTCGCGCTCGGCCTGCTCGCCTGCTTCGCGCGCTCGGACCTCGAGATCCCTCAGCCGGTCTCGAAGCTCCTCTCGCTTTACTTGCTGATGAGCATCGGGCTCAAGGGCGGTGTCGCGCTCAGTAAAACGGGTTTCTCGATCGAAGTCGTTTCAGGGCTCGGGGCGGGCGTGTTGCTCTCTTTCATCGTGCCGGTCTGGACGTTCTTCCTTTTGAAATCCCGTCTTGGTGTGAGCGACGCGGCGGGCGTCGCCGCGACCTATGGCTCTATCTCCGCGGTGACGTTCATCATTGCGACGAGTTTTCTTGAGCGACAGGGAATACCTTACGGTGGGCATATGGTGGCCGCGATGGCGTTGATGGAATCACCGGCCATCATCATGGGCATCTTTCTCGCGCATCGGTTCGGCTCGGGCTTGGATGAAAATGACGACGGCGAAGCCGACGCCTTGGCCTGGGGGCCGATGCTGCATGAAGCGGCCTTCAACGGCGCCGTTTTTCTGCTGTTGGGATCACTCCTGATCGGCTTACTGATCGGCCCCGACGGTTTCGAGGAAATCGCGCCGTTCGTGAAGAAGCCCTTCAAGGGCGTGCTTTGCCTTTTCTTGCTTGATATGGGCCTCCTGGCGGCAAAGCGCCTCGGCGACCTGCGGCGAAGTGGAGCGATGACGATCGGCTTCGGCCTTATCGCGCCGCCCATCCACGCGGGTATCGGTATCCTGCTCGGCTGGTGGCTTGGACTCTCGCCTGGGGACCAGCTGCTGCTCGCGGTCCTGTCGGGCAGTGCAAGCTATATAGCGGTTCCAGCTGCTCTGCGACTGTCCCTACCCGACGCCAACCCAAGCCTCTACGTACCGCTTTCTTTGGGTATTACCTTTCCGTTCAATGTGATCATCGGAATTCCGATCTACTGGTCGGCTATTCGTTTTCTCGAAGTCGCTGGGAGCTGAAGCATGGAAGATGTTATGCGGATTGAAATCGTCGTCGAGTCTGCTCAACAGAAAAACGTTGAACGCTTGATCGAAGAGGCCGGCATCAAGGGGCATACGATCCTGCGCGACGTCGCGGGCCGTGGCCAGCGCGGCAATCGTGATGGCGACGGACTTACCAATGCGTTTTCGAACGTCTGCTTCGTCGTCGCGGCGCCGCTCGATGTGGCGGACTCATTCGTTGAGTCGCTCCGGCCGGTGCTGAAGAAGACCGGGGGGATGTGCCTGGTTACCGAGGCCCGCTGGCTGAAGCACTAACTAGACAGTCTGCCCCGATTCCTCGGGTTCGATCCAGGGATCGCCCGGCTGCCAAAGCCCCTCGGCGTGGGCGCCGACTTTGCGGCCATCGAAGCTGATCCACTTCTGCGGGGTGAACTCGATCACGACCCGGCCGGGGCTATCGATTCGCTCAACCCACGCATCCTCACCAAGCGCCTGTACGGTCGCGGGCTGCGTTGGAAGCACCTTGCGAGCCAGCGCGTGATAGAACCAATCGTGATGGGTCGAGCCATGCTCATGCACCGTGGCGAGAGTCTTGGCCGTGACGGTTTGCTCATGCTCGAAAGCGACGATGACGGAACTCCGAGGCCGGGCGCGGAGGGCTGCAACGCGCTTGCGCTCTGGCATGCACGACACCCAGAAGCGATCGTTGTGCCAGATATAGATATGCATAACACCAACTGGCCAGCCATCGCTCGTCGACCATGTCACCGCGCATTCATCATGGCGCGATAGCAAAGCATCGCGCCGTTCGGGCGCGATCCCGTAGACAGAAACGTCGTTGTAATCCTCGAGCTTGTCTGACAAGACTCCGGTCCTCCGTTCGGTCCCAATGTCAAAGAGTGCAACAAATTCAAGCCCGATGAGCGAGCGAAGAGCGGGCAGGGGGGACGACCATGAAGCTCCGCTCGTGGCGGGTAAAGCACTTCGTGTCTTCGAAGATACGTGATTCCGCTATTCGACGTCTGCTCGGTCGCCGAACCAATCGCGGGCCGCGTCGATCTCGCGAAAAACGCGGATTTCGAAGGGCGCCCCATCGCGAATGATCGCGTACATCCGCGCCATGCCGAACATGACATCCTTGTCGGCGACGACTGCCCATCGAGAGCCCTCGAAGAGGGGATCGTTCGCTTCGGCGAGTCGCGTGATCTGTCGGATCGTTTCGCTCGTCACGTTCAGGTCCACCAGCCTTCGGGTGTCCACTATGCCGCTTACCTGCGTCTCACCGCGGAGCTTCTCAAACAGGCTCTTGAACCACGAAATAGCCTCTTTGTCTTCAAGGTTGCCTGAAATCGTGACGACGACGACCGAGCTAATTGCATCGAATTCGTATTGGATCATGGCTGATGTGTCCTCATCGGCGATTTCCCTCTGAACCAGGGAGGGAGTCGCAGGGTGAACTACACCGATGAATAGTAGAGCCTCGAATCGAGCGGTCCAACCCATTCGAAATGCGATAGGACTTACGTATTCGACGTCTAAGGGCCTTGCTGGGCGGGAGTGCGACTCGATCCCGATGCCGCAGTCGTCGCGCGAGTCGTGCGCGGGTCGACGCTGGGGGGACCGCGCCGACTAGAGCGGCGGCAGAGGAGATCGACCTGTCGTTCGCTGACTTTGCGGGGCAGGGCGCTCCCGAAGAGTGGACCTGTCTCTTGGCAGGCGGCGAGATCAGTCGGCGCTCCTTGATTGGGGGCGTCGCGGTGTTTGACCGAGAGAATCAAGGGAGGCAGGATTGATGAGGAGCGTCGCATGAAGATTGGATATCGGAATCATCAGTACAGGCGGGCCGCCCGTTGTTCAATCCAGATGCGCGAAGAACGCTCGGATGTCATTGACGAGTAGCTCGGGTTGTTCCGCGGCGGCGAAATGCCCGCCCGCAGGCATGACGGTCCATCGCTGAACATTGGCGTGTTGCTCTGCGATTCGGCGAGGCACGAGTAAGACGTCACGCGGAAAAACGGCGAACGCCGAAGGAGAGCCAACCTCGGGTTTCTGGTCGTGCGACGGGGACCACGGGTTGTGAGAATTCTCCCAATAGAAGCGCATGCTCGTCCCGATCGTCTGCGTGAACCAGTAGATCGAGATCGTCGTCAGGAGATCGTCTTTCGAGAAGCAGCGCTCGACGTCGCCGTCACAATCACTCCAGGCGCGGCGTCGCTCCAGGATCCAGGCGGCCAGACCGATCGGGGAATCGTTGAGCGCATAGCCGAGCGTCTGTGGATCGATGGAATGCGTCGCCATATGGCTGGTCGTACGCCCCTGCATCATCTTCGTGTGTTCGAACCAGCCTTCCTCGTCAGGGGCGTAGTCGTCTTTGGTGAGAGAGGTGTAGTCGAGTCCGAGAAATCCTGGCAGGCTTTCGTGGACACCGTAGAGATGGTCGGCGTATTTGTGGCCGAGGGCCGCGGTGACCATCGCTCCCCAGTCCCCGCCATGCGCCGCATAGCGATCGTATCCGAGCGTCTCTCGCATGAGTCGGTCCCAGAGATCTGCCGTCCGAGAAAACGAGATCCCGGGCGTGTCGAGCGGAGAGGAAAATCCGAATCCAGGCAGGGAAGGGACGACCACGTCGAAGGCGTCTTCGGGCGTCCCGCCAAAGCGAGCGGGATCCGTCAGTGGTTCGATGACGTCGCGAAAATCCCAGAACGTCCAGGGCCAACCGTGAGTCAGGATCAATGGCTTGGGGTGGGGGCCTTTTCCGCGAACATGGATGAAGTGAATCGGAACCCCATCCAGGATCGTTCGGAAATGCGGAAATTGGTTCATCGACGCTTCGTGCTCGCGCCAATCGTAGGCATCTCGCCAGTACTCGACGAGCTCGGCGAGATAGCCTTCCTGAACTCCGTATCGCCAGTCCTCGTTGCCAAAGTCTCCCGGCAAGCGCGATTCAGAAAGGCGGCGCTCGAGATCCTCGAGGGCAGCGTCCGGGATGGAAATCTCGAATTCGATACTCATCTGTTCTGCGCTTTCCTCAGTTTCCGAGTTGATCGAGCGCCTCGGAGACACGAACGAACGCACCCGTCGAATAGCCGCGATCGTGAAAGAAGACGACCCGGCCGGTCGCGTCGATCAATAGGATTCGGCCCGGGAGCGGGTTCTCGTTGCCTGTGAACCTCGCGATCGTCTCGGCATCGTCGTAGACCGTGACGACGCTCGCCCAGTCTTCTTCAGGGATCCCGCGACGCATCCCATTGTCGATGCGATCCGAGATCAAGCTCGGGACGAGGCCGGGAATCGTCGGGATTTCGACCGCGCGGACCTCGACCCCGCTCTGCACGAGCGCGAGCGCCCATCGATCGAGATCGAACTGAGTATTCTGCGCGAAGCCCACCAGGAGCAGGACCGGTTCACCCGCCCAGGCCGCGGGAATCGAAACCGAGTCCCCCGCGAGCGACTGTCCTGCGACAGGCGGAAAGACCTCTCCGGTCGGGTCCCTTCGTGGATAGGGGGTCTGACAGCCGAGGGTCCAAACGGTGACGAGCAGAAGAAGACCGACCGGGGCGAGTCGCCGCAGTGGGTGGTGAGAGGATCGTTTCAAGGTTTGGCTCCTGCATTGCTTAGGGTCGGATTGAGCGCTCGCCCATCATTCTAGCTTGAAAGTTCCGGACCCACGGGCAGGGTCCAGGCGGCGAAGGGGTCTCCAAGGAAGCCTCCCTAGCCCCGCGAGCGGTTACCCAGCACCCTGACGTCGCGGTCGCGCCTGGGGCCGTGCCAGGAATCCGTTTGGGACTAGCCGAGGCCGCCGCGCGGAATTCCTATCCCCTCGCGCGCGCGGCGGCCTAGTATTCAGGCACGCATCAGGCATGAAGAGGAAGAGGCAATGAAGGTCAAGAAGATCGGCACCCGGATGGGAGCCCGCATAGAAGGCATCGATTTCGAAGCAGGGCTGACCGAGCAGACGATTGAGGACATCGCGAGTGCGCTCTATGAGCATCAGGTCATCGCGATTCCTGCGACGACAATGCGGACCGAGCAGCACCTCGAGATCGCGCTGCGCTTCGGCGTCCCCGAGGAGCATGCGACCGATCAGTTCAGCCAGCACCCGGAAACGCCGCAGATCACGGTCGTCGACAGCGAGGCCGGAAACCGCGCCGACTCCTGGCACGCCGACGAAACGTTTCTCGAGCATCCTCCGCTCGTGAATTTGCTCCATGCCAAGATGATTCCCGAAACCGGAGGCGATACGGCGTTCATCAGTATGGCGGAAGCCTACGATGGCCTATCTCCGAAATTCCAGGATCTGCTCGAAGGGCTCAGCGCGATCCACGATTATGGCCATCTCTACGAGCTCGGCTGGCGCAGCGGTCTGCCGCTCGCGCCTCTCGTTGCCAACGCGCTCGCCAAGGGGCTCATCCACTCGCATCCGGTGGTACGGATTCACCCGGTGACGGGGCGTCGCTGGATCACGGTGAACTCGACCTATACACGGTTCATAGAGGGCCTGAATCCGATCGAGGCGACGATGCTGCTCGATCTTTTGCTTCGCCATATGCAAAAGCCCGAGTTCGGATTTCGACATCATTGGTCGGCCGGCGATTTGTTGATCTGGGACCAGCAAGCCCTTCAGCATTATGCCGTGAACGACAGCTCGGAGCGCCGCGTCGTCCACCGCATCGCCGCCCTGGCCAATGCGGAGACCTATACCGGGGTGCTCGCGTAATCGGCCCTGATTCGCCGGGGATGGACTCCCCGCCCGAGGTCGTGATCTCTTCTTGAGGCATCTCTCCGGTCCGAACCGCCCAGCGCGAGGCCGACTTGTCCCTGCTCGCTGACGAGTATGAGAGGTCGCAAACCTCGGAGGAGATAGCGGAAGCAATGCTTCCGATGAATTCGAATCCGCTCTATCCTCCCATGCCCCGATCGAGCGGCAACCGATGAGCCCCCCGTTCACAAATGCCCCGTGAACGAAGAGTCTCGATCACCTGACCTCGAAAGAAGGAGATGGAGCAGGGTAGGATGTTAGGTTCTTGCGCTCGCTGCGACTCCTGGCACGCCGATTGCCTAGTGGCTTCCATACAAGCCCGGTCCCGGCGACGACGCTCCGATTTCTTACGAACGCCATGAGCCAGAAAAGACACTCCTTTACCACGTCGTGCGTGAGCACCTCGAGCCATTCCTTGAACACTCGCGATCTGCCGGCGCCCCCGTCGCTCGCTTCGTCGAGCGCGAGATCCGCGCCTACCTCGAGTGCGGCGTCCTGGCGCACGGATTCTTGCGTGTGCACTGCGATGCGTGTGGCCACGATCGGCTCGTCGCGTTCTCGTGCAAACGTAGGGGGTTCTGTCCCTCTTGTGGGGGTCGGATGGGGATCCTGTCGGCGATCACCGAGCCCGAGGTGGCACGCCGGATCCTGGAATGCCTCGACATGCCCTCGCGGGCGCCTCCGCTCGGCAAACCGAAAGGAGGGCCCGACGAGTTGCCGCGCGAGGAGTCCGCATCCGATCTGCCCTGGGACGTC
>JBDNFB010000011.1:0-41235 GCA_041690055.1 Myxococcota bacterium | reverse complement strand
TCGGATGAAGAGACTCTCCCATTCGGCACGAGGGACGGAGGTCTCTGTTTAGTCGACGATGCTGCGGGCCTCTTCGCTCGACGCTCGCACACGCCCCGTGCAGATTCGGGGAGCCATTCCGGCGATTGCCTCTACTACATCGTCTCGGGCGGGATCGTTATGGGTAAGCGCGAACTCGGACCGCCCGGCTCGGCCTTAGGCCCAATCGAAGGCGGCGCAACACAAAAAGATAGAGCCGAATCGATCCACTCTGCGTGTTTCTGAGACGCCTTGGGGCGTACGCCCCAAGGCTCAAGAAAAGAAGTCGATCAAAATCGGGTCTAGCGTCTCCGGGGCCTCCTCCGGAACGAAGTGACCACAAGAGACGCCCGCGGTTTGGAGTTCCGGGAAGGGTCGGGCGATCGAATGCTGCCAGAGATCGTTGCCGAAGTTGTATTCTGAATTCCAGAGCCCTTGATCAAAGGCATCGGGTACGAGCAACGGCGTGTAGACGAAGAGCGCCGGCTTTCGAAATTTCTTGTTCCAGTCTTCTGGTGCATAGCAGAGAGGTTGGGTCAGATCGGGGTGATTCATCGTCCCTTCTGGATGGTTCCAGATTTCCCGCGCACCATGGGCACCGATGTACTCGAATGACTTCTTGCCGTTCGCGGTTTCGTCGACGCGGTGCATCGGCAATGCACTGCCGTAGTACTCGACGGTGGCGAAATAGGATCCAGGATCCGCCATCGCCTCGATATAATGCTCGAGAGCAGCGTCGTCGCACCAACCGGATTCGGCGCCGGGCAGCGGCTCCGGGGCGAAGGGGGCAATCACATCTCGATATTCGGGTCGCGTACCACGCAGGCACCATTCGATCATCTCTTTCGAATACTTCTCGAGGAATTCGAATGGCTCGGGATGAAGGTTCGCCCAGTAGGCGTGCGCCGCGAATGCGGGCCAGACCGTCGTCGACGTATCGATCAGGCAGAGGCGTCGGACGCGATCCGGAAAGTCCGCGGCGACTTTGAAGGCGATGATCCCTCCCCAGTCGTGGCCGGTCAGTAAGGCGTCTTCAAGCCCAAGCGCGTCCATGAATTGCACGACGTCTCGGGCCAGCAGATCTCGCGTGATACGCACCCGTGGCTTCTCGGTGGACCCGAACCCGCGGTTGTCCGGTGCGTAGACCGTAAAGTGCTCCGAAAGTGACCTGATCTGATTATGCCATTCGTAACTCGTCTGCGGCCATCCGTGCAGCAGGATGAGCGGCTCGCCGCGCCCCTCCTTCATGTAATGAATATTGAGGTCGCCCGCCTGAATGAAATGACTCGGAAATGGATAGTCCATGTTGCCTCCTCGCGCGCCCAATGTAGGTTGACAGGGTGATGCGGACAACGGATGCCTTTATTCGGAAGGCCCGAGACGGGGCTGATGTGCCTCTTTTTAAGGTGACTTGTCAGAGCAGGAGTTCAGGAGCTAGCGGTGGTACGGAATTAGTGCGAGGCGCTTTGCGCTCGATCGCGTCGTAGGCCGCTTTCTGGAAAGCCCAGCGTGTCGGCCGCGCCTCACCGCCCGGAACCATGAAGATGAGGATCAGGTCTTCTTTCGGATCGGCCTGCCACCAGGTGCCAAAGATACCCGGCCATGCGAAGGAATCGACGGAGGCCATTCCGAGTTCCGAGGCATGCGCGGTTGCGCTGAGTTTGACGGCGACGCCGAGGCCGAATCCCTGGCCCGCCCAGAAGTCCGTGAGATCATGAAAGGGCTCGCCCTTGCGCTGCTCGTCGGTGAGATAGTCGGTGGTCATCGCGTCGACGGTCGCACTCGAAAGGATCTTTACATCGTCGAGCTTGCCTCGGTTATGCAGCATGCGCGCGAATTTCAGGTAATCGTCGGCCGTCGAATACAGCCCGCCTGACGCGGCCGCGTAGTTCGGGACTGACTTCTCCGATGGGATCCACAGGCCGGCACGAGTCCGAGTGATTGCAGCGGTGCGAAGCGCGCATGCTTTTCCGGCGGCACGATGAACCCCGTGTCGAGCATGCCGAGGGGGTCGAAGATGCGTTCGCGCAGGAAGTCGGGATACTTCATGCCCGAGGCGCGCTCGACGAAGATGCCGAGCACGTCGATGGAATTACAGTAGCTGTAGGTGCTGCCCGGTACGTGCGCGAGCGGGAGCTCGCCGATCCATTCGATCGACTTATCGTAGCCGACGGCATCGACCTAGACGATTTCGCCACGGTGAAAGATCAGCGTCACGATGCCGCCGAGGTCGCTGCGATCGACCGCGGCTTGAAGCGTCGTAGTGACCCCTTCGAAACCGGTCGCGGAGGATTCGCCGGTGGATGTATTCGTGGAAGTGGATCGGAGTGTCGTGAAGAGTGTCCTTCTGGTCGAGCCGGTTTGGATCTCTTTGCCTGCCAGGCCCTTCCCTCAGCCCGTTAGGGTCGGCTGAACTCGACCGGAAGCGTCGTCGGACCCCGTAAGACCATGCCGCGAATGCTTGTGTCCGTACCCGGTTGAAGCTGGAGATCCGGCAGTCGCTCGGAGAGCACCCGGAGGCTGACCTCCATCTCACGACGAGCAAGATGCGAGCCCAGGCAAAAATGGAGCCCATGGCCGAAGGTGAGTGAGTCGCGTTCCTTGCGCCAGGGGTCGAATCGGTCGGGATGTGCAAAGACCCGCTCATCGCGGTTCGCGGAGGTGATTGCGAAAAGGACCTCCGAGCCTGCTGGAATGGCCTCGCCTGACCAGGTCACATCCTTTGGTGCGAAGCGCGGCAGGAGCGCCGTTGGCGCCTCCCAGCGAAGCGCCTCCTGTACGACCGAGGGGATGAAGTCGGCGTCTGCCTTCACGGCATCCCAGACCTTTCGATTCGTGAGGACTGCGGAGAACATGCTGCCGAGGCCGCGATAGGTCGTATCGGCGCCCGCCGGAAAGAGCAGGCGGATGAACGAGTAGATCTCCTCGTCGTCGAGCGTGTCGCCATCGACTTCGGTCGTGGCCAGGGACGAGAGAAGGTCTTCACCGGGATCGCGCCGCCGTTCGTCGATGATCGGCTTGAGGTATTCCGTGAACTCTTTTGAAGCTTGCTGGGCAAACTCGGGGTTCCACGGAAAGTCGATCAGACCATCCCCCCATCGCTTCAGTTGCTCGAAATCAGTCGGTGGAAAGTCGAGCAAACGAGTGATGACGGTGAACGCATAACGGACCGTGTAGTCCTCGACGAGATCCGCTTGACCGCGCGCACCTTGACCGCGCTCGAGAATTCCGTCGACGAGCTGGTGGGCCACCGGCGTCAGGAAGGCCTCGACGAACTCCTTCATCAGGCGGGGACGGAAGGCGGCAGAGACGAGCGCGCGGTTGCGGCGATGTTCGTCTCCTTCCATGCACTGGATCGTCTTGCCCATGACCGGTCCCGAATGTCGTAGATAGGCCGCTGCCGACGGAAACGTGTCGTCATCGGTCATGGCCGCTTTCAATTCGTCGAAGCGCGTGATCATGTACGCGACGCCGCCGTGATATCGGACGGGAACCACTGCGGACTTCGACCGCAGATCTTCGAGGACCTCGTGCAGGTTCGGCACGGCATCGCTGGCGAAATCGATCTCGGGATAGTTCGGCTTGAGCTGGGGCTTGAGCATGGCGAAGTTCTCTCCTGTGATGGCGAAACTCTAGCGCGATCACGCGCTCGCCAAGCCCGTGCCGGGGCGGAATCGCGCTAGGCAGCTGAGTTCTCGATCAAAGCCGTCCCGAGGTCCTGATCGATCTAGCGTCGATGCGTCAGGGCGAGCAGCGCGGGGGTCACCGTCACGTACAGCAAGAACGCAGCGGCGATGGCGAACGACGTCAGCACGCCCACGTTCCGCAGGTTTGGCATCTCCGACAAGAGCAGGACGGCGAATCCCGAGACGAGCACGATCGACGTAAAGAGCAGAGCCTTCCCCGTCGAGCGCATGGTCTCCTCCACGGCGCGGACCGGGTCATGACCGAGTGCCCGGTAGCGACGGAAGCCAGAGATGAAGTGGATGCTGTCATCCACCGCGAGTCCGATCGCAATGCAGCCCGAGTTGTGCGCCCGTGACCGAGGCGCGCAGGCCTGCGCGCCTCGGTCGCAGGCCATCCGCTAGATCTCGTGCTCGTTTCCCTCGCTATCGCGCCAATGCACCGAATACATATCGCGTCGGCGATCGGTCCAGGGGCGAACCGTTCCGGCCGATCGGTTGCGTTGCAGCAATTCGACGTCGACGTCGTGGGTCAGCACGGTCTCGATGTTGGGGGAACTCTCGGCGGCGATGGCATCACGCGCAAAACCGACGTCGGAAGGCGTAAAAATCCCGCATTGGGAGTAGTGGATGTCCGCGTTCTCTACGAAGGGCAAGTTGCCCGCGCAACCCGCTATCGCGACGTAAATCTGGTTCTCGATGGCCCGGGCCTGCGCGCAGCTGCGAACGCGCAAGTAACCAAGGCGATCATTAGTGTTGAACGGGACGAAAATGATGTTGGCTCCCTGAGAGCGCGCGATGCGCGAGAGTTCCGGGAACTCGACGTCATAGCAGATCTGGATTGCGATCTTGCCGCGGTCAGTGTCCATGACGTTGACGTGTGAGCCACCCTGAACGCCCCACCAACGAGCCTCATTCGGTGTCACGTGAATCTTGTACTGCTTATCGATCGATCCGTCGCGTCGGAACAAGTACGAGACATTGAAGAGGTCAGGGCCTTCCTCTACGAACTGAGACCCACCGATCACGTTGACGTTGTACTTGATTGCGAGATCCGAGAAGAGTTCGAGATATTGCGGCGTGAATTCCGCCAGCCGGCGCGCGGCGACTCCTGGCTGACGCTCGTCGACGAGCGTCAGAAGTTGCGTGGTGAACAACTCGGGCATCAGCACGAAGTCCGAATGGTGGTCGCCCGCGGTATCGACGTAGAACTCGCATTGCTTGGCGAAGTCATCGAAAGATTCGATTCGCCGCATCATGTATTGCACGAGGCTCAAGCGTTGGTTCCAGACGCTGCGAAGCTTTCGGCCGGGGTTGGGCCGATAGTCGAGATTCGACCATTCGAGGTAGGTCGCATAACCGCGGGACTCCTCGTCTTCCGGCAAGTAGTTCGGGATCAACCCTTGCAGGGCAAAGCCGTTGGCAAGTTGCGGCGTCAAGACGGGGTCGTAGAGCTTGCGAGCGACGATTTGTTCCACGTACTCGGTCGCGACCATTTCGTCAGCGTACTTGTGGTAACCCGGGATGCGTCCCCCGACGATGATGCGGCGCAAGTTGCGCTCGCGCGCGATTATTTTGCGCGCGTCGTAGAGGCGACGCGAGAGTCGATACCCGCGAAATTCCGGATCGACCATGATCTCGATCCCGTAGAGCGTGTCCCCTTCGTCTTCGTGATTGCGGATGTAGCCGTGATCCGCGATCTCGGACCAACTGTGCCACGCATCGTAGTCACCGAAGTCGACGATCAGGCTCGAAGCCGAAGCCACGATCTCACCGTCGTACTCGAGGCAGATCTGGCCTTCCGGAAAATGTTCCAGCTGACTCTCGAAGTGTTCGAGTTTCCAGGTCTGCTGCCCTTCGAAGCAGCGCTCTTCCAGGCTCACAATGGAGTCGAAGTCCTTGCGCTCTAGTTGCCGCAAGCTGAGTTTGGATTCAAATTCGGCCAGGTCGATGACGGTCACAAGAATTCAGTGCTCCACGGAAGGCAAACGCTCGAATTCAGAGTTCCGAATTCGGGGTCGCAACCCGGCGTTTGACACGCGCACGGTGTAGCACAAAATATTTTGCGATTCGCTTCCAGCCTAGTCCGCACGTCCCCCATCAGCATGGTTCAGCGCGAAGCGCGCAGGGCGGAAGTGACGGCATCGACGAGCTTCGAGCGTCCTGCGCGGCTCTCGATCGCGGCCTGGTTCAGCTCGAGTTCGAGTCCGAGATACTCTGAGGCCAATCGTTCGCGTCGCATCGCCGTCGTGAGCCCATCCGAATCGCCGCGATACGGAGCATTGCGCCGCAGCCGCGCCCAGGACGCCTGCTCGTGCATGACCCGTTTGAAGCGCGCCGCGAACTCGCGTTCCGGCTTGCGGGCCGGGTCGTAGAGCAGCGCCAAGTCGAACGCCCGAACACAGCCTTCGAGTATCGGCGTGAAGCTGTGCACGGCAATGTGGAGCACGGGCCCCTCGCAGGAATCGAGGAGCGCGCGCATCCGCTCCCAATGCGGTCGATGCACGCGCTCGAGAATCGCGTCGCGCTCGGCGCGGGGGAGTCTCCGCGTGATCTCCGAAAACGCCGCTGGATTGCTCGGGGAGCGGTTCAGATCGACGAGCAGCCGGCTCGTCGTGGCTGCGACGAGCGGTGCTTCAAACCGACTGGCGAGGGTTCTCGCGATGCCGAGCGCGCCGGGGTCCCAGCCGCGATGGCTCTCGAGCAGGCGCTTCTGATTGCGGAAGAGCGGTGTCCATGGGGGCGGGATGCGGTTTCCGCCGTGTTCGCAGCTCAGCACGAGCTTCCGCTTATGCGCCGTCACGCAGCATGCTCCCGTCGGCGAGACAGTCGGCGAGTGCCCCGAATACGCTCGCCAGGGCTTCGCGGCTCGGCTCTTCGACGTTCTCGGTGAGCGAGGCCATGCGGCAGCGGATGCGAGTCGCGAGGCTGCCCTGGTCCCGGATGGTCTCGAGCGCCGCACGCGTGGACGGGGTGGGCGCCGCGCTCGCCGTGAAGCGATCGATCAGCTCCGCCCAAAGCTCCCCAGCGCGCCGGGGACGCGATCCCAGCTGGAGGGACTCAAGGAACTCGACGTCGTCGATCAACGCATGCTCGGCCTCGGCGATGGTCTTGCTAAACAGCGCCGCGAGTCGCCCTGTCTCGAGTGCACGCAGTCGCTGACCGGCACGCGGCCCGAGCCCGCAGAGCGACTGGATCGTATGGCTTACAAGGGCTGCAATCGCGAGATCCGCGACAGGCGCTTCCTGCACGTCGAGCACGCGCACCTCGATCGCCATGCGGTCGAAGCGGGCGATGCAGCCGCGCGCGTTCACCCATTCGTGTCGCAGGACGCCCTCCGGATCGTGCGCTGCGAGATCCCGGTAGATCGACTCGAGCAACGCTTCGTACGCCGCTCGCGTATAGATGGGCTCCGGGATCACGGAGCCGCTCACTGAAGGCACGCGTCTCGCGTTCGTGCGGTAGACGTCGAGGCGCGTGTCGAGCAGGCCGCTGGCGCGACCATCGACATAGGGAGAGGAAGCCGCCAGGGCCGGGAGCAGCGGCAGGATCGCACGCGCGGCCGCGTGCAGTCGGCCGAACTCGTCGTCGCCCTGGAAGGGCAGGTTGAGGTGCATGCTCTGGAGGTTTGCCCAGCCATGACCGCGACAATCGAAAACGCGATCGAAGGTGTCATAGATCTCACGAGAGCCATGAGGCCAGAGCTCGAAGTCGCGGGTGGCATCCATCCAAGGGTGCATTGCCGTCGGCATCACGCGCGCGCCCATCGTCGCAAGCAGCTCGTTCATGCGCCGCAGCTCGCCTGCGAATCCGCCCGCGAGATCGCAGAGCGAGGTGACGGGACCGTTCGTCTTGACTTCGATCACGTGCCGCGCGAGCTCGTTCGACCAGGCGAACACCCCCCGCTCGATTTCGTTCTCGATCGCGCCGGACTCCGCCTCGATCAAGCGATCGGCGATGGGCGCCACGTCGAGGCTTCGTGCGTCGACGATCATGTACTCGAGCTCGATGCCGTAGCCTTCGAAGAGTCGCAGCGGCGCCTCGCTCGCTGTCTCGCGAGCCGTGCCGCCTTCGGAAGGCTCAGCCGGCATTCGGGACTCCGAGTTGGCCACGCGCGTCGAGCTTGTTCCGGAACCACTGCATGATTTCGAGATAGAGAGCGTCGCCCAGGATGGCGTCTTCGTAGCCGACCTCGACGTTCGGATTATCGTTCACCTCGATGACCAGGAACTGGCCATCGACTTCCTTCAAGTCGATCCCGTAGAGGCCGTCTCCGATCAGGCACGCTGCGCGGACGGCGATGTCGATCACTTCTGGCGGGGCGTCTTCGAGCGCGATCGCCTCGACCTTGCCGTAGCGGCGCGTTCCCGTTCCGTCGGTGGTTCGTACGATTTGCCAGTGTCCGCGAGCCATGTAGTAGCGACAGGCGAAGAGGGCCTTGCCGCCGAGCACCCCGACGCGCCAGTCGAAGTCCGAGGCCTTGAATTCCTGGGCCACGACCAGCTCCGAATCCTTCAGGTAGAGCTCGGCCTTCTCGCGCAGCTCTTCCGGAGTCGAAGCCTTCGTGACGCCGCGAGAGAACGCCGAATCCGGCCGCTTGAGCACGCAAGGCAATCCGACTTCGGCGGCGATCGAGGACACTGTGTCCGCGTGGGCGATGAAGGTCTTCGGGTACGGGATCGAATGCCGCGAGAAGAGCTCCGCCAGGAAGACCTTGTTCGAGCAGCGCAGGATCGAGAGTGGATCGTCGATGACCACGAGTCCTTCCGATTCCGCTCGTCGAGAGAGTCGATAGGTTGCGTCATTCACCGACGTCGTTTCGCGGATGAAGAGCGCGTCGAACTCGGCGATGCTGGCCGCGTCCGATCGCTTGATTAGGCACGGATCCATGCCGACCTTGCGCGCAGCGTCCGCGAAGCGGCGCAGGCTCTTCTCGTCCGACGGCGAGTCCTCGGCCTCGGGATCGTGCAGGATCGCGATATCGTACTGATAGGTTGGCTTCGAGCGTGTGGATCGCTCGCGTCGATTGAAATGATTTTCGGCCTGCTCGATCACGAACTCTCGATGGTTTTCGGGAATTTCCCGAGTCGCGATCGGACGCACCGAGGAGAGCCTCCAGGTGTCGCCGAATCGCTCGAAACTGGCCCGCAGGAGCGGTACCGAGAACTGTTCGTAGAGAGAGCGCGCCAACGCGTCGTAGCGCTTCGCGAGGTTTCGTCCGAAATAGATCGAGAGTTCGAATTTGTCTCCGATGAGCGGAGCGAGAGATCGCTGGATCTGATTCTCGAGCAGCTCGGAGACGATCCGAACGACGGGCGAGAGCCGCAGGTCCTGAAGCGTCTCGATGGTCGGCACGGGGCGGTGGCCGCGGGCGCCGGCAAGCAGCGATACGTAGTAGCCGAGGGTTTGATAGCCGTAGGTCCGGCACAGGTTGTAGACGCGCAGGTTGCGGCGGGCGGCCCAGGTCGCGTCGCCCACGAGGTAGTCCCGAGCAGCAACCACTTCCGCCCCGACGAGCTCGAGTGGCCAGTTCTTGGGATTCTCGATCACGATGATCGACTTCAAATATTTGCCTCCCCGGGCTCCAGTACCAGCAGGTTCCCGTCGTAGGTGAGTACTCCCAGCAAGATCGCTGTGATCAGGCGCTGGACGGGCAGCCAATAAATATGCTTTTCGAAATGCGGGTTGTCCTTGAACGGATCGGCTACGCGCACAGTGTTCTTCTCGTCGTCCCAGCCGCTCAGGACCACGAAGTGGCCGGTCGGATGCCCGCGGATATCGTCGTCGTGGAGCGTTTCGTTGCCGACCTCCCGGGCCGCCTGGTAGAGGTAGGTCGAGGACAGACCGCTCAGGATCGGACGATCCTTGATCAGCCATTGGCGCAATAGCCCGGGCGTGAGGTCGACCATTGCAAGCTCGCCACCGAGCTCCAGGTACTCGAGATAGGCCCCCGTCGCCTCGGTCACGCGTGGATTGTTCTTGGCCTTTGCCTGAGCGTGCAGCTTGTCCCTGAGATCACCGGCGCCGGGCTCGAACCAGGTCGGGTCGAAGACCCTGAGATTGTAGGTGTACATGAGCGCGCGGTAGCCGCGCTTCAGCGCGTGAATGGCAAGATTCGCCGCCAGCGTTCCGCCGTTCTCGAGCTGAGGGACGTCGTCCAACACGTCCTCGAGCGCGTCGAGGGTTCCGTAGTAGCGGTAGACCGCCTGGAGACAGGTCGCGCCGCAGCTCACGTCGTCGGGCTGGGGTCCGATCTCGAGGTCGAGAGAATGACCGATGAAATGCTTCGGCATGTTGAGTTATTCGCTTCTCGGACTCGTACGACGGGAGTCGCGAGCCAGCCGGATATTAGGTCCCGCTGGGCTTTGGGCAAGAGCCCGTCGGCCGATCATCCGGTCGGCGCGGTTGACGACGCATGATCGGGGTCTTGCTCGATCTCGCGTCGATGCGTGAGGACGAGCAGCGCGGGGGTCACCGTCACGTCCAGCAAGAACGCAGCGGCGATGGCGAATGAGGTCAGAACGCCCACGTTCCGCAGGTTCAGCATCTCCGACAAGAGCAGGACGGCGAATCCCGAGACGAGCACGATCGACGTAAAGAGCAGAGCCTTCCCTGTCGAGCGCATGGTCTCCTCCACAGCGCGGACCGGGTCATGACCGAGTGCCCGGTAGCGACGGAAGCCAGAGATGAAGTGGATGCTGTCGTCCACCGCGAGTCCGATGGCAATGCAGCCCGCGAGCAAGGTGAACATATCGATCGGAATTCCGGTCAGGCCCATCATGCCGAGAGTCAGCAGGATGGGGACGAGATTCGGGATCATGCTGACGAGCCCGGACCGAAGACTGCCGATCAGTAGGATCATCAGGGGCGTGATCAGACAGAGCGCGAGGCCGTAACTACGCAACATGCTCTCGGTCACGGCACTGACCGTTCTCGCCATCACGGCCGACATCCCCGTGAACGTGACCTCTCCGACATCTGAGAGATGGGCTTTGAGCATCGGCTCGAAGGTGTCGAGGAAGGGACGAAACTCCGCTCCATCCGTCCACTTCGAACGAATCGTGTAGCGCGCGCGGCTGAACTGCGAATCGACCATTTTCTCAAGATCGTCGCTCCCACTATTTTCGAAGAGCAGCATTTCCTGGGCGAGCAGAAGGCGTTCGTCGGGGATAGCGTAGAAGCTCTCGTCATTCGCATTCAGCGCCTTATGCGTCTCCTTCATGATGTCGACAACCGAGCTCGTATACGAGAGATTTGCCCCATCCGCCTTGAGCTGGTTCACGAGCCCTTCGACCGAATCGAGTCGCTTCATCACTTGAGGCTCGTGCAGTCCGTTCACGCGGCCCGTATCGATGATGAGTTCGATCGCAGAGGTCCCGCCGAATCGCTCAACGAGCAGGTCGCTCGCCAGGGAATAGGGATGGTCTTCTGGAAACCAGGAGACCGGATCTGCGCTCGTGTGCAACTGCAACATGCCTGCGAAGGCGCCTAGCAGGACGACTCCCGTGACGCCGACGATCTTCCATGGATGTCGCGCAGAAGTCGCGGCCAAAGTTCCCAACAGGCGGTCGACCCTGTCCGGCCCGCGCTCGGCACGCCCCTTGATCGGTAAGAACGAGAGAAGCGCCGGCAAGAAGACCATGGCGTATACGACCATGACTCCTACGCCCATCGACGAAATCGCCCCCATCTCTTGGATGGGCTTCATTTCTGCAGCGAAGAAGGAGAGCAATCCGGCGCTCGTTGTCACGGCCGTCATCAAGATCGGCAAACCGGAATGCCGGAGAGCGTGCTCGAGACTTTCGACTCTCGCTTTTCCTTCTGAGAGATCGTGTAGGAAGATCGTGACGAGATGAACCGAATAGCTCACGCCGATCGATAGAAGAAAAGAGGGGATCAGCTGGGAAGGCGCGCTGAACGGGATCTTCAGGAGGGCAGCGAGACCGAAGGTGGCCAGGGTGGCGGGAATCACGACCGCCACGCAGAGAATGACAGGGGAGAACCGGCGAAAAAGAAGCACGAGGACGAGGCAGATGACGACCAGTCCGCCACCAAAGAAAAGCGGCACGTCGCGGCCGAGGGCCTTCGTGAACTCGTAGGTCATCATCGTGCCACCCGCGGCATGGATCGGGAAATCCGGGCCGGCGTGGCGCTCTATGATCCGATGTATGGTGTCGACGAGATTCGCGTTCTCGACGCCCGATAGAAAAGCACGCTTGCCACCGTCCAGCTCGGCATCACTCGGCGCATCTTCGGAGCGTCCAGCCTCCGCGGAGTCGAACCCGCCTAAATCATTATCGTCATCGTCGAAGCCACCGAAGCCATCTTCGCCGGTTTTTTCCGCGTCCGGCTCTCCCGCCCCGCCCGACTCGGGCGCCGCGCCGTAGACCGCCACTTCAACCCGGACGGAGGTCGCGAGGCCGTCATCCGAGAGGATTCCGGTCTTGTAGTAGAAGGGCGTGTTCAGCACACGCTCTTTGAACGCGGCAAGATCGGCCGCGTTCTCTGGCATGTCATCGAGCAGGTCTTCGACGACAAGTTCATCCCCGCGACCATAGGTCGAGCGGACATTGACCAGGCTGGTGACCTCTTCGAGAAACGGAACCTCGTCTTCGAGGTCCTCGTGAAAGGCCCTTAGCCTTTCCAGAAACTCGAGGTCGAAGATGTCGGGCGGCGTGATCGCGAGGGTCGCAATCTGGTCCTGTCCGAACTCTTCCTTGAACGCATCGTACGTCGCACGGACCGGATCATCCTCAAAAAGGAAATCCTCCGACGCCATTTTGACTTCGATCTGCGGAATGAAACTCGCGAGTCCGGCGGTGAGCAGGAGCGTCAAAACGACGATGGATCGGCTGTAGCGGTCGACCGTATGCGCCCAGGCGCCAAGTCCATCTTCTATGCGTTGTCGAATCGAGGTCGGAGCTTTCATGGGTGCCAAGGATTTCCAAATCGGCTCCAGAAGCGCGGTGAGGCGAGTTCCAGCCAGCGAGTGAGGGGGGCAGAGCGATGTCAAGGACTCGGCGTGAACGCCATAAGTCTCTCGATTCTACAGCAACCCAACCCTTTTTGGGACGGGCCCCGAACGCCCTCGAAGGGGCTCGTCTGCGACCCATCGCTTGATTCGGGAAGCCTATGGGGGCTCGGGCATGTGCTTGAAAAGACTGGGAAAACGAGTGAGTCGGGCATGGTCTGCGAGTAGGGGATGAAATGGTCACAGGCCACCGCCGTCGAACATTCCGGAACTATCGCCCACAACCGCAATCGATTCCGCGTGCACCCTAGAGCGACGGGTCCCGCAGGCAATTTTGCCGCCACAAGCCGCGTCGCTAATCGCGGCGCCGAAGGCAACGGCGGCTCCGGCGAAAGCTGGACGTGCTTCGGCCGAAGGGGAGACAATCGGTCTGCCATCTGACCTAACGCGAACTTGTTGCGACCCAATGCGCGCCAACCCGCAACATGGCTCCTCAAAATCTCCTTCGCCCAAGGGGAATCGGCCGGAGCCGGCACGCTTCCCGAAACATCCCGAGTTCGGGCAGCTCAGTCCCCTTTTCCCTAACATCGTCGCATGGACGGTCCTGAAACCCAGCTGAGCCGAATGGAAGATCCGCTCTTCCGATCAAAGAACCCCGCCCATATCGCGATCATCGATCGAGGCATAGAGACCAGCTACGAACGATTGCAGAACCACGTTCAAGGCTTCGCATCCAAGATTCTTCACCAAGGCGTAAGCCCGGGCGAACGCGTCGCAATCTATCTCGACAAATCCCTCGAAAGCGTGGTTGCACTCTTCGGAATATGGCGGGCGGGGGCGATCGCCGTTCCTATTCACCCTGTGCTCAAGGCACGCCAGGTCGAACATATCCTCGAGGACTCCGGCGCCGCGCGGATGGTTTCTGACCGCCGCAAGCTGGCTCGACTTCGCGCGGATCCCGATCGCCTTCCACCGACACTCGAGGTTGGCCTAGAGATCGACGGGGCTCGTGACGGCCAAGCTGTCCCCGTCTCTGCCCCCGACATGCTAAGTGGCTCTCGATTCTCACCGGCACAAGAAGAACGTGCCGCAATCCTCTACACCTCGGGTTCGACTGGACGCCCGAAAGGCATTCTGCTCTCACATCGGAACCTGCTCGCGGGCGCGCGCATCGTTGCCCACTATCTCGAGATCACCGACCGAGAACGAATTTTGAGCGTGACGCCGTTCAGCTTCGACTACGGGCTAAATCAATTGCTCTCTTCGGTCCTCTGCAATGCAACGCTCGTGCTGTCCCGCTCGAATTTCCCTTCCGATCTCTGCCAACTCTTAGAGGAGCACGAGATAACCGGACTCGCCGCGGTGCCCCCACTTTGGATCCAGCTGCGGGGCCGAATGTCCCCGTTCCCCACGAAATCCTTTCCGCATCTGCGATATATGACCAACACTGGCGGAGTTCTTCCCGAAGACGTCATACAGGCCTACAGAAGTCAGCTGCCCCATACGAAAATAGTGTTGATGTACGGCCTCTCCGAAGCATTCCGATCGACCTATCTCCCGCCAGAACAACTGGCGGCACGGCCCACGTCTATGGGGCAGGCGATTCCGGAGACGACCCTCTATGTCGTCGATAAAGCGGGGAATGAAGTCCCGCCGGACACGATCGGCGAACTGGTTCATAGAGGCCCGACCGTCGCCATGGGCTACTGGGAAAACCCTGAGGCCACCGCTCACGTCTTCCGCAGGGACCCCGTGCAGAAGGACGGTGAAATCGTCGTCTTCTCCGGCGACCGCGTGAGGCGCGATGCCGAAGGTTATTTCTTCTTTGCTGGTCGCGCGGATCAGATGCTGAAATGCCGGGGCTATCGGCTCAGTCCTGAAGAAGTGGAAGGGCATTTATTTGAGTCGGGACTTCTCCGCGAAGTCGTCGTGGTGGGTCGCCCCGATCCGGAAGCGGGGCAGCTCATCGTTGCTCATCTCGTCGGAACCCCCGACTACACCGAGAACGCCTTCGTGCTCTATTGCCGTCAGCAAATGCCGAGCCACATGGTGCCGTCGGAGATCGTCGTTCACGAAGCACTGCCGCGAACGCCCTCGGGCAAGTTCGACCGGAAGCGGCTCGGATGACGCACAACTGGGACCGCATCGAAGCGCTTTGCAAAGCCCAGCGGACCTACGAAGCCATTCGCAAGCAGGCGCTGCAGCGGTTCGGTCCGAGGCTGTGTGATTTCGGCTATGCGAATGCGCACGATGGCCCGCCGGCTCATGTCATGGAGAGTCTTCGCGAGGCCGTCGAGAATGACCGTGCGCTCGGGCTTCAGTACACGCCCTACGGCGGCGCCACACTCACGCGCCGAATCGTAGGGCAGGACCTTTCAAAGAAGACCGGCCTCACCTTTCGATTCCGCCAGATCGTGATGACCCCGGGCGCTATGTCTGCGCTGAATCTCTTACTGCGAACGGTTGCGGATGGCGATCGTGACGAAGTCCTGGTGATCCGTCCGTGCTGGCTTGATACGCCGCTCTACATCGAAAACCTCGGACTCAAGACGCGCTTCGTCGATCTTGATGCGAATTTTAATCTCGACCTTGAGGCGATTCGGGATGGCCTAACGTCAAAGACCGGTGCCGTCGTCCTATCTCAACCCGCAAACCCAACGGGCCGCGTTTACGGTGCGGAAAAACTCGAAGCGCTCAGCCAAGTACTCAAAGACGCCGGGGAGCCTCTGCTCATCTCCGACGAATGCCACCGCGACATCTACTGGGGCGAGCCACCCGCCACCCCTGCCACCTTCTACCCCCGCACATGCATTGCCTATTCCTTCGGAAAGAGATTTTTCATTCAGGGCCAGCGCATAGGCTACGCAGCGGTCCCTCCCGATTTCCCGGACGCCGAGGCGTTCTGCGAAAAACTCGCGCTGCTCATGCGGGTGATGGGCTTCTGCACGCCCACCGCATTGATGCAGCGCGCCGTCGTCCAGATGCTTCGCGAAGCACCCGATCTTGAGTTTATCTCCGAAAGAAAGCGGTACGTGTTCGGGGAGTTAGGCGAGCGCTACGGCCTCATCCCTTCCGAGGCCACTTTCTTCACCTACGGCCATACCCTCGGGCGCGACGATTTCGAATTCACTCAAACTTTGGCAGGCCGGGGCGTGCTCGTTCTCCCCTCCGCCATGTTTCATCACACTGGACACTTTCGCATGTCGCTGACCGTGAGCGAGGAGATGTTCGAGCGCGGCATCGGAATCCTTGCCGAAATTGGGAACGAACTTGGAAGTTGAAAACTGGATTTGGAAAGGTGAAGACCCGGTGGGGGACATAGACCTTTTCGGGGACGCGCTTCCGGACGCGACGGCGTTCGGCGAGATCAAGGGGCATTTCGCGATCCATCAAAGCGAAGGCCCGCAGCACCGCTTCATTCGCGACCCCCTCGGCGTGAACAAGCTCTTCTTTGGCCTAACGGACGCCGGCAAGATCGTGAGCTCGAACTACTTGCTGGCTCTCCGGGAACAAGGGATTCCCGCTGGCCGCATACAGTCGGTCCCCTCTGGCCATTGCCTTGAGCTGAACACGGAAACCCGAAGCTTCTCGCTCTCGAAATATCGAACCCTCAAATACAACGCCGCAGATGATCCTGGGGATCTCCGCGCGGAAGGCGCCCGCATTCGCGCGGCACTCGAAGCGACCTTTCGAAAGCTGAAGGCCGGTATAGGGAGCCGACCGCTCTATGTGACCATGTCGGGTGGCCTCGACAGCAGCACGATCGCCGCTCTCGCCCGAGAGTTCATCGGGCCTTTTGTCGGTGTGACATTCTGCCTCGAGGAAGACCCCGAGAGCGCCGAGAGCGATCTCCATCACGCCGAAGCGATGGCCCGTCATCTCGGGGTCGAGCACCGAATCGTCTCTGCCTCCTCGGACTCGCTGGCAGAGCTACTCGACCCCGTCCTCACCCGCGGGCAGGACTGGCGAGACTTCAATGTTCATTGCGGCCTCGTGAATGCGGCGATGGCCCGCGACTTGCGGAAAACAAGGGAAGACAATTCTCCTCGTCCGGTCATTCTTACGGGGGATGCCATGAACGAACTCATGGCCGACTACTGTCCAGTTATGTATCGAGGAAAGGAGTATTACAGCCTGCCTCGAATGGCCGCGGGGCGTCTGCGACGATTTCTGGTGTCCGGCCTGGATACTGGAGACCGAGAAGTGGGAATTTTCTCTCATTTCGGCGCAGATACGATTCAGCCATTCGCTCTCCTCGCCGATGCCTATGCAGCAGTCCCCGGTGCCGTATTGAATAGAGAAGCAGCGAAACAGCAGCTTGTTCGAGAGGTGATGGGAACGGCGATTCCCAAGGGGATCTACGAACGGCCCAAAGTCAGAGCCCAAGTGGCGACGGCAGACGGGGTGGGTGGAACATTGGCCGCGATGATTGACCGAAATATCGAAGGTGAGTTCCTAAAACGGCGCTTCGGGGAACTAATGGGAATGCACGCTCGAGAAATGGACGATTTGATTCGAGGTGGTATGTACCGCTTCAGTACAGAGTATCCGAATGAGTTCTGACGCTTCCGTAGTCGTATCCAAGATCGAAGACTTCATCCGCGATCGCTTCATGGTCGAAGCGAATGACGGATTTTTCAACCACGAAATCAATCTTTTCGAAGAGGGGTATGTCGACTCCGCCGGCGTGATCGAAGTCATCGCCTTTCTGGAAGAAACTTTCGCGTTGATGCTTCCGGAAGATGTTCTCTTCGATACTTCCTTCTCGAGCATCGACGGAATGGCTGTCCGCATCGCAGGTCTGCTCGGATCGTGAGATCATGAGCATCAGCGACGACTACCGCCTTCACGGCAGCAGCCTGTGGAATGGTGCCTTCTGGGCCTTAGCCGTGTACCGCTTCGGAGTTTGGTCCGCCTCGCGGCCCGGTTCCGAACGCTCCGTCTTCCTCTTCATCTACAACCGTTTGTCTTCGTTCTCTGGCCCGCTCACGGGTATCTACCTGGATCGCCGTACGCGAATCGGAGAAGGCTTCCACATCATTCATTCGGGTGCGATTCGGATTCATCCCGAGGCCGTCATCGGAGACCGTGTAGGCATCATGCACGGTACGACGCTAGGCGTGAATATCGGTCGTGAAGGCGCACCCAAGATTGGGAACGACGTCCTGATCGGCACGGGCGCAACGATTCTCGGGCCGGTAGAAATCGGCAATGAGGCCATGATCGCGGCCAACTCGTTAGTCCTGATCAATGTCCCTGAGAACGCGACCGCCATCGGTGTCCCCGCGCGCGTCATGCCAAGTTCTAAGGGCGCTCCCTTGCGTCAGCGCGAAGGCTCTGCGACGACGCAGGAATCAACCCAGCGCGTATAGGCAGAGCAAGCCCCGTTTCCCGCACCACCGATACTTGGCGTTCGGACGACTAAACCCCTGCCCGACAGGTGCCTATCTCGTCTGCGCTTCAAGAGAGTCTTGCTCCGGAGTGGTGGGTTTTCAGACTCGATGTCTTCTGGGAAATCCCAATGCGAGGAGGCCCAGGCCGAGAGTCGAGGCGAACGACGGCTCGGGCAAGAAGAGAACTTTCTGACTTCGCGTGTGATGTACGGGGGAGCGACGGCGTCAAGCTAGGGTGCACAGCCACGCCGCTGGAGTCTGCCTCGAAACGATTCGGCGATCCGATACGCCGCTCGAGACGCTTCATCCGGATCGAAAGGCTAACGGGTGAACCTGCGGTGATCTAACCTACTTGGTGCGGGCGCGGTCTGCGGCCGGGGCCGCAGAGATGCGGGTCGGGATGGTGTGAACAGAATGCTGTGCAAGAGGCCCGGGATGCAACTAAGAGAGTCGGCACCTGAAGCGAAGAGCAAGAATACGGCGCAGGAAAGCAGCGGAGTCGCCCACGCTGGTTCGCAAGCCCGGGTCACGCTCGCCATCGTGCCACGGGAGCGTTTCAGCATGGCCGTGCAGTCGCTCGAGAACGTGCTGAGGCATACGCGCGCGCCCTTTGAGCTCGTCTATGTCGATGCCGGCTCTCCGCCATCGGTGCAGGCCGAGATCGCAAAACGCGTTCACGAAGCGGGTGGCACTCTGCTTCGCACGGACGAGGATCTCTCGCCGAATTCGGCCCGGAATCGAGCGCTCCTCCATGTGCAGACGGAGTATGTGGTGTTCATGGACAACGACGTGACCGTCGAAGAGGGGTGGCTGGGTACACTCATTGCGTGCGCCGATGCGACGGGTGCCGCCGTTGTCGGTCCGCTCACGTTGATCGATACGGCGTCCGGAATCTCTGTGCATCTCGTGGAAGGGACGATTGAGATCGATAAGCAGAGCGAACCGCATCGGCTCATTGCGCGGCACGAGCGGATGAAGGCCTCTCGAGAGTCTGTGACTGCCAGGCAAGGGGAACTCGAGCCGAGGCGATGCGATTTCGCCGAGTTTCACACGATGCTCGTTCGTCGCAGCGTGCTCGACGAGATCGGTCCCCTCGACGAGGATTTGCTGAGCGCGGCGGAGCATATCGATCTCGGACTCTCTATCGCAAAAGTAGGCCACTCGGTCTACTCCGCGCCGAGGGCCGTTACGACCTACGTGGCGCCGCGCTCGCTCTCGCTCGCGGAGCGAAGGTTCTTCATGAGACGCTGGGGTGACGAACGGAACGAAAGTTCGCTCAACCGCTTGGCCGAAAAGTGGCAGGTCGATCGGTATGAGGGCGTATGTGAAGCGGCCCAGACATTCCTCTATATGCATCAGGCGCTCTGCCCGCTTCCGGATCCCGAGCGAGGAGGTCCCGATCACCATGCCGGCATCGTCGGGCACGGCTATGCGCAGACGCCCGCGCAGCTCTACCAACAAATGCGCGAGGACGGCTGGAGCCTCGCGGCGCTCGTGCGCATGCAGAACGCCTGCGACCTGGCGATCACGCTCTTCGCCGGCCTGTTTCGCGCCTGCGGCAAGCCCTTCCTCTGTCATGGGATCGGCACGGCCAGCATCCTGATTCGGTATAAAGCGCCGCTGGCTCTGGTCGAAGCCGGGCTCCTGCATGCCGCCTACAGTCATGGGCGCTACCCAGGCTTCAAGAGCCTGACCACCGCCAAGCGCCGGAAGCGGCTCCGGAAGGTAGTAGGGCAGGGCACCGAGGCGCTCATCGATCGCTATAACTCGTATGATTGGAAGGTCGGGCCCCCGGCCGGAGAGCTTCACGCGCTTGATTGTCGTGATGCAGGGATCTTTCTGCTGCGCATGGCGAACGATCTCGAAGAACAGCTCGACCTAGCGCTCGCTTATACGGCCAAGCCGCCGGGGATCCCGCCGGCTTGGTCGTCTTATTTTCGCGGCTTGGCGAAAGAGCTGGGTGTCGAGGGCCTCGCCACGGAACTCGAGCAGGCCTTGTCCGCGACCGACGGCGCGGACATCCCGGATCGGTTGCGCAATGACCTCAGCGTCAGCTACTCGATCGAGCAGTGGACCCGGAAGCGTGAGCCCGTGGGTCGGCGCCGCAAAATTCTCAGGTCGCGGTGGCGCCGCGGGCTGCGCCGTCTGTTGGCCTAGCGGTTAAGCGATGGGGGGCCGGGCTGTCACAAGCGCAACGACCGAGAGGATGATTGCTATGACGACAGGAATCGGCGAAATCACGACCGGCAGCAGTGAAAGGAGCCCCGAGAGCACGAGGGCATCAACCCGATTGTGCTCGACTCGGATCGCGGGTTTTCTATCGTGATCGATCGTCCGGGGGTCTTCGACGAATCGCGACGCTCGACGAGAACGATTTCACGCGACATCGGGCGCTGCGCTTATCGCACGGGGTGAACTCGCGCCGAAGGCTCGGAAGAGACCCATTCCGGCGATCATCGAAACGACGAAGAGCGCGACGTCGCCGGAGCCAGTCACGAGAGACGCAATTGCGGGACCGGGACAGAAGCCAGCCAGCCCCCAGCCAAGTCCGAAGAGAGCCGCTCCTCCAATGAGTCGGCCGTCGATGCCTGCAGTGGGTGCCGCGATAGGCGTTCCACGAAGCCGGTAGGCGACGGCGGAGACAGCGAGGGCAGAGCCCATGACAAAGGCGAGGCTAGGATCCCAACTGCCCGCGACATCGAGGAACCCGATGACCTTTGCAGGGTTTGTCATTTGAGCGATTGCGAGCCCCGCTCCAAAGATCGTGCCCGCGATGAGCGCTCCGATGATGTCCCTCATATCCCGCCTCCAATCACGTGACGAACAAAAAAGACGGTGACACCCGCAACAGCCATGAAGGTCAGTGTGGCGGCAATGGAACGAGTCGAGCCGCGCGACATGCCGCAGACACCATGACCACTCGTGCATCCGTTCCCGAGCCTCGTTCCGAAGCCAACGAGGAGTCCTGCCAGAATGAGCATAGGCGGAGTCGCTTGAATCTCTACCACGAGCGGGCCAGTCGCCAACGAGGCAAGGGCTGCGCCTAATGGAATCGCGAGAACGAATGCGAGACGCCAGCCTCGCTGCTCGCCCGGTTGAGGCCAAAGAGCCTGACCGAGAATTCCACTGACTCCTGCAACTCGACCGTTCGCAAGCAAGAGAACGGCGGCCGCTAGACCAATCAAAAGCCCTCCGATGGCAGCTGAAACTGGAGTGAATTCAGTCATATTCCTGCTCCTTGAGTGAAGACGAATTCGGCGTGAGAGTCCTCGGCATTCTTAGAGCTGCGTCCTGCCAATGTTCCAAGAACAAGCATTGCGAGAGCGAAGGCAACCTGAGGCCAGGTCGTCGGGAGTGCCGGAGCGAGCGTGGCAACGACTAGCGCACCCTCACGGACAAGGATGAAGACCCCCATCGTCATCACGAAGCCAGCGAACGCTCGTCTAATCGACGCAGGTTCGATGCGCGTCGCAAGGTGAGAGCCGAGAAATGAACCCGCAATCGCGGCTCCTGAGACCATCGCAACAAGGGGGTAGTCCACTTGGACGTGGCTCAGGTAGCCGAGGAATCCAGCACTACTGTTAAGCACGATGATGAGAAGTGAGGTGCCTACAGCCGCTGTCATCGGAAGTCCCGCCCAAAGGGCCAGCGCCGGCACAATCAGAAAGCCGCCTCCCGCTCCGACCAATCCTGTGAAGCTTCCGACAGCTAAGCCTTGGATGCCGAGCTTCGACGGCGAAATTAGCTGGTCCGTGCTGTCGCCGAGGGGTTCCTTCCGGCCGCGCCACATGGCGGTCGAGGTGAGGAGCATCATTGCGGCGAAGAGGAGGAGTAGCAGGCCGCCAGCCAGGTACGCGCTCGCTCTGCCGCCGGCGTAGGCGCCCAGCATACCGGCAGCGCCGAAGATCAAGCCCTCCTTGGGGCGTACGTTTCCAGCCCGCCAGTGTTGAACCGCGCCGGATGCACTCGCCATACCGACGATGACGAGGGAACTCGCGATGGCTTCCTTCGGCGAAAGTCCAAACACGTACACCAGGAGCGGCACGGTCAGGATCGAGCCGCCTCCGCCGAAGAAGCCGAGGGAGACGCCTATGAGGATGGAGAGTACGATGCCAAGTAGAAACACGAGAATCTCAGAGCACTGCGAGGAAGCGGCGAAAGGAAGCGAGACTCAAGTCCAGGTCAGTTGGACTGTCCGCCTCAAGCGATTCTCCCATGATGTTAATCAACTGATCGACCGCCGCGTTCGTGGGCGAATCGTATGGCACGTCGCTTTGCTTGAAGTGGCGCTGCGCGGTTTCGAGCGCTGCTTCTGGACTGAGCGGTCCCACCTGGGCAGTCCAAGCGACGATCTGATGGACCAGTGCCGCGAGGGTCTTCGGTTCCGTGTGCAAGACGGGAAGCCCGGCGCGGTTCCAGCCAATCATTCCTCCAGAGAGATTGGTTACCGCATCGACGCCTTGCTTCTGCAGCTTCTCACAGGCCATTCCTGAGCGTTTGCCTGAGCGACACACGAGAAGGAGTGGACGAGAGCCCGTCAGTTCTTCGACTTGGGCTTCGAGGGTTGAGAGCGGAATGAGCTCAGCGCGTTCTATGAATCCGAGTGGACCGTGAAACTCGTGCTCTTCTCGAACATCGATGACACGATATCCGGCGAGTTCATTATTGGCTTCCAGCGGAGAGGTTTCGGCGTAGGACATGACTAGGATTGGCCTCCGAAGGCGTTGATGGGGAGCTTTAGGTAGGAAACCCCGTTTGCTTCAGGGCGGGGAAGATTGCCAGCGCGCACGTTGATCTGAATTGAGGGCAGAATTAGAGCGGGCATCGAGAGGGTGGCGTCTCGCTCCATTCGGAATGCAATGAAATCCGCTTGCGTTGTTGAATCGCTCAGCTGCACGTTTGACTCGCGCTGTTGCTGGAGGGTCGATTCGAACTGCAAATCCCGTCCACCAGGTTGGTAGTCGTGGCAGGTATAGACGCGAGTGTCTTTGGGGAACCGCTCGTAGAGGCCACGAATAGATGCGTAGAGTTCTTCGGCCGAGCCGCCGGGGAAATCGCAACGCGCCGTTCCGTAGTCGGGCTGAAAGAGCGCATCGCCTACGAAGAGCGAAGCTTCGATTCGGTAGCTCATGCATGCGGGCGTATGGCCAGGAGTGTGGATCGCTTCCAGGTCAAAGGGGCCAACGTCGAGCAGCTCGCCATCTTGCATCAACACGTCGAATTGACGGCCGTCCGTGGCGAATTCATCACCCAGATTGAAGAGGTCTCGGAAGACATGCTGCACCTTCACGATGTCGGAACCAATGACGGTCTTCGCATCGAAACGCTCTTTGAATAGGGGCATCGCCGACAGGTGGTCGGCGTGAACATGGGTGTCGAGTACGTAAGGAACGTGGATTCGTTCTTGCTCGAGGAATCGAGACACGCCGTCTGCGGATTCCGTCCATGTCCGGCCGCTGGCAGCATCGAAATCGAGTACCGAATCAATCACCACCCCGATGCGCTCCACCTCGTCGAAGCAGACATAGGTCAGGGTGGACGTGCGTTCGTCGTAGAAGGCCTTTGTCTTCATCACGTCCTCTCCGTCTCTTCCCGGCTCTCCAGTGAGCCATCCCTCGAGACACTTAGTTGCAGGGCCTGTGCCAAGCCGGGTTGGCAAAGCGGGTCCCAAATCGCTGTAGGAACGGGAGTTTCTGAGTTTGGAGTGTCTCGGGTGAGACGCTATATGTTTCACGATGTCTCACGAGAGACGCTTTGAAACAGCCAGGAATCCGAATGGCCGTAGATCCCCTCGACGCACTGCTCAAGACCATCGGCCCCGAAGAAGCATTTCGCTGTCTCTCGGAACTGCTTCCGGACGCGGCTGTATCTGCCGTGGACGCTGATCGAAACGTCGTCCATTGGAGCGATGGGGCGCAGAAGGTCCTGGGCTTCACACGAGAAGAAGCGCTGGGGCGTCTTTGCCTGAGCTCCATCCGCTGCCGCACCTGCACGCTCGGCTGCGGCATTGCCAAATACGGAGCCGTATCCGGCGTCGCGCTCGAGCTCTACCGCGCCGATGAGCGATGGATTCCAACGAAGAAATACGCCAAGGCGTTCTTCAATGACGAAGGCGATTTTCTGGGCGGGATAGAGGTGTTAGTCCCGACGGGCAATCCCCAGGTGGAAGAGGGAGGACTTGCAGAGAAGGTTTTGCTTCCGTCGGACGCTGAAGAGTTTCACGGCATCGTGAGCCGAGACGGCGGGATGCTCCGCGTGTTTCAGTCGATTCGAAATATCGCCGAGACGGATGCCACAGTTCTCATTCGCGGCGAGAGTGGCTCGGGGAAGGAACTCATAGCGCACGCGATTCATCAGGAGAGCCACCGCGCAAAGGGGCCCTTCGTGGCCGTGAACTGCGCAGCCCTCACGCCCGGACTGCTCGAAAGCGAGCTCTTTGGGCATATTCGCGGTTCTTTCACGGGGGCGGTCAAAGATCGCAAAGGCCTGTTTGAGCAGGCCAACGGCGGAACTCTTTTCCTTGATGAGGTGGCAGAGCTCCCGCTTGAAATGCAGAGCAAGCTACTTCGCGTGCTCGAGGAGCGGGTCGTCACGCCCGTTGGTGCATCGGAAGAACTCGCCGTTGATGTCCGCGTTGTCGCTGCAACGCATCGAGCCCTTCGAAAGGAAGTCGATGCGGGGCGGTTTCGACAGGACCTCATGTACCGCTTGCGTGTGGTGCCGGTGGTCTTGCCGCCGCTTCGCGAGCGTCGCGGGGACGTCGAAATTCTGCTGCGGTTTTTCCTGAGGAGGTTCAACAAGGCGGGCCCTCGATATGTGGAGACCATCGCACCGGATGCCATGCGAGCGATGTTGAATCACAAATGGCCCGGAAACGTTCGTGAACTGCGAAACGTGGTCGAGTACGCCTTCGCTGTCGGTCGCGGAGAAGAGCTTCTTTTTGAGGAGCTACCGCCGGAGGTTGGCGAAGAGGACAAAGAACCGCCGGATGCATTGGCTTTCGCAGAACGGAGCGAGCAGGAGCAAATTCGTGAGGCGCTTCAGCTTGAAGGGGGGCGCGTCAGCGCGGCCGCAAAGAGGCTTGGCATGAGTCGTGCAAATTTCTGGCGAAAGAGACAAAAGCATGGTCTCTAGCCAGGAGAAGCAGAATGCCAAACTTCGAACGCTATGGGCCCGCCTCGGATCTCCTCTTTCGAGTGCTCTTTAGCCTCATCTTCCTCGTCGCAGGTCTCGGCCACTTTATTCAGAAGGACGTGATGCTCGCCCGTCTCGAGGCTGCACCGCTTGGACACCTGGCGACGATCTTCGGGCCACCTGAGTTGTTAATGCCGCTTAGCGGGGCTGCACTCATCTTTGGTGGATTGGCGCTCGCGACCGGCTTTCAAGTTCGGCTTGCAGCGATCGGGCTCTTTCTCACGCTGATCCCGATTACCGTGACGACTCATTTGGGAGATGCGTCGCATATCGGGCCACTCTTCAAGAATGTGGCGCTCATGGGTGGGCTATTTCATTTCGCTGTCCGCGGCGCGGGCGCGTTTAGTTTCGACGGCCGGGCTCAGGCCGGCGCTCGTATGGAGCCAAACGCATGAGTTCAGAAAGTGAATCTGAAGTTCCTGTAGAAGCACCGGCAACATCGCTTGTCTCTCGAATAGTGCGGCTTATTTGGGAACATCCGTACGTAGTCGGTCTGCTCTTTGCGGGAACGCTGGGGGGTGCAGGGGTGAGTGTGATTCTTCCAATGGATGACATCTCAATGCTTCGGCGAGTACTGGGTGGTGCAGTGGCAGGATTTTACTTCGTCCTGCTTCCGCTCGGCTTCCGGCTTTTGCGTTGAGGCGAGGGACAGTGCGCGTATTCTTGATAACACTCCTGCTGGCGACTGTACCCGGATGCGCTGAAAACATCGGCCGGTCTGAGTTGCTTTCGCAGATTCACTCCGGATCTCCGCCACTCGTCGTCGATGTTCGTTCGCGGGGAGAGTACGAAACGTCGCATGTTCCGGGTGCCGTTCACATTCCCTTTTACCGGCTAGTCAGCAGCTTGAAATCTCTTCCTGAGACTCCCGGCGAAAACGATGAAATCGTCGTCTATTGCGAGCATGGTCCGCGTGCTGGAATCGCCCGCGCACAGCTTTGGTTCGCGACAGAGCAACCCGTCCTCTTTTTAGACGGACACATGGCGGCATGGAAGAAGGACGGCCTTGAGGTTGAGAGCGAGGTCGGGGCGGCCGAGGCTCGTGATTGAACGATCCCATTTGGGGCGGACCAAGAGAGTCGTCGACGGGGTAGGGGAATCTCGGAGTGGGCTCTTTGGAATGCAAACCGCTACCACGCCAGCTAGAGGAACGATCAATGAACGAAAGAAGCTTTTCCCGGATCGCCGCGACTTCGATCCTACTCTCAATCGGGTCAGTGGCCCTGGCAACCGCTGCTGCAGCGACCGACCTGGAGCCGAACGACGCCGAGGCGCTCGCCGGCCTTGATTCGACCAAGAGCGTATTCCTGATCAACAAGGCGACGGCCCCCGAGACCGCGCGTTATCTAAAGGGTATTCGAGCGACGCACGTGAGCTTGGCGAAACAGGGCGTTGCTCCGAGGACCGTCCTTGTTTTTCTAGGCAAGCCCGTTCAGTACATCACGACCGAACCCGATGAAACGATCGCTGCGGAGCCAAAAGACGCTCTCAGCTCGATCGCTGCGACAGCAAAGGAACTGAAGGAATTAGGCGTCCGGATGGAAGTTTGCAGCGCTGCCACGAAGTATTTCGGGGTCGACAACGCTTCGCTCCTGTCGGAGATGGACGTCGTTGGAAACGGATTCATTTCGCTGATCGGGTGGCAGTCGAAGGGGTATGTCCCGATGACTTTCTGAGGCTTTGCGCCATTCTCGTTTATGAGTTCGCCTCGGAATTGAGCGAGAGAGCTCTACCTCGACGGATCAGGCGACCATGGGGCGGGCGACGCTTCGCCGCCGTCGCCCCGCGATCAGGAGTGCAACGCCGCCGCCGATCGAGCCCGTCGTCGTCGCGATCCGAGAACGCCGAGCATCCCTGCGCCGAACAAGAGCGTGAGCCCGACCCCCGGCTCGGGCACGACTCGGAAGCCCAGCCGCGCCGACTCCTCGTCCGTCAGCGCCACGTCGAGCCCGGCATCCATCCGATCGAGGACGCTCACCGGCGAAGTGTAGTCGCCGCCGACCACCACGAATTGACCGACACCCGGCGACGACTCGGTCCACTCCGCCGCATTCCCACCGAGATCAAACACACCCGACGGACTCAGGGCGCCCGAATAGCCGCCCACCGATTCGAGTTCGCCGACCACGTTATTGCAGTTTGCGGTATCGATCGTGGCTGTGGGCGATGCGCAGGTCGTCACCAAATCCGAACCGACCGGATAATCGAAGTAGTACTCCGTCGGATTCCCAAGATCGAGGTAGGCCGCCTTGTACCACTCGTCGAGGTTGGGCAGTGACCAGTCCACGCCCGGATTGCGTAGATCGGTCTCGCCGAATCCGGAGTAGGTTCCGTCTTCCGTCGTCAAGAGGCCCTGCGGTCCGATCGGCTGGTCGTTTTCGAGCCAGTTCACATAACGCCGCGCGTCGGATTGGGACACGTACACGACCGGCCAGGTTTCGCGGCCGGGGACGGGAAGGTAGATGTAACTTCCCGGCAAGCCGAGCCGCGCGATGCCACCATTCGGCCCCGTCTCCATCGACGGGTTGTAGAGCGCGTTCGGATCGTCCTCGGCCACCGCGTTCAAGAAGATCGCGTAGTGCTGATTCGTCACTTCGTAGAGAGCGATCGTGTAGACCGAGCCCACCGCACCGAGTCCCGTATCGGGGTCGGCGGCGTTGCCCTCATCGGAGACGAGCGCCATCTGCGTCGTAAGCAGCGCGCCTGCCTGCGGCGCATCGCCTAGGTCGGTGGGTGACGTGCCAAATCCGATCTCTCGGCCATCGGCGAAACCATCGCCATCGGTATCGTCCGATAATGGGTCGGTGCCGGTATCGCCTGCGCCGAGGAAGCTTCCCGTACCGGTCTCGACTGCGTCGGAGAGTCCGTCATTGTCCGAATCGAGCGCGTTGGGATCGCTCTTCATCACAGGCGGGCCGAAGCAGTAGCTGGCGGCGGGAGCCGCGCAGCTGGCCATGTTTCCGTCGGTCCAGCCGACAGTCAGGATGGAAGCGCCGCCGAGCGCTGAACCGAGATCCGATGTCCAGTCGTCGCACATCAGACCGGGTGCTTTTGTCCCATCGGATTGCGTGCCCGTCGCGACCGCGACGTTCACGACTGCGCCAAGCTCCGTCCGATCGATCGCGGCCGACAGGGAGTTGGCGGTCAGATCCGCGATGCCCGAAGCCACGACGACTCCGTCGACGCGCTGATAGGTCGCGTTCGTGATGCGGTCTCGCGCGTCTATCGTCGAATCCGAGATCCACGAAGTGAAGCCCGTTCCCAATCCGGCGTTCGATGCGAGAACGTCGCACTGCGCATCTGCGACGGCCAGGCCGCCGAATGCCCCATTTGTCACTGTAGAGGTGACGAACACGGTGCTCACGATCTCGGCGATATCCGACAAGCCGTCACCGTCGCTGTCGCTCAGTAGCGGACTCGTGCCCGTATCCGTCGCGGATACGAAGACACCCGTGTTGGTCTCGGCGCCGTCGATGAGGCCATCGTCATCCGAGTCCGCGTCGAGCGGATCGGTTCCCTGCACGTTGATCTCGTCGCCATCCGATAGTCCGTCGTCGTCGCTGTCCGGATCGAGTGCATTGGTGCCATGCACGTTGTACTCGGCGCCATCGGTTAGCCCATCGCCATCACGGTCTGGGCCGAAGCCGCTTGCGAATAGGATGCCGGTGCCGGGCCGCGCCCACAGGGCGACCCAGTTGCCTGCGTCGTCCGTCGCAATGTGTGGCTCGAAGTCGTTGGCGGGATCCGAGGCGGAGTTCAGGTCTGCGGCTGCAGACCAGGTCGCGGCGCCATCGTACGATTTCGCGATGCGGATGTCGTAGTTGAAGGAATCGGGGGACGCCCAGACGACGGTCAGGTTGCCCGGGCCGTCAGTCGTAATCTGGGGATCAATGGAGGATCCGGGATCGCCGCTCGCGTCGCTGAAGTCGATCGGGGAGGGCACCGTCCAGCTGGCGCCGTTGTCGCTTGACCGGGAAAACAAGATGTCACGGTCGGTGCCGAGCGTCGAGGCCAACTCGGTGGAAGACCAAACCGTGACCCAGGTGCCCGTTCCGTCGGTCTCGAGCTGAGGGTGCGAGTCGAGTCCGGCGCCAGTGCCTGTGTAGTAGAGGGCTGCAGGCGCTGTCCAGGTTGACCCGTTGTCGAACGATCGGGCGAACAGGATATTATGCCCGATGATCGTGCCGCCCAGTGAGTCTTCCGATGTCCACACCGCAACCCAGGTACCGGCCGCATCGGTCGTGATCTGCGGCCAAGAATCGTCGCCCACGTCGGTCGTCGCATTCGAGTTGAGCGCCACGGGCACGGACCAGTTGAGACCCCCATTGAGCGATTGCGCGATCAGGATGTCGGTGTCCGCGCCGAGCGTTCCACCGAGTGTATCTGCGGAAGACCACACGGCTAACCAGGTACCCGCACCGTCGGTCGTGATCTGCGGTGAGATATCAGTTTCGCTATCGATCGCAGCATTGGCGCTGAGCGGGGCAGGGATGGACCAGGTCTGGCCGTCGTCTGTGGAGCGCACATAAACAATGTCTGTGTCCGTCCCGATTGTTCCGCCCAGTTCGTCCGTGGATTCCCACACCGAAATCCAGAGCCCGGCTCCGTCGCCAGTCATTTGCGGCGCACGGTCATCGCCAGTGTCGCTCGCGGCGTTGGTGTTCAACGCGACACTTGGAGTCCAGTTCGTGCCATCCGTGGAATGGCTGATGAGCACGTCGAAGTCGTTGCCGACGCTGGCAGCGAGGTCGTCGGTCGACTCCCATACCGCCAGCCAGCTGTCCGACTGTGTGCTTGCCACTTGGGGCGCGCCGTGCACTGCAAGCCCAGCAACCATCGGATCGAGCAGGTCGGCAGGCAGGAAGGCCAACAAGGTCGATTGCGGATTATTGGCATCGGCGCCGGCGGCCACCTCATCGGCGTCGCTAAACCCGTCGTCGTCGCTGTCCTTGTCGAGAGGATCGGTGCCATGAAGGTTCAGTTCGACGACGTCGGCCAGACTGTCACCGTCGCGATCGGGGCCGAAGCCAGTCGAGAAGAAGATGTCGGTGTCGTTGAACCCGGCGATATATTCGGTGTGCTGCCACACAGTGACCCAGAGGCCAGCGTGGTCAGTCGCGATCTGAGGCGCGCGATCCTCCCACAACTCGCCGAGGCTATTGTCGCTACGCACTTCTGGCGCCGACCAGGTGAAGCCGTTATCGAGTGAGCGTGCTGCCAGGATATCTCGGTCTGCATCAACAATTCCGCCGAGGGTCTCGCCCGAAACCCAGACGGCCTCCCACGTGCCAAACCGGTCGGTCGTGACCTGGGGGTGGAAGTCAGTGCCGACGTCCTGCCCTGCGTAGGGAGTGAGCGGCGCGGGAGTCGACCAGCTGACGCCGCCATCGGCAGACCGGGCTACCAGAGTATCGTTGTCGCCGCCGATGGTTTCGCCGAGGCTGTCGCTCGAAGTCCACACAGCGAGCCATGCGCCGGCCCGGTCGGTTGTGACCTGAGGCTCGAAGTCCGTTCCGGTGTCGGTCGCGGCGTTGGAGTTCAACATCTCAGGTGCGGACCAGCTCACACCGGCGTCGGTCGAGCGGGCTACAAGGATGTCGTAATCGGCATCGATTGTCGCGTTGAGCGCGTCGTTGGAAGCCCACACAGCCACCCAGGTGCCCGTTGCGTCCGTCGTGACCTGGGGATTTGTGTCGAACCCCGCATCCGTCGCCGCATTGCTATTCAAGGGCTGGGGCGCCGACCAGGTGGCGCCTGCGTCGATTGAACGCGCGACCAGAACGTCTCCGTCGCTACCGATTGTTCCGCCGAGCGTGTCGTAGGACAACCACACAGCTACCCAAGCGCCGGTCCCGTCACTCGTCACCTGGGGACTGTAGTCAGCTCCCGCATCTGTCGCCGCATTGCTATTCAAGGGCTGGGGTGCCGACCAGGTGACTCCGGCGTCGGTTGATCGGGCGACCAAGATGTCGGCGTCGCTGCCGATTGTTCCGCCGAGTGTGTCGGATGAATCCCACACGGCCAGCCAAGTACCGGCCCCGTCGGTTGTCAGCTGGGGATAGACGTCAGCTCCCGCGTCCGTCACCGCATTGCTGTTCAAGGGCTGAGGCGCGGACCAAGTGGCACCGGCGTTGGTCGAACGGGCGACGAAGATGTCGGCGTCGCTGCCGATTGTTCCGCCGAGCGTGTCGTAGGAGTACCACACGCTCAGCCAAGTGCCGGCCCCGTCGGTTGTCACCTGGGGAGAGGCGTCAACGGCCAAATCAAATGTCGCAGTGTTCAAGCGCTGCGGAGGCGCGAAGCGCGTGAGAATGGCCATCGCATCGTCTGGGTTCGAGCCCGCGTTGACTTCGTCCCCGTCGTTAAAGCCATCGTCGTCGCTATCGAGATCGAGGGGATCGGTATTGTAAATGTTGATTTCCGCACCATCGCTGAGTCCGTCGCCGTCGCGATCAGCCCCGTCACCGGCCATGAACAAGATGTCGGAGTCAATGCCAATGGTCTCGCCGAGAGCGTCGGTGGACTCCCAAACCAGTACCCACGCACCCATTCCGTCCGTCACCAGTTTGGGGAACAGGTCCGCGCCTGAATCGGTAGAGGCATTCTCGACGAGCGGCAGAGGCCGAGACCATGTGACGCCCTGGTCGGTCGACGTGGCGCCCATAATATCGGCGTCATCACCCACGGTTCCGCCGAGGCTGTTGGTTGAACTCCACACGGCACGCCAAATGCCGGCCGCATCAATCGTCAAATGCGGTGATCGGTCATCTCCAGAGTCGCCGAGGCCATTCGTATTCAGCAGTGTCGAGTCGGGCCACGTAAACATTGGGTTGGGGGTCTGAGCGATCATGATGTCGAAGTCCGCTCCGCTGATCGCATCGACCGAGTCGCCGGACTCCCACACCACGACCCAGTTGCCCGCGGCGTCCACTGTGATCTGGGGACTCAAGTCGTTGCTCGAGTCGCTTGCGGCCTCGTGATTCACGGTCTGCGGAAACGTCCACGTGAGCGTATCGGTTGAGTTGGAGATGAGGATGTCGGCGTCGCTACCGAGCGCGGCGCCTAACAGGGTATCGGTCGAATCCCAGACGATGACCCAGTTTCCGGACTCGTCGGTTGCGACCTGAGCTCGCAGGTCGTCACCGACATCGATGTGGCTGAACTGGGGCTCGAGTCGCTCGGGCTGCGACCAGGTTCCCGCGTTATCGAACGAACGCGAGATCCAGAGATCTGATCCTTCAAAATCTGCCTGCGACCACACGGCCAGCCACGTCCCTGCGCGATCGGTGGTGATATCCGGCATCGTCTCGTCAATCCCATCTGCAATCGAAATACGAGCCGCCGCCGTCCAGGTGAGGCCAGCGTCGGTCGAGCGCGCAAATAGAATGTCGAAGATGAAGTTTTGCGCTTCCGCGCGGTCTGATTGCCATACTGCAAGCCAGTTGCCGGCCCCATCGGTCGTGATCTGCGGACGCTCATCTATTCCGAAGGCGCTCGTGGCGCTGTTGCTGTTCAGCGTCTCGGGTGCAGACCAGGTGTCGCCGTCATCGTCCGAACGCGAGACAAGGATGTCGACTTCGGGAAGCCCTACGTAATTATCGTTAGAGGCCCACACGGCGACCCAGTTGCCCAGTCCGTCCGTTGCCACCTGGGCGCCGGTATCGGTATCTGAATCGTTCGGTGCGTTTGTGTGGAGTGCCAGGGGAGGACGGAAGGCCAGCGGAGTCGAGAGTGGATCGCTCGGGTCGGAGCCGCCGGCAATCTCGTCGCCGTCGATCGAGCCATCGCCATCCGTATCCGCGTCGAGGGGATCGGTGCCATGAACGTTCACCTCAGCGGCGTTCGGCACCCCGTCACCATCGTCGTCGGGCCCGAAGCCAGTCGAAAACAGGACGTCGTAATCTGTGCCGATCGCACCGCCGAGCACGTCGTTGGAACTCCAGGCAGCAACCCAATTGCCTTGAGCGTCGGTCGTGATCTGGGCTGTGACATCGGCGCCCACGTCGCTGTCGGCATTCGGGTGGAGTGGCGCGGCCTGCGACCACGTCAATCCATTGTCGGCCGAACGGGCCAGCAGAATGTCCGCGTCATTTCCGATTGTTCCGCCAAGGTCGTCACCGGTGGTCCAAATCGCGACCCATGCGCCGACGCCGTCCGTGGTCAGTTGCGCGTCAAAGTCATCGCCCGAACCGGTCGTTGCATTGCTATTCAATGGCGGCAGTGCTGACCAGTTGGCACCCGCATCGGTCGAGCGGGCCAGGAAAAGGTCGTAGTCGGCACCCAACGTGGGGTCGGAGTTGTCGTTGCTGTGCCATACCGCGAGCCAGGCGCCCATGCCGTCGGTCGTTACCTGCACGCCAGAGTCGCTGCCCAGGTCGCTGGCTGCGTTCGCGTTGAGCGGTGCCGGCGCCGACCAACTGCCACCCAAGTCGGTCGAACGGGCCACCAGCACGTCGAAATCGCTGCCAATTGTTCCGCCGAGCGTGTCATCGGAAAACCACACGGCCACCCACGCGCCGGTCCCGTCGGTCGTAACCTGGGGCCTATAGTCATTTCCCGCATCAGTCGCTGCATTACTGTTCAGGGGCTGGGGCGCCGACCAGGTGACCCCGGCGTCGGTTGAACGGGCGACCAGAATGTCTCTGTCGCTCCCGACTGTTCCACCGAGCGTGTCGAGGGAATACCACACGGCCAACCACGCGCCGGCTCCGTCGGTTGTTAATTGGGGGAGGAAGTCACTTCCCGAATCGGTGACCGCATTGCTATTCAAGGGCTGGGGCGACGACCAGGTGAGGCCGGCGTCGGTGGATCGAGCGAGCAAGATGTCTGCGTCGCTACCGATTGATCCGCCGAGTGTGTCGAAGGAATTCCAGACGGCCAGCCAAGTGCCGGCCCCGTCGGTTGTCAGCTGGGGATAGGAGTCACCGTTTACATCCGTCGCCGCATTACTGTTCAAGGGCTGAGGCGCAGACCAGGTGGCACCGGCGTTCGTCGAACGGGCGACCAGAATGTCCGAGTCCGTACCAATCGTTGCGCCGAGGTCGTCGGCTGAATCCCACACGGCCAGCCAGACGCCTGCACCGTCGGTGGTGACTTGGGCTCGGAGATCATCGCCCGAATCGCCAGAAGCGTTGGTGCCTAACGCTAGAGGCGGTCCCAATACCAACGGCACTGATCTCGGATTGGCCGGGTCCGAACCGCTTGCAACTTCGTCGCCGTCAGTTTGGCCATCGCCATCACTGTCGGGGCTCAAGGGATTGGAGCCGTGCATATTCAGCTCGGCGGCGTCGGCCAAGCCGTCACCGTCACGGTCGGGGCCGAAGCCCGTTGAAAACAGGATGTCGCTATCTGTACCAATGGTTCCGCTGAGGCTGTTAGAGGAACTCCAAGCAGCAACCCACGAGCCCCGACGGTCCGTTGTCAAGCGGGGCTTGACTGCTGCAAAATCGCTGACTAACGCTACGGGTATCGACCAGCGGGCGCCGTTGTCTACCGAGTAGGTAATTGCGAGATCCAGTGGTCCGCCGATGAACTTCCATACGACTGCCCAGGTGCCGGCACCGTCGGTTGCGATATCCGCCTGTAACTCGAAGGACGAACCGCTGGGGTTTTGATTGAGAGGGATCGGCGCGCTCCAGCTCAGTCCATTATCGCTAGAACCTGCGGATAGGAGAAATGTGTCCGCCCCGGTGGGGGCAGATTTCCAAACGGCGACCCAGTTGCTGTTGCCGTCGCTTGCAATCCGGACTTTGTTGTCTTCTCGTGAATCTGTCACCGCGTCAGCATTGAGCGGCGCAGCGCTCGACCAGGAAACTCCAGCGTCAACGGATCTCGCTACGAGCAGGTCAAGATCAGATCCGATCGTTCCAGCGAGCGTATCCGTGGTCTGCCAGGCCGCGAGCCAAGTGCCGGTCCCGTCGTATTTCAGCGCAGGGTTACGGCTCGGTTGAACGATCAGCGGGTCGATTTTCTCGGCGATCGACCAGGTTGCACCGCCGTCCGTTGAACGGGCCCTGAGGATCTCACCGTCTCCGATGAGCGAGCCCGATGACCAGACAGCAAGCCAGGTGCCCGCTTGATCCGAAGCAATCTGAGGTTGAACATCGGCTACGGCAGCCGTCGGGAAGACAGCATCAACGGGCGCCGGCGCGGACCACGTCGCACCGTCGTCGAGCGAGCGGGCGACCAGGACCTCCGTGGGTCCTAGGTTGGCCCCGGAAGTCCAGACGGCCACCCATCCGCCAGTACCGTCCGCTGCAATCTGCGGATCGAAATCGTCCGTAATCGTTGACCCGGCATCGGTCGCCAACGCGGCGGGGTCCGACCAGGTTGCACCGTCGTCAAGCGAGCGAGCAAACAAGATATCGCTGTCGGAGCCAATGCTTCCGCTGAGCGTGTCCGTCGATGTCCAAACGGCGATCAAGGTGCCGACGCCATCGGAAGTGATTTGCGGACTGTGGTCGGTGCCAATATCGAGGGCGGCGGTGGTGTTGAGCGCCACGGGCGCCGGGAACGCCACCGGTCTCGACAGCGCGTTGAGCGGGTCGGTTCCTGCGGCGACCTCCAGGCCGTCGTTAAACCCATCGCCATCGGTGTCGGGGATTGCTGGGTTGGTGCCGTAGACGTTAGTTTCGGCGGAATCCGTCAAGCCGTCGCCGTCCGTGTCTAGAATCGAAATCGTGGTCCGGGAGATCAGGATGTCCTTGTCACCGGGAATTTCATTTGGGACTGAGTCCCAGATCGCCACCCAGTTACCGCTCTGGTCGGTCGTGAGCTGGGGCCGAGAGTCGTCGGGGCCACCAAACTGGAGCGTTGTTTCTAGCAGTGGTCCGCCGTTGGACCAGCTGGAACCGGCGTCGGTCGAGACGGAGAACCGGATATCCCGGTCGTCGCCCTGTGAGGTGCACGGGCAGGGATAGATGTCTTCGTGAGTCGATTCCCACATCGCGATCCAAGTCCCGGCACGGTCCGTCGTGATCTGGGGATGGGTATCTCTCTCAAAGCCGCGGCTGACCGTGTGTCGACCGACGCGCACGGGCGTCGACCAGGTGATCCCCCCGTCGGTCGAACTCGCGCTCAGAATCAAGTACGCCGCCGGGAAAATGTCGAACGCCGGCGGGGCAGCGAAAGGCGGAACGAATTCCTGCTCGCCTGCGTAGGCCTCCCACACCGCTACCCAGTTGCCTTGTCCGTCCGTGCTTAGCTGCGGGTTGGCGTCGCCCAACTGGTCGGTGGAGGCGTTGCTGTTCAGTGCCGCCTGGTCGGACCAGGTCGCGCCATCGTCGGTTGAACGAGCGAACAGGATATCGAAGTCGGGGCCAATCTCGCCAAAGTTAGTGTTATTGGACCACCACACGGCAATCCAAACACCCGCCCCATCGCTTGTGATCTGAGGCGACAGATCCGAGCCGGTCAATCCGACCGCTCCGGCCATCGAATTGAGTGCCGCGGCGACCGACCAGGTTGCGCCGCCGTCGCTCGAGCGTGATGTCAGCACGTTCAGATCCAAGCCGAGCGTGTCTCGCATAGAGTCGGCGTACCATACGGCAACTAATGCGCCCGCCCCGTCGCTTTCAATCTGAGGGGCGACGTCAGAACCGTCGTCGCTCGCAGCGTTGGTGTTGAGTGCGACTGGCGCCGACCAGCTAATACCCCCGTTGGTCGAGCGTGATACCAGAATGTCCAAATCGCTCCCGATGGAGCCCGCCAGGTCGTCCGAAGACGTCCAGACCGCCACCCAACTGAAGCCGTCATGGTCCACCTGGGGCGCCTCGTCGTCGCCCGAGTCGGAAGCCGCATTGGTGTTGAGTGCGCCCGGCGCCGACCAAGTGACTCCGGCGTCGGTGGAACGCGAAACGAAGATGTCCGAATCGGTGCCGAGCGTGCCGCCCAATTCATCACGCGACTGCCATACCGCGATCCAGTTGCCGGCTTGGTCCGTCGCCACTTGGGCAGCCGTGTCATCGCCCGAATCGGCGGCGGCATTGGTATCGAGGGTCACGGGGACGCTGAACTGCTGCGCGGCGACTTCGAATGATACAAGGCCGACTAGCATCGTCAACGCGATAACAAGTCCACACCTGCGCCAGTGACTCAGAGCCTGCGTCATCATTGTGCCGCACCGCCGCCGGCGAGGATGCCTTCGCCGGGTAACTCGGAGCTGAACATCGCGGTGTTATTGATCGTCACGGTGTACTGCTTAGTTGTCGTCGTGCAGTTCTGATTAAAAACCGTCGGGCCGCCGACTATCAAGCGCACAACCAGGGTATTGGTACCGGGCTGTAGGACTTGAACAGCGCTCGTTTGCCCGATCAGCTTGCCACCGTCGCCAACGAGTACGAACGGTCCAGCATTGAGACTCACCTCAACCACCGCAGTGTGTTCCCCAGCCTGGGGTGTGACCCGGAGCAGGCTTTGGGCAATGTCGATCGCATAATTCGAGATATTGGGGTCAAAGGCGGGACTCAACGTCCCTACCGGCGAGGGCGTGGCCGGGTCAACGAAGCGAAGCGAGCCGAGATTCGCGTTGATGGGGCAGGCCACATCCCACTCGTGACGGGCGATCAGGCCGGGCTTGCCGTTTTGCACCTCGTCTTGGCAGTTAATCTCGCTTCCGAAGGGGCAGAACTCGGTGGTGTCATATTCGCCCCACGTTCCGTTAAGGAAGTGCCAGTCGGGGGGGGACGTCTCGATGTCGGGCCATGCGGAAGACACAATCGTATACTTGCCGACCGTAGCCGCGTTCAGCAGTGGCCCCAGGTCATCCGTCAAATCGAATAGACTCGCGACGATTCCTGCATCCGCCCCAGCGAATCCACCGCCTTCCCCTACTACCTCATAAACGTGCTCGTCTGCGCTGTAATATTGTGCGTGTGAATCGCGGGCCACGTAGACGACCGGTTGATTAGGCCCGTGAAGCTCCATGTCCGACCGTGCTCGCTCCTCGGAGGTGGAATGACGGGAAACCTCAGCATTGAGGAGCGCGTCGGGAGACCCAAAGCCCCTGGTTCCCGAATAGCGGACACGGACCTTGATGCTTTCCCAGTCCGAATAGTGTTCGCCGTTCCTGCCGGTGGGGTCGTACGTGATGGGTGCAAGAGCAGGGATCTTTACGTGGGTTTTTCCGGCCCCGTTCCATGGGTAGAAGATCCAGAATTGCAGCTCGAGGAAGTTGCCGAGGTACGGCTGAACGCGCACATAGGCCTCGGCCCGGTTGAGGTTGCCTGCCTTGAGAGACAGTACGCACAGATTTAGCACTCCCGGGTCTCCCGGGCAGACGTCGAACAAGCTGCACGGTGCACCGTCATTCGAACCGCCACTGCAATCAAGACCATCGAAAAAGTCGGGTTGACACCATCCGCCAGGACACTGGAGGTGGATGCCGCAAGTCAGCCCATCCGAGGGCCCACCGAGGCACTCTTCACCGAAGAAACTCAGCAGGTAAACGAAGTCTGTATCGGCCGCCTCGCTGAGGGCCAGGGGTTGTAACAGGTCGTCGAGGAGCGTGGCTGAGGAGGTGCCCCACTCACCCAGCAGCTGCTTGCTGAAATTGTCGTAGTCGCCATCGTTTGCGATTGTGTAGGCGCGAATTGTCGTAAGCGGATCGTCGAGGATTGCCGCAGGGTCGTCTGCTAGGAATTGTTCGGCCCCATGGAATTTGAGAAGCGGCGCATAGGTCTCAATCAGTTGGCGCACTTCTACGGTCGTCGGCGGCGCAGCCGGCGGCGCTGCGGCACTGGCCTTCAAGCAGTACACCGGTCGGGTCGGCTTTACGAATGATGTCGTGACTGTCGTAGTCACGATGAAACCGCCGGCATCGATACTGCCGGGTGGACATTCGATACGCCACGCAGCAAGGTCGCCGCGGTTCTGGTTAATCAAAAAAATGGACTGTTCGATGGCCGACGTCGTCCAGATCTGCGCGCCGATCTTACCCTCGACCGCCAAGTCCTGGCGCGCACAGAGCAACGCATTTGGGTCGTGACCGAGGTTGCGTGCGATGGCGGTACCGAAGCAGCGGTAGCCGGGTGGCGCGATGGGCTCTTCGAAGGCGAGGTCGAAAGGACAGCTGGAATCTCCGATAACGCTGAACCAGTAAAGCGGGTCGCAGTTCATGGTGGTCCGCTTGACGGAGTTGCCGGAGAAGATGAGCGCGTCCGACGCGACGGGTTGCACCAGCACCGAGCCGGACCGGGGGCTCGCGTCAGAAACCGCGGTGAAAGTGAGTGGGTAGAAAGTATTCCCCGCAGCACTGTTGCCGGGGCTGAGCCCAGGCGGCCGGTACGGCTCCCTGAAAATCTTCTCAAGGGATTCGGATGTGGGCCCAAACATGGACGGGTTGATGGCGTCGCTCGGCTTGACGGGGTGGAGTCCGACCAGCATCGCGCCCGTGACCTCTCCCGGGTCCGGGAGTACCTGCGGTGCCGCCTGGCCGGCGAACATCAGCAGCACGACTAACGCCAAGCCTGGAATTACACAGTTCGAAAGCGCACGACGTCTAGCCGAAATGAACAAGCTGATACTCGAACTCATGAATCTCTTCTCCGGACGAACCTGAAATTCAATCGTCAAGTAACCAACAGTGGCCAACCGCGACGCCAAGTCTCGTATCAACCTACTCAGTGTGGGGGCTGGTGCCAACTACTATCTAGTATTCAGCTGATCCGCATTGCTTGCGCGATGCCGTCTCCGTTCCTGGTGCCAGGGCAGGGGATCTCAAACGACACGTTTTCCTGTGAATTTTGGCTGTGATCAACTTCGGCACAATTGGCGCAAGACTCACGCCAGGGCGTTGAGATGAAAGAGTGTTTCGCGTCAGCAGAATTCGGACATTTGGGTGTCCGGCTCCACGAGACACATCACGGGTGCTCGGTCATCTAGTTGAGGAAGACGGCATTGCCGTTCAGCTCTGTGGCCCATATTTATTGCGGGAGCCGGATAGAGCCGTGCCATCTTTTTTACCCGGATGCCGCCGATTGCCCGATTCGGGGCTGAGGGTTCGACGGTGCGGGTTCGTCGTGGCACCGAATGCGCGACTCCTGGGGAGCGAAGATCAATGGCGAGTGACGGAAATGACACTCCGTCTGGTTGATCTCAGGGCAGCGCTCGCAGCATCTCCATCGCAGATTTTCGGATGGCCTCGTCGTCCCCGACGAGCGATGCCTTCATGAGTGCCCTACGAGCGGGTTCGTCGTTCCCGAGCTGCTGGTTTACGTAGCCGAGGGTTAGCCAGCTTCGCTGGTGTTCGGGATCGATGGCGATCCCGTTGCCCAGCGCGCGCAAGGCCTCCGTCGATCGACCGAGATAGTGCAGCGTCAGTCCCAGATGGTTATGCGTCTCGACATCTCCGGGCACAAGCACGAGCAGTCGCGCGTAGCGGTCCGCCGCAAGCTCGTATTTCTTGTCCGCGAAAGCCTCCTCGGCCTGACGATAGACCTCGGCTGGATCGTCTGACTCGGGTCTATTCCATGTGGGCGAGGGGGACGGCATGGATTTGGGTATCTGGAAGTTGACCGTCGGAGCGACCTCTGCTGGAGCACTCGTCGCGGGCGCCATGCCAGATCGATCGTCATCGTTTAAATAGTAGTCGCGGGTTAGGCCGAAAATCGCCAGGCCGAAGAGGACCTGAAAGGTGGCCATGGGAATCCAGAATTTTGAATCACGAATCATAAGGGTCACCCGTTTCCGTTCTATGGTCTCAGAAGGTACCGCGATTCCGCGCACAGACTCGTGGTGTGAGCAGGACCGTTCCGGGCGGCGGAGACAGCCCAAGGAGATGCGCCGGAGACACTGGTCGCGCCAACCATGAAGAAGGCAACCAGCGGCAGGGTGATTGGAAAGGCCGCCATCATCGCAGCAACACCGAGCCAGAAAGGGCTTGCTCGGTCAACCGCGTGGCGATTGGCGCCGCAGGGCGACAGCCCCCGAGACCACGCGCTATCTCAAGGGTATTCAAGCGACCCGCGTGAGCTTGGCG
>JBDNFB010000010.1:0-10717 GCA_041690055.1 Myxococcota bacterium | reverse complement strand
CCCAACGTTCACGATCACCGAAATGGCTGTTCACGTTTCCGAAATGACCGTTCACGATCACCGAAACAGGTGTTCACGATCCTCCGAAACGACTGTTCACGATAAAACGAAATGGGTGTTCACGATGGTCCGAAATACGCACTATATGCCACAGCATAGGGGCAACAAGAGTCGAGAGGTGGTGGGCCCCCTCTCAGGCACACTCTACATTCCGCCGTTCTCGCTCGAGATCAATCCCATTCGGTATGGACAGTCCAAGTGTAAGCAGATACTTCGCAGGTTTGGGCAGATTTCTACGGCGCGTACGGTGGTGTCGACCGAGACCGCAGCGAATCTGGGGCAACGCTTGGCAGGCAAGATTGACTACGCCTTCATAGACCCTCCGTTCGGCGCGAATTTGCAGTACTCGGAGCTGAGTTTCGCATTGGAGTCCTGGCTGCGCGTAAGAACGAACGCCTTCGACGAAATGGTCGTAAATAACTCGCAACAGAAGTCGATTCAACAATATGGCGAGTTGATGCGGACTGCTTTCGTCTCGGTGCAGCGATGCCTAAGGCCAGGCAGATGGGTAACCATTGAGTTCAGCAATTCAAAGAATGCGATTTGGAACGTAATCCAGACTGCGGCCGGCGAAGCTGGATTGGTCGTTGCTGACGTTCGGATCCTAGATAAGAAGAAAGGCACCACCAAGCAACTAACCCAAACCAATTCGGTAAAGCAGGACTTGATCATTTCAGCCTATCGACCCCATGTCGATGCGGACACAGATTCGTTCTTCCTGTCGAACTCCTCGGAATCCATAGTTTGGGAGTTTGTGACGGAACATTTAGGGATGCTGCCAGTATTTGTCAGCAATGGCGGTGTCGGTGAACCGGTGGTCGAGCGCCAGTCATACAGATTGTATGATCGGCTGGTGTCGTTTTTCGTTAGACACAATACTGAGGTGCCAATTTCAGCTGCCGAATTCAATGCTGAAGTGTCGACGCGGTTTCCGTCGCGCGATGACATGTATTTTCTGACTGGTCAGGTTTCCGAGTACGATCGGAAGCGCACTTCAGTTAGTGAGCTGCGTCAGCTAGACCTCTTTGTTTCCGACGAGGCGAGCGCAACACAGTGGGTACGTCAGCAGCTCCAGGCTAAGCCGCAGTCCTTCCAGGATCTTCAGCCCCAATTCATGCAGCAGATACAGTCGTGGGCGAAACATGAGCTGGCCATCGAGCTGAAGGAAATCCTCGACCTCAACTTCTTCTGCTACGACGGCGAAGAGCCCGTCCCAAGCCATATCCACAGCTATCTCTCAAGCAACTTCAAAGATCTGCGCAAGCTCGGCAATGATGACCCTCGCCTGAAGGAGAAGGCCGCGGGGCGTTGGTATGTGCCTGATCCGAAGAAGGAAGGAGACCTCGAAAAACAACGTGTGCGCAAGTTCCTCAAGGAGTTCGAGGAATACCGCGTTAGCACCAAGCGCCAGATCAAGGAGTTCCGCAAGGAAGCCGTCCGAGCTGGCTTCAAGCATTTCTACAACGAGCAGGATTACCAGACCATTGTCGACGTGGCTGCCAAGTTGCCGGAGGGCGACATCCAGGGAGATGAGAAACTGCTCATGTACTTCGACGTCGCCATCATGCGGCTAGGCAGCGACTGATCAGGGAGCGTCGGATCAGGCTCGCCAAGGAATCCTACTTGTCCGATTTGATCAAGCTAAAGCATGAGACTGCACTGCGGGAAGCTGCAGCTGTATGTCCGCAGCCTGTAGCCGCAGCAGGTGCTCGCATTCTACGTGCTCGCTCAGAAGAATCGCTCATCGACGCTATCCTGAAGGCCGGCGAGGTCCTTGCCCGATATGTGACGATGTTGGGTCTTGCGTCCTACGCGGCTCGAGATTCGAGTGAGGGTAGCCTGCCCTATGAATCTGATCGCCTAGATGGGCCCATCTCTTTCGGATCCTTTCTTGAGGTTAGTCGGGCGCTTGGCGGCGCATCGATTGACCATCCCCTAAGAAGCCAGATCGCAGCTGGTTTTGTAGCCAAAGGAAAGGCGAACCAAAGCCGTAGAGGGCCAACAGAGGAAGCGCTCTCTACTCTCTTGGAACTCCGTAACGAGCTTGGCCACGACCTCTCAAGTCTGAGTCGTTCAAAGGCAATTGCGGTACTGCGCGACATTGACCCTCTAAAACTGCTCAACGTCGCGCTGGACGGTGTCGAGGGCCTTTTGAGCTTCCCTCTGTTTGTGGTGGAGGAACAGGTGCTTTCCGGTGGGCGAGTGAAGGGACGCCGCCTGCTGCTGATGGGGGATAGCGCCGATCCCGAACCCGAATCGATTGAACTCGAGCTTCCGGGCCTTCATCATCCGGGATTACCCTACGTTGGCTTCAAGCAGGGAGCGATTCGATTGTCGCCCTTGCTGGTTTGGGACGTTGCGCCAGCAAGCGAAAACTTCCGGCTCTTTCTTCTGGACTCAATTTCCGAAGGATCCGTCAAACACAAGGCAGTCGACTCTCAGACTCGTACCGGTGGGGAAGAGGCGCGAAGAGAAGTCAGTGCATACTTGTTAGAGGCCCGGGTTCCCATGGAGGCCATGAGGCTTGCCCGCGGCGCGAGCTTTTCTGCTGACTGGCGCGAGAGTCGTAAGGCCCGGCAGCTCAAACGTATCGTTCCATGGGAGAGCTTTGACCCGGAAACAGTACGATGGTTTGCAACTCGTCTTGAACCGGGGCGGGATGAGGCAACGGCCCAGGATGTAGTGTCGGAGCGGCTGCTAGATGACCGGGAATTCCTGAATTCGCGAGAGCACGATCAGCTCATTCTTCTTTTTGGGCAAGAAACCCCAATCCGGCGCCTCCTCCGTCGCGAGATGATAGACCTTCGCGCTCGCAAGGATATTAATGGGCGGTGGGATGAGCGGATTGAATCTCATTCGAACGTACTGGCTTGTCTCAAGGAAGCCGTCGACTTCTTCATGCGAAATTTTGATTCTGACGAAGATACAGGTATTGAGGGGCTGCATGAAATGACAGGGAGTGCAGACTACATAGCTATGCGCGAAGCGCTGGTGAACTTCTTTATCCACCAGGACTACACAGACGCGTCGGCCGCCGCACAGGTCGAGCTCACGCCCGATCGGGCCGTCTTCTTCAACCCGGGCCGCGCCCTCGTTTCAACTGAGGCGCTCGTCGAGGGTGGGAAGAGCCAGGCTCGCAATCCGATTATCGCTCGCGCCTTGCGCCTCTTGGGCTTCGCAGAGCTCGCTGGTTCGGGCTTGCGAGAGCTTCAACGCACCTGGCGAGGAGCCAAGCGCCGGCCGCCGCGCATGGAGTCTGATGAGTCGGCGAATACCTTCACGCTCACGCTGGACTGGCGCGAGATTCCGAACGCTTATGACGAGTTCTGGAAGGACAAGATCGGAGTTCAACTCACCGAGAGCGAAGCCAAGATTCTGAATTTGGCATTTGACACCAGTGGAGTGAGCCTCGAGGAGGCGGCTTCAGCGACCGATGGACGGCTCGAGGACGCAAATCAAGCCTTGGGCAATCTGGTGCGGCAAGTTCTAGTTGATGAGGATGCGGGGCGCTTCCGCGTCAAGGAACACCTGCGCGAGCTTGCGAAGTGAGCGAGCCGCTTCCGACTTACGCCGCCGGAGAGTGGGCCTGGCTGAGCGACTCCGGCCAGGCCTGCCAGATTGTCGACCGGCAGGGACTGTGGGGGGCATCGAGCTACCGGGTGTGGCTGCCTTCCCAGGACGCCGTGGTGCGCGTACCGGGAGATCGGCTGGCGCCCCTCGGCACGCAGGACAAGAGCGCGGTGGGCTACCAGCTTGTTTATGCCGCCGCGGCCGCGCGAATCGCGGATGCGCTCGAGCGGGACACGTTAGTTGCCCCGTTGGAGGGGACGCTGATTCCGCTTCCCCACCAGATCGATGCGCTCTCCCGCGCGATGTCCGGCGACCGGGTCCGCTACCTGCTCGCCGACGAAGTCGGACTCGGGAAAACCATCGAGGCAGGGTTGATCATCCGGGAGCTGAAGATCCGCGGTCTTGTGAAGCGCGTTCTCGTGGTGGCTCCGACCGGACTCGTCACTCAGTGGGTCCAAGAGATGAGGCTTCATTTTAACGAGGAGTTCCACCTCGTGATCCCCCGCGACTTCGCGGTTGCACGTCAGTTCGCTGGCTTTGATGAGGCCGAGAATCTCTGGCGTCTACACGACCAGGTGGTTTGCCCTGTCGATTCGGTGAAGCCCATGGAGGCCCGGCGCGGCTGGAGCCACGAACGGCTCGCCCGCTATAATCAGGAGCGTTTTCAAGATCTCGTGTCAGCCGGTTGGGACCTAGTGATTGTGGACGAAGCCCACCGCCTGGGCGGAAGCTCGGAACAAGTCGCCCGCTATCAGCTGGGCGAGGGTTTGTCGCAGGCCGCGCCCTATCTTTTGCTTCTCTCGGCCACTCCACATCAGGGTAAGACCGACGCCTTCCGGCGGCTGCTTGCGTTTCTTGACCCAGAATCTTTCCCGGATGATGAGTCCGTCACGCACGAGCGCGTCGCGCCCTTCGTAATTCGGACAGAGAAGCGCCGCGCGATCGATGCAGAGGGGAACCCACTCTTCAAGCCTCGTCACACCCAGCTTCTGCCGGTGGAGTGGGGCACCTCACATCATGAGCAGCGAGCTCTTTACGAGGCAGTAACCGAGTACGTGCGTGATGGATACAACCAGGCTCTGCGCGAGAAGCGCACGGCCGTTGGCTTCCTCATGATCCTAATGCAGCGCCTCGTCACTTCCAGTACGCGTGCGATCCGAACATCTCTCGAGCGTCGCCTTGATGTGCTCGACCTTCCCGAGGGCCAGCTTTCGCTCTTCGGCGAAGACATCGGCGACGATTGGGCGACGTTGGATGGGCAGGAACAGATGGAGACGGTGCTGAAGGAACGTCTCCGCGGTTTGGAGAACGAGCGTGCCGAGGTTGAGCTTCTGCTGTCAGCCGCCCGTCGCTGCGAGGCACAAGGCCCCGATGTTAAGGCGCAGGCGCTGCTCGACTGGGTTCAAGGCATTCAGCGCGACGAGAAAGATCCTGATCTCAAGGTCCTGGTGTTTACAGAGTTTGTGCCCACGCAGGCGATGCTGGCCGACTTCCTGCGAGACAGGGGCTTCTCAGTCACTTGTCTGAACGGATCGATGGGGATGGAGGAACGTCGCGACGTCCAGAAAGCCTTCGCAGGCGAAGCGCAGGTACTGGTCTCGACAGATGCGGGCGGGGAAGGCTTGAACCTCCAATTCTGCCATGTGGTCGTTAACTATGACCTGCCCTGGAATCCCATGAAGATCGAACAACGGATCGGTCGAGTGGATCGCATCGGTCAAACCCATGTCGTGCGCGCGCTGAACATCGCGCTCGAGGACACCGTAGAGCTGCGGGTACGCGAGGTGATCGAGGAAAAGCTGGCTCGAATTCTCGAGGAGTTCGGCGTCGATAAGCTGGCGGACGTGCTCGACTCGGAGGAAGGTGAAGTCGATTTCGAGACCCTCTATGCGAGCGCAATGCTTCGCCCAGACGAAGTCGAAACTAGGGTCGAAAAGCTGGCAGAGGATCTGCGCCGCCGGGCACAAGCCTCTCGAGAAGGCGCAAGCATGCTCGGCCAGAGCCGCGAGCTCGACCCAGCCGCCGCCCAGAAGATTGCGACCCACCGGATTCCGTTTTGGACAGAGCGAGCAACGCTTGCATGGCTGCATAGCCAGGAAGAGCGCGGAGCCAAGGTCGCGCCAGATGACGTGGGATACCGGCTTCGCTGGCCCGACAGTCACGAGATTCGACGGGCGGTTTTCACGCGCGCCGAAGCCGAGCAGCCAGGAGCTGAGCATCTTTCCCTCGAGGAGCCGCGAATTCGGAGCCTCACGGCGCAGTTGCCCTTCTTCGCGCCGGGGCAGCCCCTCGCGAGTGTCGAGATCCCCGGTGTCTCAGACAAGGTGACGGGGATCTGGTCTCTTTGGCGAGTCGCCCTGCAAACGGAGGAAGGGCGCGAGCAGAGAGTTCTTCCGCTTTTCGTAAGCGACGAAGGCCGCGTATTGGCGCCCACGGCTCGCGCCGTTTGGGATCGGCTGATCGAGACGAACGGACAGACGTCCGCGATTAGGCCTGTCGCGTTGGAAGGAGAGCATGCAGTCGAAGCGTTCGACCGTAGCCAGCAAGCGGCGGAAGAGCATGGGCGAGTCGTCTATGAGGAGTTGGTGAGCCTCCATCGGGAACGTCTAGATCGCGAGCGGCGCAAAGGCGAGCATTCATTCGAGGCACGAGAGCGCGCAATCCATCGAGTGGGCCTCGAACAGGTGCGTGAGTATCGACTACGTCAACTCGCAGACGAGCGCGGCGAATGGGAAGTGCGGATGACTGCGCGCGCTGCCGCGCTACCGGAGCTCAATGCCATCTTGGTCCTTCGAGTAGCGGCTGATGGAGAACTGTCGTGACTGCGGATGCCGGTAATCCCAACGACGGGTGGCGAGGTCCTATTCTGCGGCACTTTACACCTGAGATCGCTTCCGTGGCTCGGCTGACGATTGTCGCGGACCCGGATGAGCTGCTTACGGAACAGGGAGTGCTCGAGGCGATTCGCGATCGAGGGTTCGATCTAATTCCTTTTGAGGACCATGTCGCTTTTCGATTTGCCTATGAGAGTCGGTATCGACAACGATGGGATCGGGGGGAAGAAACGAACCTCGTCGTGGTGCTCCGCGCACAGCAATCGGATGTCAACTCGCTTCCCTACGACCTTCTCAAGAAGGCACGCCGCGACGAACGACTCATCTCGTTTAGCATTGGACAGCTATTTTCGAACCTATCGCCTAACGTCGTATCGTCGCTCGACCGATCTGATTTTGATCAGCTGTACGCCGCGGAGCTCAATAACCAGCCTGGGCAGATAGGTGAAAACGCGACGAAAGATTTCATCCTACGGCACGTGTTTGAAGTTGTCCCTGAGATCATCAAGACGGATGCCGACCTGCTCAGACACTTACTGGCTCGGCACTACCGTGGTCGTGTTGTCCCCGAGATGCTGGACTCTCGGCTTGTCGAACAGCTGCGCCGCATGGGCTCGTTCGAGGAATGGCCCCTAGATGAAATCGTCTCGAATCGCACAAGTTTCTTCGAGTTCATCGAAGAGCGTTGGCCGATCTTTGTGGCGAAGCATGTCTCCAAGATCGATGGCGTTGCGGCCGAACAAGCGGAAGAGTACGGCCTTCGGTATGGAGGTCCTAGCCTTTTCCCGTTCGACGAACCGAACATCCGTGCGTACATGGACACTCTCTTCGTCGAGGGATTTCTGGCGCCGACCGCCGTCGTCTCTAAAAGCGAAGTGAAGGAACCCTGGATCCGATTCGGGATCGTTGGGGACGCGGAAACCGACGCGCTAGAGCGATTTCACAAACTGACGGAAATCGTTCGAGAGCTGATCCCAGAAGAGGATGCCGACTATCGGACGTGGTTGGACTTCGCGGCAAGGTGGGCTGAATGGAATGCTCTCTGTAGAAGCATCCCCGAACCGCAGCTCCCGTCTGGAGACGAAGCTCTGGTTGAGCTTCGAGATAAGGTTGCTTCTGGATTTACGAGCTGGATGCTTAAACACTTCGGAGCGCTTCATAGTCAATCGTACTATCCGAGGCCGGCAATGGTTCACCACATCGCGCCGTATATGGCCCATGGGTGGGGCAGCAACGCCCATGGTGAGGGCGGCGAGAAGCGTGCACTTGTTGTTGTCGACGGACTAGCGATGAGTCAATGGATTTTGTTGCGCAAGAGTCTCGAGTCGAATGAAAATGAATTGTCAATCGAAGAGGGGGCGGCGTTCGCGTGGGTGCCCACGCTGACTTCTGTTTCTCGGCAATCCATCTTTGCGGCCGAGCCTCCGCAGTATTTTGGAAAGAGCATCGCGACCACCCAGAAGGAGCCGAACCATTGGCGGCGATTCTGGGAGGCCAATGGAATCTCTACTGCGGGCGGGGCTCAGTACGTGTGCCAGAAGAAGCAGGAAACAGAAGCGGAACTTCTGAGCCGAATTGCGGACGCGGCCGATCATCCGAAGTGTCGTGTACTGGGCGTTGTCGTTGGCACAATCGATCAAATGATGCATGGGAACCCGACCGGCAGTAGCGGACTCCATGCCCAGGTCGAGAACTGGGCAGGGCAAGGTTACTTCTCAGCCCTTGTGAACTCGTTGCTCGAGCGAGGCTTTGCGGTGTTCGTTACGTCGGACCACGGCAATATCGAAGCAGTTGGCTTCGGTAAGCCGAACGTGGGAGCCACGGCGGAGGAGCGGGGAGAGCGTGCCCATGTGTTCTCTGAAGAGGTCCTAAGGTCCACCGCCGCTGAGAACTTTCAAGATGCGATACCTTGGCCCGCGGTCGGCCTCCCATTGGACTACCTTGCGTTGATCGCGCCGGGGCACTTCGCCTTTATTCCGGAAGGCAGGCGAACAATCGGACACGGCGGAATTTCTCTCGAGGAAGTCGTCGTCCCGTTCGTGGAGATTCGTGCAACATGAGCAGGGAAAGGAAAGTGGTCGGCTTCGACCGAAAGCTCGAGCTTTCGTGGCTTGATGCGACGGCTGCCCAGGTAGGGGAGGGTGCCACGGCGGCTGAGCTTCATGCCTATCTGTGGAAGATGCTTGAAGGTTCAGTCTCCGGGGGCAGTTCCGGCTTCAACAGTGATCGTGGAAAGACAATCACCGTCTTGAAACGGATTTGGTGCCTGGTTTCACCAGAACTCGAGCCGCTTCGCGATCGAGCCTTGGCGGTTCTGAAAGACGTGAAGCCGGATGAGCGTGTCGCGGTTCACTGGGCGTTGTGTCTCGTCGCGTATCCATTTTTTCATGACGTCGCGTGTGCGGCGGGACGGCTACTTACCTTGCAAGGGACAGTACAAACGTCTGAGGTTCGGCGTCGGATCGCTGAAAGCTGGGGCGATCGTGTGATTACGCGCAACGGATCGCAGAGAATCCTCCGCTGTTGTGTTGCCTGGGGACTTCTCGATGATGGCGAACGCAGGGGGGCATACGTTCGGTCGGAGCCGATTTGCGTGCTTCACGAGAGCGCTGTAGAGCTTCTCGTCCAGGCCGTGCTTCTCGCAGCGGAGAATCAAACACTCGAGCTCAGCAATATCGATCGACATCCTGCATTGTTTTCGTTTGATGTGCCGAATCTGCTGCCGACGATTCGGTCGTCGCCGGCTTTTCGCATTGAACGCCAAGGCGTGGGTCGAGATGTCGTCGGACTTGGAGCCAGGGGATAGTCGAAGCGGGCAAACTATGGATCGGCGACGGCGCGTTCTCTACTTGATCTAGCCTTACGTCACAAGTTCTCCCGTTTCGTCTAGGACTACGATGCCCCCGATGTCGCGATCTGGCGCCTTCCGAAGGGTGCGAGAAAGAAGCTGGGAAACGTGAGTGGGCGGTTCCTGCGTCGGCTCGATGCTGTAGTACCTCTCGATAAAACCGCGTGCGTCGCCCATTTCTTCGCTGAATTCTTCGTACTGCCTTCGTGCCGGCGTGATCTGGTTCGCAAGGATTACGTTTTTCCAGTATGCGTGCGCACGAGTAGGTAGATCCGCTGGTTTCTCGCTTTCGCAACAAACGAGGCAGTGCCAAGGGTATGCGTGCTCCATCACTGTCTCTAGGTGGCAACCCATCTTGCGTAGGCGTAGTTGCTGCACATCGAATGCCGAAATGAGGCTGCAGCCAAATGAATCGGGCGAAACACCAAAGCCTTCGCATGTGAAAAGATTGGGTCCTATGTCGGCCGGCCAGTGGGAATAGAGGCAATAGAGCGGGACGAGGGGCACATTGCTACTGAGGGCGCTTCTTATGAGTCGGTCAGATTGATACCGAACCTTCCGTCTCCCCTTGTAGTGAAGGTGTTCGAATTCGTTCTTTTCGAGCTTGAGAACCTTCGCTTGGACTCGGATGCCAAACCAGAGACCACTCGGTCCGGTGAACCACCACTCCCAGTCGGCACCGTTTTTCCCCTCATCGGGTTTCGAGAATGTGTGAGTCACGACCCTATTAGAGATGCGCTTCTTGAGTTCGAGGACGTTGACGTCGGTGATCGTCTCCTCTCCAGGCTGGTAATCTACGGAGCGGGCGGATTCGAGAAAGTCCCATGTTTGAAAGGAAAGTCGGCGGAACGTACTGCAGACACACGTCGTCTTTATTCGTGCCGGGGCCGTATGTATTGTTGTCACACGCCTGACTCCACATCGTCCCAAAATTTCCCGAGCGCACGCTTGGCTGCATCATGGACCCCGACCCATGATTCGCGTGCCATCTCCAAAGCCTCAAGATCTGCTTTTGAATGCTTTCCTCCCTGCGCCTTCTCTATCTTTTTTACGGCGTTCGCTACGGCCAGAGTCGTCTCCCGGAGGATAGCTTCGAGTTGTTTGAAATTGCGGATGTCTGAATAGATGCGTATTTCGGACCATCGTGAACACCCATTTCGTTTTATCGTGAACAGTCGTTTCGGAGGATCGTGAACACCTGTTTCGGTGATCGTGAACGGTCATTTCGGAAACGTGAACAGCCATTTCGGTGATCGTGAACGTGGGGCTAAGCCCTCGGTTCTACACGAGCACGGGGGATAGGCCAGGGAGCGGATCGACGCTGGACAGTTCACTCGCCATCGCCTCGTTGAGGAGACGAGATGGCGGGTCGGAGACTGTCGATGCGACAAATACGAGAGATTTT
>JBDNFB010000009.1:0-64182 GCA_041690055.1 Myxococcota bacterium | reverse complement strand
GCAACCTTCAAAAGAACGGCAATCGTCGGCACCGTCTGAAGGTTCTCGATCTTGTGAATCGTACTTGCGGAGACGCTCGAGCGGTCGCCCAGCTGCTGAAGGGTAAGGCCGGCTTCATCCCGCCAGCTTCTAATTCGTGCGGCGATGCGTTTTAGATCGTCTTCCACTTCTCATTCCCCAGTCAGCGAGACACGGACGCGAGCGCCCGCAATTCAAACTCTTTCCGATTCCCCCAAGAGCCAAGGCGCGGATCGGTTCGAATAGGATCGGCAACTCTTGATGCCCTTGAAAATGCGTCCCTCATTTAATTCGTAACATCGACGCGAAAAATCTAGAAAAGAATCTGGAGTCGTTCGGTTTCTACCTGCCCGAAGCTCTGAACGCGAGGACGCTTCGTCACGATCTTGTGCGAGGCATCACATCTCGGCCCGGCTCGATGCCCTTAGGCTTCATCGCAGGCCATGAGCCATCCGCGTCGAGGACGACTGCACCTACCCGCGGGGGCACAGCAGACAAGCCACGGAGGAATCACGCCAGAATCCCCGCGGGATCAAAAAAATGACCGAGGAACTAGAACATGTTTCACTGACCGATCTGCGCCGTTATAGTACTTCGATTGTCAAGCAGTCGATCCTGCGATGACGTATCCCAGCCAACTCCTTATCCAGCCCGCATCCGCGCGGCGAATCGAGGCGAGCATGTTCATTGATCTGACCCCCGACCAAAAAACCCTTCGCAATACGCTGCGGTCCTATTTCGAGAACCTGCTGACGCCGGAAATCCGTTCGGAAATCCGCGGGATGGAAGGCGGCGGGATGTACCGCAAGCTGATCCGCCAGATCGGTAAGGACGGCTGGCTCGGAGTCGGTTGGCCGAAGGAGTTCGGCGGTGGCGGCATGACCATGACCGAGCAGATGATCTTCCTGGAAGAACAACGACGCTCGGGCGCGCCTTTCCCCTTCGTCACGGTTTCGACCGTCGGTCCGGCGCTCATGGAACACGGCACCCCGGATCAGAAGGCGGAATTCCTGCCGCGCATCCTCGCCGGCGACTGCCATTTCTCGATCGGCTATTCCGAGCCCAACGCCGGCACCGACCTCGCGGCCCTGAGCTGCGAAGCCGTCCTCGACGGCGACGAATGGGTCATCAACGGCACCAAGATGTTCACGTCGGGTGCGACCGATACCGACTATATCTGGCTGGCCGTACGCACGGACCCCGATGCCCCCAAGCATAAGGGCATCAGCATCATCATCGTCCCCGCGGATTCCCCCGGATTCAGCGCTTCGCCGATTCACACGATGGGCGGCACATCGACGGCGATGAGCTACTACGAAAATGTCCGCGTGCCCAAGGAGAACGTGGTCGGCGGTATCAACGGCGGCTGGAAGCTCATCACGCTTCAGCTCAACCATGAACGCATCGGCCTCGCGGCCTTCGGATCTGCCGCCTACGCGCGGACCGAAAAGGTCATCTCTTGGGCGACGGAGACAGAGACCCCGGACGGCGGCAAGATGATCGACCTGCCCTGGGTTCAGCAGAACCTCGGCGAAGTCTACGCCCGCATCGAAGCCATGAAACTGCTCAACTGGCGCATGGCGGCGGAACTCGAGTCCGGTTTCGTGAATCCCGCGGATGCGTCCGCGGTGAAGGTCTACGGCACCGAGGTGGTCCTCGAGGTCTACCGACTTCTTCAGGAGATCGTCGGCCCGGCAGCCCTGGTTAAGGCGGACTCGCCGGCGGCGCAGATCGACGGCGAGATCGAGAGTGAATCGCGACTCGGCACGATCAACACCTTCGGCGGTGGCGTGAATGAGATCCAGCGCGAGATCGTTTCCATGGCTGGCCTGCGCATGCCGCGCGTGCCGCGCTAGTTCGGGGCCAACTAATGAGCGAATCAAATGAAGCGTTGATGAAGAGCTTGAAGGCCGCTGAAGGCACTGCCGAGGGACCCCCCGGTAGCTGCCCCTATCCGGTCAACGAGCCGATGATCCATCATTGGTGCGACGCGGTCGGCGACCGCAATCCCGCCTACTTGCAACCTGAGCTCGGAACGGGTCCCGCAAAGGGCGGGGTTATTGCGCCGCCCACGATGCTCCAGGCGTGGACGATGCGGGGACTTCGGCCTCCTACTAAAGAAGAGCAGGCCTATGCAGACGCCAGGGGCGACGAACAATCGTCGCTCGAGATCCTGGATGAAGCGGGCTTTACCTCCGTCGTGGCTACGAACTGCGAGCAGGAGTACTTCCGCGATCTTGAGCCCGGAGACCTGCTCACGCACACAGTCATGGTCGAATCGATTTCCCCGGAAAAGAAGACGGGACTCGGTACCGGCCATTTCGTAACGCAGCTCTACGAATACAAGGACCAGAACGGAGAGATCGTAGGCACTATGCGCTTCCGCATCCTCAAGTTCCGGCCGCCGAGCGCGGACTAACATCTCAAGAATCGTCGGCGACGGAGCCTATGCTCCGACTCGCCGCCCTCAGATCGAACCCAACGGAGTAAATCAATGAATTTCAAATTCAGTGAAGAAGAAGAAGCCGCCAAGGACCTCGCAGGACATATCCTCGCGGACTCCACCAGCTTCGATCGCATGCGCGAAGTCGAAGCCGACCGCGAAGGCCCGGGCTTCGACGCCGACCTCTGGGGTCAGCTCGCCGGATCAAACCTGATCGGCCTCCCGCTCTCCGAAGATGTCGGAGGACAGGGCTTCAGCTTCCTCGCCCTCTGCCTCATGCTGGAAGAAGCGGGCCGCAACCTCGCTCCTCTGCCGATGATGGAATGCATCGTCTATACCGCGCTCCCGATCGAAAAATTCGGCAGCGACAGCCTCAAGAAGGACCTCTTGCCGCGCGTGATTGCCGGCGAAGTACTCCTCACCCAGGGTCTTTTTGAAATCGGCGACACCGCGCTCGCGCATAAGGCACGAACGAAGGCCACCGCCACGAGCGACGGCTTCGCCCTCACCGGAGAGAAGGTCTGCGTCCCCTTCGCCGCCGCCGCCGATTATGTCCTGGTCAGCGCTTCGAGCGATAACGGCCTCGGCCTCTTCCTGATCTCGCCTAACGCCGACGGCGTCACCCTCGCGGAGCAGGACACCACCGCGCACGAGCGACAGTTCGTCGTGACCCTCGACAATGTGGCCGTCTCGGGCGATCACGTCGTCGCCCTCCCCGGACGCGGCGAAGAAGTGATCACCTGGCTTGCACCGCGCGCCGCAACGGCGCTCTCGGCAATCGGCGTCGGCGCCGCCGAAGAGGGCCTCCGACAGACCGCAGTGTATACCAGCGAGCGAAAACAGTTCGGCCGCGAGATCGGCTCCTTCCAGGGCGTCTCCTTGCGGGCCGCGGATGCCTATATCGATGTGCAGAATATGCGCTCGACCATGTGGCAGGCCGCTTGGCGAATCGATAACGGCGACGATTCGGAGAAGTACGCAGCCATCGCCAAATGGTGGGCCTGCATGGGCGGCCACCGTGTGTCGCATACCTGTCAGCATCTCCACGGCGGCATCGGCTCGGATGTGGACTACCCGATCCATCGCCATTTCCTCCGCCTCAAGCATGTCGCCATGACGCTCGGCGGATCCGCTGAGCAGCTCTCGATCCTCGGCGCGATCATCGCCTCCGAAGCCAAGGCCGGCGTCGCTCCCGGAGAGATCCTTCAATGAGCGCCGAAGTCGACACAGTCGCGTCGCGCTCGCTTTCCTCGATCTCGGTCGGGGACGCGATCCCGCCTCTGGCGATTCCGCTCACTCGGACGCTGATCGTCGCGACCGCGCTCGCCTCGCGGGATTATCAGGACGTGCACCACGACCCGACCCTCGCGGCTGAACGGGGCTCGCCCGATATCTTCATGAACATTCTGACGACCAATGGTTTCGTCGGGCGATTCGTGACCGATTGGACCGGCCCCGCGGCGCGCCTTCGCAAAGTCGACATTCGGCTGGGCGCACCGAACTACCCGGGCGACACCATGACCCTGGAAGGCGCCGTGACGGCCAAAGACGAAGAAGCGGGCACCTTCGAGGTCTCGCTCCGCGGGCACAACAGCATCGGCGACCACGTCACCGGCAAAGTCCTCGTCAAACTCCCCTGATCGACCGCCGGCCCCTATTAGCGGCAACGCCCAATAGGGTCGGCGCGCGCCGCCAGCCAGGTCGAGAGCTCGACCTGGCTTAACCCATCGGAACCGGGGCCGGCTCTAAACAGCCTTGAGCCCGGCCCTCCTTCAGGCGGGCTGTAAATAGTCCGGGAAGCGTTTGCGCACGAGCCGCTTTCGGCTCATGAGCTCGACTCCGCGCAGGACATCGCGGCGGCTGACCTGCCCAATCACCCGGCCGCCCTCGACAACAGGGAGGCGGCGAACGGGCTTCGTCAAGAAATAGTGCGAAATCGCATAGATTCCAAGATCAGCCGGAATCGTGAGCACGCCCTTGGTCATGAATTTCTCGACGAGCGCGCCCTCCTCCTGATCCTCGAGATAGAATTCATCTGAGGCCAGGACACGAAGGCAGTCGAGCTCTGAAAGCACGCCGAGCAACTGACCATCACCATCGATGACCGGGCCACCCGACACGCCCTGCTTCAAGAGGCCAGCCATGGCCTCCATGATCGTTTGCTTGGGACGAAAGCTCAGCAGACCTGTCGCCATCAGGTCCCGTGCAGTGAGAATATAGTTGGGCTCTCTCATCGGGTTCTCCTCCGTCTGCTCTGCAGCGATATGCTGCCCGGATTTGTTGCAGTCCCTAGGATATCTCTCTACCGTAATTGTGTACAAACACTTATTCGCTTCCAAGCGAAATCCCTCCAGGCATCACCCTAGAGACCTTCGCGCCTTCCCCCTAGGTCACTTTGCGGCGTTCTTCTGCCTCCTTGCATTTCTACCCGGTCGCGTGCCAGCGCCCGGGCACGTTCCCGCCCAAGCATCTAGCAAGCTCAAGCAACCCGATGGGCGGCCCGATGAAGCGGCACGCGCGCAGACAAAGTGTGGCCGTTTGCGGCCTCGGAATTGCTTGAAAGAACCCTGCTGGAACTCTACTCTCCCGTCATCCCAACACGCAGAATTCTTTTGACATCTCTGACTTTTTCAGAGCCCGCTTAAAAGCGGGCTCGCTCAAGGCTGTCTTTTTCAGAGCCCGCTCAAAAGGGGGCTGGCTGAAGGATCTGGTCTGAACTGCTCTCTTTTCAGCGCACGTCCCCTGAACTTTCCGGTTCAAGAACAGCGCCAAGCTGAACAATGAAGACGAAAAATCCGCAAGAGCGCTTTGTGCAGCGGCAAGACGAGCGGCCTTAGTCGCGATACTAGAGTGGCACCGCAAAGCTTGGAACATAGATCGACGGTTTCCACCGAGACGTCCTCGAGATCGAATTCTTCGATCCACAGCGTCTCGGCCTAGCAACCACGCAGAGCGCCCCGAGTCCAGAACTCCGGCTGGCGGACAGAGTAAGCATGGCACTGCATAAGATCCACAAGGGCCTCGACCTCCCCATTCCCGGAAAGCCTCTCCAGGTCATCCGAGAAGCGGCCTCCTGCACGCGCGTGGCCGTGGTCGCGGACGACTATCCCGGCATGAAGCCGCGAATGCACGTTGAAGAGGGACAGGTCGTGAAACGCGGCCAGATTCTCTTCGAAGACCGCAAGTCTCCGGGCGTCATGCATACCGCGCCGGCTGCGGGTCGTGTCCTCGGGATTCACCGCGGCGAGAGGCGCGCGCTCCAGGCGGTCGTGATTGATCTTTCGGATGGCGAGCGGTCAGGCACACCGGCGGATGACGAATTCCAGAGCTTCGAGAATTTCACGGGGGGTTCTCCCGAATCCTTGTCTGGTGATCAGATCAAGGCCTTGATGGTTGAATCGGGCCTATGGACGGCGCTGCGAACGCGCCCGTTCAGCAAGGTTCCGGAGCCGACCACGACGGCCGAAGCCCTCTTTATTACTGCGACGGACACAAACCCTCACGCGCCCGACCCCGAAGTTGTCCTCGAAGATCAGATGGACGATTTCCGACTCGGTGCCGCGCTCGTCGCGAAGCTCGTCGACGGTCCGACTTATCTCTGCACGACAGAGCATTCCGAGATCGCAGACGCGGCGCCGGACACGGTGCGCGTTGAGCGCTTTGTCGGGCCGCATCCTTCGGGCACGGTCGGCATGCATATTCATACGCTGCGCCCCGTGAGCCGAGAGAAGAAGGTTTGGCATATCGGTTACCAGGACGTCGCCGCAGTCGGCCGCCTGGCGACGACGGGTCGACTCGACACCTCGCGCGTGATTTCGATCGCCGGACCGAACGTCGAAGACCCGCGACTCATCCGTTCGCGCATCGGCGCCTGCATCAGCGAGACCGTGGCCGGCGAGATCGCCGCGGACGAGAAAGAAATGCGCGCCATTTCAGGCAGTGTTCTCTCTGGTAAGCGAACTGAAGGCGAGATCTTCGACTTCCTGGGTCGCTACGAGCGGCAGATCAGCTTGCTTGAAGAAGACCGCGAAAACGTTTTCTTGGGATGGCTCACGCCCGGCGCGGATCTTTTCTCCGTCACCGGTATCTATCTCTCGAAGATTTTTAAGCCCGAACGATTCCGGTTCACGACGAACACAAACGGATCGGTTCGCGCCATGGTTCCGATCGGCCTGTACGAAAAGATCATGCCGATGGATTTGATGCCCACCTTCTTGCTTCGATCAATGATGGTGGGCGATATCGAGCGCGCCGAAAGCTTCGGCATTCTCGAACTTGACGAAGAAGATCTCGCGCTCTGCACCTACGTAGATCCGGGCAAGAATAATTTTGGTCCGCTCTTGCGGAAGAACCTCGAAATAATCGAGAAGGAGGGTTGAGGGGTCCATGCAGTTCCTAAAGGACGCGCACCTCAACGTAAAGCATCACTTCGAAAAGGGCGGCAAGCTCGAATTTTTCTACCCGCTTTGGGAGGCCCAGTTCACGGGCCTCTTCACGCCGGGTGAAGTGACGCGAACGGCATCCCATGTACGGGATGGACTCGACAATAAACGACTGATGATCACGGTCGTACTCGCCCTTCTGCCCTGTATGGGCATGGCGATGTACAATACGGGTTATCAGGCGATGCTCGCGATCGCGCAGGGCGCCATCCCGCTCGATAGCTGGCAGGCATGGCTCTATCAGGCCATCGCCGGCCCGATCGACGGCGAGTCCTTCCGAAATATCATTGCGTGCACCGTCTTCGGTGCTCTCCACTACCTCCCGGTTGTGGTCGCTTCGATGGCCACCGGCGGCATCCTCGAACCGCTCGTCGCGATGATCCGCAAGCACGAGATCAACGAGGGCTTCCTTGTCACCGGCATGCTGATCCCGCTCACGCTTCCGCCCACGATCCCGCTCTGGATGGTCGTGATCGGTACGGCCTTCGGCACAATCTTCGCGAAGGAGATCTTCGGCGGCACGGGTATGAACTTCCTGAACCCCGCCCTGACTTCGCGCGCCTTCCTCTTCTTCGCATATCCCGCGGCGCTGAGCGGCGACGCGGCATGGATCGCAGCGGACTTCTCGGGCTTGGATGGCTACTCCGGTGCCACCCTGCTCGCGCAGGCGGCTGTCTCTGGCGAAGCTGCACTCGCCGGTGCGAGCTGGACGCAAGCCTTCCTGGGTTTCATTCCCGGATCGATGGGTGAAACTTCGACCCTTGCTGCCATGATGGGCGCCTTCTACCTGATTTGGACGGGCATCGGCTCGTGGCGAACGATGGCGGGTGTCGTCGGCGGAACGATCATCATGGCCGGCTTCCTGAACGTCGTCGGCTCCGAGACGAACCCGATGTTCGGCGTGCCGTGGTACTGGCATGCGGTCATGGGCAGCTGGGCCTTCGGCCTCGTCTACATGGCCACCGACCCGGTTTCTTCAGCCTTCACGAACCAGGGCAAGTTGATCTACGGCCTCTTGATCGGTGTGCTCGTCATCCTGATCCGCGTGGTCAACCCGGCCTACCCGGAAGGCATGATGCTCGCGATTCTGTTCATGAACATGTTCGCGCCGCTGATCGACCACTACTTCGTCCAGGCGAACGTTCGCCGCAGGGAAGCACGCTATGCAGTATAGTACTAGCTACATCATCGGCTTTGCCGCCGCGATCTGTCTCGTATGCGCACTGTTTGTCGCGGGTTCCGCTGTGGGCCTCAAGGACATGCAAGACGCGAACAAGCTCCTCGATCGGCAGACGAAAGTCCTGACCGTCGCCGGCATGATCGAAGACGGCGCCAGCGTCCCGCGAGATGAAGTCGCCACACTCTTCGGTTCCAGCATCAAGCAGAAGGTCGTCTCCCTCGAGACGGGTAAAATCATTCCCGACATCGATGCAACGAGCTTCGATCAGCAGGCTGCGGCCGGCGATCCCGACCGAAGCACGGAAGCGCCCGAAAACGCCGCCAAAGTGCGACGCCTGCCGAACAACGCACTCGTCTTCGACGTCATGGAAAACGGCGAGCTCACGGGTCTGATCCTGCCCATCGAAGGCTATGGCCTCTGGGGCACGCTCTACGGTTATCTCGCGCTCGCTCCCGATGCGCGCACGATCAAGGGCATTACTTTCTACAAACACAAAGAAACGCCCGGCCTCGGCGGCGAAGTGGACAATAAGCGCTGGAAAGCGCTCTGGCCCGGACGCCTCGCCTTCAACGAGCGCGGCAAGCCCGTCATCGCCGTCAAGAAGGGCGCCGCCGGACCAGTCTCGGAAGACCCCTACAACGTCGATGGCCTCTCGGGCGCGACGATTACCAGCCGCGGCGTGACCAGCCTGGTTCGCTTCTGGCTCGGCGATGATGGATTCGGACCCTACCTCGCGAATTACCGCGTGCAGGCAGGCGTCTAGCAAAAGGCATCACGGCTTTGCGGGCGCGACGCTCGTCATGCCGAACACAGTAGTAAGAGAAGTTAGAGAAGTTAGAGAAGTTAGAGAAGTTAGAGAAGAGAGAAGCAGACCATGGCAGAAGTCAGCCCGCGAGAAGCGTTCATCGACCCACTCTTCAACAATAATCCGATCGCCCTTCAGGTGCTCGGCATTTGTTCGGCGCTCGCCGTCACGACGAAGATGTCCTCGGCGCTTGTCATGTGTCTCGCCGTGATCGCGGTGACCGCGCTCTCGAATCTGTCTATCTCGCTTCTCCGCAACAAAATCCCGAGCAGCATCCGCATCATCGTCCAGCTGACGGTGATCGCGTCGCTCGTGATCGTCGTTGACCAGATCCTCCAGGCCTTCGTTTACGAGATTGCTAAAGAGCTTTCCGTCTTCGTCGGCCTGATCATCACGAACTGCATCGTGATGGGCCGCGCCGAAGCCTTCGCCATGCAGAACCCGCCGAAGCTCGCCTTCATTGACGGCATCGCAAACGGGATCGGCTACTCGATCGTCCTGATGGCGGTTGCCTTCTTCCGCGAGCTGCTCGGTTCCGGGTCGCTCTTCGGCTACACGATTTTGAACCCGGTCACCCAGGGTGGCTGGTATGTCCCGAATGGCCTGATGCTTTTGGCACCGGCCGCTTTCTTCCTGATCGGATGCTTCATTTGGGCCGTGCGCTCATGGAAGCCCGAGCAGATCGAAGAGGAGTTCCACGTTGGAGCACTACTTGAGCTTAGCAACGAAGGCAATCTTCGTTGAGAACATGGCCTTGGCCTTCTTCTTGGGGATGTGCTCTTTCCTAGCCGTCTCAAAGAAGGTCGAAACAGCAATGGGCCTGGGTATGGCCGTCATCTTCGTGTTGGGCATTACGTGTCCGCTCAACCAGATGCTGAATACCGTCCTGCTTAAGCCCGGCGCGCTCGCCTGGGCCGGCGTTCCCGATATCGACCTGAGCTTTCTGAGCTTCCTGGTGATGATCGGCACGATCGCGGCTGCGGTGCAGATCGTCGAGATGACTCTCGACCGGTTCTCACCCGAGCTCTACAACGCGCTCGGCGTGTTCCTTCCGCTGATCGCGGTGAACTGCGCAATTCTCGGCGCATCGCTGTTCATGCAGGAACGAGACTATACGCTGGCGGAAGCTACGGTCTTTGGAGCGGGTTCGGGTGTGGGATGGCTGCTTGCCGTTGTCGCCCTAGCCGCGATTCGCGAGAAGATGCGATACAGCAATGTGCCCGGTCCGCTCCGCGGTCTAGGTATCACCTTCATCACAGTCGGCCTCATGTCGGTCGGCTTCATGGCCTTCGCAGGAATACAACTTTGATTTACCTTGCGGCCGCGGGAGCGGCCTTGGGTTGAAGACTCGATTGTTTTACGGCCGCAGGCGCGGCCTTGGGTTGAAGACTCGATTGTTTTACGGCCGCAGGCGCGGCCTTGGGTTGAAGACTCAGACAGCCAGGACGAAGCCAGAACACGAGCCAGGGAGTTTAAACGAACGATGGAAACAATCCTCTTAGGCGTAGCTGGATTCACCACTGTGATTCTCGCGCTCGTCATGATTCTGATGGCAGCCAAGGCGCAGCTCGTCCAGAGCGGGGACGTCACGATCCTGATCAACGGCGATCCGGACAAGGCGCTCACGGCGCCAGCGGGCTCGACGCTGCTGAACACCCTGGCCGATAACCAGATCTTTATCCCCTCCGCGTGCGGTGGCCAGGGTACGTGTGGCGTTTGTCGCGTCACGGTCAACGACGGCGGCGGTTCGATCCTCCCGACGGAGACTGGGCATGTCAGTCGCGGCGACGCGCGCGACGGCTGCCGACTCTCCTGTCAGGTGAAGGTCAAGCAGGACATGAACATCGAGATCCCGGATGAGATCTTTGGTGTCCGCCGCTGGACCTGTACGGTCCGCTCAAACCATAATGTGGCGACTTTCATTAAAGAGCTCGTGCTGGAACTGCCTACAGGCGAGAGCGTCCCGTTCCGCGCCGGTGGCTATATCCAGATCGAATGTCCGCCGCATACAGTGAACTACAAGGACTTCAACGTCGAAGAAGAGTTTCAAGGCGACTGGGATCAGTTCGATGTTTGGCGCTATTCATCGACGGTCGGCGAGACCATCAACCGCGCCTACTCGATGGCGAACTACCCGGACGAAGCAGGCATCATCATGCTGAACGTCCGGATCGCTTCGCCGCCGCCGCGCGGCCCCGAAGGCATTCCGCCGGGACAGATGTCTTCTTATATCTTCAACTTGAAGCCGGGCGACGAAGTCGTCATCTCCGGTCCCTTCGGCGAGTTCTTCGCCCAGGACACGCAGAACGAGATGGTCTTCATCGGTGGTGGCGCGGGCATGGCGCCCATGAGGTCCCATATCTTCGACCAGTTCCGACGACTCAGCTCGGACCGCAAGGTTTCCTTCTGGTACGGCGCACGCAGCCTCCGAGAAGCGTTCTACGTCGAGGACTTCGACGCGATCCAGGCGGAAAACGAGAACTTCGAGTGGCATCTCGCGCTCTCCGAACCGCAGCCCGAAGATGATTTCGATGGCTACAAGGGCTTCATCCATCAGGTGCTTTTCGATAACTACCTGAAGGATCATCCCTCGCCGGAGGATTGTGAGTACTACATCTGTGGCCCGCCGATGATGAACGACGCGGTGATCAAGATGCTCACCGACCTCGGCGTCGAACCCGAAAACGTCAGGTTCGACGATTTCGGCGGCTGATCAGAATCACGATCGCGTAGGGCGTCTCCGGACGAATACGAGATCAAATCAAGGGCAGGTCACGGTGAAGCCGGGCCTGCCTTTCTTTTTAGGGGCAGCCGCAGGCGCTTTTTCTTGGCAGTCGCGGCGCTCTCCTTTGCCGGCCGCGGCGCTTTCATTCTCGGCGCGCGGGCGGGGTGCGAGTCCGTGTCTGCAGACGCGAGGCGTGCCATCATGCACTCGAGGAATCCGCCATGGCACCCCGACTCGAAATCGACCGACACACGCTGCGCATGATTGCGATCGCTTTCGTGCTGCTTTCAGGCTTGACGATCCACCGACTTTTTCTGGCGGACGTCCCGAGCCAAACCGACCTGCTCACGTTCGAGGGCGAGACGATGGGCACGACGTACCAGATTCGATTGGCCGGTCCTGGGCTCGGCGAGGCACTTCGCGTCCAGGCCAAAAAAGAGACCGAGCGGCGCCTCGAGGAAATCGACGGCTGGCTCTCGGATTGGAATCCCGATTCGGAAGTCTCACGCTTCAACGCCTTCGAAAGCACCGACGGCTTCCCAGTCTCCTTCGAAACAGCCGAGGTCGTCGCCTACGCGGTTGAGCTCTGCAAATGGAGTTCAGGCGCCTTCGACATCACGGTGGGACCCCTCGTTTCACGCTGGGGCTTCGGCAGCCGCGCGCAGGTGGACTCACCCCCAAGCGCAGAGGAGATTCAGACCCACCTCTCGCGCATGGGCGGACGCATCCTTCGCATTGGCCGCGGTAATGCAGTCAGCGGGGGCTTCCTCCGCAAGGCAGATCCGCTCGTGAAGATCGATCTCTCCGCGATCGCCAAGGGATATGGCGTCGATCATGTCGCCGCGGGCCTGCTCGAAATGGGTCGCGAAGACTTCATGGTTGAAATCGGCGGCGAAGTCTATGCCGCAGGCCAACGCCCTGGTGGTGGCCCCTGGCGAATCGGCATAGAGAAACCCCTCGACGAAGGTCGCGAAGTGCAGTCGATCGTCGAGCTGCAGAACCAGGGCATGGCCACCTCCGGCGACTACCGCATTTTCTATCTCGAAGGCGAGCAGCGCATCTCGCATACGATCGACCCGCGTACAGGACGCCCCGTCCAAAACGGCCCCGCCGCGGCCACTGTCATCGCTGCGAGCGCGACGGAAGCGGACGCCTGGGCCACGACTCTCATGGTCTTAGGCGTGGAGGGCCTCGCTCTCGCCGAACAGTATAAATTGGGGGCACTCGTCCTCATCCGCGACGCCGAAGGCGAGATCTCGGAGCATCGCAACGCGCACTTTCCCGACTGAGTTACCTTTCCGCAATTCCGCCCGGGAGACTCCGTATTCCGAATGGCCGCCCAACCCCCCTCACCCAACCCCTTCCTGACCTTTCGCTATGCCTTTCGCGGGATCGCGACCACGCTACGCACGGAGCGAAACGCCCGCATCCATGCTTTTGCCACGGTCCTTGTCGTGGGCTTCGGATTCGCCTTAGGCGTCGACCGACTGGAGTGGATCGCACTAGTCCTCGCAGTGGCTTCGGTGTGGGCGGCCGAGGGCTTCAATACGGCGATCGAGGCTCTCTGCGACGTCGTCTCGCCCGAGCATCATCCTGGCATCGAACGCGCGAAGGATGTCGCCGCGGGAGCCGTTCTATTGGCCTCGATGGGTGCACTGATCGTGGGGCTCCTTACCCTTGGCCGGCGCTTTCTTCTGTTCTTCGCCTAACTCTATTAACCTCCCTAACCCCCTTAACCCCCTTAACCCCCTTAACTCCCCTAACTCGGACGACGGAATTAGAACGCAAATCGTTCTATTCAAAGACATCGCCTCCAACCCGGCCTACCGTTCCGGCAACTCACAAGGAGGCTAATCATGCCCTCAATCACGCTTCTCTACGCTGGACTGCTCGGAATCCTTTCCATCATCGTCGTGCTCAGCGTCGGTAAAGTCCGGGGCAGCACCGGCATCAGCATCGGGGACGGCGGCGATCCCAAGGTGATTACGGCGATGCGGCGGCACGCGAACTTCGTCGAGTTCGTTCCGCTCAGTCTGATTCTGATCGCACTCCTTGAACTGAACGGCGTCGGCGGAAACGTGATCCATGGCCTCGGAGGCGGACTCTTCTTCGCGCGCGTTTGTCATGCCGTCGGATTCGGCACAGAGAGCGGGCTCAAGCATCTTCGCACCGTGGGCGCGTTGGGATCGGTTCTCGTCGTCGCGGTCGCCTCAGTCTGGTCGATCGTCGCCGCGCTCTAGACGGAGCGAACAGGTCATGTCGAACTCCTTGGCGTCTTTCTGGCGTCTTCTCTGGCGTCTTCGGCGTCTCCCTCGGCATCTTCTTCGGTCTCTCGCTCTGCCGCCGACACCTCGCTCCGAGCGGCTTGTCTCTGCGGCATGATTGATTTCGAAATCAAAGGCGAGATTGGCCCGATGGGGCATTGTCATTGCCGAACCTGCCCGAAGTCTCAGGCGGCGGCCTTCGCGACAACTGCTCGGGTCGCGCGCCAGCAGATCCGCTGGCGAAGCGGCGAGAAGGACCTCCGTGCTTTCGAATCGAGTCCGGGCAAGAAGCGCTTTTTCTGCCCGGAGTGCGGTGCGCAGATCTATGCGGCCTGGGACCATGAAGAGGAAATCATCTTGCGCGTCGGGTGTCTTCTAGACGATCCCGGCCGCAGGCCTCTCGTTCATATCTGGACCGAGGAGAAAGCGCCCTGGCTTGAGCTGCAGGACGAACTGCCTAAACTCCTGGCGGGCCCGTCAAAGCCCGATTAGCGAGTAGCCCAGGTAGCCATGCGATTGCAGACGAAACGAATTTATGAGGCCGCCTCGAAAAAGGACGGAACTCGAATCCTGATCGACCGGCTCTGGCCGCGCGGGGTCTCGAAAGAGAAAGCTGCAATTGATTACTGGGCTCGGGACGCGTCGCCGTCAACAGAGCTTCGAAAATGGTATCAGCACACCCCCGAGAAATGGGCCGAATTCCAGAAGCGTTACTTCAAGGAACTCGATGCCAATCGCGAGGCTGTCGCGGCCCTTGAATCTGAAATGGCATCAGGAATCAACACGATCGTCTTCAGCTCCAAAGAACTGATTCAGAACAACGCGACGGCGCTCGTTACCTATTTCGAATCGCGACGCCGCTAGTCTCGGCGCGCCCGAATTGCAGCGTCGCTTTGGAGTTCACTGGAATCCGCGTTAGCCTCGAACAAGAAGACAGAGACGTAGAAAGAGGGACTGAATGGAAATTTTCGTCGTGACCGTCATTATCTTCGGCGCAGCAATGGCCGCCATGGCCGTCGGCGTGATCTTCTCGGATCGCCAACTTCAAGGCTCTTGCGGAGGAACCGGAGAAGACTGCAGCTGCAGTGCGGAAGCCCGCCAAGAGTGCGCACTCGCCGCCGAGTACGGATCAGACTAACGGCTCCGGCCGCCTGTGCCTCTTCCTGCCCCCTTCTGTCTGCACCTGAGCCTCAGCCAGAAGATGTGCTCCCGATCAAAATGAAACGAACTCGTCCCAACCTTGGCTGACGATTGTCCGTCCGCCCGATTCATAGACATACGCATCCAGCCCGGCGCGCTCCACGATCTGAACGGATTTCTTACGCGCACCTAACGCGAGCAATGCGGTACTCCAGGCATCCGCTTCCGTCGCAGACGCAGCGATCACGACGGCCTCCACCGTCCCCCGCACAATGCTCCCCGTCCGAGCGTCCACCACGTGCGAAACGGGCTCGCCCCCGATCTCACTCACGCTGCCCACACTGGAGCTGACCGAAAGAGCACGATCGCGAAGTACGACGCGGGCCAGCTCTCCGACGTCCGGATCGCGGGAAGTCACTCCGAGACGCCATCCCGCGCCGTCCGGATCGCCGATCGCCAGGATGCTGCTCTCGCCGAAGCTCAGAAGCGCCGCGGCGCCCGCGAACCGGGCCCTGAAATCGCGTCCAAGATGATCGAGGACGGCGCCCTTTGAAATACCATCGAGATCGAGTCGCATCCCCGCGCCGCGCACGCGCAGACCGCCCTCCCCAAGGAGCAGCCGCTCCATCCCGCTCCGCAGCTTGGCCTCACGCAACTCCTCGTCCGAAGGCCATGCGCGGCGAGCGACCGCACGTTGCCAAACGTCGATCAACGGGCCGACCGTGACGTCGAACGCGCCTCCGGTTCGAGCCCAAACCTCTGCCGAGCCGAGAATTAACGAGGTCAATTCGGGACTCACGGGCATGGGCTCCGACTGAAGCTCGCCCCGAGCGAGCGCCCGGTTCAGTACGGAGATCTCGCTCTCGGGATCGTATTTAGAGTAGATCGCCTCAAGCCGCGCGACTTCCTCGCGCGTCCAGGCGAGCCAAGCATTCGCCGCGGCGACCGAATCGGGCGCGACGCGAAGATCCACATCGAAGAAGGTCCCCATAGCGAGCCAACCATCGGAAACCACGACGCGCTCTGGAGTCGGCGGCAGCAGCGGCCGGACTGAATGGCAGGCGGTCACGCCGAACCACAGAACAGCGATCCACACACAATGCGCAGCGCAGAAAACGCCGCGGCGGCGGAACATCAGTCCCACCCATCATCGTCAAAATCGAATTCGGCAGCAGGCCCCGACCCGGCGTTCGCCGCTGTCGCGGTACCCTCGCCCGCCTCTTCGGCTTCTTCCCCCTTCGCTCCTCCCCGGTAATTCTCGCCCTGCCGCCCCGCGAAAACGGACCACATCGCAATCGCGACCAGCGCGGCGAGGCTTCCCTGCAACATCAAAAATCCAGCGATCTTCGTCCAAGCGAAACCCGCGCCGCCGTAACGCACCAACCAGCTCGTGCCTTCGGAAGCAAGCGCAGAAAAGAACGGCACGAAAATCAGCGCAAGCTTTAGCCGCGTTCCCACCGGCACAAAGAGCGCGAGATGCGTCAACACCATCATCAACATGCCCATCGAGAAAAGATGAAAATGCGTGAGCTCAAGCATCCCACGATACGTGCGCGCCGAACGGAACTCCTCTTCATCGCCCAGGAAATGATCCACCACCGACGCAGTCGTCAGATCCATAGAATCAAAATAAAGCATCCAATTCGTGGCCCAGAGCAGGACCACAAAGACGCAATAGAGGACAACGACCGCCTGCAAGAGGCGGTTCTGATCCCACTCACCCGTGAGCGTGAAGCGCAAGACACTCTTTCCTTATATACGCGAATCCGTCTACGGAGTCTCAAAGCCAATAGCGAGGTCTAGAAGCCTTTAACTGGCCTAGACGCCTTTAGCCCCGTTTAGGAGTTTGAGTCGGCGACTTGAGCCGGCCGGAGCAGCACTTCGTAGTACACGAGCATCCGCCGCACACCGTCCGCCGCTGCACGCGCCGAGAGTGTAGCGCCGACTACGCCATGGATATCGCGGCCAACACGCAGGCTATCCCCCTTCCCCTTATCCGCAAACTGATCGTACCAGCGATTCGTCGGCAGATAGTCGAGGGGTTCGTGGAAGGCCAAAATCCGTACCGTCCGGACTCGCCCCCCCGGCGTCAACACAACCAGGAAAGCCTCGGGCTGCGTCCGCACCGTATGCACGTCGATATGCGCGTAGCCAATGACTTCGTCGTCGCGATAGGCGGTGTGGAGAACAACGATCTTCGATTTGACCTTGCCACCGGTTCGATTCTCGATCGCTTCGACCTGCGGCCTCTTCAGAATCATCGTCTTGCGGTCGACGCGCGTGGCATCCGGAAAGGCTTCCGCGAGCGCCTGGTTCTGGCTAGCGAAAACCTTCGCTTGCGCCGGCCCGCTAACCGTCACCGCGAAAAGGCAAATGCAGAACGCCGCAAGGAGCGCCACGCGCTTTCGCGCGTGCACTCCTTGTCTTCGTCGCGTTCGCCGCGATTCAAACAACAGGCTCAAAAGACGTATCCCAAACCAGCCTGGATCTCGTTGGCGCGATGGCCTTTATCGGGCTCGAAGTGGCGGTAGTCAACCTTCAAGACAACCTGCGGAATCGGCTTGAAGTGCAGACCCGCTTCATAGAGATCGATATCGAGGCTCTTGTCGCTCTGAAACTGATCGGCGACGTCGCGCTGGGTATTGTACTGCTCGAAGCGGAAGAAGGGCTCGAGCGACATGCGCGTATCCGCATGGAGGATCGGCATAATGTCGTAGCCCACTTCAACGTACCAACCGCGCATATGCTGCGCGACCGCTTCGTCATCCTCTAGGTCAAGCACTCGAGACAGTCGGCCGGCCTCGTCGATATAGGCCTCGGTCCAGAGTGCCCGAAAACTAGCTCCATGGCCCTTGTACTGCGCATGGATCTCGTAGATCGTCGTCTGCACATCGGGCAGATCCCTCGTCGTCCCCGTGGCTTCCGAGTCCTGCTCCTGACCCGACTGCCCCGTATAGACCGAACCGCCGACCTGCAGGCCGGGCGCCACATCGACATCGGCACGTGCGACGAAAGCAAAGTCATTCGCCAGCGCTCGGCTGCCCTTCTGGCGGCCCCCGCGCAGACCGCCTGCCCTGAACCCTGAGGCATCCAAGCCGTTGATCACGTACGCGCGGTAGGACACACGCTCACCAAGCTGGCCGAAGATGCCCACGCCGTTCTCACGCCAGGTTGACGGAAGGATCTGTCGTTCGATTTCCGGTCGCTCTGCGCCAAAGAAGAAGTTCGGTTCGTGAATCTCATTCACGAAGCCCATCGGGACCAAAACAAGACCGGCGCGGAAATTGACCTCGTCCCGCCAGAAGTAATCGAGGGTCAGAAATTCGGTGGAAACCGATCCGCCACCGCTTGAGCCTCCGTGCTCGAACTCGAGTTCGGAGTTGATGACCCAGTTCTCGTTGAACTTATAACCGACGTAGAGAACGGCGCGAAGCGCGTCGAAAATATCGTTCTGGTTATCGTCTTCTTTATCCTCGAAGCGGCGCAGTCGAACTTCACCGTAGCCACCAATAGAAAGACCCTTGTCCTTCTTGTAGACCTTCGAGGCCGCCGGACCCAAGCCGTTCATTGAAACCATCTCGAGTTCTTCGGGCACCGCGAACACGGACTCCAAACGGCCGAGTTCGTCCGCCAGAACATCGACTTTTTCTTCGAGCTCTTCGATCCGCTCCTTATCACTTGCGGCGCCTGCGGTGCTTGAGGATTCGGCCGCGTCCCCATCGGCTGCGCGGGCGTCCACCGCAGTAGCGATCAATAGGAGCGTCGCCAAAGCGATACAGATCGATCCGTTCAAAAGTTTCAGTCCGGTTGTCATCGTTTTCCTCATCACCCATGTCCCGGCTGAGTCTCTTGACTCTCTGGCCCTCGGAAATGAAATCAATTTTCAATTAGCGACGCTGATTAGTAACGAACACCATTTTCATTTTCAACCGGATGGCCCGATTTCCCTTGGGGAACTTTTCGCAACCGACCTCTTCCAAGCTCCCTCTTTCTCCCTATACCCATCGCAGTCAACTCCTCGTCGCGCTCACCCGATGTGTGCTGCATGGAATGGATTGGCTCCTTTATCATCGGAATCTTCGCCCTCTCCCTCGTCTTCCAGGTCGTCTGGTGCGCCTCGCTTTCCGTGATCGTGAGCAAGAACGACGAGAGCGATCTCATGCAGGTCCTCGCCTGGATCCCTCTGCTTCAGATGGTGCCCATGATCGTCGTCGGTGGCGGCTCGGTCGGGCGGTTCCTGATGGGCGTGCTCGGCTTCATAGTGGGGGCAATCGTCCTCGGAATGGCGTCGGCCATGCTCGGCTCAGGCATCGGAGCTGGCGTCGGCGTTGTCGGGATGGGGATCATGACGCTCCTCGGCCTCTTCTATTTCGGTCGCCTTTTCTGGAATACCGCGACCGAACGGGATCTCACGGGCTGGGTCGGTCTCCTTCTCTTCGTGCCCATCGTTAATCTCTTCGCCTATCCCTATATCGCCTTCCATGATGGCTGGGAGCTGCCTAACAAATTCGGACTCTTGCTCGGGCTCTTGCTCACCTTTAGTTCCTTCGCGCCTTCATTTCAGGCGATCCAGCAGATGCAGCGAAACGGAAGCTTCCCAAAAGATGCGGAAGGTTGGGCAGCGCTCGCACAGGACCCGGAGTTCGCAGAGCTTGCCGCCCAGATGGCAGAGCAAAACGCGCTCAAGCCCACCTCTGGCATCAACCTTGGCATGCCCGACGGCCTGCCTTCGTCTGGCGGCACCCCCTCGCCGAGAGACAGCCAAACCGAAGCTTCAATCCAGGCGCTCTTCACGCTTCAGGAACGCTTCGACACTCTTGAGCGCGCGACTTCGGGCGCGAACCTTCAGGATCCTGCGAAGCGGATCAACGCAATGGGAATTCTGCAGTCCGCGCGGGCCGAACTCGAAGCCAATCGAGATGCGCTCGGCGGCGAGACCTACACCGAACTGGCTACGCATCTTGTTGAGATTGAAGCCTTGCTTGCGGATCCCAGTTCCAAATATTCTCCCTCCTTTACGGCAGCTCGCCAAGCGCGATCAACGAGCTCGACTCGAATGAACGATGCCGGCCCCGCCGCCATCGCGCGTTCCGCGGCCCCCGCACCAGTTCGACCTCTCCCAGTGCAGGTGACCGGCGATTGCGCAGGCAATACCGAGCTCCGAAACCAGACGCGCGATGGACACGACGAAGAATGGTGCGAACAGAACGCCGCCACCGGCGGTCTTCGGCACGGTTGGTATGCAAAGTATCTTGAGAACGGACAGCCCATCTCCATCGGCGAGTACCGGGACGGCCTACGCGTCGGAGTCTGGACGCGATTCTACCCCTCTGGTTCGGTCCGCATGCAGGCGGAGTTCTCGCATGGGCTCCAACACGGTTGGCTGCTGAGCTTTGACGAAAGCGGTGACCGAACTCAGGCCGTCCGCTTCGCCGAAGGCGCTGCACTTCGTTAGGCATTTCACCCCAATTCAAATTCAGGTCAATGTCTGCGTCTGACTCCGGCGATCGGTCCGGCTTGCGGCGAATCTTCACCGCTCCACCGGTAATACGCCTGAAGCCCGCACACAACTCCTCAACTTTCGCCGGCAGCTTCCGTTAACAATCCAAAGGTGCATTCCCATTGCAATGGGATTTGCGATGTTTGCCGATTGCGCGCACACCCGCTCGCATCTTGTTAAGGGGAATCTCAGGCTTGCAGTTCTGGAAGCGTAAATCCCGATCGGGCAATGCCGAAGCTTCGATTATCGGCATCGCGCTCAGCGCAGATCGTGCCACCGTCGTCGCCTGCGAAGGCGAAGTCGAGGGACGCCCGCATATCACCGCTTGGGAATCGATCGAATTTTCGACGATGGAGCATTTCGGTGAAGCCCTCCAGATCTTCGTCTCGACCCATCAGCTCGAAGGGCGCGAGTGCCGCTGTACTCTCGCCGAGGATCAGTACAGCCTCCGGCTCGTCGAACGCCCCGCGAACGTCCCGGACGAAGAACTGGCGGACGCGACGCGGTGGCTTATACGCGACTTGATTGAATTCGACGTCGAAACCGCTGAACTTGCGACGCTGACTATTCCGGAGGATGCCAATCGCGGTCGCGTACCGCGCATGTTTGTCGTCGCGGGCCGGCACGAACCGCTCAAAGCCCTCGCGATCGCGATCACAGGAGCCGGACTCGAAATCGCTGGTTTCGAGATTCCTGAAACCACGATGGTGGCCCTCGAAACCAGGATGCCCCCAGTCGTCGCCGGCAGCGCCATGCTCCGCATCGAAGAGAAGTCGAGCGTCGTAACCCTTTCTCAGGGCGGCAGCCTCTTCCTCGCCCGTAACATGAATCTCGACATCGATTCCATCGAGGATGTCGCACACAACGCGAGCGAGTCCGAAGACCCCGCAGGCTTCAAAATCCTGCAGGAGCTCGACCCCCTCTTGCTCGATGTCCAGCGCTCTCTCGACTACTACGAGAGCGAGTATGGACGCGCGCCCGCATCGCGGCTCGTGATGATGCCGAGCCGAGCCGACCTGACACCCCTCGTTCCCGCGCTCGCCGAAGCGCTCCGTCCTATGCAGGTCGATCCGTTTGACTTGGAACGCTTCTTCGATTTCGCGGAGCCCCCGCCCTCTCATATGCATCCGAGCCTCACCCTCGCGGCGGGCTCGGCCATCGCACTTCCCGACCTCGTCGGCGGAGTGCTCGTACCCGCAGCACTCAAAAAGAACTCCGGCGGGCTCGACCTTGGTCTCGTTCTCCGTCTGGCAGGAATCCTCGGCGCTGTATTCCTCGCCTACGCCAGCCTCTCTTGGTACTGGCTCGGGCTTGAGAAGGCCGTGCTGACGCGTCTTGAAGCTGCAAATGCCCAGGTTGAGTCCCAGGTCGAGAGTCTTCTTGCAGCGGCCGCAATTCGCGCAACGCAGGCCACGCCAGCCGAGCGCCTGACCGCGCTGCGCGCGGAGCGAGACGCGCGTCTCGCCATGCTTCGAGATATCGGGACGAGCAGTAGCGAACCATCCGCACCGTTCTCCGAGCTCCTCCGCGGGCTGGCGCGCCAAGACACAGAAGCCGTTTGGCTGGAGCGCATCTCGCTTACGAATTCCGGGCAATCCATTGCCCTCGAAGGAAGATCACTCGCGCCCGAAGACTTGCCCTCCTTCCTCAGGCTGCTCGGCAACGAAACGGGCTATGCCGATCGCCGTTTCCGCACCTTCCAAATGATGGAGACAGACGACAATCAGCAAGGCATCGCCTTCAAGATCAGCACCACGTCGACCCCGAAAAAAGACGGAGGAGCATGACCATGATTTCTCTTCAAGACTCGGTCCGCGAAAAATTTGATTCCGCCGACGCGGCTTTCGCTGCTCGCCCTTTCCGTGAGAAGCTCATGCTCGCCGCGATGGCGATTGGACTTGTCTTCTTCGCCATCGACTTGATTGCGATCCAGCCGATCACAGACGATCGAAACCGCGTGGAAATCGGATCAGACCGAACGCGCGAAACCCAGTCGATGAAAGAACGCGAACTCACTGCGCTCTCGAGTGGGGAACTATCCGCAGAAGAGCGACGCATCCTTCAAGAAACCGAACTCGTCCGGACTCAGATCAGTGAGATCGAAAAGCGAATGTCTGCGGAAATCGAAGGCCTTGTCCCGCCACAAGCAATTGTCGCGGTCCTTGAAGAACTCTTGGAAGAAACGCCTGGCCTTCGATTGATTCGTCTGGAGAGCGAGCCGCCCCACCAGATCGGTGCGGAGGGTTCCGACGACGAAACGAACGGATCGAGCGCAACAAATTGGGAAGATCCTCAGCCGATCGCCGGTGTCGAAACATTGTACCGCCACGGTGTCCGTATCGAAATCGAGGGCGACTTCTCGTCCACCCTCGACTACTTGGAGCGCGTAGAGCATTCCGAATGGCACTTAATGTGGGACTCGCTCGACTACCGAGTCGAGACCTACCCAACCGCGATCATCACAATTGACTTCCACACCATTAGCCAGAGTGAGGAGTGGATCGGTGTCTAGCGGAAAGCGAATCAAGGTTTCGATCATCACCCTCGCGCTCATGTGCGCTGCCTCCGCCTATGCGGCGGAGCGTTTCTCGGATCCAACGCGGCCGCCGGCCTCAATCCAGCCGGCAGCCAAAGCCCAGGCGAAAGATTCAGCGCCCCGACCGCTCGAGCTGCAGGCCATCCTGCACGCGGCCGGCAGGCGCGTCGCCATCATCAACGGCAAGCGCGTCCACGAAAATGAAAAGATCGAAGCGGCGACGATCATCGAGATCACCAAAAGTCGCGTTCGGATGGTCCGCGAGGGCAAATCCATCGAACTCAGCCTGTCCCACGAGCGAATCAAGAAGACCGAGTCGTCCAAGACACGAAACTCCGCTCGCGACTATGCGACGGAAGGAAATTCGAAATGACTGCGAATACTCTAGTCCGATCCCGCGTGGCGCTCCTCGCGTTCGGCGTCTTCACACAGCTGAGCTGTGCGCAGATGGGCCCGGCCACCGGCCCCGATTCATCGCCCGGTGAAGACACCGCTTTCTCATCGATTCCCGCTCCGCCGCAGGATGTCGCCGACGCCTTGATCCCGTCCATGGAAGGGCCGTCCCAGGAGAACGCTTCCAGTCGCGAACCCCGCTTCGACGTGACCGTCGACCGAGCACCCGCACGTCAATTCTTCATGAGCCTCGTCGAAGACACGCCTTATAGCCTCACGCTCGCACCCGGCGTCGCCGGCGAGGTCTCACTTTCTCTGCGCGATGTCACGGTGGAAGAAGTCCTCGACACGGTTCAGCAAGCCTACGGTTTCGGCTACGAGCAGACGCGCACAGGCTTCCTCGTCCTCCCGACAGGACTTCGCACCAAAGTCTTCCACCTCGACTACCTGAACCTCGAACGTTCCGGAAGCTCGGAAACACGCATCAGTTCAGGTCAGATTTCGGATCAGGTCGGCGGACGCAATCAGATCGCAAGTGGCGGCAACCCTGCCGTGCAAGGCGGGCCGGGTCAGCAAGGTCAGCAGCAGGGCGGCGCGCTGGCGGGTAGCCGAATTCAGACGAAGAGCGAAAACCATCTCTGGAAAGAGATCCTCACGAGCGTCGAATCGATCGTGGGTGGCGGCACCGGTCGCTCCGTCGTTGCAAGTCCGAACGCGGGCCTTCTCGTTGTTCGCGGCCTCCCGGAAGAGCTCTCCAAAGTCGCTGAGTATCTCCGCACGGCGGAGTCTCGCCTCAATCGCGTCGTCATCCTCGAAGCGAAAATTCTTGAAGTCGGGCTTAATGACGGATTTCAATCGGGCATCAACTGGGCGCAGATCGCGACGCATAACGGAGACACCGGTCTCGTCAGCCAGTCGGGCGGTGGATCGGTCTTCGATACTGGCTTCTCCGATAGCCGGGGCAGTGAGCAAAACGCCGGGCCGCCGCTCTCCGACATTCTGGCGAGCTCCGCAGGCAGCCTCTTCGGTGGCGTCTTCTCCCTCGCGATCCAGGCCGACAAATTCAGCGCCTTCATCGAGCTACTTGAAACCCAGGGCAGCGTTCGCACGCTTTCCAACCCACGCATCTCGACCGTCAACAACCAAAAGGCCGTCATCAAGGTGGGCAGCGACGAGTTCTTCGTCACGGAAGTATCAACGACAACCGTGACGGGCACTGCGACCACGTCCAACCCGAACGTCACGCTGACTCCGTTCTTCTCAGGGATCGCCCTCGACGTGACGCCTCAGATCAGCGACAACGACGAAGTCATACTCCACGTCCATCCCGCGGTGACCGAAGTCGTCGATCAGACAAAAAGCTTCACAGTCTCGGGCGAGCTCCAGGAACTCCCCCTCGCGTTCTCAAGCATCCGCGAGTCAGACAGCATCGTTCGTGCACGCAGCGGACAAGTCGTCGTAATAGGCGGCCTGATCCAGAACGATTCCCGCGACACGACCTTCGGTGTGCCCTGGGTAAGCCGAATCCCTTTCCTCGGACGACTCTTCGAGCATTCCCAGCTCGGCAACAAGCGCAATGAACTCGTCATCCTGCTTCGCCCGGTCGTCGTCAATAACGACACTTGGGACCGGGAACTTCGATCCACCTCCACACGCATCGACGATGCATGGCGATCGCACGATGCCATGCGCGATGAAGAACTCTCACTCGACGGATGGCTTCCGCCCATGCCGCCGGTCAGTCAGTAGCCGGAAGGGCTAGTCCTATGTATCTGGAGCATTTCGGTCTCAAGCGATTGCCTTTTGAACCGCTGTCTAACGGGCAGGTATACGTCGACCTCCCGGGGCATAGGGAAGCATTCAACACGGTCCTGTTCGGCCTCCGCACAGGCGAAGGTTTTATAAAGGTGGTTGGCGAGGTCGGCACGGGCAAAACAGCCCTCTGTCGAAGTCTGCTCGCAAATCCCGCGCCCGAAGACTTCACGGTCTATCTCCCGAACCCTTCGATGACGCCCCACGATCTTCTTCTCTCAATCGCAGACGAACTCGACGATACGGTTCCGCCCGAGGCCAGCCTCCACCGCCTACAGAAGAGCATTCGTAAGATTCTCTTAATGATCGCCAGCAGTGGCGGGCGCGCAATCATCTTCGTCGACGAAGCGCAGGCCATGCCCGCCGAAACCCTCGAAGAACTCCGATTGCTTTCGAATCTGGAGAGTTCCGACGGAAAACTCGTACAAGTGGTGCTCTTCGGGCAGCCCGAACTGGACGATAAGCTCGCCGACTATACGCTGCGCCAGCTTCAGCAACGCATCTCGTTCAGTACTCAGCTCCGACCTCTCGATCGAGAGGCCTGCCGAACCTATATCCGGCGTCGCATGCTCTATGCCGGTACAACACAGAAAACGATTTTCACGCCGGCCTCAATCGAGCGCATTCATCGCGGGAGCGGTGGCATTCCCCGGCTCGTGAACATCCTCTGCCATAAGAGCCTGATCGCAGCGAGGGCCGACGGTGAACATCAAGTCGGATGCCGCCATGTCGCGCGCGCATTCGAAGATACCGAAGGCATTCAGCGCTGGCGCACACGGCCTTTATTCCGAGGCAAGTCTGTGCAGCGCCTCTCTTCTCCAAGCACCCCTTTTTCCTGGCGCCCCTTTTAGGGCGAGGAGCGACTCAAAATGAGCCTGGTCAACGATCTCTTGATCGAACTCGATCGAAACCGAGAGGGGATGTCGCGAAGCGATGCGGATCCTCTCGAAGGCCTTTCCCCGAGAAAGCCGCTGGCGTTCGAGACGAAGACAAGTATTGGCCGCGTACCGAAGGCCATTGCGCTCATCGCGGCCGGTTGCCTCGGCTTTGGTGTGGCCCGGCTCGATCCGCCGAAATCCGCTGCCGAAGAATTCGCTTCGACCGACAGCCTCTCACTCAACGAAGGGCCGATGGCGATGAACGCCGCCGGACAGACGAAGGTCAGTGCCCTGCCGAAGGTGAGCGCACCTCGCCCCTCCTCCTTCGAAGCCAATCTGCGGATTGATCGTCCCGTTGCCTTGCGCGCCGTCCGCGTTGAACAGACCGATGGCGCAACACGCGTCGAGATCGCAACGGATAGAGATGCCGAATTCCGCATCGAACCGGGACAAAGCGAAGGTGTTTTCAACATCCTGCTTGAGCATGCCACGCTGCGCGAACCCCTTCCCATCCTGGATCTATTCGGGACAGCAATTCGCTCAATTCAGACACAGCATGAAGACGATGGCATCCGCCTCCAGTTCACACTCGATTCGGATTCTCGAGTGCAGAGTCAGCGCCTCGATCAGGCAGGTGGCACGACATTGATCGTCGATTTCCAACCGGCAGCACGACCGCGCGTTGAGACAATTCGCCGAGCTGTAACTAAGCCCCCAAAAAGTGCGACCGTTGCGACCGCTTCCTATTCCGACGCTAGTTCCAAGCGCATGAATGCGAAGGCCAAGCCAAGCCAGAAAACCGATCAGCCGCAGCACGAGATGCAGATTTCGCGGTCCGCGAGCGACCGCAAACGCAGCCACCGCGAAAAGGCCCGGCAATCCGCCGACCGGACCGTCGAGTCGGCTCGCGAAGCGAAGGAGAGTGGCGATCTCGAGGTCGCCGCACGGCTCTACTCGACGGCGCGCGAGACCTCACCCGACCATCACGACGCCATCGTCGAAGGCGTGACCGTACTCAACCAGCTGGGCCGAGTCGATGAGGCGCTCTTGCTGATCGGCGAGGCGCGGAACGCTCAGCCAAAGAATCCCGTGTACCTCATGGTGCACGCAAAGCTCCTCGCGGAAAACGATCTCCAGAGCGCCATCACGCTCCTTGATGACTCCGGCCTCTCGCTTGAAGCGGCGCCCGAGGTACAGGCCCTGACTGCCGCCTACCTACAGAAAAACGGACAACACGATTCCGCCATCGAGCGCTACGAGGCGATTCTTCGCCGCTACCCGAATCGACCGAAAGTCTGGCTGGGGCTGGGCATTTCACTCGAGGCGCGTGGTCGAACGGTGGAAGCACTTGATGTTTACCGGATCGCTATGCAGTTAGGCGAACTCCCGGGACGATCGCGTGGTTGGATTTCGGCGCGAATCGACGCGCTGAACCAGGAGAGCTAGCCGGTGGCGCGCAAAAAGATTCGAATCGGCGAACTCCTCGTCGAAAGCAAGGTCATCTCCGAGGCCCAGCTTCAGAGCGCGCTGGCTGAACAGAGGAAGACCGGACTGAAGCTCGGTCGCCAATTGATCGAAGCGGGATACCTCGACGAGGATCGCTTTCTCGATTTCTTGTCGCAGCAGCTCGATATCCCCTGCGTCGATCTCGCGCGCTACGAAACAAAGCAATCCATCGTCGATCTCCTTCCTGAATCGTACGCACGAAGATTCCGCGCCATCGTCCTGGACGTCAAGAACGGCATCGCGATGGTCGGCATGGCCGACCCCACAAACATCTTCGCGATGGACGAGATCGAACGTCTGATCAAGATGACGATGGATCCCGCCGTCGTCCGCGAATCAGAGCTGCTTGCCGCCATCGATCGCAACTATCGCCGCACGAGCGAAATTCACGAACTCGCCGAAGAACTGCATGAGGAACTCGACTCCGGCAGCGACTACGACCTTTCCAAGCTCGAATCCGGGCTCGAAGAGAGCGAAGCCGCCGTCGTCCGCCTGCTGAAATCAATCTTCGAAGATGCCGTCCAAACAGGCACCTCGGATATTCATATCGAACCCGACGAAAGCGTCCTCCGCATTCGACAGCGCATCGATGGCATCCTGAACGAGCAGGTCATGAAAGAAACGAGAATCGCTTCGGCACTCGTCCTTCGCCTGAAACTGATGTCGGGTCTAAATATCTCGGAACGACGACTTCCTCAAGACGGCCGTTTCAATATCCGCGTCAAGAACCGAAGCGTCGATGTCCGCCTTTCAACTATGCCCGTACAATGGGGCGAATCCGTCGTGATGCGTTTGCTCGATCAGAGCGAAGAGGCGCTCGGCCTTGGGCATATTGGCATGCCCACCAAAATCCTTGAACGCTTTCGCCATTTCATTCAGCAACCCAACGGACTCATCCTCGTCACTGGGCCGACGGGCAGCGGCAAGACCACAACGCTCTACGGCGCGCTCGCCGAGCTTAACGAGGCCACCAAGAAGATCATCTCCGCAGAGGATCCGGTCGAATACCGCATGCCCCGGATTCAACAGGTTCAGGTCAACACAAAGATCGGACTCAGCTTCGCTTCCGTGCTTCGTTCAGCACTTCGACAGGATCCCGACATCGTGATGATCGGCGAGATGCGCGATCAGGAGACCGCCGAGATCGCACTGCGCTCTGCCATGACGGGCCACCTCGTCTTCTCGACGCTGCATACCAATAGCGCCGCAGGCAGCGCTGCCCGACTTCTCGACATGGGCGCTGAGGGATTCCTCGTCGCGTCCGCACTCACTGCAGTCCTTGCCCAGCGCCTCGTTCGTAAGATCTGTGACTCCTGCTCGGAGAGCTACGAGCTGAGCAATCCCGAGAAGATGTGGCTGCGCGCCAAGGTCGGACCCAAAGCCGAGAACCACGAGTTCCATCGCGGTAGCGGCTGTCCGAGGTGCAATGGGACGGGTTATAAGGGACGGACCGGTATCTACGAGCTGCTCGAAATCAACGAGGCAATGGCGGATGCCCTGCGACAGAACGATACGACTGCCTATATCCACGCTGCCCATCGTTCTGAAGGCTTCAAGCCGCTTTCCCATTCAGCGCTCGATCTCGCCGCAAAGCGGATCACCACGCTTCAAGAAGTACTGCGGGTCGCGGGCCACGTCGGCGATGAAGCGTCGCGCCCCAGTGCCGCCGAATCCTCGCCCCCAACCGAGACCGCGTGAAGCGCTGACTGTGAGAAGCAATAATGGCGACCTTTGAATACAGCGGGCGGACCGCCTCGGGCGAGATGACGACGGGCATCATCGAATCCGCGACGCCCAGCGGCGTGGCCAACGAACTCGCCGAAAAAGGCGTAACCCCTCTCAAGATCGTGCCGGCTGCGCGCGCGCAAAAATCAGAGGCTCTCGAAAAGATCGTACGCGCATGGCACGTACGCAAAATCACGCTGGTTGACATCATCATGTTCTGCCGTCAAATGTCGAGCCTAACACGGGCGGGCGTTTCGATTACGCGCGGCCTTCGCGGTCTAGGGGGAACAATTCGTAACCCCGAGTTGTCGCGCACGATCGGCGAAATTGCCGACGAACTCGAGAAGGGTCACGAACTCGCTAGTGTACTGGGGCGCTACCCCCTGATCTTCTCAAGCCTTTTCGTTTCCATCGTGCATATCGGTGAAAGCTCGGGACGACTCGAAGAGTCCTTTGAGCAGTTATACGGCTACCTCACCCTCGAAGACGAGACGCGCAAGCGCATTAAGAGCGCGCTGCGATATCCGATCATGGTCCTCGTTTCGATCATGATCGCGATTTCAGTCGTCAACGTCTTTGTGATTCCACCCTTCGCGGGCCTCTTCGCCAGTTTTGGCGCGGACCTTCCGTGGGCAACGCAGCTGCTGATGACCTCATCCTCGTTTACCGCTGACTACTGGCATGTGGGCCTGCTGAGCATTGGGGCGGGGATCTTCTTCATACGCCGCTGGCTGAAGACATCACCAGGCCGCCTGTTCTGGCATGGGCTTCAACTCCGCTTGCCTTTGATCGGGTCGGTTCTGGAACGAGCTCTCCTCGCGCGATTCTGCCGCACCCTCGCAATCACCTTGGGGGCGGGCTTACCTGTCACGCAGTGCCTCTTTATCGCCTCGCGCGCAGTCGACAACGATTCCGTCGGCGGCCAAATCGTCGCGATGCGCGCCGACATCGAAGCGGGCGACACCTTGACCGCGGCCGCATATTCGAGCGGGCTCTTTACGCCCCTCGTTCTGCAAATGCTTTCGGTTGGCGAAGAAACCGGCTCCGTCGAAGACACTCTCGCCGAAGTGGCCGGTTACTACGAACGCGAGGTCGACTACGACCTCAAGCGTGTGGGCGAAGCCATCGAGCCGATCATGATCATTTTCGTGGGCGCACTCGTCCTGCTCCTGGCACTCGGCGTCTATCTGCCCATGTGGGAGATGGCTTCAGCGGCCAGGAACTAACGCGGTGTGCACTGTTTTCAGGAGCTTGCCGTCAGGTGTTTCGCCTAGATCCATACACAGGACAACTTCATTCTACTTTCATCATAAAGATAGAGAAATGCTAAACCGAAGAAACCAAAATGAGCAGGTCAGCCACTCGGGCCATCTGCATCGATTGGGATCGAATACCTCCGCAAGACTGAACTCGGCGGACCAGATTGAGGAACTCCATATGCGAAGCAATAGCGGCTTTACGATCATCGAACTCGTCGTCGTGATCGTGATCATTGGCATTCTCGCGGCAACGGCTCTGCCGCGTTTTGTAGACCTGACCCGCGATGCGCATAGCGCATCCGTCGAAGGCGTCGGTGGCGCACTCGCCAGCGGCATCACCCTCACTCACTCGGCCTGGGTTGCACAGGGCGCATCCGCGTCAGTGAACTCGGCCACGCTCGAAGGCGGCGTCATCGTCGGCTTCAACGACGCGGGCTGGGCCGAAAACTCGGACGTAGCCGGCGGCGACGGCACAGTCACCGCAGCAGAATGCATCGCGCTGTGGGGCTCAGTCCTCTCCAGCGGCCCGACGGTCGCAACCGATACGAGCGGCGACTACCAGGCGACGGCAGCCTCGCCGATCTGCACCTTTACCTACAACGCAGACGCCGGTCGCTCCATCGCCTACAACACGAGTTTGGGCTCTGTCGCAACTACGGTGCCGTAAGCTAAGAAGATTCGGTTCCTCAGCCTAGGTTTCTGCGACTCGGTTTTCTGCGACTTAGTTTTCCGCGACATGGGTTTCTGCGACATGGACGGCCTCATGATTCGCCGAACGAAAAATCCGAAACGACCGTCTCGACAACAGGGGTTCACCCTTGTCGAGGCGGTCGTTCTCATTTCGATCATCGGAATCATCGCCGCCGTCGCGGCCCCGCGGTTCATTTCCATGTCCGACATGAACGGCGCTCAGGCACATCGCCAGACCTTGAGCGATCTCCGCTTTGCGCAGAGGATGGCGACGCATACAGGCTGCCCTGTTCAGGTGGATTTCGATGCCGGCAGCTACACGCTCCGCCAGCGCGCGGCTTGCCGAACGGGAGCCTTCACACAGGAGATGTCGGATCCCGTCTCCAACGCCATGCCCTTCGCGATCACGCTCCCATCCGGCGTGACGATCACGAGTTCGGTCGACCCCCTCATCTTCGATGCCCTCGGCCGTGCGACCACGGCCTCCGGTGCAGTCGCAGATGTCACCCTCTCCGTGGGCGGGCGCGCGCTCGCAGCAACCGGCGAAACGGGCCTCGTCCGTGTTCCCTAGCGCCAGCACCCACATGGCCGCGAGGCCGTCGCAACGAAACGCAGGCCTGACCTCGCGAAGAGCAGGCCTGACCCCGCAAAAGAGAGGCCTGACCTCGCGGAACAAAGGCATGACCCTCGTCGAGATCGTTGTCGCCATCGTGATCATCGCGATTTCGATCACGGGGACTTTGCTCCTTGTTGACACGACGACCCGCCGAAGCGCAGATCCAATGCTTGAGCGACAGGCGATCTCCATTGCCGAGTCGTACCTCGAGGAAGCCCTGCAGAAGAGTTACCTCGACCCAACCGACGGAGCCCTTTGCCCAACGCGCGAAGGTTCACGGGCGCTCTACGACAATATCTGCGATTTTAGGGATCTGGACGAGACTGGCGCGCGCGACCAGAACGGGACTTTAATCTCAGGCCTCGGTGGCTACCGCGTAGAGGTGGACGTCGATACCAGCGCAACCCTCGGCACGCTGTCGGGCTCGGCCGATCTCCTGCGCGTCGATATCGTCGTCACCGATCCAACCGGTCGTCCCCTCCGCATCAGCGGTTACCGGACCAGCCTATGACCGGCGCGCACTTCCCTAATCCTCCCTCCCGTTCGCGCCCCGCATCTCGCGCAGGCTTCACGATCATCGAGCTGGTCGTAGTGATCGTCCTCGTGGGGGTTCTGTCCGTTGGCCTCGCCGAGCTGCTGCGGAATCCGATGCAGGGCTATATCGCCGTTTCCCGGCGCGCCGAATTGGTCGCGCTGGCCGACCTCACGCTCAATCGCATGACGCGAGATCTTCGACGCGCCTTACCCAATAGCGTTCGCGTGGCGGGCGGCGGGCAAGCCCTCGAGTTGCTCCATACCGTGGACGGCGCGCGCTACCGCACCAATCCCGGAATCAATAATCCGGGTGGCCCGGGCCAGGTCGACCATACGGCGGCCAGCGACTGGCTCTCCTTCGGCGGAGATACGCGCTTCAACATCCTCGGCCGCTTCCAGAACCTGGGCGTCAGCGCGGGTACTGCCCTCGCGGGGGGCACGCGCGTGGCGGTGTATCCGACGGGGAATGGCATTTGGAGCGAGGCCGCAGGCGGGGCAAATCCAGGCACGATCACGCCGAGCGGAACGACAATCACGCTGCTCGATGACGGCGATGAGGATCAGCTTCATCTGAGCGCGAACCACCGCTTCAGCCTCACCTCCCCGAATCTCCGCGTATTCCTCGTGGATACCCCGATCACCTACCTCTGTGATCCAACGGATGCAGCGCTCTGGCGGATCGAAAACTACGCCATCGCGGCATCGCAGCCGACGTCCCGCTCGGCGGCACCGCTCTCCGGCGGCTCCGCAGCCCGGACAACCGACCTCGTCGAAAGCTGCTCTTTCGATTACGCGTCAGGCACGCCGTCTCGCTCTGGCCTGATCACCCTCAAAATCGTGCTGGAACGAGATAGCGAACGCGTTCGCCTTCTCCAGCAAGTGCAGGTGTTCAATGCGCCATAGTCCCGTGATCCCTCAGCGCGCGGGCGGATTCGCCCTGGTCGCCGCGCTGGCAATCCTGGTGGTGCTCGGTGCGGCCGGAGGGGCAATGCTTCGTATGTCGAGTCTCCAGCAGTCGGGCTCGACCGCGGCGATTCTCGGAACCCGCGCCAATTGGGCGGCGCGCAGCGGAATCGATTGGGCGATCCATCGAGCGGCATCAACTGGAGGCTGCCCGGCGGCTTCCAGCACTCTCACTTTGACCGAGGGTGCGCTCAGCGGATTCAGCGTCGTGGTCACGTGTACTTCAACAACCCACCGTGAGGGGAGCGACGATCGGGCCAACCTGCTGATCCAGTCTCAGGCCCAGTTCGGAACGATCGGTTCGCCGAACTACGTATTCCGGGACCTCCGCGCGAGCATCGTCCTCTAGATCCTCTCTAAACCTTCTCTCGACCCTGCCCCTCAACCCATCAGGCGTGGACCGTTAATTGCGCCTGGGGTGACCGTTCGCTCAATCACAGCTAAATGAGACCTTGCGTTCACGTGGTTTGCTGCCCTGCGTGGCTGGGTGTACCCAATTCCATGGACTTTTTCCCCAAGAATCGACCGGCGAGCAGATGCTCATGGCAGGCGCAATTAACGGTCCACGTCTCAACCCGCGATCTACCACCCTCGATCTGGGGTCCAGACGCAGAAAAACCCGCTGACCGTTTGGCTGCGGGCTTTTCTTTATCCTAAGACTTAAAAATAGCCCAGCATTACGTTTCCGCAAGAGTAAATTTAAAATTGGTCTCGCCGGCGGGATTTTAGTTCTAGACAAGGCGTTTCGTGGCCCCAACAGGCCTTTTTCGCGTGCGATTCCGTCGATTCAAGCCATGTCAAAAACACCTCACATCAAGGTATGCAGCGACTTCACCCTGGGGATACGCGCGCTAACGTGGAGCGCGATGCTCCCCTGCCTTCGAATCTCGTGTCCCCGGATTGGTGCCGCTCCGCGGGATGAACTTGCCGTCCGCACGCCTTGCCCGGCTCGTCTGGCCTCTGCTGCCCTGCCGCGAGCATCCGTACCCGCACCCGCGTCAGCACTGTTCTTGATCCTCGCGCTCTTTGGCCTCTCAATCGCCGCCGGCGGCGCGGATGCCCACGGGCGGAGCGTCTCGTACTCCTCGTGGGAGGTCGACGCGACGGGCGCTGACGTCTCGGTTCGCCTCAAGCTGCTTGAGCTCAGCCGCCGCGGGCCGGAGGCGCTTCCCCCTGGCAGTGTCCCGGGATCCCAGCCCCCCGGAGCACCGGACCTCCCGGCCCGAGCATTCCCCCGGGAACTCGTCTTAGTCGCAGACGGCACGCTCTGCACACCGGACCCCGCCGCAACGAGGCGACCCGATGAGCCAGGATGGGTCCGGTACCAATGGCGCGTGGATTGCCCGCCCGACGCGGCGACGCTTTCCATTCACAGCCAAATCCTGCTCGATGTCGCGCCCTCCCATCTGCATTTCGCCCGGGCTCGCTTCTCCGGGGTCTCGGGTGTTTCGGAAGACATCAGCGAACAAGTGCTGACCGAGGCTGCGCCCGAGTTCGTCCTACGGCGGCTCGCTGAGGATGGTGAAGAGACAGTCCAGGTGGGCAGCGGGCTCCTCGACTATCTCCACCTTGGCATCGAACACATTCTGAGCGGCTGGGACCATCTCGCTTTCGTGTTCGGCCTGCTTCTCCTCGCCTCCCGCTTCGGCGAAGTCGCGCGCCTCATTACCGGCTTCACGCTTGCCCATAGCCTGACCCTCGCGCTCGCTGTCTTGAATTGGGTGCATCCGCGCGCGGCGGCGGTAGAAGCCGTCATCGCATTTTCCGTCGCGCTCGTCGCGGTCGAAGTCGCGTGGCAGAATGCCGGCCGGCCGGGTCTCGTCCCGCGCGTCGTGCAGGCTTTCCTGATTCTCCTTGGCGCCGCCGCGGTCGGCGGGTGGGTCACGCTGCCACTGCTCACGATCGTTGGCCTCTTCGTCTTCTCATCGTGCTATTTCGCCCTGATCGCCGGGCAAGCAAACGGAGGGAGCGGAGGATGGCTGCGCATTTGCCTCACCTTCGCATTCGGCCTCGTCCATGGATTTGGTTTCGCAGGCATCTTGATGGAAATGAGCTTGCCGACGGACCGACTCGTTCCTGCGCTGCTCGGCTTCAATCTCGGCGTCGAAATCGGTCAGCTCGGCGTCGTGCTGTTGATCTGGCCGCTCCTTGTACTGGCTCGCCGAACGCTGCGCGAGAAATCCATCCAGTTCTGGACTGAGGCATCGGCCGCTGCGCTCTGCGGAATCGGCCTCTTCTGGCTCGTCGAGCGGGTTCTGCCTCTCTAGGATCGAGCCAGGGATCGAGGACGAGGAATCCCCACGCGACCGACGACCTTGCCGTCTTCGAGATTGCCCGTGCAACGTCGGACCACCCGCGCGCAACTCGCCCGCAGCCTTGGCTCCGCAGCGATTTTCGCGGCGCCGAGCGCTCAGCCCACGCGTTGGAGTAGCCGATAGGCCACGCATACCGCTCGCCGGAAAACGAGCAGGGGGCAAAACGCGTGCAGGCGAGGCGCATTTCAGAATGACAACCGAACGCGCTTCTACAGCCGAGCAAGATGGGTCGGGCAATGCAGACCGCCGCAGCTTGGATCGGCGCGCTCGCCCGACTCGAATGTGGGACGGGTTCATCATGCCCATGCGCCGAGCGGCAGGACGCCGCGTTGAGGATCAAGCAAGCTACGTCGATCGCTATACGAAGCACGACGTCATTCTCCTGCTCTCGATCTTTCTGCTGAATGTGGGCGATGCCTTCTTCACGATGATGTGGTTGAACCGCGGTGGCAAAGAAGCCAATCCGTTCATGGACTTCTTCCTCGACATAGGACCCAGCGCATTTTTGATCCAGAAATGCGTCGTCGTCGGCGGCTGGCTCATTCTCTTGCTCGCTCACAAGAATTTCAGGTTTGCGCGCCTGGGCCTCTACGCCTCACTCGCCGTCTATTCAATCTTGATGGTCGTGCATTTCGGAATTCTCTATTTCGGCATCGAACCGCCCAAAACGATGAGCCTGACTGAATCGATGGAAGTGCCCGCGCAGGAACCGATGATGGGCTTTCAGGGTTCACCGGCGATCAGCCCGGTCCGCGACGATCTGGCAGCCTGGCGACCCGGTCGCGCGATGGCCGCCGCCACAGCCTTCCCGTCCTTTCCCCAAGGCGTGCCCCGTGCCTTGCCCCAAGGCGTGCAGAAGATCAGGCCAACAAACGCCCCACCAAAAGCGGAATAACCGGCTCGACACGCAGGATCCGCGGCCCCAGGCCAACGGCTTCGAACCCGATCCCGCAAAGCCGCTCCACTTCAAAGTCGACGAAGCCGCCTTCGGGCCCCACGAAGACCGTGACCGGCTCTTTGGGCGCATGCGGACATATGTCCGTCGCGCTCGGATGCGCGAGCAGCGCACGTCGGCTCGCGATTTCGCCGGGCAAGATCTCATCGACCAGCGATTCGAAATACCGATGCATCGTCACTTTCGGGAGCCGCGTATCTCGCGCTTGCTCAAGTCCGAGAAGCAGTCGCTCCCGAACCTCCTCCGGCGAAACGACATGACTCTGCCAGAAGCTTTTCTCGGTTCGCGCTGTGCCCACAACGAGCAGTTCCTCCACGCCAAGGCTTGCGATCGTTGTCACGAGTCGGCGGAAGACCGGCGGCCGAGGTAGAGCAAGTACCAATCGCAGAGCATGCTTCGGCGGGGGTTCCTGCGAGAGCGACACCTCGAGCTCAAGGGTCTCCCGGTCAAGCTGCAGAATCTGGCCCTCACCCATCTGCCCATCGATCACGCCCACCCGCAGCGTATCCCCAACCCTTGCCCGCAAGATCTCTTCCGCATGGCGGCGGCGGCGGCCCTCGATTCGAACGCGCCCCGTCTGTTCGCCTCTCAGCTCCTCTGGCTCGATCAGCAAGCAGTTCATGTCAGTGTTCTTCCCGATCGAAACAAGGTCCCAACGCAATGCGGGCCTGCCTGCTAGGATCTGCGCCGTGTCTGATGACGATCTCTTTGAAACGAATTCCGAAGCCGAAACCGAGGGCGTCCGCGTGCAGGTCAGCGCTCGCTTTTCGCCTGAGCACAGCAACCCGCCGGGCAGCCGCTGGTTCTTCCTTTACACCATCCGCATTTCGAACGAAGGCGAGACTGCCGTCCAGCTGGTCAACCGGCATTGGACCATCGTGGACGGAACCGGCCATACCGAAGAAGTGCATGGCCCCGGAGTCGTCGGCGAACAACCGACACTGCAGCCCGGGCAAGGCTTCGAATACACCTCCGGATGCCCCTTGCCAACGCCCTTCGGATCGATGGCCGGTACCTTCGAGATGCAAAGAGAGGACGGCAGGGCTTTCGAAGCGGAAGTCGGCCTCTTCCAATTGATTCAACCCGGATCGATTCACTAGCGCGCCTCGCCCGCCCCTTTTTTCGCCTGAGGGGGTTTAGTTGTGCGGGGTGAGCGCGGCGAACCCCCCGCTGCGAAACGCGCCACGGTCAGGGGCAGATCCCTCAGATCTTCGATCGATACGTCCGGCCGCGGCCCCCGATAACGTGAAAATTCCTGTTCGGGGTCGCGAATTTGGCGGGTCAGCCAAAGCGTGTGCATACCCATCGCGGAAGCACCGGCGACATCCGCCGTGAGACTATCCCCCACATGCAGGATCTCCCTCGCAGGCACCCCAAGAGAATCCACAACGGCATCGAAAATTTCCGCGCGCGGTTTACGAAAGCCGACCTCTTCCGAAATCACAATCGAGCTCATATGGTGATCCAACCCTGCTTCACCGAGCACGGCGCGTGCTGATTCCGCATGGGTAAAATTCGAACACACGCCTAACTGATAATCCGAAGCCAGCGCCATAAGAACCGCTTCATGGTGCAGGGGCGTAGACGCTGCCGCCCGCAGAGCACTCATATGCACTTCCGTCAGGCCCGCCGCAACGGCGAGCACTTCGGCACAGCCGAGATGCGTGGCGAGCGCGGTGAAGCGGTCGAATGTCGGGAGCTCGATCCCTTGATCGATAGTCTCTACCCGCAGCGTTCCATCGATTTCGAGGAGCCGGTCCGCAAACTCAAGCAGAGAAAGATCGATCCCCGCCTGGCTCTGCAAATAGGCATGCAGAGCGGGTGTCGTCGAGCCGATCTTGCGCCCCTCGACCGAAATGGGCGCGAGCTGCTCATGATTCTGGTCGACGAGCGTGTCGAACAAGTCGAATACGATGGCGCGAATCATGATTCGGACCGTTCTTCGCCTCGCCTATGAACAGCAGGCGAAGGCACGCGAGACAACTGGAAGCGAGACAAACAAACCCGGGGCGAAAAGATCAAGAGGCCTTCTCGAGCGCCTCATCAATCATTCGCTTGAAGTTCGCAAAGGGCTGGGCGCCCGAGAGATAGCGTCCATTAATAAAGAACGAAGGCGTTCCTGTGATCCCCAGCTCGCTCGCCTCGCGAAGATCATCCGCGACGCGCTTCTTCACGTCCGCCGAGACGGAGTCCGCCTTGAACTTAGAAAGATTCAGCCCAAGCTGCTCGGCGTACTTTTCGAAGGTCGCTGCACTCAGATCTCGTTGGTTCGCAAAGATCAGGTCGTGCATCTCCCAGAACTTGCCCTGGCGATGGGCGGCCTCGGACGCAGCGTGCGCCGCGGGCGCCTGGGCGTGAATCGAAAGCGGCATATGCTTGAACGCGATCCGCACATCGTCGCCGTACTCGTCGCGAATCTGGTTCAGCGTCGGCGTCACGCGATTACAGAAGGGGCATTGGAAGTCGGAGAACTCGACGATCGTCACCTTCGCGTTCTTCCCGCCCATCACGGGCGCCTCATCGACCGCGACCTTGTATTCCTTATTCGCGTCGGGCCGGCGGGGGCGATTCGAGGGCGGCGCTCCAGCAGCCGCCGCAGCCGCCACGGGCATTTCTTCGAGCACCGCGGTCAAGCCCGAAATCTCCGACGTCGCCCGATCCAGGGAGTTGGCGACGAAGAAACTCGCGCCGATGATGGCGAAACTTACGAGCACTGCCGCGATGATGACGGCTCGTCCATTCGATTGATCTGACACGCTTCTGATCTCCCCGCGGCCCTGAAATCCGCCCTTATCATTTGAGCGGGTACCGGCGCAGCGCGACAAACGCACCCGACAGCCCCGCTTCTCAGCCTAGCGCAATCAACGATCAGCAGACGGCATGCCGCTCGCAAAGGCTCGATCTCGAAGCGCAGCGGGTTTCGTCGGTAAAGAGGCCTCGACCTCAAGGCGCAGAGCGCTGCGCTGGTTAAAGAGGCCTAGATCTCGAAGCGAAGCAGCCTTCGCAGCTCGGGGGATTGAGCGCGAATCGCCCGAGAAATTCGCCCCATCTGGTTTTGAAGATGCGCCGGGCTTGCCCCTATGCTCCGAGCGATCTCTGCAAGCGAGCGGCCGGAGGCATAGGCCATCAACAAGTTCCTGTGCTCCTCGGAGAGATGATCGAACGAGGCTTCAATGGTTTTCCATCGGCCTCGAAGATCCACCAGTTCCTCGGGATCAGCGGAGGCTTGCCCCCCAATCCAATCCGCATTGCACGCCTCAGGCGGCAAACCCGTCTCAAGCTCTTCAAGATCGCATTGTGAATAATTCGAAGCCCGACGCAGCGCCATCCGCGCTTCATCGATCACCGCGCCTTCAACCCGCTTCGAGACGTAGGCGGAAAGTTCGTGTTCATGGGCATCCTCTCGCCGATTACGCAGCGCCTTGAGAAGCCCCCAATAGCCCGCCGAAATCAAGTCGTCTCGTCCGCTCCAGTCGAGGCCAAACCGACGTTCGACCCGCCGCGCGAAATAGCCAACGCGATGTCCATAGCGATCGACGAGCGCATCGAGTTCGGGATCGTCCGGGGCGTCCTGATCCGCTTCAACATGACCCGCTTCAACATAGGGATCAGAAGTGTGTACGACGCGCGATCGGACGACCCGGAGCGGTCCAAGCAAAGCGACAGAAGCAGGCATCATCTTGGACAGCTGTACAGAGGAGAGTGTTGGGCGCTCATTGGCGCGCACTCTGACGGAAGCGCACGTATGAAAAAGTGACCCCACTCACACGCAAAAAAACTGATCCGGCTTCAGATGAAATTTTCTCGAAATCAGGAAATCGAGAATCGCTAAAGCCTTGATTTCGAAGGGCTCGACCTACCTATCCCTCGAACGCGACAAGCATCCAACATCACGCTTTTTAGATTCTAAACCGAGTTTCGAACCAAAAGGTTATTCGTGATCCATCTCGGTCAGGATCGCCAACATCTCAGTCGCCGATTGATATCGGTCTCCCGCATCCTTCGAGAGCAGGCGCAAGATGAACTGTGAAAGATCATCAGGGAGGTCTGGACGAATCAACTGAGGGTCCGGCACGGGCGTATGTCTATGGTGATACGCCACCTCTCCTGTGTCGAACGGCACAACACCGGTCGACAACTCGAAGAGCGTCACACCAAAGGAATACAGATCAGATCTGTGATCCACGTCCTGGCCGAGCACTTGCTCGGGCGACATGTAGTATGGAGTACCCGAAACCATCGTGGTGGCGCCGCGCACTTCCTCGAGCACCTTTGCCAGACCGAAATCCATGATCTTGACGACACGGTCTGTCGTCACAAAAAGATTCGCCGTCTTGATATCACGGTGCACGATGCCCTGAGCGTGTGCGTATTCAAGACCACGGCATGCCTGCCGTGCGATTCCCAGAACGTTGGACGGCGAGAGCTGGCCGCGTTCGTGAAGGATCGTATGCAGAGGCTGCCCTTCGAGCAGCTCCATAGTGATGAAGAACTGGCCATCCTGCTGGTCGGCATCAAAGACCGTGACGATATTGGGATGGTTAAGACGCGCCGCAGATTGCGCTTCACGCAGAAAGAACTGCAGCGCGCGCGGGTGATGCCGACGAAGTCCCTCCGGCAACCGCTTCAGCGCCACGATGCGATCGAGCCGAGAGTCCCGCGCGCGGTACACAACGCCCATGCCCCCGCGACCGATTTCTTCCTGCAGCTCATAGCGCACGTCGCCTACGAAAGCGGTGGCGCCTTGATCGGCCATGCGTCCGCCGGAAGAGCTGAAAAGATGGCCAGATGCGCTGCGCGCCTTACGCAGCAGTTCGATTCGCGCTGCGATATTCGGGAAGGTCGGCTCGCGGCGGCGCAAGTCCTCAAGGACTTCCAGCGCGCGCTCGTTATGCCCGGCGTTCTCCCAAAGTTCGGCGAGGCGCGAGTAGGTCTCCGCCGTCGCGTAGGCCGGGCGGAAGGTGCCTATGTACTCGTTCATCTTGGCGGCGGCGAGATCGAAATGGCCTTCCGTCTCAAACGCGTCCGCGAGCAATCCGCAGGCTTCCCTGAAGTCGGGGTCGGTGGCTTCGACGCGCTGCAGGAGCCGGATCGCGCGAGGGCGCTGGTTGTGTTCGATGGCAAGCTTTGAGGCCTCGAAAACGCGGCCGTAGCGTTCGAGCGCCGTGACCCATTTATCGATTGCGCTGGCTTCCTTGTAACACTCGATCGCGCGCTCATAGTCCAGAGCGGTTTCGTAGCATTCGCCGGCGCGTTCAACCGCACCGTTGCTCTTATGCGCCTCGGCGGCGTAGAGCCAAGCCTCCGCTTGTTCGAAGAGTGCGGCGGCTCGTCCTGAATCTCCCTGCGCAAGCCGCAGTCGAGCGGCCTGCATGGGATCGCCCGCCGACTCGTAAAAATCGGCAGCCCGGCCGGCCTCGCCCTCGGCTTCATGCTTAGAAGCAAGCAATCGAAAGCCCAACTCAGATTGGCCATCGCGCTCAAGCGCCTTCGCCACCCCAGGCAGGTCCCCAACCAAATAGGGCTCGACAGCGGGCGGGCATCCCTTGAAGACTGCTTTCTCGTCCAAGACATCGAGAGTGACCGAAGAAGGCCGAAAGCTCGACACATGAAGTTCGCGATCAAAGACGCGGTCCCCACAGCCGATAAGCAGGCGATAGTCGCCCTTCGGAAGCAGGACGCGGATCGACCCTCGCGCCGCAGCGCGAGGCTTATCGATCATCCCAGGCACCGTGATCTGCGCTTCTTGCGCAGGACGTTCGCCCCACATCACCGCGAGGTCGACGGGGCAAGTCGTCGGATGCTCATCGAACTCAAGACGCACGGTGCGCTTGTGTCGAACGCGTACGATCTTCTCTTCGTGGATCTGGCTGAGCACCTCATCCGTCGCGGGATCGATCAGGAGACCATCCACGATCACCTGATAGCGGCCCGTAAAGAGACGCTGGAACTGGGTCTCGCGCGACACCATATGATGTTCTCTGCGCGTCGAAGCACCGCCTTCACGGAGCATATGTTCCGTCGCCGCATCGGGCAGCGGCCGGCTTCCCGCTCGAACGCGCACGCGAAAAATCCCGCGAAGCTCTTCGGGGTACTCGATTGAAATCGCCAGATCGCCGCGCTGGCGGAATAACACGAAGCCGGCAAGAAGCACGAGCGCACCGGCACCCACCATCATCGCCGACCGCGTCCCGTCATCGCCCACAAAACTTTGAACGAAGGGGAGCAAGCGGTCGCGCACGGGCTCCGGGAGACTTTCCGCCGCGGTGGCAACGCGCGGATTGACCACTTCCCAGCCCGGCTCGAGTTCCGGCGTGGGCCAGTCCGCAAAGCCACCCTTCGGCTGCATCTGAGCAGCGAGGTCGATCGAGTAGCCCAGAGCTCTCTGTGCTCGATTAAGCTCCCTTGAATCCGGCGCGTGGGGCATCAAGGCTTCGACGACCGCGATCGATTCCAGCAGTCGCCCTTGCTGTGCATAGAAACCCGCCAGGTCGTAGCGCAGCCGAATTTGATCCGAGGCACGCCCGGAAGCATCAAGCCCGAACAGAAAAGCGCGTTCCGCTCGCTTCACGTCGCCCGCTCGCGCGTAGTTCACGGCCAGCCCATGCCAAACATCCACCAAAACCACGTCGCCCGAAGCCACCACCTTGGTATAAGCCTCTGCGGCCGCGGCCGAAGCGCCTGCTGCCTCCAGCAAGCGAGCTGAATCGAGTGCCGCTCGCCGCAGAATCGAAGCCTGGACCGCCGGCTCTTCTTCCAAGATCCCCTCTTCCGACGGCGGGGCTTCGCTCTCAAGGACGCGCTCAATCGCGGCCCGCGACTCTTCGCGCCGATCCGGATCGCGGCTCACTGCCGATTCAAGCCAGGGCCCTGACGCCAAGGAATCAGCGAAATGCAAGCCGTCCAGATCGGGCTCCAACCATCTCCAGGGGCCATCGAGGGCCGAGTCAAGACGCGTCGTAGCCAGCGCCGAACTGGAACTCAAAAGCGCAAAGCCCAGAAGACCAAAGCAAAGCACCGACCGCACGTACTTTCGGCCCGCCAAACCTGGACGCAACAAGGCCTGGACTCCGCTTCTGTGGGCGTAGCCCTTCGAAAACAGATCTCGTCGCCTACGGGATCCCGGCGCGCTCAGGGAGCGGTCGTGGATCACCAAATTCGGCATTCCGGATTGGGTCGAGCACAAGGTCGGCCGCACGCAGCCTCCACTATCCATGCGCGCCTCATTACGCCATCGGGCGGAGTGGAGATCACGTCTGGGGGTAGGGATAGATGGACGAAGTCTAGCGCGAGTCCGCGTCCGATAGGGTTTCGACGTGAGCCCACCAGTGAGGAGGCGCACACGAGATGTTCACGGAACCCAGAATCCCCTCGGGGCAAAGCTTGCCTCAGATGACACACAATTGCGCAGTAAATGTGCCATCTTTTGGACTCCAACGCTGGCAATAGGCGGTCAGATCCATGCGTCCCGGCCCGAATGAGGGTGCTCGCACAACAACCGAGGAACCCGGATACGTCTCCGCCCGTTTCCTAACCGATTTTTTTTCGGCGCTTTCTCGCCGCGGAGTCGTCGCCACGGACCTAATCGGCGACCTCCCGATCTTTGTTGATGCGCAGGGACGAGTCACGCGCATCGTCGAGTGGAGCCACTTCGCCGATTTTCTCTGCCGCCTCGAGTACGAAGTCGAGGGAGCCGAAGGCCTGGAGAAACTGGGCGAGCTGCTCTGCGAAATGAAACCCGCTCGAGCGATCCAAGCGCTGGCCGGATTCACCGCCTCTCCCTTCTCTCTCTACCGCGCAGCGAGCCGATGGGCGCTGCGACGTGCGATGCCCGGGGTCGAGTCTTCGATCGAGCAGGTCGGACAAAACGACATCGTGATTCGCGCACGCGTGAACGATACGCTGCGCACCTGTCCACAGCTTTTCCATATCGCGACCGGCGGTGCGCGCGCCCTTCCCCGCATTCTCGGCATGCCCGATGCCGTCGTCAGTTCCGAGATCGGCGAGCGCGAAGCCGTCTTCCAAATCACGGTTCCGCCCTCCCGCACGATTTCGGCCCGTTTGCGGCATTTTCGACAGATGCTCTTTTCTTCTGGTTCCGTTCTGCGCTTTCTCGAAGATCAACAGCTCGAGCTCCACGCGAAGCACGATGCTCTAACGCGAGCTCATGCTGAGCTTGAAAAGAACGAGCAGCGCTACCGCGAGATGACCGACGCGGCCGTCGACGTCCTTTGCGAAATCAATGAAGACGGCCAGGTTTCCTATGTCAGCGCCGCAGTCTCCGATCTGCTCGGCTATACGCCGGAACAGGTGACGGGCAGCCATTTCCGACTTTGGATCCCAAACGAATATCACGCCAACGTGACCGAACGCTTCGAGCGGCTTTTCACCGAGCCGGCCGGTCAATCCTCAATCCGCGAACGGCTCACGCTACACGCCGCCGGCGGACGCCGCGTGCCGGTCGAGTTGATGGCGCGCACCTACTGCCTTTCTGATCGAAGCGTGGAGACGGATCGCAGTGCGGAAACCGGCCACCCCTCGGAGAACCCGCCGCCTCCCGGACCCCCTGCGCCCTACCGCATGCGAGGCTCGGAAGGCACATGGCGCTTCGTCGTAACGCTGCGTGCCCTGCAAGAGCAGCCTTCGAGCGCAAGGCGAAAACGGGCGCACTCGCGCGGAATTTCGGACAACGAACCGGTCCTCGCTTCGACGCCCCCAGCGCATCTGACTCAGGCCGTCGAAGACGCTCTAGTTGCGACGGGCGACGGGCGTCACGCAGGCGACTGGATGGACACGCGCAAGCTTGTCGATCGGGCGCAGTTTGCGCTCCAAAACCATTACACGTTCTCATTGCGTGTCGATACGCGGAACGCCCCGGCACAAATCGCCGGTGATGAAGAGCTCCTTGTGGCATGCCTGCGCGGGCTCCTCGGTTGGGGCGTCGCGCACCTCGGCGTAAAGACCACGCCGCACGCCATCGCGCCCTCGACGCCGCCCCAAAAACTCTTCCTCCGCATCGAATCGGAATTAGAATCAGAGATGGCCGTCCGCTTGTCCGTGGGCATCGACTTGCCGCGCGTCGGCTCACTCGAGAAGGTCTACGGCAAAAGGCCGCAGCCGGATGTCGGGGATCTGCCTTCTCCTCTCACGACATGCCTCACAGAGGCGCAGGACGCGGCTCGCGCGTTAGGCGGACACCTCGTCACCCGAACCGATACACAGGCACGGCCACCGGGCCCGCAGAACGGCGAAGAGACTTCGCCGTTCGATGTCTCGATCGATCCACACGCCGCGGAACAGACGGTCGAAATCCCGCAGCCGATCCGACCGGCTCCCGCGAATCGTTGGTCGCAACCACTCACTCAGCGGCGCGGGCGTAATCGGCTGTCCTGATGTGCCAGGCGTCGCGTCTGGTGGGCGTCCCATGCCCTGAGTTCCTCGCCCAGCCCGCGTGCACAGCCCCCAATGTGGACGAGCGAGCTAGTCTTCTTCGCGCACAATATCTGCGCCGAGGGCGCGAAGTTTTTCTTCGACTCGCTCGTAGCCACGGTCCACGATTTCGGCATTCTGCACGATGCACGGCCGCTTCGTGGCACAGAGCGCCGCGATGATCATCGCCATTCCCGCTCGGATATCAGGGCTGCGCACCGTTTGGCCAGCAAGCTGCGAACGGCCCGAGATGATCACCCGATGCGGATCGCAAATGATCGCGTTGGCGCCCATCTGCACGAGCGGATCTACGAAGTACATGCGCCCCTCGAACATCTTCTCGAAGAAGAGAATCGTGCCCTCGCTCTGCGTCGCAAGAACGAGGAATGGGCTCATCATATCCGTGGGAAACTGCGGCCAGGGGCCGTCGTCTACCTGCGGAATTTTGCCTCCTGCATCCATTTGAACGCGGGGGGTTTGGCCTGAAGGCATCACGATGCGGTCACTCTTGATATCGAGCTCGATGCCGAAGCGCTCGAACACGCGATGCATCATCCAGTAATGACCGCGCACCGTATCGTGAATCGTAATGCCTCCGCCCGTCGCAGCAGCGAGAGCGAGATACGAACCCACCTCGATATGATCCGAAACCACACGATGGGTCGCGCCGTGCAGACGATCGACGCCGGTCACGGTCAGCGTATTCGTGTAGAGCCCATCGATCTGAGCGCCCATCGAAACTAACATGCTCGCCAGATCCATCACATGCGGCTCACTGGCGGCATTCAGGATCGTTGTCGTCCCGTCGGCCAGCGCTGCGGCCATCAGGATATGCTCCGTCGCCGTCACGCTCGCTTCGTCGAAGAAAAGCATGGCGCCCTTGAGGCGCTCATCCGCGCGAAATTCAAACTCGCGATCATCCACGATCGCGCCCATTGAGCGGAGTCCGTAGAAATGCGTGTCGAGACGGCGGCGACCAATACCATCGCCCCCGGGCGGATGCAGCTTCGCGCGACCCAGACGATGCAGCAGAGGAGCGACGAAGAGGACCGAAGTCCGGACACGCTCGCAGAGCTCATGGGGAAGCTGCTGATCTTTTAGGTTGGCCGCGCGAATCGTAATCCGATCGTCGAGTCGGGAAACCTCGGCACCGAGTACGCCGGCGATCTCGAGCATCACATCGACATCCCGAATCGAAGGCACGTTTTCGAGAATCACTTCCTCATCGGTGAGCAGCGCCGCAGCGATCATCGGCAGCGCGGCGTTCTTGCTTCCGCTCGCGCGAATTTCGCCCTCGAGCGGGCGTCCTCCCTGAATCACAAAACGACTCAATCGACTGCTCCTCTTTCTATATTTCCTGCGACTTTTCCTGCGGCCATGGGTCTGCGCGCCAATCCGGTTCGCTCCGACTCATTCCAGGGCGCGCATTTCCGTCATTTGCTCACGTGTTGCCTATCGGCTGCATGATCGCGAAACCTGGGGGGTTGAGCCATCCGGGGCGAAAATGATGCGAATCCGCCCCGCCGCGGAACCCGTTCAGCCGATGGTGGCACACTCGTTGCGCCCCCTAAAAAGGTCGGCGAGTAAGAGTGGATGCTCTCCGTGTGAAACGGTTCACAGTACGCGCCCCTCAATTGCCTCAAATTGCCGCCATCCCATTGCTTCCAAGCCGTAACGAGCGGATGATTCACGATCCTGAACGAAAAAAAGCCGATTCAGGAAGCCGCGCAGCCGCAACACTCTCCTCAACCCATAGGGGGGGGTGGGATGACGAGAATTCTAGTCCCGGGCGCTGACAGCCCCACTTTTCGGAGCGATCCCAGACCAATGCGTACCAGCCAAATCCATTTCTCGGTTCTGATCCTTCTATTGGCCCTCTTTGGTGCCGTCGGTCTCGTAGGCTGCGGAGGCGGCGGAGGTCCCGTCCTCGAGCTTCCCGCCGACCCGCAGTCTGCCCCGCAGGCCAGCCTAGAGGCACTCTTCGATGAGATCTCGCTCCAGATGGGCACGGCCAAGCCGGGCAGCGACGCGGCGCTCCGCCTCGCCACGCAGCAAAAGACCGTCGGCAGCGAGCTCGGCAAGCGCGCCGCCGCCGTCGTGCGTACTCGTCTTTCCGAAGTCGAACGCCTAGAAGGCAATCTCCCCCTCGGCGCTGTCCAGCGCGAGGTGGGCGGCATCGACAAAATTCGCCGCTGGGACGACGGCGTCTTCAGCGAAATCTCCGGTGAGCTGCAGCAGGAAATTGCGGCCACCCAGAGCGCGATCACGATTCGCGAACAGAAGCTCGCCACCATTTCAGCGGACTCGGTCCTCGAGCGACTGAATCTGCTGTCGGAACTCTCGGCGCTCTCCGGCACGGGCTCCGAAGATCAGGCCCGTTATGCAGCGCAGCGAGACGCAATCCTCCGCGACGTGTCGCAGGAAGCCGAAGAGGCGATCCGCAACGAAGACTATGAAAAGGCGCAGGATCTCCTCGGCATCGTCCAGGAAGTGAACCCCGAAGACGAAACCGCCCGCAAGAAGAAATGCGAAGTCGACGGCAAGGTCATTCTCAAGCAGTTCAGCCAGGCCATGGAAACCGGACGCGTCACGCGATCGATGGACATGCTGACCGAGTTCTCGGAGACGGACTGCTTTGGTGAGATCAAGGACGGTCTCGCGGAATCCGCCGCGCCGATGGTGGAAGCGTTCGGCATGCTCGGCCAGGAGTCGTTGAACCAGCGCAATCTGTCGGACGCCTATCAGCGCTACCGCGACGCTACTCTGATTTCCACGCTGCTCCTCGATCGCGAGAACCCGAACCTTCCGGGCGTAAGCACCTTTCTCCAGCAGGTCGATCAGTCTTATCAGAAGGCTTCTGCCGCGGGCGAATTCGGACTCGCTTGGGGTTACCTGAACGTCATGACCGAGTTCGGCCCGACGACGCCGAATATCCGCCAGCGCCTGCGCATGACCCGCGACGAGATCTCGCGCCGCGCGGTCCGCGGCCTCACGGCCTACCCCTTCGAGAATCCGCGCACCTCGAACACGAAGGTCGGCGACGCCGTCTCCTCGAAGGTCGTGCAGCATATCTTCCGCGAGATCCCGAGCGACGTCCGCATCGTCGAACGTGAACAGCTCGAGCGCATCCTCGAAGAATGTAAGCGCAGCGCCACCTGCGGCGAGCTCGACACCGCGGACTTCATTGTCCAGGGCTCGATCCTCGATGCCAAAGTCGAAACAACGGAGAAGTCGGGCAGCGAGACCCGCCGCGTCGTCACGGGGCAAGAGAGCATCACGAACCCCGAGTACACGAACTGGGCCCAGCTCAGCGATCGCCAGCGCAAGAAGACGCCCGAGCCACAGCAGATGATCACCCGCGACGTGACCGAAGATGTCCGCATCGAAGTGAACAGCGTCCGCAAGGTCGGCATCATCTCCGTCTCCTACCGCGTGATCGAAGCAAGCTCGGGCCGCGTCCTCTTCACAGACTCGACGCAGAGCAAGCAAGAGTTCCAGGACGAAGGCCGCGAGGGCGTTCAGCTCGGCGACTTCAAGCAGGAAACGGACTTTGTCGAGCTGCCGCCGGATATCGAAATCCTCTCGGGCAACGACGGCCTCGCCGACAAGATCTCGGAGGAGATCGGAGTCAAGCTGGTCAAGTTCCTGGAGAACCCCGAGGAGACCTACAAGACGGAAGCAAAGCGCTTCGTGAACGAAGGCGACTATATTGGAGCGTCACGCAAGGCGGCCTACGCCATCGTTCTCAGCGAGATCAAGCAGAAGGAAGTCGGCTCTCTACGCGATGATCTGAAGAGCTACTCGATGCAGAGCCCGCAGCTTTAGTTGCGGTAGCTGAGATAGTCGCGGTAGTCGCGGCAACTACTCAAGTCGCACCAGGCGCGTTAGGCGCGAGGGCTTTCCAGTCAGGGCGGTCCTCGGACTCGATTTCCACTTCGCTTCGCGAGCCGCGCGCAAGCGACGTGCGGACGAGATCGACGATTTCGTCCACGTGTGCGGCAGAACGTGCCCAAGGAAGCGAGTCGTTCGCAAGCGCCACGGCCTGGTCTCCCGGCGAGGCGAGCGTGAAATCTAGGAAATGGCGCACGCTGTCGTAGCCGTAGCCCTGATAGGCATCGCGCCCCGTGAGCGGGTCGTGAATGCGCGAGAAGAAATATGGATTCGGAACGGAGAGCGGAGCATCGCTCCAGACTTCGACGCCCCTATGCGTCTGGTCCATGAAGCATTTCCCGCGATCGAAGGCGAGTTCGACGACCTGAAGGCTCTTGGTGGGACTGCCGAGAGGATTACTCCACCCCACTTCGAACTGAGCCGTGAGCGGCTGGCCCTGCCAGGTCGCCTCGATGCGCGCGAGAACGGTATCCCACGCCATTGCGCCGAGCCGAGCGTGCACGCGGCCGGGCACACCCGTTGCGCTCGCTGCCAAGACCTTGATCCCCGGAAAAACGTAGAGCAATTGATCGACGTAATGGCATCCGATGTAGCTGAAAACATCCGTCGCGCCGGACCACTCAAATTCTTCGAGGGGCAGATCGCGCGGCTGCGAATAACGCACGCTGTAGAGACGCGGAGATCCGTGTTCGCCGCTCATCACTTTTGATCGAAGAACCCGGTTCGAGACATCGAAGCGCTTGTGATAGTCGACCCAGACCGGGACGCCGAGATCATCAGCGAGCGTCGCAATCGAGCGCGAGACGGCCCCTGAGCTTGCCATCGGCTTCACGATCCAAGTCGGCACACCCGCCACAATCCCGCGTTCAAGGAACGAAGCATGCGCAGCGTCGGGCACGCAGATCATCAGCGCGTGCGCGCGATCGATGGCCGATTCAAAAGCCTCTCCCTCGCACGGAATAATCCGAAGACGCGGGACGACGCCGATCTCTTCATTCATCTTGAGCCAGGTTCGTTCAATCCGCGTCTTACCTTCATCCGAACGACAGGCGACGATGATCTCCCAAGCATCCGGACCGCCTTGATTCGCGCACCAGGCCGCCACGCTCCGCGCCAGCACGCCCGGCCCGTAAGGATCCTGCGTCACGTAGGCGCCCGTCCCTACCATCACGATCGATCGACGTTCGTTCCTAGAAGCCATCATTCCCCACTGACGCCAAGAGCGCGCGTTTCTAGGCCGCGCGCAAACGCGGAGGTGATTTCGAGCGCCAGGGAATCTGCTTCTTCGCGCGTCGCGCCTGTACAAATCACGTAGCCGAGCCGATCACGATGACTCTGCACGTCCGGCAAAATTCCGGCTCTAAACATCTTCTCGTTCAATCGCCATTCGCTGACGCCGGGTCGTCCGACGAGCTGACGAATCGCTGGCCAGCGGGCGACTTCACAGGCCCCTTCGTGAAGAAAGAAGCGCTGCGACACGCCCATATTCCGAGTGGGCTCGAACCAGTCCTGCGAGAACGAGTCGCCCATCGCGAGCTCGATCAGCGGATAGAGAATCTGCACCCCCGTCCCGAGCGGCACAACCGTGTCGGCGAAACGCCCGCCGCTCGTCCGCGCAGCCATCTCCAAAACGAAGACTTCGCCATCCGGAGCAATCACAAGATCGCCTTTCAAAACGCCCGTCGAAACGCCTAACACGATAAAGCATCGCTCGATCACACTTTCCACCGAAGCTCGCTGTCTTTCGGTCAGGGCAAAGGGAAGCGAGTGACCATCCTCTATGAAAAAGGGGCGATACTGCTCTGTGGTGTCGTAGTGTCGGAGCGCGACCGCGTGGTGAAGAATTTTCCCGTCGACCGCAACGCTTTCCGTGCTCAGCTGCACGCCCTCCAGCAACTGTTCACAGACGAACTGCTTCGAGGAGAACATCTCACGCTTCGCGTAATAGCAACGGAGGTCATCCGGAGACGCGATCAGCTCGACGCCCCGCGCTCCCGCCTGATTAGTGGGCTTCACAACGCGCGGGAATCCGTACTCCTCGAAGCGTTCCTGCCACTCTTCGAGCGGAGCGGCGGATTCGAGCAGATCGAAGCGAGGCGTCGCAACCCCCGCCGATGCCAGCCGTTCGATCCGCAGGCTCTTATCGGTCGCGGTCGCGGCCGCCTCGACACTCAAGCCCGGCAGACCCATCCACTCCGCGACGCGTGCGGCTTCGACGGCAAGCTCCGCGGCGTGCACGAAGACGCCGTCGGGCGAAGCGAGTTCCGCTTCGCTCAGCAGAGCGGATTCGTCCTTCAGATCAACCTGAACAAATGAGTCGGCGAATGAGCGCCCCGCGGCATCCGCATCGTTGTCAAAAGCGATCGTGCGATAGCCCAGTTCGCGCGCGATCCGCAGCGCCTCGATTTGCTCCGGCCCCGCCCCTAACAAGAGCATCGTACGTTTTGAGCTCATCTCGAGCCCTCGCGCGTATCGCTGCGATATTCCAAAATAAAAGACTGGCCAAATTTTTTCATTACGACTCCTACCGAACTCGTATCGGCAAGTCTCGTGCGCTCCGAAGGCCTAACTGCTCGAATTTGCGGGAAAAGAGCGGTTTAGCAAGGGAGCCTGCGTCGACTAGATATATTCCCGAAAGGCGCGCCCGGGCTGGACCCCAAGCGACCTCAGGTGAAAACCCGAGTGGCACGAATTAGCAGGCTCCAGTCCGCGCTGGCCAAGACGTACACGGACCGCTGGCTAGCGACTAGAAAGACGCGCTTCGGCCGCGCGAATCCCGACGTAACTTTTGTCGGCGCGCTTCGCCCGGTCAAGGAAAGTGCGCGCCTGCGCTACATCCCCATTTCCAATCGAGGCATCAGCAAGCGACACGTAACGGACAGCCACCGTGCGCAGGCCGCTCTTCGCCTTGGCGTTGCTCGGATCAAGCTTCAGCACAGAGCGGTAGCGGTCATAGGCATTATCGTCGGCGGGCGACATCAAGCGACTCTCAGCGAGCGCAAGTTTCGCATTGTTCAAAAGGCCGATAATCCGAATCCGGTCGCTCGCCGTCAGTCGGCGGGGCTTCGGCTGCGTCGGCACCTTCGCGACGACGGCTGCGGGTGCCGGCGCCTTCACCACGACAGGCGTGGGCGTGGGCGTGGGCGTGGGCGAAGACAAAGGCGAAGGCGAAGGTATTGGTGCGATCACCGCAGGTTCGATGGGCGTGAGCGCTGCAGCCTGCGCCCCTGGCCTTTTAGCCAAAGTCGAGGACGCATCGTTCTCCCCGCTCAGCGTCCAGAATCCGATCCCCGCGGCCAACCCGAGCACAGCCGCCGCACCGATTCCCGCGGCAAAACCGACTCCGCGATCCTTACCCGCCGTCACTGAGGCACTCGCAGCCCCGGCTCCGGCGCCTCCTCCCCCTCCGGAAGGCGTCGCGTAACTGGCTTCGTCTTCGGCAGCGTTGTTTCCACCCGGCACGACGAAAAGTCGATCGACGTATTGGGGCCGATCCTTGGGGTCCAGCTTCAGCAGAGGCTGAATCGCGGAACGCAGCCCCATCGGAATCTCATCCGGAAGCGCACCGAGTGCGCGCCGCGCATCCACCGCCTCCATCACCGACGTGCCCATGCTCATCGGCCGACCAAGCGCAGCAGCGACCAACACGAGTCCAAGTGAATAGAAATCCGAGCGGCCATCGATTTTGCCGCCGAAAAAGCCGAGCTGCTCTGGCGAGGCGTAGGAGAGCTTGCCCTTGAAGCCGTCTACGATCGTGCCCTCCCCTTCTTCCAGGAGCTTCGCGATGCCGAAGTCGATGATCTTCGCTTCGCGCACGCGGCCATTGGGAAGGACGATATTGTCGGGCGAGACGTCGCGGTGGATCACACCTTTACGATGCGCTGCGGTCAGACCCCGCGAAACCCGCGCACCAAGAACCGCCACATCGTCCGCCGAGAGCGGCCCATCGTTCATTTTCTTCGAAAGCGGGATGCCCTCGATCATTTCCATGATGAGGTAGACGCGGCCCTGGTCATCAGAAAGCAGATCGTGGCAATGCACCACAGCGGGATGGCGCACAGCCAGCAGAGCCTTTGCCTCACGGTAGAAAAATTCGCTCGCGCCTTTTTTCTGCGAGAGCTCGGCATGCATCACCTTGATCGCGCGATGCTCGTCAAGACGGCGATGGCGAGCGCGATAGACCTCGCCCATACCGCCCACGCCTAACACGTTGACGATCTCGTATTCGCCGAATAGAACCGTGCCCGGCACCAGACCGCGTGCAGGATCGATCGGTGCAACGGGCGGAGGCGGCGCCGGGGCCTGGGGTTCCGCGCGCGTTTGTCCAGAGCGACTCGTGTTCGCTCCGCCCGTGTTCGCGGCGGGTGGAGAAGTCTTCGGCGTTTCCGCCTGCGCACCCACGGCAGCGCCTATGCCAGCGCCTACTCCAGAGCCAAGCCCCCCAGCGGCCTTCTCCGAAGCGAGATCATCAAGTATCCGCGTATCCTTCGGACCGCGTGCGCCTTCGACAGACGCTTTCGAGGTGGGCGCGGCAGATCCAGGCGTCTCGGACGCCGCCACATCTGTCGCCAAAACCGTCTCTTCCTCGGTGATCCGCGGGCCCCGTGTCAGGATCTGGGTCGCATCATCCAGATCATCGGCAGCGGTGGACTCGCCCCCGCTCTCCGGAGCAATGGGATCGTCGTCCAGGGCGAGAACGGTTTCCGCCTCTTCGGCAGCGCCTTGGGCGCTCGGGTCTGTGTCTGTGTCGGAGTTGGAGTTGGAGTTGGAGTTGGAGTCGGCAAGGACCGTCGCCTCGTCGTCGGCCCCGTCCTCTGTCCCGCCTTTTGCTTCGGGATCTCGCCCGTCGTTCGCGCTCATGCGATAGCCCCGACTATTCCTTTTCCTTCACGCGAATCGTGATGCGCTTAGAGACCACCGGCGGGTTATGCGGCACGTGGATATGATCGGCGAGCAAGAGCTGCAAAGTGTGTTCGCCCGGTGCGAGATCCAAAGAGACCTCGGTCTGTCCCGCGCCAAAATGTCGATAGTTCTCGGATTGAGGTACAGGTAAATCAACCGGTGGAAGATCGGCGTCGACGATCAAATGATGATGCCCCGTGCCGGCTTTCTGCGTTCCCGCCGGCGCCACACCCATCGCGCCCAGCCCGAATCGCACGGTCACAGGGGAAGTCACAGATTCACCGTCCGCGGGCGAGATGAAGTAGACGTACGCCTCGTCCGGGCGGTCACTGCGCGGAATGCCCGACTCGGCCTGGGCGGGAAGAGCCCCGAAGTGCGCGATGACCGCCACAATGCCGAGCCCCAATCCAAAAGAGATTCCCACTCTGGCTATAGAAAATGCCCGCAGGGCTCTCCGTTGTTCGATCATCCGTCGCATGTTGAGCTCCCATTTTAGTTCGATTCCGAGTCCTGTCCGCCTACGCAGATCAGTCCTCGCGGTCCAAGTTCGCGTCTCATTATTCTACCGCGCCGCGCGGGCGAGGCACACCTTGGGCAGGCTTTCCTGCGACGGATGCTGTGGCGGGCGGTAGAATGTCCGCGCGCCGTCTACGCGGCGGGTTTCAGGGGTGAGGCGCAGCATGTCCGACGATGATCCGATTCTTTCCACGAGCAGCCACGACGCGGCGGCCGCCGAGCCCGGCGCAGGCGGACGACTTCGGCGCTTTGCGGGCCGGAGCGCCCGTTTCGCTGCGCTCGTCACGACGCTCTTCGCGATTACCTCCGTCTTGGACGCCTTCGCCGCGCCCCCAATCCCGCAATACGGTCCCGATAAACACGAAGGCGTGTCGAGCTGCGACGGCAGTACCTGCCACGGATCCGCTGCCCCGCGCAACGATCGCAATGTCATGCAGAACGAGTATTCGATCTGGATCGACGAAGACCGACATTCTCAGCGCGCTTACAAGGTGCTCCTGAACAAGAACTCGATTCGCATCTCGAAGAATCTCGGACGGGAAAAGAAGCCGCATCAGGACAATCTCTGCCTCGACTGTCACGCCGACAATCCGCCCGCAGCCAAACGGCGCACGGAGAACAACGCATTTCGCATAGAAGACGGCGTCGGCTGCGAAGGCTGCCACGGCGGTGCCGAGCGATGGCTGATCCCTCATGACAGCAACGCCACACACGCAAAGAACCTCGAACTCGGCATGTATCCGACGGATCAACCCGTCGCCCGTGCGCGCCTCTGCCTCTCTTGCCATCTCGGAGATCGTAATAAGTTCGTCGACCATCGCCTGATGGGTGCGGGCCATCCGCGACAGAGCTTCGAGCTCTCCCTCTTCTCGATCCTGCAGCCCTACCATTGGGAACCGGACGACGATTATCTCGCGCGCGGCAAATCCGCACCGAACGACGTGAAGCTCTGGGCGATCGGTCAGGCGGTCGCGATCGATGAAATTCTTGACGCCATGATGGACCCGAAGCGAAACTCGTTAGGCGCGTTTCCCGAGCTCGTCCTCTACGATTGCCAGGCCTGCCATCACGCGATCGACAAATCGCGGCGCTGGCGACCGCGCAAGAGTACGGGGCTCGGCCCGGGCGTTGTCCGCCTGAACGACTCCGCTTTCTTGATGTTGATGCAGGCGCTTGATGTAGTGGATGCGCCGGCGGCCGCCAAACTGCGCACGGATCTGCGCACGCTGCACCAGGCGACCAGCGAAGGCCGCGGCAACGCGCAGGCCACCGCCAAAGCGATCCGCGCGAATATCGCGAAGCTGCTGCCGAAGCTCGAGGCCTGGAAGGTGAACAAGACTGCGCTGCGCAAGCTGTCCAAGGGCATCCTCAGCCAAGCCGTCGCGGGCGAGTTCACGGATTACGCGGGCTCGGAGCAGGCGGCCATGGCCTTGCAGTCGATCGTCTACAACTACCTGATCGAGGGGATGATCAACGATCCGACCTACGACGCGATCGAACGCAATGAACTCTCGAAGCTGCTCGCCGCCGTCGATGATCCGGACAAGTTCAACCCGGACCGCGCCAAGAAGGCCTTCAAGAGTCTGCAGGCGAAGCTCGCCGGCAAGTAAGGGCTCGCCGCCCCACCGCCCGCCTCTCTAGCCCCGCCCGCCAGCCTCTTCCCCCCTCCGCCCGCCGAATTTTCGACGCCGCGCGAGGTGGAAAAGCGTGGACCCCGCGGGCTCAGGCCTTCACAAAGGCCCGTTCTTGCTATTGTTCCGCTCGCCCGGCGCCGGATGACCGGAGGCCAGAGCCCGCTGGCCGACGCATGCCCGAAGACGCTGTCTCCTCGCTGTCTCGGCTGTGTCGAGGAACCCGGCCCGGCCCCAGGCCACACACCAGCAAGCACATATCAGCCCTGCAGAGGGCGAAGGCAGAAGGCGAAGCGATGCGTATCAGTGATCTCAAAGGCGAGAAGATTGGAATCTGTGTTTCGGGCGGACTCGACAGTAAGTCGGTCACGGCACGTCTGATCGAAGCCGGCCTCGACGTCGTCGGATTCACTGCCGACCTTGCTCAGCCGGACGAAGAAGACATCAACGATATTGCGCGCCGGATGGAACCCGCCGGTGCGCCCACGCGCATCGTCGACCTGAAAGACGCCATGGCCAAGGCCGCCATGCTCGTCGTGAAAGCACAGGCGCGATACGACGGCGGCTACTGGAACACGACGGGCATCGCCCGCGCCGTCACGGTGCACGGCCTGATCGGTGCCATGCGCGCGGAAGGCTGCACGGTTCTCGCCCACGGCGCGACCGGCCGCGGCAACGATCAGCTCCGCTTCGAGCGCTACACCAACGTGCTCCAGCCCGACATGAAGGTCTACGCCGCTTGGCGCGACCCGGAACTTCTCAAGCAATTCCCGGGCCGCAAAGAAATGGCCGCCTACCTCCAGAACAAGGGCATCGAAGCCTCACAGGGTCCCGCGAAGCGCTATTCGACCGACGCGAATATCGCCGGCCTCTCCCACGAGGCGGAAGACCTCGAATCGCTTGAGACCCCCGCGACGATCGTCGATCCGACGATGTGCGTTTGGCCGCAAGACGCGCCGGACAAAGTCGAGACTGTTTCAATGCGCTTCGAAAAGGGCACCTGCGTCGAGATCAACGGCAAGCAGCTCGGTGCCCTCGACATGCTCATAGAGGCCAACGCCGTTGCCGGCCGAAACGGCATCGGCCTGTCCAACGCACTTGAGAATCGCATCATCGGCACAAAGAGCAGGGGCGTCTACGAATCCCCCGGCATGGAACTGCTCGGCCGCGGCCTCGAAGCCGTCTATCAAGCTGTGCTTGACCGACGCGCGGCTTCGCTCTTCCAGCACTGCTCGAAGATCGTCTCGGACCAGATTTATGATGGCCGCCTCTTCGATCCCGCGCCGCGCGCGGCGATCGGCGCGATCAACACGATGGCCAAGAATGCCAATGGCCGCGTCGAGTTTGGACTCTACAAGGGCAATATCTTCTTCCAGTCCTTGACGGACTGCCCGTCGTCACTCTACAACCCGGCCGACGCGTCAATGGAAGCCAGCGATGGCCTCAATCCGACGAGCAGCCAAGGCTACGTGGAAGTGCAGGCGGTCGAAGCGATCGCGCTTGCGTTAGGCGGACAGATTGAGGCGCCGGTCTGGGACTAGCCGGTGACGCGGATCGGTTCCTTCAGTCGTGTATTCGCTCGGAAGTTTCGAATGCGTTCGATGGTTGCGGGGGTGATCTTACTTCCAGCGGCTACGAGCAATCGTCCGTCGACCGTTTCGACCGGGTCGAGCAGGATCATTCCCGAAATCACATCCGCCACCTCGACTTCCCTCACGTCCTTCTCTCCGCTCGGCGGATTCGCCTCCAGAGCAGCGAGCACTTTTTCGGGATACCAACCCGCCCTTTGCCGCATCGATTGAATCGCGGCGACGAACGGGACTCCCTGCGAAGTAAGCAGTTCTACGTCCACGCAGGCACGGAGCACGGCTGCACCAAGCGACCGTTTGGGATTCGGCTTCGCGTCCGCGCCCCAGGGTGGTCCCTGCTCTTCGACGAGTTTGCAGACGTCCTCGATTCGCGGAAGCGGCGATAGAAGGTCGCGACCGACTGAAGGCAGCCGCTCGATCATCGACTGCTCGTCGCTGGAAAGGTCATCGCCATTGCGCAACTTTTCGAGGGTTTCCTCGGGCAGCGTCACCAGCGTGACCTGCGCGAGCAGCGTCGCCATCTCGACTTTCCACGGCTCCGCGATCCCCACAGTTTCGGCCACCTGGCTCGCTCGTTGGGCCACGCCACCGCAATGTCCGAAGCCCTCTGGGCTCACGAGGGACAAAGCGTCTGTCAGCATTCGCACTGCCCCGTGGAGCGTGTCCTGAAGTAGGACCCGCTCAGCGACGACAAGATTGTGAAAATTGATCGCCGATTCGAGGGCCGGGATCAAAACCTCCTTTGGGCAGGGCTTCAGCAGAAAGCGGTAGACATGCCCCTCATTGACCGTCGCGATCGCCGCGTCGAGATCGGCGTTTCCGGTTAAGAGGACCCGCGTCGTTTCCGGCCAGCGCTTGCGCACGTGTCCCAGAAATTGCGCGCCACTCATCTCAGGCATCTGATAGTCCGACATAACGACGTCGTATGCAGCCGACTCCAGAGCCTTTAGACCTTCCGCTCCTCCCAGAGCGGTCACGACCTCGAACTCACGACGCAAGTTTCGACGCAATCCATCGAGCACGCCTTGTTCATCATCGACACAGAGAATTCGTCCCAGCATCATTGTTCACCCCCCATACCAAGGACAACTGCAGCGGCTTCTCGCCAGCCTTCGATCTCCCCCGTGAGCCCCAACCCCTCTAAAAACTTGACGTCCAGCACCGCCCCCTCACGCCATCCGCCCTCGAGCAGCTCTTCCGTGAGAGCGTCGGCAACATGGAGACAGCCAGCGAGGTCGAACTCTTCCGCGCCGGACTCACTCGGCCGGTGATGCCAGGCTACAGCGCTCGTCAAATCATGTGGAAGCCCCCATTCGGAAAGCAGATAGGCCCCGATCGCAGCGTGATCGGCCCCAATTTCGATTCTCTCCAAATCGCTTCGCGGCGAGGTACTCGATCCGCAAGCTGCGCTGATCTTCGCGAACGATTCGGGCATCTCCGCGGCAATGATAATCTGCCCAATATCAAGGAGGAGACCCGCCGCGTAGGCCTCTTTGCCGAAGCCCTTAGGCGCAATCTCTCGGGCGACGAACGCGACCGCAAGCGATCGACTCGCGATCTGAGCAATCTCCGGATGGAGCGATTCTGGAATATCGGCAGTCGAAAATGCGCCGAGGGTCAAAGCCAGATCGCGGACCACATCGAGCCCCAGCAAGGCAACTGCTTCAGCCACATCCGAGACTGATCGAGGCAGACCGAAGAACGCCGAATTGACGAGCTGCAGCAACTTGGCCGAAATGGTTGGATCCTGAGCGACGATCGCTCCGATGACCTCGATCGAGACCCCCTCAAGCGCGAGTGCCCTCGTCAGTTTCCGATAGGTCTCGGGCACTGGAGGCAGTGTACGCACTTCGCCGATGACTCGCCTTACATTGGGATCTTCGACCAGGCGCATTAAGGTGCCTGCCCGTTTAATGGTCGCTCGTAGAAACTCGCCACCACACGGTTTGCTGATGAATTGATGCGCAACGAGCGTCGCACGCATGATCGCTTCTGAATTCGCCTGACCACTGAGCAAAAAACGAATCGTGCTCGGCCAGCGCTCCTGAGCGATTTTGAGAAGCTGCGCGCCGTCCATTCCCGGCATTCTCATATCACTCACCAACACATCCGGAGAATCTATCTCCATCAAGGCGATCGCCTCATCACCTCCGAGCGCGAACTCCGTCTCCCACTCGCCGCAGTGACGACGCAAAGATCTTCGTAGACCGTCCAATACACTCTGTTCATCGTCGACGAAAAGAACGCGCATCATTCACCCCCACCCTTTTTCAATGCTTCCTGAATCTGCATTCAGGGAGATCCACGGCAGTCGGATAACAAACGTCGTCCCGACTCTTTCCTCGACACGGAAGTCGAGCGTCCCGCCGTGCTTTTCTACAATCGAGGAGTACGCAATCGAGAGCCCTTGACCGGTCCCCTTCCCCACGCCCTTTGTGGTGAAGAACGGATCGAAAACCCGCGTTTGGGCCTCTTTCGGAATCCCTCCTCCATCGTCCTTAATCTCCACCTGCACGTACTCTGAGTCCTGACTCGTGGAAATTCGGATATGGCCGAGCCTGCTCGAATCGCCTCTCTTGGAATCAATCGCGTGCGCGGCATTCACGAGGATATTCAGAATGCACTGATTAATTTCCCCGGCGTGGCAAGGCACGGGCGAAAGGTCTGCGTCGAAATCGAACTCCAGCTCGGCGATGTACTTCCACTCATTTCGCGCCACGGTCGCCGTACTCTCGATCGCCCGATTCAGGTCAATGTGCTGAATACCCGCCGCCCCAGGATGCGAGAAATCCTTCATCGCCTTCACGATTTCGGCGACGCGTGCGATTCCGTCCCGCGACTGCGTTAGGGCGGCGGGGAGCTCTTTCGAAAGAAACTCTAGATCGGCTTTTCCAGCAAGAGTACGCATCTCTAAAAGCGCGGCTTCCTTCTCTACCCCTTCGCTGCCCAGAACCGCTTCGACTGAATCAAAAAGGGGGACCAGATCGGTGACTGAGTCTTCGATAAACTCAAGATTATCACCCACGAACTGGGCTGGCGTGTTGATCTCATGCGCGATTCCAGTAGCGAGACTTCCAATCGCTTCCAACTTTTGAGATTGAAGGAGCCGAGCCTCCAGGGTCGGTGCTTCAGAGAGATCACGCAAAACAGCTGCAAAGGAAATACTTCCCCCCACCTCACATCGAGAGATCGTCAGTTGAAGCGGAAAGGTTTGGCCATTCTGTCGCTGCCCAACAACCTTTCTTGGTCGTCGAAGCCTGCGATCATCCTTCTGATCTCCATACGTCTTGAGCCACGAAAACATCGCCAGCACATCGTTCTCGTGAATGAGATCGGCCAGATTGCGATCCGAAGCCGTTTTCTGATCAAACTGAAAAAGTTCACTCGCTGCGGCATTGAGGGAGTAGAGCGCACCTGCTTCGTCGAAGGCGATAATCCCTTCTGCTGCGGTCGCAAGAATGAGTCGCGTCCGTTCTTCGCTTTCCTGAAGTTCGAGACTGATGCCCTGCAGCCGGCGATCGACGATACTGCTTAAGACCGACAGCCCCAGGATGAGCCCGGTCGCCGCCGAGACGCCCAGACTCAATTCGGTGGGAGACAAGCCCCCTTCTAGCACATGCCGGCTCATGTCATGGAAATGGAAGGAAGCCAACATCGCGGTGTAATGCGTCCCGGCGATGGCACATCCCATGAGCGTCGCGCCGGCCGCAAGACGAAGGCCTTCGTGCTTCTGACTCGAACCAAATCGGAATTTGGCAGCAAGCGCAAGCGTCGCCAGCACATGCGCCATGATGATCGAGAGCACGAAGAGTTTCGGGTCATACACTGTCGTCGCAGCCATGACCATGGCGGTCATTCCCGCGTAATGCATCGCGCCGATCCCACTCCCCATCAGCAAGCCCCCGACGTTGAGTCGGAGCCAACTTGGATTCGTGGATTGCATGATATGAAGTGCCGCCGCACTCGCACCGATCCCTGGAACTACGGACATCAAAGTGATGCCGACATCGTAGGCGACCGGCATATCTATTCTGTACGCGAGCATTCCGATGAAATGCATCGTCCAGATGCCCACGCCCATCGCGATGGATCCGCCCACGTACCAAGCACGCCGAGAAGCCGAACTTATAGAGTTTCGCATTCGCTCGCTCGAAAGCAGCGATGAGTAGGCGGCCATCGCGGCGACGGCGACCGAGAGCACAACGAGCCAGGGAGTAAAGGTCCCGCCCATTACCTCGTTCAGATCATGATTCTGATTTATGAACTTCAGGCCTTCCAAGCATTTCTCCAATGCGCCGGGTGCTGACTCGCCATGGGTAGATATTCGGAAGATCGAGAAGATTGATCAATAGTCTATAGACCCCAATAGAACCGAAAAAGGCCCCATTAGGTCAGTACCGCAAAACCCTAACCCTCAACCGCGGTCTGGGTCGAGACGCCGTTCCCTAAATGGGGAAATCGACAGGAGTGAAGGTCTACTTCGCAACGCCGTATCACTCGTGGGAACGGGGGTGCAACGAGAAATTCAATGGCCTGGTTCGGCAATATCTACCAAAGAGAACGAGTCAGAAGGGAGTCGCCCAGAGTGACTGCGACGATATTGCTAGGCAGCTTAACGACCGACCTCGGAAGAGACTGGGATATCGAACGCCCAAGGAGTGCTTTTATGGGGAATGAGATTTGTTGCACTTCAAACTTGATACTAGACGGCGGCGGGTTCCGAAGGAGAGTAGTAGATCTCTCCGTCTGGCTCTATTGACTCACGTCGCGAACGAAATTTTCGGTAAGGATGTACTGCTTGATGTCGTCATTCCAGACAGCGTTCACCAAGGGTGCATTGATGTAGTTCCTCGCCCATCTCCTTCGCATACTCCAGATCTCGTCGGGCAAATTGCCTTCTCTCCAGAGCCACCACTGAGCTTGGGCGTACTGCAGGGTACCGCGGACCAAGAAGTAGATCATTGCTCTTTCTTCCTCTGAGAAGTCATCTAGCTTGGCATCCGCAGCAGCCGCACGGTGCACCAACAGCGCTACTTCGGGCTTCTCTCCTATGCCGACATTGGACGCACCCCACAGGACCTCAGCATCCCACGCTGCGTTGGCTTTGAGTGTTTGAGAGTTTGTCCGCAGTTGAATGGCGAGATAAGCGAGCGAAACAACGACCGCTAGCGCACTTACGGTTTCACCGATCGCTCCCATTGCCTCCCAGTTCATGATGCGTGCCTCAATCCGCCTAACGGATACTCCCATAACCTGCAGGATCCGCTCAAAAGGGTTTAGTGGAGGATAGTCGATCGTCGCCAGTTGGCACGAGCCGCCAGCGTCAACTGTTCAAGGTTTCCCAAGTCGCTGGCGGCGGACTCCGGTCACGGCACGCCAGAATCCGGAAGGTATAAGGAGGTCAGCACCCCGGAGAAGCAGCACACTTTGCTGCACCTAATAACCAACACTCCAAGGAGCTGACCATGCCTTCATTCTACATCGGGATCGATTTGCACCACACCGTGATTCAAATTTGTGTTTTG
>JBDNFB010000008.1:0-22323 GCA_041690055.1 Myxococcota bacterium | reverse complement strand
GGATAAGCCTGGTGCTCATCCGTTCGGAGCACCACGTTTCCGCCGGGTGGGATCACGCGACGTAACAGCTGCTCGACCTGCTTCTCCGTAGCGCGCGGGTCCGGCCTCCCGAACTTCTCCTCAAGCTCATGGCGTCTCGCCTTCTGTTTCGGGCGCATCGCGCCGCTTCGACGAAGTTCCGCGTCATTGAAGCCGTAGACGAACAGAGACTGTCCAACGACCAGATTCAGATCCATCGGCCAGTACTGGCTGTGCTCGAACGTGCGAAAGCCGTCCAGCACGAGCGGTTCAGAGGGACAAGAGCTTGGCCGCAATTGCTCCTGAAGCAAGAGGCAATGCCGCCCCAACCGGTCACTTAATCCTCGAATCGCCGAGTGCGAAACGCCGAACTCCCGAGCGATTTGGCGAAAACCGGAGCAAGACACGAGCCGGTGAAAGATCGGACCCAGTAGCTCAGCGTGTCGAAGCCAGTAGTCGGCAGAAAAGGTCTGTGAACTAAAGTACCGCCCGCAATGAGAACAGCGGTACCGCTGAATCTTCTTGGGGACTTGGTCTCGGAAGAAGAATCCCTTCTTGATGTATCGCCAAGTGCTTGGATTCTTTCTGGATTTACAGCGAGCGTTAGGGCAAAACGGAGGGCGACGGAGAGGAGGAGAATTGGGCATACCCCCTGACATCGCAGGGTTCGTGCCAGGCGCATTCTACTGTCCACGTCTGGCTACATGAAGCTCGGACGTGTGCCGATGATCTGATCGGCCTCGAGGCGATCGAATTCTTCGTCCCCCATACCCATTTCGCCCTGCAGAATTTCTCGATTGTGTTGACCGAGTGTGGGCGGCGGGCTGCGATGCAGATCGCGCTCGAAGAGCGAGAAGTCGCCGGGGAAGGAGGGGTAGCGCGTATCGCCCGTGACTGGATGGCGCATGGTCTGGAAGAAGCCGCGATGGCTGAGCTGTGGGTTGGGCGAAAGTGAGTGGTTGTTAATTGAGGCGCTGGCGGGAACGCCTGCGTCGAGGAGCTTTTCTATGACTGCATCTCGAGATCGATCCCGCACCCAAGCGCCAAGCCGCTTGCAGAGTTCATCATGGGCCGCATAACGACCGGCATGCGTCGACAGCTCATCGGAAAGTTTCCAGTCCTCCGCGCCGAGAACGCGGCAGAGTGCAGCCCAATCTTCGTCCGTCGTGACGGAGATCGCGACGCGCTCGTTGACGTTCCGGGTTTCGAAAATCCCCTGCGGCGCAGCGTGGGGCATCTTGTTGCTGTCGCGCCCGAGCAGGACACCGAAGGCCGAGTACTCGATCACCTGTTCCGCTGCGACATTGAGCGCAGGCTCGACCAGCGCAACTTCGAGGACTTGGCCTCGTCCCGTCCGCGTGCGCTCTTCGAGCGCGAGGCCGAGTGCGAAGACCGCGTGAACGCTGCCCAGCGGATCGCAAACGCCACGGATCACCAGAGGGAGATCCTCGTATCCCGTCACCCAGGCGAGGCCGCTCACTTGTTCAATCGTCATCGCGAAGCCGAGTCGATCCCGCCAAGGACCCTCGAGCCCAAAAGCCGGCATGCGCATTGTGATCGCGCGCGGATTCAGCTTCTTGATTGTCTCGGCATCGAGACCAAAGCCCGGCATCACGCGTGCCGAGAAGTTTTCGATGACCACGTCCGCTTCTGAGATCAGCTGCTTGACGAGTTCGAGGCCTTCCTCGCTATTGATATTGAGCGTGATTGCGCGCTTGCCCGGGTTGGCGCCATGAAAGACATGGGCCCATTCCCAGAGCGGCGTGCGTTCTCGCGCAGCACCGGCGAAACGCATGCCGTCGGGGCGCTGGATCGATTCAATCTTGATCACGTCGGCACCGAGATCCGAGAGGATCGAGGTGGCGTAGGGACCTGCCCAGAACGCGGTGAGGTCTATGACCCGAAGGCCCGCGAAGGGGAGGTCGGCATGGCCGAGTTCGATCGGGAGCTCGGGCTTTGGCACATCGAGCAAGGCCAGCAGTTCGTCGCGGTCTGCGCCTAATGCGGAGGTGGGACCAATCGGTTTGGGCTCGATGGTTTCCAGACGCCAAGGCGGGCGAGGCTGAACGAAGCCGCCGGGGGCCTCTTGGTACATGCCGCGCGAGATCATCTGGTTGAAGCGCGGCAGATCCTTGCCATTGCCGATGGGCGCGACGGGGATGCGGATCATTTCGCAGAGTTCGATGATCTCGTCGGTGGTCTTCTCTTTCGTCCAGCCGTGGATGAACTCCTGCATGAAGTCGATCTGCTCCATGCGTTCGCGGCCTTCGAGGTAGCGCTCGTCTTCCGCGATGTCCTGGCGACCGAGAAGCGAACAGAAGTCTTTCCATTGCTGGCCCGTTTGCGTGCAGATGCCTATATGCCCGTCTTTCGTGGGCTCGATGGACGGAATTTCGATCGATCGCGGGAGCAGGCCGCCGATGAACTGGCTGCCCATATCGCCGAAGACCGTGAGGCATTGGATCATCGACTCGAAGCGCGAGAGATCGACAATTTGCCCCTCACCCGTTTGGCGCGAGGACCGCCAGGCGGAAAGTGCGCAGAGTGCCGCGAAGCTTCCCGACACCCAATCGCCGAGTCGTCCACCGGCCGCGACGGGTTCTCTATCAGGCAGGCCGCGGTATTCGACGGAGCCGGTTGCCGCTTGAAGCGTGAAATCGTTGGCCGGGTGATTCGCCCAGGGGCCTTTCTGGCCGAAGGGCGAGATGCGCACGATCGAGAGATGGGGATTGGCGTCGAGCCATTTCTCGGGCAGAAGGCCGCGCTCTTCGAGGCCGCCGGGGCCCCAGTCTTCGATGATGATGTCGGCGCGTGAGGCGAAACCGAGGAAATGCGCTCGATCCTGCGCATCGCGGGGATCGAGCACGATGCTCTTCTTTCCCGCGTTCAGATATTGGTAGAGCGGACTGGACTCACCTTCGGGCAAGTCTTGGAACGAGGCCGTCCAGGACCGCATGGGATCGCCGGTGGACGTCTCTACTTTGATGACCGTGGCCCCCGCATCGACGAACATCTTGCTGGCATAGGGGCCGGCGATCTCGCTGCAAAGGTCAAGGATTAAAAGATTTGCGAATGGAAGTGTGACTTCTTCGGGCATTGGCTATCGAACCCTCCGCCGAGAATCTACCATTGTTCGACGCCTCATGGGGCGCGAAGGCGGACCGATCTTCACGATGCAGAAGGCCTATAAACAGGGTTGCATCGCCGGTCGATTCGGTATCGCCGGCGGTATTTGAAAACGGCATGAGAAAAGGGAGTCAATAAAGTGTTGCAGGAGTTCAAAGGCAAGGTTGCTGTGGTGACAGGAGCGGCGAGTGGCATAGGTAAGGCCCTCTGCGAGCGCGCCGCGCGAGAAGGCATGCATATTGTGATGGCAGACGTAGAGCGGGACATGCTTCGGGCATCGGCGGCAGAGATCGAGGGCCTCGGCGCTGAAGTGCTCGCAGTGCGAACGGATGTGTCTCAGCCCGATGATCTCTCGAACCTTGCCGCCGAGACGCTGGATCGGTTCGGGAAAGTGCATCTGCTCTGTAATAACGCGGGCGTCTTCGCCGGAGGCCTGACCTGGGACGCGATCGGCACCGACTGGGAATGGGTGATGGGGGTCAACGTCTACGGCATCCTCCACGGCATTCGGGCTTTCGTACCGACCATGCTCGAGCAGAACGAGCCGGGCCACGTGGTGAACACCTGCTCGATGGCGGGGCTGATCAATACGCCGTTTTCAGGGGCCTATAACGTGAGCAAGCACGCGGCACTCTCTTTGACCGAGACGCTCTATCACGAACTGATAATGAAGCAGTCGCCGGTCGGCTGTTCGGCGCTTTGTCCCGAGCTGATCAATACGGGCATCGGGCGGTCGGATCGCAATCGGCCCGCGCATCTGAAGCGACCCGACGGAGCCGGCACACCAGAGCAGGAGATGGTGGAGAATGTGATTGGCCAGAGCGTGGCCACGGGCATTCCGCCTTCGGTGATGGCGGACCGAGTATTCCAGGGCGTTCAGGACGATCAGTTCTATTTGCTCGCCGACGAGACGACGAGCTGGGATGCAGCCTGTAAGACGCGGCTCGAGGATATTCGCCTGCGCCGCAATCCGACGCAGGGTGCGATGTCGGGGAATAACTAATCACTTGGAACGATCGCTTCTCTATCAGGTTGGGCACGATCAGGCGGCGCCGCGCGCGAGCCAGGCTGGGGCTTCGGCGAGGAGCGAGCCCAACGCGGACCTCGAAGCTTGGGTTGCAGATCTATTGCTCGCGGAAGAACTCGGGCTGACGTCGGTCTGGTGTTTTCCGGTGTCGGGGGAGGCCGGCGATTTTAGGGGCTCAGCACCGGCGATTTGGCTGGCTGCGCTTGCGGCCCGGACCGAACGTCTTCGGCTGGGTTGGGGCGTGCCGGGGATGATGCCTCCGGCGAAGCCGCCGTTCCGTATTGCGGAGCAAGCGGCGGCGCTTGACCTCGCTTCGAAAGCGCGGCTTGATTTCGCAGTCTTGCCGGAGATCGGGGTGGACATTGTGGCGACGGAGTCCGAGGAAGGCGCCGATTCCAGCGAAGCGACGGGCGAGGGCGCCTGGGATGAGGGCGCGCGCATGTTGGTTGAAATGTGGGACGCGCCGGCATTCTCCTGGACCTCGGCCCGTTTCGAGGTGATGCCGATCGATGTCGTGCCGAAACCTTTGCAGCGCCCGCATCCGCCGATCTGGTACGCGGGTTGGTCTGCTGCGCATGCCCATCGCGCGGGTGCCGGTGGGATGAGTTATTTGGACCTCTCAGGGGCGGGCGACGACACGCTTGAGGTGCATCTCGATGCCTATCGAAAGGCACGTGCTTCGGTTGATGCGTCAGATTTGCTGAGTATCTCTGCGTTCGCCGCAGCTGCTGAGATCCCGCCGAATGCGCTGGGGGCGGCTCGACTCGCTCGTTGGGAGGAGCTGGGCGTCGATCAGGCGATTCTGCCGCTCGCGCTTGAAGAGTGGAGCCGAGAAGAAAACGAACAGCGGATTCGCTTTCTAGGAGAGTACTCCGAGGCGGAGGAATAAGCCGACGTCGTCTGGTTTCAGCGTGATAGCCTAACGATCGGTACGCAAGGAGACGTGGTCTTTGTGAAGTCGATTTGGAGGGTCTCTACCATGACCATGACCATGACCATGTGATTTTCGGTCCTCGGTCTCGTCCCTTCAGGCTTCGCGCGCTCACCCGAAACCCGCGCGCTCGCCAGTTTTCGGGGCGCTGCTCGTCGCGCTGCCTTTGGCGTCATCCTTCTCGTGTTCGGAGGCGCCGGGGAGATCTTAGGTGCCGCTCATGCGCAGACCGTCGCAATGAGCGGCGAGCATGGCGAGTAGGACGGGCGGTCTTGAACGTCCCGCTGCTTCTGGGCCTTGGGCTGATGGGACTTTCATCGACCGGCCGCCGGTTGCTGGCCGCCGAGAGTAGCCTCGTTTAGTCCGCGCTCTCCCTCTCCCGCTCGATCTCCCTCCACCGAAACGGTGACATTAGCTGACCCCAATAGTCCATCGGGAAGCTCGCCAATCCATTCAGGCCAATCTTCCGCGGCGCCTCGCGATCGCTCGGCAGAAAGCGCGTGCCGAATACGATGTCCCAGACGATCAGGTTCTGGCCGTAGTTGGTGTTGGACTCCTCGATGACCGGAGAGTGATGCCAGCGATGCAGCTCGGCCATGCTGAAGATCCAGTTGAGGGGGCCGAGGCGCAGGACGATGTTCGCGTGTTGGAAGAGGCCGTGGACGGCGCTGCAGAGGCCGAAGAGCGCGATGAGCTTGGCGTCGGCGCCGAGGATGACCAGCGGGATCAAGGGGGCGAAGTTCGAGAGGGCGATGTCAATGGGATGGAAGCGCGCGGCGTTTAGGAAATAGAGGCGCGGGGCGCTGTGATGGACTGCGTGGAAGCGCCAGAGGAACGGGGTTTCGTGGGTGAGGCGATGGATCCAGTACATGAAAAACTCGCCGACAACGAGGGCGAGAGGGAGCTGCGCCCAGAGGCTCCATTCGCCGGGCCAAATTGCGAAGCCGATTTGGCCTGCGAGCCAGACGCCGGCCGCGATCGACGCTAGGCGGATCGGGATATCGAGGAGGCCGAGGGTGAGGCCGCCCGAGATGATCGCGTGGCCGATATCGACTTTGAGGTCGCCGTTTGAATGCAGCCAGGTGCGTTCGTGGTAGAGGATGCGTTCGAGGCTGGCGACGAGCACATAGGCGCAGAAGAGGGGGAGGGCGATGGCGATGGTTTCGTCTTGCCCGGCCTGGAAACGGGTGATCGCCCAGTAGATTGCGCCGCCGAAGACGAGCGGGAAGCTCGCGCGGGCGATGAGCCACTCGAGGGTGGCGAGGGGGCCGGTTCGGGTTTCGATGTTTGGTTCGGACAAGTTGGCTCCGTTCAAGTGATGGCTTTGCGCGAGAAGCGAATCAGTTCGTCCGCTCAGAATCCGAGGGAGATGCGTCCGACAAGATCCTGCTGGACGGTGTTCTCGGAAAGGTAGGCCTCGTATCGAAGGTCGAATTGGAGCCGGTCGGCAAGATCGGGCGTGAAGCTGAGGCCCACGCCGAGTTCGACGCCGCCTGGGTCCTCCTCGCTCGACACGTTGAAGCTTGAGTTTGCGCTGGGCGTTCCGTCGAATCGTGCATTGAAGTCGCGCTCGTCCCCTTCCAGGAACTGCCGCCAGCGCACATCGAGCGACGGACGCCAGGCACCATCCATCCAGAGGAGTCGGCTTCCTATATATCGGTCATGCCTGTATTCGGTGGCGATGCGCATCCCCGCAGTGATCGAGCCAACTTCGTCTTCTCGTCCTGGGATGGTGAGGGCAAGCCCGAGTGGGGCTTCCTCTTCATCGATGGTGCGCTGATTGATCCATGCCCAGTCGATGCCGACGAGTGGCTCAATAAGGACGGGGCCTAGGTCGAAGAGATACCCCGCCTCAACGGCGAGAGTTGCGCGATCGCTGTCGTGGTCGCTGTCGACAGATTGATTGACCGTGGGGATGATGTCTCCGAGGTCAGCGCGCACGCGGCGTCGATTTTCGTGGAAGCCATGTCCCCAGCTGGCGACTGCCTGGAGTCGGAGTGAGTCCGGCGTCCATGCCACGTGAGCAGAGAGATCCGTCATCGTAACCGAGCTCGATCCGAAACCGCCCACGTCGATCGAGCCGTACTGGCTCCCGATCGCAATGGTCAGGTCGAGGTCGCCGATCGGGCGTGCATCGATTCCGAAGACAAGGCCGCCGACCTGGGCATCATAGCTAGGGCGATTATCGAAGCTGTCGCGCGAACGAAAGCTACCGACCGTGGCCACCCAGGGCGAGAATCGTCGTGCGTGACACGGCAGCGGAGTGTCGCTGCCTTGGAATCGATCGAGCTGTCCCGGCTCACATTCCCGGGGCCGATCCATCAGCAGTCTTGTGATCTGACGACCGGCTTCAACTGAGACCGTCGTATGGGCGTCATATCCCTCTGGACTGAGGCCGTTGAGGACGGAAGTGATGTCGGTGCTTCCGCCTTGGTTCAAGGTGAACAAGGCGTCGATGAAGCTCTGGAACTCGCCCGTCCCGGTGCCGGCTGTGTTGATGTCCGTAAGGTTCTGCGCGATTGACCTTTGGCTCTGGCCTCGTGTGATTGCGGCCAAGCTCGGGTCGAAGGTGATCAAGAACGCATTGTCCTCGTAGAGCGCAGCAAATACGCCTTGGACGGCGCCGGTATTGAAGGTGATCGTTGAGAACTCTCCGTTCAGCCCGCCCGCTGCGTCGATGATGAGGATGCGGGATCCTTCGGCGGGGGCCGCTCCGTCCTCGATGTTAAGCTGGACGACGCCATCTGTGACGGTAGTCGCGCCTGCAACGGTGAGCGGCGTCGTAACTCCGTCCACACTGAGGACCAGGTTACCATTGGGCGCGATCGTGAGGTCGCCAGCGAAGGTGCGCGCATCGTCAAGATTTAGGACGGCGCCGTCGAGGACCTCGGTGAGGCCGGTGAACGACTCGGTTCCCAATAGATCCCACCCCGCGTCGAATGCGGGGTTAGATGCCCCGGTCAGGCGGACGGTTTCAAAATCCTGAGTTTGATTCAGGTCGAATGTGCGAGTCGGAGCGGAGAGGTTCCGGAAGAGTTCGACGACATCTTCCCCGTCGCCGCCGAGGATCATGCCTGAAACCGTGCCGTCGGGGCCTAACCTATAAGTATCATCTCCTCCGCCGAGGACGATATCTCCATCGATGTCCCCGCCGTTGATGACCAGGTCGGCGCCTAGACCAACTTCGAAATCACCTTCGAAGGTGCCGGCGTTGAAGGCCGTGTCTGCTCCGCTGCCAAATGTGACGGCCTGGTCGAAGTTGCCCTCGTTTTCAAATATATTGTCGCCATCGCCGAGAGAGATCGTGCCCTGGAATGTGGCATCGACTCCGTGAATATAGGTGTCGTTTCCCAGGCCGAGAGCGACGTCGCCCGTAATATCGCCAAGATTCGAAATCTCGTCGTCGCCGTCCGAGCCGGCGATGGCCATACCGCGCCCGGCCGTTCCGAGATTGGTGGTGTCGGCAGAAATCTCGCCCGTCTCCGTGTTCCGGATGCGGTTCTGGAACCCCGAGAAGAAGCTGCGGATCTGAACCAGTGGGCCAGCGTCCGCGCTGCCGCTGATCAGCCCCTGATTCTGGAATGTGTAGACGTTTCCGAAAAGATTGTTGTCCGCGTCGAGGTAGTCATTTCCGCCGACAGAAACACCGATGGAATCGATCCCGGTCACATTGATAAGGGCACCTGCTCCGTTGATCACGAAGCTGTTGTGGTTGCCGATGGTATTGGCGTCATCCCCGGCAAAAATGCCGAATGACCGGTCGCCGGTCACGTTGATCTCGCCGCCGCTCATCGTCGTCGGGGTTTGGAAATTTCGGATGCCGGCACGCTGAGGGGTAAAGTTGCCGAAGTTCAGCGTACCGTCGATCCAGTCGTCTCCAGCGATGATGCCGAAACCATCATCCCCTCCCACGTTGAGGATGCCATTATTGGTGATGTTGGCTGCAGCGCTCAGGTCTTCGCGACTTCCGGCAGAGATGCCCCGCGTGTCGTCGCCAACGAGTTCGATCAAGCCACTTGTCGCAACACCCGAGTTGGTTCCGGTCTCCATCGCAATGCTGCCGTCGCCGTTCGCAAAAATCTGACCGGTTAGACCGTTAACGGCGCCGTTGGGCAGCACACCCGTTGTGTTGTCGTCGATCTTGACCCCGCGGCCGTTTTCGCCGTCGATGCTAATCGTGCCGCCATTGTCGATGAAGTTATTATTGTCGCCCTGGATGCCGAACTGATTATCGAGGGTGACGTTAATGATGCTGTCTTCGCCGATCGCGATCGAAGTCTCTTGTCCAATTCGGATCGCGCTGTCGAGGCCTGCTCCCGTATCGTCGAAGACTGAGTTGCCCTCGACGCTGATGTCGAGATTCTCCGCGCCGCTGACGTCGTAGCCGGTGGAGACCTCGTCGGTGCAGACAACGGTGTCATCGTCCATCGGCGGGTCGGGTGCGCAGACCGCACTGGCTCGGCCGGGAACCAGGAGCGCAGCCGAGGCGGCGACTCCAAGCAGGACCAGCAGCGCCGTAGATCGGAGCGCCGCAGCCCGTGAAAGCGCAGCCCGTGAAAGCGCAGCCCGTGAAAGCACAGCCCGTGAAGGCGCAGTCGAGCGAGTCGGGCGCATTCTGAGCTGCGGTGAGGAGCTTGATAGGGAGCGGGCGAATCGCCGGGTACGCTGGGTCATTGGATTCCTGGGGGTGATCGAGCCTTCAAAAATTCCACGATACCGAGCCAGAGTACAGCGATCGACAAGCGGGTAGGCCTATTGTACCTCTATTCGGCGCTCGAAAGCCCGGCAACGTTTGCGCAGCGTGGGCCAAACCAGACGGTTCGAGCGAGACCGATTTGCGGCGGGCAGGTTCGACCTAATCGCCTCGATTTAGCACGTGAAATACCCAACCAAACGTTTCCGATCGAGCGGATCGGACGCAGAGGAGAATTAAGCATGGCACTCGATCCGAGTAGCGTTGGCGCCACAGGCGAACCGACTAAGCGATCCTGGAGCTCGAAGGACTCACTCCTGTACGCCGTGGGCGTCGGTGCGGGAACGTCCGAACTCCAGTTCACGACGGAGAACACCAAGGACACGCCGCAGCGCGTGCTCCCGACGATGGCCGTCATCCTGGGCGGCGGCGGCGTGCCCCTGGACAAGGCCGGTTCGTTCAACCCCGCGCTAATGGTGCATGGCACCGAAGGCATCGAACTCTACGACGAGATTCCGGCCGAGGGTGAGATCGAAAGTGTCGGCGAGATCACGGGCGTTTGGGATAAGGGTAAGGCGGGCGTTCTTGAGTTCGCTTCGACCGCGAAGCTCGTGTCGACGGGCAAGCCGTTGTTCAAGGTGAAGATGTCGCTCTTCTGCCGCGGCGCAGGCGATTTCGGCGGCGAGCGTGGGCCGTCGGCGAAATTTGAGATTCCGGATCGCAAAGCCGATCACGAAGTGGTGTATACGACGCGCGAAGATCAGGCCCTGACCTACCGCTTGTCGGGTGACCGCAATCCTTTGCATTCGGATCCGTCCTTTGCGGCGATCGGTGGTTTTGATCGTCCGATTCTGCACGGTCTCTGCACGTACGGCTTCACGGGCCGCGCACTTCTTCATTCGCTTTGCGATGGGGATCCGAGCCGCTTCAAGAGCATGGACGGCCGCTTCTCGAAGCCGGTGATGCCGGGTGACGCGCTCACTGTTTCGATGTGGGTGGACGGGAACGAAGCGCTGTTCCAGACCAAGAACCAGGACGGCGATACCGTTCTCGATCAGGGTGTCTGCACCTTCAAGTAGACCCTCCATTCAGAGCCCGCGTTTTTCGTGGAAGCCCCCGTCAAGTCTTAGACTTCGCGGGGGCTTTTTCTTGTGCGAAGCATCGGGCGTGCAGCGTGTGAAGAGGATGGACGCGCTTCATCGCAACGCCTGAAGGGGTATGGGAGGGGTATCAGGGGGGTGTGGGGTTGACGCGACACACTTCGGCGACGATGCTTCGAATGCTTGAGCGATTCGAACCGTTGGTCGATGTGTAAGACTGAAGGCCGTGACGTGATTCGCAAAGTATCAAGGCGTGGGCGGTTAGCCGGCGTCGGAGGTGTACGGCCGATGCGTCCTAGGATGCGAACAAGGTGGATGAGACCCCGAGCGAGGATGCCTCGGACCGTCGATGCGCCTGCGCTCGACCGAATGAAATTGTGACAACGATGAAACCCCTGCGTATGCGCGGGGGTTTCGTCGTTTAGGACTCAGAACGAGAGCGAACGCAAAGAGAGACGAATAGAGACGAATAAGAAATAGAGAAGTGCCCCGGGGCCCGGATTTCAAACGAATGCCGAGTGTCAGAGCAGCACAGTTAGACAGGAGCTGGCATGCGACCGATCGTGGAAGCGGATGAAAAATGGTGGACCCTCGGCGGAGCTGAGGTGCTCGACTTAATGAGCGCAGTCCGGCCGTTCATCCGAGAAGGTCAAATTGTCCATATCGGGACGGATGCGCAGAAGGCTTCGTCGCGCATGGAGTTTGTCACCGTGGCCTGTGTGCTGAATCCGGGGAAGGGCGGTCGCGTGTTCTATACGCGGCGCCATGATCGCAAGGATGTCTCGCTCTACGAGAAGCTCTCGACCGAAACTTGGCTTTCCCTCGATCTCGCGATCAAGATGCACGAGGAATTTGATCTCAGCTCCGAGAGTCGCGACCAGATCTGGGTGCATGTCGATGCGAATCCGGACGAACGATACGACTCGAGTGGCTATGTGAAGCAGCTCGCCGGCATGGTGGCGGGCTCGGGCTTTCCCGTGCTCGTGAAGCCGAATGCCTGGTGTGCCTCACATGTGGCGGACCACGCCGTGAAGAACAAGCATTTTAAAGCCCGCAGGAACGCCGCCTAACGATCGAGGTTCGGCCGTGCGCTTGCGCGTTCGTACGCTCCGCACGCATAGATGTTCGGGCGGCGGTTAGGCCTTGCGGAGTTCGCCGCCGGCTTCGCCGACGAGATGCTCGACCCGCTTGAGGAACTTCTGCTCATCCTTGTCGGTCAGCGTCTTTGTTTCTGACAGCAAGCGCACGTGGAAGGCGAGAGATTTACGTCCCTCACCGATCGAGGCGCCGCGATAGAGATCGAAGAGTTCCGTCCCGGCGACCTGCTTCTTGCCGGCCTGCTCTATGAGCTCGATCAGTTTTGCCGCTTCCATGCTCTCGGGCACGGCAAAGGCCACGTCGACCTTGATTCCTGGGAACTTCGAGAGCGGCCGATAGCCCGCGCCCGATAGGGGCGCCTGGAGAAGTCGGTCGAGGCAGATCTCTGCGAGTGCGACTTCGCTATCGAGGTCGCCAGATAGGCCAATCTTCGGCGCGAGTCCCGGTTCGATTTCGGCTACGACGGCGACAGGTTCGTCGATACCCGCGAGTCGAAGGAATAGACATTTCCCAGGATGGGCCCAGGGCGGGGCTTCTCCGTGCGCGGACCAGGCCGGCGTGCTACAGCCGCGCGCTTGGATCAGATCGTTCACGATCGCCTGTAGATTCATCAGGCGATTCTCGTCAAACGCCGCATTTTTGCCCGGCCGCGTGCCGGCCCAGGCCAGCGCCAGGAGATGCCGTTCAAGGGGCTCTCCGCGCTCGTTGCCGTTCTCAGGCTCGTACGCCTTTCCGATTTCAAAGAGGCGCACGTCGCCGCGATTACGCCGGTTGGCTTCGAGGGCAGGAAGCAAGCTCGGCAGGATCGTGCGCCGAATCTTGCTTTCGCTCTGATTCACGGGATTGATCACTGAGACGTAGGGCCGATCGAGCTCACCCAGCTTCTCAAGCAAGCCGTCTTCGATGAACGAGTACGACAGATTCTCGTTGAAGCGGGCACCGCCCGCGAGTCGATCCTGGAGTTGTCGAACAAGCGCCCGCCGTTCATTGCGCGGCGGCGGAGCGATCTCGAAGCGGAGAGGCTGTTCTTGGATATTGCCGTAGCGATGAATCCGCCCGATCTCTTCGACGAGGTCCTGCTCGATCGTGATGTCTTTGGTCGCTCGGAAGCTCGGCACGTACACGCGGAAAGTGTCCGCTGCGCCAGCTGAATCGGCCTCCAGCCGAAACGCGAGGCGCTCAAGAATGTCGCGGATCTCATCGTTCGAGATCGCCTTGCCCAGCGCCGTGCGCACGCGTTCGCAGCGCAGCTCGATCTCGCTCGAAGGGTCTTGCCATGCGCCGACATCGGTCGGCGGCGAGGGAAAGACCGCGTCGGGCTCGATCTCTTGCAAGAGGCGAGCGAAATGTCCCGCCGCCGCGAGCGGGAGCGATGGGTCGAGTGTTTTTTCGAAGCGCGCGGACGAGTCCGTGCGGAGACCGACGCGCGTCGAGGTTCGACGAATGGTCGTCGCTTCGAAGGTGGCGACCTCAAGAAGCAGCGACTGCGTGGCCTTTGCGACCTTCGAGTCTTCTCCGCCCATGATGCCCGCCAGTGCGACAGGCGTATCGCCCGCACAAATGAGCAGGTCGGCGGCGATGAACTTGCGCTCTTCGCCGTCCAAAGTCTCTAGGGTCTCGCCGTCGCGCGCGTTGCGGACGACGATGCCCCGACTATCGCCGACGCGGTCGAGATTCGGACGATCGAAGACATGGTTCGGTTGGCCGAGATCGAGCATGACAAAGTTCGAGAGGTCGACGAGCAGGTCGATGGGTCTTTGCCCGACCGCTAAAAGAAGCCATTTTAGCCATTCGGGGGAGGGCTTCTGAGAAACGCCCTCGATCGGGAGGCCGACGTAGCGCGCGCAGCCTTCCGTCTCGATGGCGACGGGGTAGGGGGCCGCCTTGCCGGTCTCGGGCAGGCTCGTGTCCAGGCGTAATAAAGGGCGCTCGTAGATCGCGGCGATTTCGCGGGCGATGCCGCGATGGCCCCAGAGATCCGGTCTATGCGTCAGCGACTTATTATCGATCTCGATAACCCAATCGTCGATTCCAAGAGCTTCAGCGACGGGGGCGCCGATCGTGGCGTCCTCGGGTAGGACCCAAATTCCGTCATGGTCTTCGCCGAGTTCGAGCTCTCGGATTGAGCAGATCATGCCGAGCGATTGGACGCCGCGAATCTTCGACTTCTTGATCTTGAAATCACCGGGAAGGACAGCGCCGACTTGGGCCACGGCGACCTTTTGGCCCTGGGCGATATTGGGTGCGCCGCACACGATGGGCAGCGTATCGCCCGCACCAGAACCAACATCGACCTGGCAAAGCGAGAGCTTCTCCGCATCTGGATGCGCCTCGCGCGAAACGACATGTCCTACCACGACGTCGTGGAGCTGAGGCAGGACGCGTTCAAGGCCTTCGACCTCCGCGGTTGAAAGCGTGAGGTCATTGCAGAGCTGTTCCGGCTCGATGCCCGAAAGGTCGACGTGCCGCGCAAGCCAGCGCATGGATACCCACATTAGAACTGCTCCAGGAAGCGTACGTCGCCGTCAAGAAGATGGCGCACGTCGTCAATGTTATGCCGAAGCATTGCGAGGCGAGAAAGCCCGAGTCCGAAAGCAAAGCCGCTCCATTCCTCGGGATCGACGCCGCCTGCACGCAGCACGTTCGGATGAACGAGGCCGCAGGGCAGCAGCTCAATCCAGGTTGTCTTCTTGCAGACGCCACATCCCTCCGTACAGAAGGGGCAGCGCGCATCCAGCTCGAATCCTGGCTCAACGAAAGGGAAATGCCCGGGCCGAAGCCGGACGTCGAGGTCGCGACCGAAAATCCCGCGGAGCAAAGTCTTCATCGCGCCGATCAAATGCGCGACCGAAATATCTTTACCTACGACGAGGCCTTCCATCTGGTAGAAGGTGTGATCGTGGCTCGCGTCCGTTGTCTCCTGGCGAAACACGCGACCGGGCGCGATCACGCGGAAGGGCAAATCGTGATTTTCCAACGCGCGGATCTGCACGGGCGAGGTATGCGTGCGAAGAACCAGGCTACCGACTTCGTCACAGTAGAACGTGTCCTGAGAATCTCGCGCCGGATGATCCTTGGTGATGTTAAGCGCTTCGAAATTGTAGTGGTCGAGCTCGACTTCCGGCCCGTCGAGCACTTCATATCCCATCGAAATGAACAGGTCTTCAAGCTCTCGAGTGACTTGCGTAATTGGATGCAGACTGCCGCGGGCAGCGGCGGGCGGGGGCAGCGTCGCATCGAAATCGTCCGCGCGGCGGAGTCCGTCCAGCTTGGCCGAGTCGAAGGCGGTCTGGCGTTCGGCCACCAGCCCGAGAATCGCCTGTTTCAGTTCGTTGGCCTTCTGGCCGTGGGCTTTCCGCTCTTCAGGGGCGAGCTTCGGAATCTCGGCGAGCATGGCTGCGACCAGGCCCTTTTTGCCGACGAATTCGCGCTCCAGATTTTTCAGCGCGGCGGCATCCTCGCAGTCGGCGATGCGTTCCCGTGCTTGTTTGAGGGTCTCGTCGGGATTCATGCAGGCTCCTGGGTTTAGGCCGGGCGGAGGTTACCGAATTCGTCAGGTATGCGAGCCTCTGTGAAGGGGTTCACAGCCGAAATCTTCGATCGGACGATCCTCTACCCTTTGACTGGGGAATCGGGCCAACCGGGGGCGGTTGCCTCTGGGCGGTCCGATGGATCAGAGAAGCGAGGTCGAATGAGCGGAGCAAGCCGCACGGCGATGAAACAGAGATCACCCGGGATCCTTTTGGGACTCGGCGCGATCCTGTTTTGCCTCGGGCTGCGGAGTTGGGGTTGGCTCGAAGGGGCTGAACTCTCGCTTTATGACCAGTGGGTCAAGGCGCGGATTGGCGATGCGGGCGGTGAGTCACCGGTCGTGCTGATCTCGATCGGTGAACAAGAGTTTCAGCGCTACGGGTACCCGATTCCGGATGCGGTGCTCGCGCAGGCACTCGATGCGCTCACTCAGGCTGGGGTGTCCGCGATCGGCGTCGACCTCTATCGCGACGGGCCCGCGAGTGGTTCCGCGGAGGCCCTGGCGGGCTGGGCCGCGCTCGACCAAAGTATCTCCGGCAATCGGCGTATCGTGCTGAGCGAACTGCTTCCTTCGGTCGAAGAGCCGGGCACGCCGCCGCCCGAGTTCGCCACGCTGGATCAAATCGGCTTCAACAATCTTTTGATGGATAACGGTCGCGTCGTGCGCCGCGGGTATCTCTTTGCTTGGGACGAAGCCGGGGAGGCGCATCAATCGCTGAGCCTTCGGCTTGCGCTGCTCCATTTATCTAGAGAAGGAATTGGGCTTGGGCCTGATCCGGCGAATCCTGATTGGCTCCGGCTGGGCGACGCTTCGGTGCCGCCGCTTGAGGCCGGCTACGGCGCCTATCGCCAGCTCGATGCGGGTGGGTATCAGTTTGCCCTCGACTTCGCGCGCGGCGACGAAGGGTTTCGCGTCGTGCCGTTCTCGAAGATCGCGGAAAGGAAATTCGAAAAGGCGGATCTTGAGGGCCAGATCGCGCTGATCGGAACCGATTCACCGAGCGTGAAGGACGATTTTAATTCGCCGCCGAGCGAGGGGCGAATCGTGAAGGGCTACCGACTTCACGCCCAGATCACGGATCAACTGATTCGCATGGCGCAGACGGGCGCGAGCCCTCGAGGCGATTGGAGCGACTGGGCCGAAATGGGCTGGGTCGTTCTGTGGGGCCTCGCCGGTTTGGCCCTGTCCGCCAATATCGTGACGCTCGGCTGGGCGGTGCCGTCCTTTGTGGCCGGCGTGGGCGTCTTGGCCGGGATCGCGTACTTGCTGTTTTCAAGCAGCACGATCTTTCCTGGCTTACCGGGCAGCCTTCCGGCGAATGGGGCCTGGATCCCGACGGTCGCGCCTTCGCTTGCGTGGCTCTCTGCGGGTGGACTCATGCTAGGCGACCGCGCGCGGCGCGAGGCCCGTTCCCAGCGCCAGCTCATGGGGATGTTCCGGCAATACAATACGCGCTCCGTGGCCGATCAGCTCTGGAAGCAGCGCGACGAGTTCATGGAAGGAGGCCGGCCCAAGCCCCAGCGCGTCACGATCACGGCGCTGCTCTCGGATTTAAAGGGCTACACGGCTGCATCTGAGAAGATGCAGCCGGACGCGCTGATGGCCTGGATCGATTCGTATATGAACGCCATGACCCGCGTGATCGAAGAGCATGGCGGGCATGTGGACGATTTTATTGGCGACGGCATCAAAGCGAATTTCGGCGTGCCGATTCCGAGCGAAACAGAGGCGGAAATCAGTCGCGATGCCTGCCAGGCCGTGCGCTGCGCAATCGCGATGGGCGAGACCCTGGCCGAGTTGAACGATGAATGGCATGCGCAGGGCTGGCCGACGGGTCGCCAGCGGATTGGTCTCTACACAGGGACCGCCGTTGTGGGTTCGATCGGCAATGAAGAGCGGCTGAAATACACGTCGGTCGGCGACACGATCAATACCGCTGCACGACTTGAGTCGATTGGCGGCGTGCTCGACTTTGATAAGGAAGAAAGTCTGCAGCGAATCTTCATAGGTGAGCCGACCCGATGCGCCGTGGCCGACCGTTTTCTGCTGGAGCCGCAGGGAGCGCATGCCGTCAAAGGCAAGGCCGAAAAGCTGGAAATCTATCGCGTACTGAGTGAACGCTCGGACCACGCGGAGGAGGACGAAAAATGAACTGGAATGCGAAACGATCTTGGATGCTCGTGTGTTTTGCGTCGCTGGTGTGGATGGGGGCCGGAGTGGCTTTCGCCGAAGGCGCGCAGGACGGGGCGGTCTCGTCTGCGAAGAACCTGTCCGATTCTGCCGAGCGCGCTGCCGAACGGCCTGCTCAGGCTGCGGCCGCGGATGCAGCGGCTGATCTGCCTGCACCCATCGTCTACGTGCCGCCGGCGCGCGGACGCGCGCGACATACTGCGGGTGCGGGAACGCGGGGCATTGCGGGCAGCGCTGTCCGCGTGGCTGTGGTGGCGCCCCCGGATCACGTCGCGCTCACAACGCGCGCCCAGCCCACGCTCTATTGGTACGTGTCGGAAAACACGGACATCCGGATCGATCTCACGCTGACGGACGAAGAGGCGATCGATCCCCTGCTCGAGCTGACGGTGCCCGGGCCAGTGGAGCGCGGTATCCATGCTTTGCGTCTTGAGGATCTTGGGCTGCGGCTCGACCCGGAGAAGATCTACAGCTGGAATGTGGCCCTCGTGATGGATGCCAAGCGCCGCTCGAACGATACCTTCGCCGAGGGCTTCATCGCCCGAACGCCGGTGACCAGCATATTGACGCAGTCTCTCAAGGATGCGCAGGAAACCTTTGCCCCGTATGCGCTTTCTGGGATCTGGTACGACGCGATGGACGAGCTTTTCGGCGCCATCGAGAAGAAGCCGGGCAGTCGACGATTGCGACGGCAGCAGATCGCATTACTCGAACAGGCGGACCTTTCCGAGGTCGCCGCATTCGCCGTGCGCGGCGAGCGCTGAGAGCCTTAGCGAGAAGCGCTAGAGGGCATTAGGGGGTATTAGGGCGCATTAGAGGACGCCGGAGGGTTCCAGAGGGTGCGAGGGAGCGGTCTCGGGATCCCGCACTGCCAGCGCGAGGAACGCAGCGCTGGCGGTGAGTCCTGCAGCGACCCAGAAGGGGAAGCGGTCGCTCTGGTCGTAGAGGAGTCCGGCCAAAACCGGGCCCACGACCCGCGCCGCGGAAGCGCTCGATTGGAAGACGCCAATGACGATGCCTCGCGAGGCTTCGTCGGCCCGCAGTGAAACAAGACTCATCATCGGTGGCTGCGACATTCCACGCCCGACCGCAGCGATTCCGAGCGGCAGCATGAGCCACGCCACCGAGCCGGGCAAAGGCATTAAGAAGAAGGCCACGGTCATCAAGCAGAGGCCCACGAGAACGAGTTTGCGCTCGTGATATTTCGCCGAGAGCCGCTTCATCCCGCCGCCCTGGATGCCGCCCATGACGATCGCCATGCCAAGCATGACCAGCCCAACCCCTAATTCGTCGTAACCAAAACGAGCGGCCATGAAGAGCGCGAAAGTGGTCTCGAGTTGGGTCACGGCCAGGCTGAATAGGAAGTAGACAAGGCAGATCCGCGCGATCGCGGAATCGCGCAGGACATCGAGCCGACTGTTCATGGCGGCCTTACCGCGATCGGCATGCCTTTCCGGTTCGCGCAGCGCGGTAAAGGCCCAGGCGAAATTCAGTGCAGACATCCCAGCGGCGACGAGCATGGGGGTGCCGTCACCCAGTCGCGCCAGCAATCCCCCGATCGGGGGCCCGAGCGTAAAGCCCACCGCGAAACTTGCGCCGATCATGCCCATCCAGCGCGTGCGATCCGCCTCGTCCGTCACGTCGGTGAGATACGCCGTGGCGACGCTTATATTGGCGCCAAAGGCACCCGAGAGAAGCCGCGCCACAAAGAGCTGCGTGAGCGATTCGGCCAGACCCATAATCAGGAGAGCGATCGCCGTGCCCGCGATTGTCAGCAACATGACCGGCCGCCGGCCAATCCGGTCAGAAAGACGGCCCCAGAAGGGCGTAAAGAGCAGCTGCATCGCAGCGTGGCAGGCGAGGAGCAGGCCGAGTGTGGTTCCGTCGGCGCCGAATTTGACGCTCCAGAAGGGCAGGATCGGCACCACGATCCCAAAGCCGATCAGATCGACGATGATCACGGAGAAGAGCACGCCCAGTTTCGGCTGGTCCGGGCTCGGGGCGCCTGCGGCGGGTGTGGCGCCTGCGGCGGGTGTGGCGCCTGCGGCGGGTGTGGCGCCTGCGGCGGGTGAAGAGGAAGAGCCGGCGCTGTCGTCTGATCCGGGGGCGGAGGGCGGATCGCTTCTGCTAAACCTTGTCACCGATGCCTGTCTCCGGGTCACACACGAGATATCGCAATCTAGCAGGGCCGCTGCCCGCGTGCGCTGTGTCGATCTTTTTGCACATTTTCCTACCCACGTCCTGCAATTGTTCTGCAGATGTTTCTAATCAGTCCTTCTGCCGGGCCCTCGGCACGGCCGATTCATTGATAAGCTGATCCGTTAAATTATTGGGGAGAGGTCGCCTTGAGCAATCCGACCATCGAAAAATCCGAACGAACCCTCCAGGCGTGGACGCAACACCAGCGCAACGCCGAAGCCATGGTGCCGATCATCGGCGAGCTCTATCGCGAGCATGGTGTCATCGTCACTCTGTTCGGCAACTCTCTCGTGAACAAGTCGCCGCTTGAGATCCAGGGACTTCATCGGATCGCCAAGGTGAACGTGGACAGCGAGATTAGCGTCTCGGACACCTACCCGATCCTCGCGGCGATGGCGGTGCTCGACCTCGGTCCCGCGCGCATCGACGTCGGCAACCTCGTCTCTCATTGGCGCGGCCGCTCAGGCCAGATGGAAGTCTCCGACTTCGTCCGGGACGAACTCGCGGGCATCGCGACGGGTAAGGCCGCGATCCGCTCCCAGTCGCAGGACGTCGTCCTGTACGGCTTCGGCCGCATCGGCCGCCTCGTGGCCCGGATCCTCGCTGGCAAGACCGGCGGCGGCGATAATCTTCGACTGCGCGCGATCGTGGTCCGTCCCGGCGGCGGCGACGATCTCGCCAAGCGCGCGAGCCTGCTTCGCCGCGACTCGATCCATGGTCCCTTCTCGGGGGAGGTGGAAATTGACGAAGCGGCCAATGCGCTGATCATCAACGGCAATCTCGTGAACGTGATCTATGCGAGCAGCCCCGAAGAATGCAATTACGAGGACTACGGCATCAAGGACGCCATCGTCATCGATAATACGGGCATGTGGCGCACCCGCGAAGAACTTTCGCGCCATGTTGCTGTACCGGGTGCCGCGAAGGTGATCCTGACTGCGCCCGGTAAGGGCGATGTCCCGAATATCGTTTATGGCGTGAATCATCACGGCATGATCGAAGCGGGCAATGTGCTCTCCGCGGCGAGCTGCACGACGAACGCGATCGCGCCCGTGCTCAAAGTCGTGAACGACGAATTCGCAATCGATAGTGGACACATCGAATCGATCCACTCCTTCACGAACGATCAGAACCTGATCGACAACTATCACAAGAAGGCCCGCCGCGGCCGCGCCGCGCCGCTCAATCTGGTCGTGACCGAGACGGGCGCTGCCAAGGCCGTCGCGATATGCCTGCCCGAGCTCGCAGGCAAGCTCACGGGCAACGCGATCCGCGTGCCCACGCCGAACGTTTCGCTCGCGGTCATGAGCCTGAATCTCGAGAGGTCGACCACGAAGGAAGAGCTGAACGCGTACCTGCGCAAATGTTCGCTCGAGGGCGATCTGCAGAACCAGATCGACTTCGCGAACTCGACGGAAGTTGTGTCGAGCGATTTCGTAGGCAACCGCTTCGCCGGCATCGTCGACGCGCAAGCCACGATCGTGCAAGACAACCACTGCGTTCTTTATATTTGGTACGACAACGAATTCGGCTACAGCCGCCAGGTTGTGCGCTGTCTTGAAGAACTCGCGGGGATTGTTATGCCGAACTTCCCGAAGCGAGCGGTTCAGGGGTAGTCCGCGGACGGGCGCCTTTGGATAGGGTGCCAGGCGTCGCGTCTGGTGTGCGTCCCATGCTCTGGGGCGCTCTTCGCGCGGCGCGCAGCATGATTGGCCGTTTGGAGTGCCAGGCGCTCATCACATTGGACATGCGCTGGGACGCCCACCCGCCACGCCGCTCGGTACGAGTACGCTTCGCGTCCGTCCACGGGCTGCCGAGAATTGCGGGGCAGGCGAGCTAGGTGTACGGCTCGCCTTGAAAGGAAGGGCGGCAAGATTATGAACAGATGCCCAGTGAAAGTGATCGACGGCCCGGTCTCGGTGGCGGGTGCATCGCATAGCCTTTCCCCTGATTTCACGACCGAGGACGCCCATCTTGACGTGATGGCAGAGATCATGCGGTGAGAGCCTCTATTCCATCGCGAAGAGTTCGGACTCACGCGGGAAGACTACGAAGCGATGACCGAGCCTGGATTCTGGGAGGTGGGTGCGTCTGGAAAGCGGTACAGCCGCGAGCAGATCGTTGGATCGCTCGAGAGTTGGTATGAAAATCCGACCCACGAAACATGGCATATAGAAGACTTCCAATGCCAAGAATTGGGCACGGATAACTATCTAGTGACGTACACGTTGTATCAAGATGACCGGAAGACGCGTCGGTCTACAATTTGGGATTGTCCCACCCGATGTTGATCTTCTCTGAGCGGCGGCTCTTGTGTAGATCTTAGGCGACTCGCTTTGCGTCTGCCTCTTGCGTCTGTTCATTGGCTTCGAGGGCTCGGATAAGCTTCTCGATGTCGCGCCAACCTTT
>JBDNFB010000007.1:0-16123 GCA_041690055.1 Myxococcota bacterium | reverse complement strand
CGATCTCGGTTCGGGTCTAGACATTCAGCGGATTGGAGTCGGACCGGCTGGAGGCATACATGTCGTAGTCGGGAGTGACGGCAGCGCAGTGTGCGGCGTTGCGGTCTCAGGGGTGGGTGATGTCGCAGTTCAAGTGGAGGAGGTCCAACCCGCGAGCGAGTCGGATCCGCCTGCTTTTGGGCAGTGCATTGCATCGACAGTCCGAGAGATCCAGGGCGGCGCCAATGACGCTTTCGTCGTAGGGAGCGATGCATCGGTATACGCCGCCATTGACCGAAGCATCTCACCTAACATTCTTACTGTTACGCGGCTTACGAGCACAGGCTCGATTGCATGGACTCAGACGTTTACGGGTGATATGTCCGTGGACGTATTATTCGGCGATTCGTCGACCTCTGTTGATGTCGACGTCGATGGGGCAGGTGATATCTATCTGACTTCGACGGGCCAGGGCGTCGTTTCCGTGCCGGTCTCAGGTTCGCCAGATGCGACCTTCGATCTGGGGCTCACTCCGAGTCTCTTTGTCGCGAAGTTGGCGCGCGCCGACGGCGAGCTCGAGTGGCTGAATACGCCAAGCACGTCGGTATATACTGAAGGCGATCGTCGACTCAGTGCCACGCTTGCACTTGATACGAGCGGACGACTTTATGTCGGAGGTGAACTCGACGGCACGGTCACGTTTGCCGATCGGGCTAATGCGGATGCTGACCTAACAATTGCCTCCACCGAGGCGCCGCCCGAAGATGGCGGCTTGGCTTTCGGGCCCGCTGATTCAATCACGTTCAACTACTCACCTACGTTTTCCACATCAGATGTCGCGATTTCATTTGCCATGTCTGGCGGGGGCCTTGTTGATCTCGTAGTGGATGAGAGCGGGGCCTCTACGCGGATTCGTGTCAACGCGTCGCGTGTGTCAGACACCCTCGCCCAGATCTATGTGGAAGTGACGAACGAGGCGAATGAACCCATCTTATTTTCCTCCTTCCAGTACCCGCACTCATTCGCCGATCCGGTGATTCACGACTTTTTGGTGCGAGTTGACGGGACTGCCGGCCAGGTTGACGTCTTCTACGACGGCGCCGTCGTTCACACGGATACGGGTTTGACGCCGGGTTCCCAGTTTCGAATCGGGGACTTCCTTCTCTACGCGGATCGGTCGGGTGGTAGCGCCGAGAACCCCGTCGTGTCTGACGTTCGCGTCTACACCGACTTCGTGAGCGACTCTCAGATCGAGCAGGAATTATTCGGTCGGCCCGCGACGCCGGGGGATCCAGATCTTCATACAGACTTCGCCTTCGAGGAAGCGTCGGGGACGACTGTCGTGAACGGAGGCTATTCAGGTGCGTCCGACACACTGAACACCGGAAATGCAGTGCGGGTCCGCGCGACTCGGGGTGTTCGCGCGCGTACAAGCATTCCCTACGCCGCCCGTATCGATCCTGTGAGTGGGGAATGGTTCGAGACCCAGCTTTGGACGATCGGGTTTGGGGTACCGCAGCCCGCCGGTACGTTTGGTCCGCCTAACGTGAGCGTCACGGGACTTACGTCGGCGGAGGCGCAGGCCTACTTCTTCTGGGATCCGGTCGCGGAAATTTACTATCCGGTGGCTCCTGTCGTGGCGACGCTTTTTTGGCCCACCGAAGATGTCGTCACTCCAACCACGCCCCCTGTTGAACGCTCGGGGGCGAGTGATTATCCGGCGAACCCGCAGCGGCACGTCGCCGGTGCGCCGGTGGAACTCGAACCTATCGGCGGTGCATTTAGTTTCGTCGATGTCCGATTCCCTTTCGACGGCGATTCGGTTCTCGAGACCGGGGCGAATGGAGAGCGTATCTTTCGGCCGACCCTTGGGGCAGGAGACAACCCTTATGCGGTGCTCCACTACGTCCTCGGGCCGGACAATAATCCGAATGTCTATCCCTCCTATTTTCGCGTGGTTCGCACGCAGCTCTGGAATGAGCCTGGCTTCCTAGAAGAGGCGGCCCCGGGTTCGTGCGTCGTTGGGAGTCGACTCACAGACGCTCGCCATGAGGCGGACCGCCTATTTCGAAGCGGATGGACGGTCAATCCGCTGTCGCACTATGACGGCGTCGGTGTCGACAAAGCCTACGATCGGGAGAGTCGGGATGGAGTGATCCTCCCGGTCAACGTCGACGGCGCGGGCCAGAACGACGACATGGCGGTCGCGTGGTACACACAAGACAGTCCGCTCGCGGTTTTCTGGCCGGACCTTCCTGTCCGCTACGGCTGCGAGTGGCCCACGATCGCGGAAGGGCTTGAAGAGATCGTTATCGCGAGCACGCTCGGCACCGGGCCGATCACGTCTGCTCTCTATCCGAGTCGCAGCATCTACAACCAGCCGGATCCGGCGCTGGCGGGCTTCAACCCGAACGAAGAGCACGCGCGCTTCTTCGGCGACACGGCCTACGCACTTCGCAGTGACTTGAACGATCCGATCGGGGCCTCGGATGCCTACGTGCTCGTGAAATATCAGAGTATCGTCGACGGAGAGTGGGCGATGCGGGTCTTCGGGGTAGAGGATCAAAATGCGACCTATCCCTTCGGCCCCCGCCTAGCAGAGCCGGACCCCTTCGAACTTGAGGTCGGATTGCTCGTGCAGGCGCCGTCGCCTCTTAATCAGATGCCGGGTTGTGAGACCGAGACGATCGTGAGCCCCGAGCCCGTGGTTGGAGTGAATACCAGCGCGACTTGGCGATCGCAGGCGGGCTTTCTGTATGCGCGCCGCGCGACGGCGTCGAATACCGAACTCAGCATTCGTTACGCATATCCGCTCGATGCCTCGTTCTATTACGACCTCGATGGCGACGGTACGTCGGATGAAGCCCCCGGTAGCTGTGTCCCATGGTTGAGTCGCGTGAGCGGGGATGTCGATGCACCCGTCGACGCCTACTACGGCTTCACCTGGCCAGCTCAGCAGCCGTTGCTCTCGATCGGCCAAACGCTGACGGTGCAGAAGGACGGCTTACCCAACATTGCGGCTCAAGCGGCTGTGAAGCTCATCTACGACGAAGTTGCCGAGCTGAGCGCGGTGGATGCGCCTGAAGTCTCTGCGGTCCGCCTCTACGATCCGACCAGTGAGCGGAAGGTCAGCCTTTCCGCACTACCGAGTGGAACCTCCACGACGACCGAAGCGGGGCGAGCGCGAATCAACTCGCTGCCCTTTATCCTCCGAGACAGGTTGAGCTTTGACGAGGAGAATGAACAGCTGATATTCGGCGGGGTGCTCGATTCGAGCCGAGCAGGTGAGCCGCTCCTGCTCCCCAATATCCTGACTCAGCGCGACGTCGACGATATCTGCGCAATCGTTAACTGTGCAGCCAATACCGAATTTGGCGACGCGTTGGCAGAACTCCGTCGGCGGACGCGCAACCCCAATTGTGTTGATGCCGACGAAGGTGGTAATGGCACGCCGGATGACGCCTACTACGTAGGCTTCGTAGACGGCAATCGCACTTGCGACCACGTTGACTTTCCAGACGAGATTCCGCTCGGCTTCGTGTCGACCGCGGATGGTGTTGCCGAGGCCGAGAACTTCGCGGGTGGGCCGGTCGCACTGACGGCGGGCGCGGCTTCGGACACGGGTCGGGTGACGCTTGCGTTCAACGACTTCGACGGGGGCGCAGTCAGCCTCGCCTCGATTCAAGTCGACTGTCCTGTCTACCGCGGCGAGGTCATCGTTCTTGAGTCCGACAACCTATTCGAGGAGACGCTCACGCTGCGTCATTCCGGAGATTTTGCGGGGCTCGCCGACGAGATCGAATTCGAATGGCGCTTCGACGAAGATACGACGGGCGTGCCGCCTACGAATGATCCGGACCCCGCGAAAGCTTCGCGTTTCAACGAGTACGGGACGGATTTCCTGGCCTATCCGATGGAGCCTTCGAGCGGCGAGGGGGCGATCGACGTCACGCTTCGGGGTCCTGGCGTTGTGGCGCTTCGGGATAATTGGTTCGTCTCCAGGTATCGGGGACCCAAGCGGCCGGACGACTCGCTGATTTGTGAGGATCCCGCACGGAACGACTTTAGTCGTTGGGCGGGCACGCCAGACGGAGCCTATGCCCAGGCGCAGCTTGCGGAGGGCTGGATCAAGCGGGTCGTGAGTCGTCTCAATCCTTATGACGCTCGCGTGCGGGACTTTCACTCGAGCCCGACTAACACGATCGCGAGCATGATTACTCAGGCGGGGGGGCGCTTCGAGGGGCCGATCGCGTTGAATCCCGACCCGTCCAACCTGAATAGTGTGGGACTCATCGAAGCCTACGAAACCTTGTTGCGCCGCGGCATGGATTTCAGTGTCAACGCGGGAATTCGCAACGGCGGTGCCAATAATCAGCTGCTCTTTGCAGCGACGCGTATCGCCGACTTCTATACGTTGCTCGGCAACGAGGCGTCCGCCGATGCGACCGATCCTACGATCGGTCTCGGAACGGACAGCGTGTTCGGGAGTCAAGCGACGTCGATCTTCGCTTTCCAGAATCAGCTGACAACGCCGCTCGACGAAGAACTCGCTCTCTTGCGCGGACGAGATGACACCCAAAGTAGCGTTTCAACGAGCCCGTTCTACAACAAGCTCGTCTGGAATTTTACGAACGGGGATGGCGAGGTCGCTTACGTCTCCACCTACCGGATGACTGATCAAAACGTGGACGGCTTCATTGACGAGGGCGACGGAGAGTTCTTCTATCCACAGGGGCACGGCGACGCCTGGGGCCACTACCTCTCGTCGATGACAACGCGCTATCGCTTGCTGCGCCACCCTAACTACGACTGGGTGCCGCGTGTTGAGTCGGTACTGGTGGCAGGGACGCCGATCCCCGTTGATTTCCAGGACGAACGAAAATTCGCCCGCGCGGCCGCGACAAAAGCGCGCACCGGGGCCGAAATTGTAAACCTCACCTATCGCAAGAACTACGTGGAAGACCCGGCGGGTCAGTGGCAGGGATACAAAGACAGCGACCCGAGCGGCGAACGTGCTTGGGGACTCACGGGCTGGTCGCGTCGTGCGGGGCAGGGTGCCTATTTCGACTGGCTGCTCGCGAACTCGATGCTGCCCGATGTCGATCCGAACCCAGCCCATGTCGGAATTCGGAAGATCGACCGGACGACGGTGCCCGAACTAGCGGAAATCGCGGCGCAGTACCGCGCGATCGAAACCGAGATGGACCAGGCCGACCGCGGACTCAATCCGATCGGTCTTGCCAAGGGCGTAGTCCCCTTCGACATCGATCCCAACTTCTTCCAGGTTGGATCGGTCTTGCAAGGCGAGACCCATTTCGAACAGATCGCAGGGCGAGCAGTCGATGCCCTACAGAACGCGGTCACCGTCTTCGACTACGCGAACCAGCAGAGCCAGTCGTTGCGTGAAGTGCAGGACGATGTCGATGCGCTCGCCGATCTCTCCGTCGAGCAAGAGCTCGACTACAAACATCGACTGATCGAACTCTTCGGAACGCCCTACTCGGGGGATATCGGTGCGGGTAAGGCCTATCCGTCCGGCTATACCGGCCCGGACCTCTATCGATATCAATACGTGACGACCGAGCTGACCGGCGATGTCGTTGTTGGAGATCAGACAATCGCAGGCCAGTTTGCTCCGCTCGAGATCTCGGAGACTGGGCAGGCGACATGTTATTTTCCGAGTGATCTGCCTCCGAGCCTCTTTGAGGGGAGCTGCGGCGACGAGGGCGCATCCGACCTAGCGATCGACTTCGCCCTGACGACCGGATCCGCGTGGAGCTTCGTTGCGACACCTTCGATGGGCTCGCGCATCTCCCCCGGCGAAATACAGATGGCAATCTCCGAGGTGCTCCAAGCGCAGATTGTACTCGAGCAGGCCGCGCTCGATCACACAAGCGTGCTGCGGAGCATCGAAGAACTCGTGGCTTTGGTTTCCGCAAAATATGGGCCGGCGGTTGGAAACACGTTGTCGATCCTGAATGCGCAGCAGGGAAGTACAGAGAGCCTGAACACGGGGATAGGGACAGCCAGAGCCGTGGCGGCAGGAACGCGTTTTGCGGCCGCACAAGTCCGTGAGTTCTCGGACGTGGCCGTGAGCGGAATTCCGACGGATCTGACCGCGAATATGGTTGGGAACGTCGCGATCGCAGGAATCGGGACGACCGCGGCGGTCGCCGCCGCGATTCTGGACGGCGTCGCTGAAGCCTCCGAGTTTACGGCGGGGAGTCTCGAACTCGCAAAAGAAAGTGTCGCCCTGCAAGCGGCGATTGATATCGAGTCGTTCGGCAGCACGATCGACCAACAACAGTTGCGCGCAGAACTCGCTCAGCTCGTTCGGGACGAGGGAGTGCAACGGCTGGCGGTGGTCGAGCAAGGCGAGATCGTGCGCCAAGCGGGGCAGCGCTATGCGCGAGTGGTCGCCGAAGGTGGACGAATCCTCGAAGAGCGTGTCACTTTCCGCAATCTAAGTGCAGCTTCGACTCAGGCTTCTCGATATCAGGATATGACGTTCCGGATCTTGCGGAACGACGCGCTCCAGAAATTTCGAGCCCAGCGTGACCTGGCAGCACGTTATGTCTATCTCGCGGCAAGCGCCTACGACTACGAAACGAACTTGCTCGGTTCCGACTCCGGCAGCGGCCGTTCGATTCTGGCAGATGTCGTACGCGAGCGGAGCATTGGCGCAGTGGTCGGCGGTGTACCGACTCCTGGCACCCCAGGCTTGGCGGACGTACTCGGTCGGCTTTTGCAAAACTTCGACGTGCTCGAAGGGCAGCTGGGCTTCAATAATCCGCAAATCGAGACCAATCGATTCTCGCTGCGCCGGGAACTCCTGCGGATCAAGGATGGTTCCGACGCGGCCTGGCGAAGTGCTCTGGAGCGTTATCGCGTTCCCAATCTCTGGCAGGTTCCGGAGTTCCGGAAATACGCGCGGCCCTTCACTGTTGAGCTCCTCGGGCCACAGCCTGCGCTCGTGATTCCGTTCTCGACGACGGTGAACTTCGGCATGAACTTTTTCGGTCAACAACTGGCCGGAGGAGACAGCGCTTACGATCCGACGAATTTCGCGACGAAGATTCGTTCGGCCGGAATCTGGTTCGGAGACTACGACGCTTCGGGGCTTTCGAATACGCCGCGGGTCTATCTGCTTCCCGTTGGCGCCGACGTTATGCGATCACCGAGTTACGACACGCTCGAGACACGCGAATGGCGAGTCGTCGACCAGCGAATTCCGGAACCCTTTCCGGTTGTCGCGAGCGATCTCGCGAACCCGGACTGGATTCCTCGAAACGATTCGCTTTACGGAAGCTTCGCTGATGTCCGGCGCTTCTCGAGTTTTAGGGCCTACCACGACGACGGCAGCTTTTCTCCCGACCAGGTCGTAACGGACACGCGGCTCATCGGTCGCTCTGTCTGGAATACCGAATGGATGCTGATCATCCCGGGTGGGACGCTTCTCTACGACGGCGACGAAGGACTCGAGACGTTCATCGATGGTCCCGAAATTTTCCCGGGCGCGGGCGTTCGAACGGGGCAGGGGATCGATGACATCAAACTCTTCTTCGAAACCTACGGATACTCAGGAGGCTGATGGCCATGATGGATCTAATCCGCCGAAGCTGGGCTAGTGCTGGTTGCCTAAGGGTGTTCGACCTTGCGGTTCTGCTCGTGCTGAGCGGGGCGTCTCTCGCTCCCGCGCCGGTGACTGCCGCGATCTCGGAACCCGATCATCTTTTCTATGGTGTTGTGGTCGAGAACGGCAGCGCGCTATTCGGTGCGAACGTTGAACTTCGGCTCGGGGATGAGACCGGAGAAGTGCTCGCAAGTGACTACACCGGCGCTTCGACTAGCTCCCCAGACCTCTATCTACTCACCGTCCGAGTAGAGTCGCCGACGACCCCGGGCGAGGCGAGGTCGGCCGGGATCGCACGGATCGGTGATTTGGCCACCCTCGTTGTGAGCGGAAATCCGATGGCCCAGTTGAGCATCGGAGGCCGTGGACTTTTCGTGCAGATTGATGTCGATCTGGGAAGCGGTGGTGGGCCCGGTCCCAATGATCCGACAGGCGACGTCGACACCGACGGCACGCCTAACTATCTCGACAATTGTTCGCTCCCGAATGCAGACCAGCTCGATACCGATGGTGATGGCGTCGGTGATGTTTGTGACGGCGTGACGAATGCCGCGGGGACGATGCTTGACATCGACGCTTCGGGGCTCGGCAATGGAGCTGACCCTACGACGGGCTTTGGATCTGTGAACTATGCCTATCAGGTCGCGGACACAGAGGTCACTAACGCGCAGTATCGCCAGATGCTCGTCGCAGTGGGGGGCGTGTCCGACCCGCAAGGGCTCTTCAATGGGCTGATGGCAAGCGATCCGCGCGGAGGGATTCTACGGAATGGAACAGCCGGGGCATGGTCTTATGCGCTGAAGCCGAACATGGCCAATAAGCCGGTCAATTTCGTGTCCTGGCTCGATGCGGCGCGGTACACGAACTGGCTCTTCAATGGGAGTCCGCGAGGCTTAGCTGGGGCTGGTACGACCGAAAGCGGCGCATTCGATTTGCAGGTTGTCGATCCTTCTCTCAATGCCGTGGCTGGGATGCAAGTAGGGTGGTCTCTTCCGACCGAACACGAGTGGTACAAAGCCGCCTACTTTGATCCGACGCTCGACGCCTATTGGATCTATCCCACGCAGAGCGATAGCGAGCCACTGTTGGCTGCGGCGAGCGGGGCAGGCGATGTTTCGAATCCGGGGCCGGACCGCGTGAACTACGCATCGAGTGCCGACTGGAACGGACTTGACGGTCACGTCACATCCGTCGGTTCAGCAGGAGCGACGTCGGCCTATGGTGGCTACGACATGGCCGGGAATGTCTGGGAATGGACAGCGGCCGATAGCGAAGCCGGCCTGCGTGTTGTGCGAGGTGGGAGCTATCGCGACGATCGTTTTTCGATCGAAGCGGAAGCAGACGGGGACCGTAACCTTCTGCTTCGCACGCCAGGGTACGAAGCCGCGGACGTTGGAATGCGCGTTGCTTCGATTCTACAGGTGCCCGAACCGAGCTTTGGTCTCGCGCTCGTGATGGGGAGCGCAGGATTACTTGGGCTGCGTCGTCGCGGCCCGCTCGTGCCGATTGGTTGAATGTATCGCCCGCGCGCTACCAGAGTATTCGGGAGTAGCTGCGATGAGTAGGGGCAGCGCAAAGGACAGCTAGGCGAGTGTAGCCGCGTCGCGGGGCCGGATGCCGAAGCGCATCTGGTCGGGTACATAAGCCTCGTCGAGCCCGCCCCGCCTTTGGATCGATAGGCAACCCCGGGCATACGGGAATCACGTCCGCTGCCGAATTCACATCGACCAAGACTGACTAACCCCGTCTGGGCAGATAGCATCGAGACGATGGGATGGAGCCGTGCTGCGTCTCATGACATTCTGGAGCGGGGCCGTTGTAATTGCAACGCCCCTGAACTCGCGTCTGCGACGCATACGCCACATCGCGCGGTCCGATTCTGCCTCATTCGTTCCTCACGAGCCGACCTGCGGGCGACCCAAATGTGCTGCGCGACTTCATCGCCCGACCCAAAATCCATCTCGTTCGGAGTCTGTCCATCGAACGTAGAATGCGGCATGACTCGGAAGCTTTGCTTCCTCCCGTTATGCTCGGTGACGTAAAACTCGACGAGTCGGCGAAGAGCGGCGAAGCTGTCCAGAGAATGAAGGTAGAGCCACGTGTGCTTCAGAGATCGCCAGAACCGCCCCGATCATCGAATTTTGGAAGGTCACCTCGACTTGGGCCAGGACGCGCGTTAATTCCTCGCCATTAAGTAAATCATCTACGGCTTCGTTCACGTTCTCGCTTCCCGTGTCTGCAACCACGATCGTATGTTGGGGGCAATCGTTCAGCTGAACGACGGCCTCGCGCAATATCCGATAAGTTCCGCCACTGCCGAGCCGTTCCTCAAGCGTCCACGACAAGATCCGCCGGGAATAGTTGTCGATCAGCGCATGAAGGTACGCTCTCGGTCCGTCGAGCAACCGGATGATCGTGACGTCCAGATGTAGGAGTTCGCCGGGAGCGTGTGCTCGGATCCCGATCTTCGGTTTGGTAGGATAGACGCGAAAGCGAGGACGTCTCCAGCATTCCGTTCGGACCAGCCGGTACCAGGTCGATGGCGAAGCGAGGTCCTTGCCGATTTGCTGAGCATGGAGAGCCAACGCTCGCAGCGACATGTATCGGTGATCGTATCCCAGATCATTCCTCTCGGAGAGCGGCATCTACGCCGCGCTGTGAAGGAGTACGCGGAGCATTACCACGTCGAGCGGAATCAGCAGGGGCTCGACAATAGGCTGATCGAGAAGCCGCACGGTGTGAGCAACATGGATTCTGCTGTTGTGCGCCATGAAAGGCTGGGCGGAGTTCTCAACTGCTACGAAAGGAGGGCTGCGTCGACGGTCGGCGGAGTTGCGGCACACTACGAGGACGAACACACTACCGTTCGCGACCTGCTCGCTGCCGCCGGGATCCGTTGCCCAGTCAAACACTAGGTCGATCGGGGGACCTTCATCTCGGGGAGGAGGAGGCGAAGCCTTTTCAGCGCGTTGTAACCGCGACGCCTCATTATGCAGAATGTCATGGGACGCAGCAGGACGGTGCGCATCCCAGCAGTTACGCTTCTCAGGTGAGCTTTTCCGATTCCAGCGCCAGCGCTGCCCTGAAAGACGCCGAGAAAGCCCGCGAGCGTGCCTACGAGCCCTATTCGGGTTTTAAGGTGGGCGCAGCCGTCGCACAAGGAGCATCGATGAATCGCGCATCCGTGAATCCCATGCCGTTTCTTGCGCGCGAAACTCGAGCACGATGACCTCGCACATTCTTTCCGTTGCAGAAGACTTCTGGAATATCCGCGGTTCGTTCCGGATCGGGGGCCTCGTCGACATCGGAACGCAGGCCTCCCTGGTCCGTCGCGCAAACGGGAAGTTTGTGCTGATCGACTCCTGCTCTTTGAGCAGGAGGGTGGGAAAGGAAATCGACGTCCTCACAAAGGGCGGCCGCGAAATCGAAGCGATCCTCCATGTCCACCCCTTCCACACCGTCTCCGCATGCCCAATGTACGAACGCTTTCCCCACGCGAAGCTCTACGGCACGGCGCGCCACGTCGCACAAGCCCCGGAACTCCCTTGGGAATCGCTGCGGACCGAAGACCCGGATCTCCACGCGCTCTTCGCGGACGACTTCGAGTTCTCTATCCCGAGAGGCGTCGACTTCATCTCCGCGAACGAAAATATTCACGTTTCCTCTGTGCTCGTCTTTCACCGCGCGTCAAAGACGATCCACGTGGACGACACGTTCATGTACCTCCGACTGCCGCGCCTGATGCGCAGCGTCGGTCTGCCCGACTTCTTGAACTTTCATCCCACACTGGCTCAGGCCCTCGAGTCTCGCCCCGGCGCCGCGCAGGAGTTCCGGAACTGGGCGAAAGAACTCGCTTCGAACTGGTCCGAGGCGGAGAACCTGTGCGCTGCACACACGGCCGCGCTCCTCGCTCGTGACAATCGCGGGGCCCCGATCTCCGAACGAATCGCCCTGGCCCTCGTGAAAGTCGAAAACACGTTGCGCTGCCACGAACGGAAAGTCGGATAGGCGAATAGACCCCGCGCCTCGCTTTGGCTCAGGGTTGCGAGGCAGGCTGCGCAAGCAGGCGCGGGGTCAGCGAGGGAAGGATCGCGGGCCGGGTGGGCGTCGAGTAACTGAGTCCCTGGGCCTCGACGATTCTGGCGGCGCGTCCGGTCACGAGCAGATCGCGGAGCGCCACGTCGACCTCGGCCATCAGCTTCGCGGCGCGACCGACGAATCCCGTGTTGACGCCGAGCGGATGTTGGTAGCCAGTGTCGCGGAGCCGCGTACCGGGCCTACGCCCGCGATAGAGTTCGAAGCGATGGCGCTCGACCAGCGCCGCGTCGGTGGCCCCGGTCTCGAGGGACTCGAAGATCGCATCGGCTTCGGACGAGACCCGGAGAAGTCGTTCCTGTAGCACCGCCCCGGCGTAGACATTCGCGATGACGCTGGCGAGGGATCCACGCTCTACCACGACGCGCAGTCCGACCAGGTCGTCGAGCGTGCCGACCGTTAGGCCATCTGCCGCGGACACGACGGTCAGCGGTAATGACAGATAGGGTCGGCTCGCGAGAAGCTCTCTCCTCCGGGCCAGGCCCGGAGGCTCGCGCGATTCGGATTGCGAGGGGAGGGTTGCCTCGGTCGGTGCCCGGAGGCTGTCGCGCGTGAGGGGATAGCCCGCGATCAGGTCGCAGCCCGTCTCGGTCAGCAACTGATCCGCCCGATGCGCCATCGGAATCTCGTCGTCGCCCGAGGCGTCGAACCATTCCGTCTGAAGCGGTCGCCCGAGCGCCGCTGCGACGTGGGCTGAGATCTGGTGATCGATGCCTTGATCGGAATCGGTCGCGGAGGAGAAAGGCGGATAGTTGGCTTCGAGGCAGACGCGCAAGGGCTCGCCGGACTCGGCTGAAGTCGCTCGTGCAACCGCGACGATGCAAAGCGCGAGGACGAGCAGCCCGTCGAGTCGGCGCGGCACGCAGGTCATCTACGGGACGCCTGCACTGCGCGAATATATTCGAATATCGCGTGGATCTCGGCCTCCTTGAGCACCTTCGCAAAAGGAGGCATGTCGCCTGTGCCCTTCTTCACCGACTCGAGGAACCGGCCTTTCTCGTCGATCGGGAATGTCCGCAGGTCCCGGACCGCGACTCCGGTCGTCTTGAGGTCGCGCCCGTGGCAGGCGACGCAGACGCGGTCGTAGACGGCTCGACCGGCGGTGGCCTCGGCGCTCTCCTTTTCGGTGCCGTGAAATCCCCCAGTCGTGCGCCCCTCAGCTCTGGCTACGGGCCGGGTCGGCGCGGACGGCGACAGGGGCGCGGACTCGTCGAAGAGCCGAAACACGGTCAGGCTCGCGCCGCGCGTGACGTGCTCGAAATGGGGATGGGGGATCGCGCTCGACATAGCAGAGGCCAGCCCACTGACGACGGCCAGGTATTGTCGGCCGTCGAGGCTGTAGGTGATCGGAGGGGCGATCACCGAGGAGCCGGTCTTGTAGCTCCAGAGCTCCGCGCCCGTTTGTGCATCGAAGGCGATGATCCGTCCCAGCTGATCTCCTGTAAAGACCAGCTGGCCAGCGGTCGAAAGCGTGCCTCCGTTTGCCGGGGCGCCGAGCGGCGTCTCCCAGCGGATCTCGCCCGTCTTCGGATCAATGGCCCGCAAGAAACCGATATCGCCTTCGGGCAGCGTGAAGGCGATCTCTGCCCCGATGAAGAGGGTTCCCTGGCGCCAGCCTTCGATTCCGAGCGGCTTGTAACGCATCGACGCCTCGAGCGCGTTCAAATAGAGCAGGCCCGTCTTCGGGTTGAAAGACATCGGCGCATAGTTTTTAGCGCCGATCATGCCGGGCCAGATCTCGAGCGCCTCACCTTCTTCGATGTTGCGACGCCGAGTCTCCGAGAAGATCGGCCGTCCGCTCTCCAGGTCGATGCCCTCGGCCCAGTTGATATTGCGCGCGAAGGGCGAGGCGCGCAGAAGCTCTCCGGTCGCGCGGTCGAGCACGTAGAGAAAGCCATTGCGATTGGCCTGCATTATCACTTGGCGAGGTGCGCCGTCGATCTTGAGGGTGGCGTGGACGAGCTCGTTCACGCCGTCATAGTCATAGGGATCGTTCGGACTGAACTGATAATGCCAGACGATCTCGCCGGTTTTCGGTCGCATGGCGATCACTGAGTTCGTGAATAGATTGTCGCCGGGCCGTTGCTGCGGGTTTAGCGGAGCGGGATTGCCGACGCCCCAGTAAACGAGATCGAGCGCCGGGTCGTAGGAGCCCGTGATCCAGGTCGCTCCGCCTCCGTGCTTCCAGGCGTCGTCATGGGGCCAGGTCTCGGAGCCCGGCTCGCCCGGTTCGGGCACGGTATACGTACGCCAAAGACGCTTGCCGGTCTTCGGATCCCAGCCGTCGAGGAAGCCGCGGATGCCGTAGTCGCCGCCGGACACGCCGGTGATCACGACGCCGTCGGCGACGAGCGGCGCCGCCGTCATCGAGAATCCATCGCGATAGTCGCCCGCCTGCTGCTTCCAGAGCTCGCGGCCGGTCTTCGCGTCCAGCGCCTGGACGTGTCCGTCCATCAGCGTTCGGAAGAGCGTGCCTTCATAGAGCGCGAAGCCGCGATTGACGACGCCGCAACAGATGACGGCGTAGGCCTCGGGGTCGAAGCGATTCTCGTTGCGCCACACGACCCAGCCGGTTCGGGCGTCGAAGGCAAACGTCGATTGGTGGGTGCCCGAGTAGATCAGCCCGTCGTAGACGAGCGGCTGATTCTCCTGTCCGCGATTATCCGAGAGGCTGGTATGCCAGACGGGCACCAGGCGACGCACGGTGTCGGTGTTGATCTGATCGAGCGGACTGTAACGCCTGAGTCCGTAGCCGAGCCCATAGGTCAGAACGTCCTTCGGAGTGGACGCATCGCGTTTGAGCGCCTCGTCGGACTGGGCCGCGGAGATCGCGGGAAGCATCCACGTCCAGGCGATGGTGAGGACCGTCAACAGCAGGCAGGCCACTCTCTTCATGCTTGGTTCTCTTTCGAAGGTACTGGCCGCAGCGCCTGCTCGGGGAGCGTCGACCGCGCGGCGCGAGCTCCGGCCAGGCGGCCGAAGAAGGTGCAGTCGGCCAGGGAAAGGCCAGAGCTGTACCCCTCCGCGGAGCGGGGCAATCCGCAGCAGGTCCGGCCCGCTGCATAGAGGCCCGGAACGGCCTCGCCCTGAGTGTCGAGAACCTCTCCCGACGGCAGCGTGCTCAGGCCGCCTAACGTGAAGTAGGGATAGAAGGCCTCTCCGATGTGGCAGGCGAGGGCTGCGAAAGGCGGCTCGTCGAGCGGTTGAAGCCATTTCGAGCCCTTGTGAAATAGCGGATCTTCGCCGCGGGCGGCGTCGCGGTTGTAACTCTCGACGGTTCGGGCGAGCGCTCCATCGGGCATGCCGAGGCGATGCGAAAGGTCCTGCCAGCTTTCCTCGACCGCTGCCACCTCGATGCGCGAGAGTGTCGAGGGCCTCTGGAAGATCGCGTCGTCGACGAGCAGGAAGATGCGGTCGCCCGCTTGGCGCAGGCAGTGCACGGAGACGCGTCCCGGATAGGCGTCCTCATTGATGAAGCGTTCGCCTTGCCCGTTCACCAGGATGCCCTTGATATGTGACTCCGGTGGATAGATCGGCAGCGTCGTGAAGAGCTCGTCCATATGCAGCGTGGCCCCTCCGACACTCGTCCCCAGCGCGATTCCCGAGCCGTCGTCATGGCCCGCGCTGAGCGCGTCCGCGGCGAGACGCCCGGCGGCGGGGACGTGTCGATGCAGCATCTCCTGGTTGAGGACGAACCCCCCGGCGCACAGAATTACACCGCGGCGCGCGCGTGCGTAGCGCTCTTCGCCGGCGATCTGGACGACGACGCCACGGACGCGCCGGCCCGAATCGGTGATGAGGGCCGTCACGTGCGCATCGTATCGAATGCTCGCGCCGAGCTGCGCGACGCGATCGGCGAGCACGTCGAGCAGGTGCATGCCGGCGAGCTTTCCGGGCGCCTCCGGCAGGTGACCGCGCGGGCAGGGCCGGGCGTGCTGGTTAAAAGGCCAGGCGTCTTCGTTGCCGGACCAGAGCAGGCAATCGCCGGTCTGCGGCGTCTCGCGTTTGCCCGGGACGTAGGTATTTCGGAAAGAGACGCCTTGCGTCTCGAGCCAGCGGTAGTGGTCAAGGGCGTTCTCTGCGTAGAGCCTAACGCGGGCCTCGTCTGCATCCGGCCCGCCGGCCATCATCATGTAGCGAAAGAAATCTTCGGTGGTGTCTTCGAAGCCGTTGTGCCGCTGGGCGGGGGTGCCGCCGCTGCCGCCGAAGTAGATGTAGCCGCCGGACAGGGCGCTGGTTCCCCCGCTTCCTGAGGCGGCCTCGAAGAGCCCCACCCGCGCACCGGTGCTCGCGGCCTCGATCGAAGCTGAGGCGCCGGCGGCTCCGAACCCGACCACGATCACCTCAAGATCGAAATCCCAACGCGGCACGTCATCGAGGGGGAGGGGAGGGCGGACGCTCGGATGGGGCGCCATG
>JBDNFB010000006.1:0-30469 GCA_041690055.1 Myxococcota bacterium | reverse complement strand
CGGAGTTGCGCCAGTCGCAGGAGAAGTCGTCTGAGAAGCGGACTGACTCCCCGCCGACTGGATCGAGATCGGAATCGCCGCGCCGCCGGTCTCATCCGAGACTTCGTCGGTCTCTTCGCTCTCCAGGTACTTGTCGCCCATGTAGCGAAACACGTAATCCATGACCGACTTCGCGATCGGGATCTTCTTGTTATTAGTGAAGCCCGAAGGCTCGAAGCGCGTATGGCTGAACTTGTCGACCAGCGCCTTGAGCGGCACGCCGTACTGGAGCGCCAGCGAGGTCATGGTCGCGATCGTATCCATCAGACCGGAGACCGTGCTGCCCTCCTTGGCCATCTTCAGGAAGATCTCGCCGGGCTGTCCGTCCTCGTAGAGGCCCGTCGTTAGGTACCCCTCATGCCCTGCGATCGAGAACTTGTGGGTATGCGCCACGCGTTCATCCTCCAGCTTGCGGCGATACGGCCGTCGCTGTTCGAGTTCGACCACATTATCAGTGTTGCCGGAGGCATCCGAGCTGGCCTCAACGTCACGCCCCGCGTTCAGCGGCTGCGTACGCTTACTGCCGTCACGGTAGACCGCGAGCGCCTTCAGACCGAGCTTCCAGCCTTCCGTGTACGCGGCCATGATGTCCTCGACCGAGGCATCCGCCGGCAGGTTCACCGTCTTGGAGATCGCACCCGAGAGGAAAGGCTGAACCGCACCCATCATCCGGATATGGCCCATCCAGTCGATCGTCCGTACCCCATTCCGAGCCCGAAAGGCGCAGTCAAAGACCGGCAGATCCTTGTCATTCAGTCCGGGCGCGCCTTCGATCGTCTCGCGATCATCGATGTAGGCAATGATCCCGTCGATCGTCGCCTGATCGTAACCGAGCTTCGCGAGCGCCATCGGCACCGTGTTATTCACGATCTTCAGGAAGCCGCCACCGACGAGCTTCTTGTACTTCACCAGCGCGATATCCGGCTCCACGCCCGTCGTGTCGCAGTCCATCATGAAGGCGATCGTGCCGGTCGGTGCGAGCACCGTCACCTGGCCGTTCTTGTAACCGTGCTCGGTGCCCATCTCGAGAGCCTTGTCCCAGGATCGGCGCGAAGCCTTCATGAGATCCTTCGGCACCCCCGCCGGCGGGACGCCATAGGAGGCATCGCGATGCATCTCGATCACGTCGAGGAAGGGCTTGCGGTTCGCCTTGAAGCGCGAGAACGGCCCCATCGCCTGCGCGATTTCCGCACTCATGCGATACGCCTCACCACACATCAGCGAGGTAAGCGCAGCCGAGAGGTTTCGACCCTTCACGCTGTCGTAGGGCAAACCGAAGGACATCAGCAGAGCACCCAGGTTCGCGTAGCCGAGGCCCAGCGGGCGGTACAGATGACTATTGCGCTCGATCTGCGGCGTCGGGTAATCGGCGAAGTCGACGACGATTTCCTGGCCGAGGATCGTGAGTCCCGCGGCGCGTCGGTAATCCTCCACCTCGAACGCACCCTCCTCATCGACAAAAGTCATGAGGTTCAGGCTCGCAAGGTTACACGCCGTATCGTCGAGGAACATGTACTCGGAGCAGGGATTGCTCGAGTTGATGCGCCCCGAGTTCTTCACCGGGTTCCAGCGATTGATCTGCGAGTCGTACTGGATGCCCGGATCACCGCAGATATGCGCCGCTTCGGCCATCTCGCGAAGCACGTCTTGCGCCGGCATGGAATCGACCGTATCGCCCGTCAGGACCGCCTTGGTCGCCCAGGTTTCATCGGCCTCGGCCGCGTCCATGAACTCATCGTTCACGCGCACGGAGTGATTCGCGTTCTGGAAGAACACCGAGTCGTACGCGCCCCCCGGCATATTGAAGCCGCCGTCGTAGCCCTGTTCGATCAGCGACCAGGCCTTCTTCTCTTCCCCGGCCTTGCAGCTGATGAATTCCATGATGTCCGGATGCTCAACGTTCAGGATCACCATCTTCGCCGCACGCCGGGTCTTCCCCCCCGACTTAACGACGCCCGCGAAGGAGTCGAAACCGCGCATGAAGGAGACCGGGCCGGAGGCCGTACCGCCGCCCGCAAGCAACTCCCTCGACGATCGGATCGTCGAAAGGTTACTGCCCGTACCCGAACCGCCCTTGAAGAGCATGGCTTCGGTCTTGGCCAGATCCATGATCGATTCCATCGTATCGTCGACGGAATTGATGAAGCAGGCGCTGGCCTGCTGCGGCGTGTTCTCGACGCCGAGGTTGAACCAGACCGGGCTATTGAAGGCCATCTTCTGGTTCACGAGAAGGTGGGTGAGTTCGTCGGCATAGGCTCGTGCGTCTTCTTCAGTGGCGAAGTAGCCGCCCTCCTCGCCCCATTCGCGGATCCGGCCCACGACGCGGCCAATCAGCTGGCGAACGCTCGTCTCGCGCTCAGGCGTGCCGACATGACCGCGGAAATACTTTGAAACGACGACGTTCGTAGCGAGCTGCGACCAAGCCGCGGGAATCTCGACGTCCGTCTGTTCGAAGACGATTTCGCCCTTCTCATTGGCGATCGTGGCGGAACGCATTTCCCAATCAACGGCGTCGAAGGGGTCGACGTCGGGATTCGTAAAATAGCGCTCGATGGTCAGGCCAGTGCCTGAAGCCGATCGCTTGGCGGCTTTCTTGCCGGCGTTCTTTCCAGTCGTTGCTGTTTCGGTCACGCTATCTGCCACTCCTGCATTCCCGCTCGCATTCGTATCGCTCAGTTCGTCGGTCATCGCTCTCACCCCTTTTTCATTCATGCTCGGCCTTACTAGGTCCCTTACCAGGTCTTCGTAGGCACGCGTTTGCCGTTCTTGGCGCGCACATGCCTCGCATGCGCTCCTCCGACCCGCCTCAGCTCTGATTCAGTCGCAACCACACTCGCAACCGCACCAGAACGGGCTGCCCGGAGGCATTTCCTCTGAGCGCTGGCATTCACCGCGCGCTCACCCATTGAATCCTGCTTTTCCCGAGAACTGGATGAGTGGGGCGCCGAGAATCTTCCCGGCGCCCCCCCGAACCAGCCAATGAGTCGCCCCTTCCATCCGAACCGTCGGCCGCTCGTCAAATAACCACTTGACTCGCCATCCGATCAAGACCGGGCCCTCTACTTGCCTGCGACAACACGGGGTCGCCGCACGCTTTCAATGACCTGATCCGGGCTATCCGCCCGAACTGATTTATGGACTTCTCACGAAAGAGTTCGTGTTCCTCCCCGCAACAACCAAGTTGCGACCCCCCCAGGCTACAGGAGGAACCTCACATCCCCGTTGATGCTAAAAATGCATTGATGAGATGCGTTCGTCAACCGGCAAGGCACAAAATATTGCGCCTCATTCGGGACTGGACCACAAGGGCTTGTGTATGGCAGTTCATGTGCCCTGGTCGGATCGGACGCAAACGCTCGGATCTGAAGGGGAATCAGAGTAGTGCCAAACAGCGTTTGCAAGCTACCGATTTGACTGAGGTTTTTAGGTCTCAGGTATTTTCTTTCGCGAGTTCCCTGCTTTGCCCCGATACCAACCGGCCCGCGCCCAAGCTGCCCACCCATTGCCAGTCCGGCACCCAGCCAATGAGTTCGAAATCCCCCGCAGGCGTCATAATGAAAGCCGCCGCACGACTCAGAAGGTCATGCGGCGGCGAATGGAATGAACTCGATGAAGAGCTGACTAGACGATCGTCTATTCGGGCAATCCCGTGAAACGAATCCCCAGCCCAGCCGGGACTTTGTGCCGGATATTCATGCCGATGATCAAGGCCGTCATATCCTCGACGATGCGCGCGTTTGAGAGCGGTCCTCCGTCGACGGCGCGGAGTCCTTCGACGAGGGGGCAGAGCGCCATGATCTTCTGTCGCGGGCCCTTGGCCCCCGAAACCACGACATCGCACTCAACCGGCTCGTCCAGCTTCTGCAGACGATGCGATGAGACGTTTTGGAAAGCGGATACGACTTCGACGCCCTGCGGGACGATCGACTGCACGAGCTCCGACGCGGAGCCCTGCCAGATGCCGACCGTGCGCATTGGACCGTCTCCGATCGCCGTCGCCAGGGGCACGGTCATAGAGACCACAACCTGGCCCTCTTTCAGGGACTCCTTGATCGACTTGACCGTGCTGACCGTGTGCTCGAAAGGCACGGAGAGAATCACGATCTCGGCCACAGCCGTCGCTTCCTCATTCGCCATCCCTTCAACATCGGCCCCATCGATCTTGCTGCGCACGTCTTCGGCGGCTTCCACCGCGCGTTCCGCCTTGCGCGAACCAATGATGACCTTGCGACCGGACCTACAAAAGCGGAGGGCGAGGCCAAGGCCCTGATCCCCCGTACCACCGAGAATTGCAATCGTTTCTTGACTCATAACGCCGCACTCTAGCCCCCAAATGAGGGCTCGGCGCGCTCTCATAGGGCCAATTTCGTGGGAGCCTCTATGTTCTTGCCATGCCCAAGAATGAAGCGTTTCATCCCACCGAGATTAAGCAGCACGATCCCCTCACCCTGGCCATCGCCTGGAACGATGGCGCGAAGAGTCTGATCAACGTCCGCGCCCTGCGCCTGGCCTGCGGCTGCGCCCACTGCGTCGACGAATGGACCGGCGAAGCGCTGCTCGCTCCCAACAGCGTGCCTGCAGATGTGGCCCCAGTCGGAATCGAATCCGTCGGGCGCTATGCGATTCAAATCGAATGGTCCGACGGGCACAGCACGGGCATCTACCCCTTCGAGCGCCTGCGCCTCTTGTCCGACCAGGGCATGCTCGGCGCGATTTCTGACGAGGCCTAGCTCGGTGGTCCAGGTCGGCTTAGGTCGGCCTAAGTGGGCAGCGAGTCCAGGAAGGACTCGAGCACGGCGTTGAACGCCTTGGGCGAGGCGAGATTTACGACATGTCCCGCCCCCTCCACGATCTCAAGACGCGCGTCGGGAAAACGTTCGGCCAGCTGCTGAATCGGGCGCAGCGAGCCCTCGTCGCGACTACCCGCCACAAGCAGCATCGGCATCGTGAGCCTGCTCTCCAGATCCGGTGCCTCGACGAGCGAGGAAACTTCGCCGAGCACGCCACGCAGCACCTGCGCGAGGCCCATCGGATCGTGCTCCAAGAATCCTTGCTTCACCCAGTTCGCGCCCTGTTCATCGAGGCCCGAATCAGGCCCCCAAACGAAACGCGCGCCCGTCGCCTCGCTGCCTTCCGCTTCAAGCATATCCGCCATCTCTAAGGCATTGCCCGAGAACGCCCCCGCCCTCCCCGGCCCGGCCGGGAGCGAAGCCAACACCAAAGCACGCACTCGCTCCGGACGCGCCAGAGCGGTCGCCAGCATGACACCCGCGCCGAGCGAGAGTCCTCCGAGCACGGCTTGGGAGGTAGACGAGGCGACAGAAGCCTCTGCGTCATGCCCATGCCTCCCCTTGTCAGTGTCGGGGTCGGTATCGGTGTCGAGCAGTCGAAGCACATCGGCAACGAATGCCTCGCGCGTGTAGAGATCCGGGGTCGCGTGCGGGCTGGGACTTCTCGCGTGGCCGCGCTGATCGTAAGTCACGACGCGGTAGCGATCGCGCAGGGCCCGAACCTGGGGACGCCAATTCCGGGCGCTGCCCGTAAACCCGTGGGCGAACACCACGGGCTGGCCCTCGCCTACGGACTCGACATAAAGAGGATCACTCTCAGCTATCATGCCGCCACCCTAGCCCGCTCGGGACGGATGCGGTCGTCGCGTGGACGATTGCGCAGCCCGAGCTTCGAAGCCTTGCGATCCGAACACGTGTCCTTCGCGCAACTTTTCCGAAAGCATGCCAATGCCCGCCCAACACCCGCCTCAAGGATTTATAGCTTCCGCACCGGGAGACGCTGAGATCTCCGAACAGGATCTCAAAGCCGCGCTCGACGTCGCTATGCGCGCCTGCGACCGCGCAAGAGAGGAGATCCTGCCGCGCTTTCGCAACGTCGCGGTCGAGATAAAGGGCGACGGCTCACCCGTCACGGAGGCAGACCGCCAAGCCGAGCAGGCGATTCGCACCGTGATCAAGGAGGCATTTCCGGAAGACGCCATTCTGGGCGAGGAATTCGGGGCCTCTCCAGGCGATGGTGACGGCGCGAGTGGCAAACCCCAGCGGCGCTGGGTGATTGATCCGATCGATGGCACGATCGCCTTCGCGCGCGGCATCCCGCTCTTCACGACCCTCGTCGCCCTGCTTGTGGATGATGAGCCGGTCATGGGCGTTATCGATCTCCCGGCCGTCGACGACCGGATCGGCGGCTACCGCGGCGGCGGGGTCTGGCGCGGCGAAGAGCGCGTCTATGTTTCGACAATACCTGGGACAACACCCGGGACAACACCCGCAACAGCACCCGGAACAGCGCAGGGAGCCCAAGGGGGGCAAGCGCTGGGCGATGCGCTCGTGAGCCACGGCGATCTCTTCTGCTTTGACCTCGCGGGACTGCGCCCGCTTCACGACCGCATGGCGCGCGAGATTGGAAAGCTACGCGGCTACACCGACGCGTTCGGACATCTGCTTGTCCTGTCGGGCGCCGTCGACGCCATGGTCGACTGCGATCTGAATCCCTGGGATGCCGCCGTCACACGCGTGCTCGCCGCCGAGGCGGGGGGCGTGTGCTGGCAGCGCGAGCGCGAACAAGGTCGGAAGATCGATCTGCTCTTCGGCAATCCCGACGTGGTCGGACAGATCGGTGCGTTCATCGACGGCTGACTCGGATAGACGGCTGACGCTGACAAACGGCTGACGCCGGCCCAGGCATCCCTCGATTGAGGACTGCGCCGATCTCGGAGTGACTTGGAGTCGCAGCCGCGCCTGCGCAGATCGAGCGCAGAATCTGGCATTTTCGAGCTTTTCCGGCCGGGTGAAAGCCGCTTCCAGCGCCTCAGAACGCGCCTCATTCAACGCCGGGCGCTATGCTCAGATTGCTTCAAAGATCGGCCTTCAGCCGGCGAAGGCTGGCTCGCGCGAACAGCCTGCCCCGACCGGATTAGATGCCGTCCTGACTACCACGCGGGCCCTTCCGCTTACGCCATCCAGCCCGGATCGATCCCCGCCTCTCGAGACCTCGAGGGCGGTTAGCGACGGGGACTGCCAGGAGACATTCCGAAAATGACCACGACCTCCGCAACGCTCGACGATGCACGCCGCGTCCTCGAAGCCGGCTCCATGCTGCTCGCCGACTCGGTCGCTGCAGCCAAGTCTTTGACCGATAACGGCAAGAAGATCGATGACCATCAGGTCATCACCGAACGCATTGCCTACGCCGCGACCGAAGCCGTCGCCGCGCATGAAATGCTGAACGAGTTCGACGCGTGGTCAGCGAACGGCAACGCCACGGCGATGCGCGAGAAGCTGACCATTGCCGCAGTCGGCGAGTTGATGACGAATATGCGCGACCGGCTTTCCGGTGCCGTAGACGACCTGGGAATCGGCGACGCCGCGATGGAAGACGCATTCCCCGCGGATGTGCGGTCGGCGCTGCGTCGCACGACGGCGGAATCGCTGCTCCGCGAGATCGGTCAGAACGTGGCGGCGACCAAGGGCGCGAATGACTGGGTGCATGACGAAATGCACACCCAGGTGGCCGAACAGGTTCGACAGTTCGCTGCCGAAGAAGTCGCCCCGCACGCTGAACATATCCATCGCACGGACGCGACGATCCCGGAAGAATTCATCACGAAGATGGCCGAGCTCGGCTTCTTCGGCCTTTCTATTCCGGAGGAGTATGGGGGCGTCGAGATGGGCAATCTCGCGATGATCCTTACGACGGAAGAACTCTCGCGCGCTTCCCTCGCGGCGGCCGGCTCCCTCATCACGCGGCCCGAAATTCTTGCCAAGGCGCTTCTCGGCGGTGGCACCGAAGAGCAAAAGAAGTACTGGCTTCCGAAGCTCGCCTCGGGCGAAGTCATGGCCGGCATCTCGGTCACGGAACCCGATATCGGCTCGGATGTCGCCGGTGTTCGCTGTCGCGCAACCCGCGGCACGGTGGACGGCGTCGAAGGCTGGATCATCGATGGCCCCAAGGCCTGGTGCACCTTCGCCGGTCGCGCGAATGTCCTCGCGGTCCTGCTTCGCACGGACCCCGATATGGCCAAGGGACCGAAGGGCCTCTCGCTCTTCGTTGTGCCGAAGGAACCCTCCCGCGAACATACTTTCGAATGCAAGCAGCCGAGCGGCGGACGACTCGTTGGCAAGGCCGACGCGACGCCCGGATATCGCGGCATGCATTCCTACACGCTGAACTTCGAGCAGTGGTTCGTTCCGAACGATCATATGATCGGCGAAGCCGGCGGCGAAGGTCGCGGCTTCTATCTTCAGATGGCGGGCTTCGCAGCCGGTCGATTGCAGACCGGCGGTCGGGCTTGCGGCCTCGCGCAGGCGGCACTTGAAGAGACGGCCAAATACGTCGTCGATCGCAAGCAGTTCGATCAGCCGATCTCCGAGTTCCAGCTCACCCAGTTCACCCTCGGCAAGATGGCCGCGCAGCTCGCGGGCGCACGCGCCATCACGTATGCCGCCGCACGCGCCTTCGATGAAAACGAACGCGCCGCCGGCCCGCTCGCCGCTCAGTGCAAGCTTCTGGCCTGTGACGTGGCGGTTTCTGCGACGCAGCTCGGCCAGGTGATGCACGGTGGCTGGGGCTACGCAGAGGAATATCCGATCAGCCGCTATGTCGTCGACGCGACGGTGCTACCGATCTTCGAAGGCACGAAGCCGATCCTCGAACTCAAGGTGATCGGCCGAGCCATCCTCGGCGCCTAACGGTCCACTGACAGCACTTCAGGACTCAAAAAGCCCGAGCTTGCCCAGTGCAGGTTCGGGTTTTTCAGTGGGCAGCGCCCCGCTCAGGGCCGCTCCCACGGGCCTTGCTCCAAGACTTCGTGTCCCCACGCCACGAACCGACCTTCGAGTCTACTTCTCTAGGAGATCGATCGAATCCTTCCACTCGAGCGCCCTCTTTCGTGCAAAAGCTCAGCTCTCTCCTCTTCGTCGTCACCCTCGGCGCGCTCGCCACCCTCATCGCCAGCGAGCCAACCGCGAGCGCCCTGTCGATTAGGGTCACCGAAATCGATCGGACGTGCTGTTTCCCCGGACAAACGTTCACCTGCGGATTCCTCTCGTAGAAGAGGCTGGGGACGAAGACATCCGCGGCATCGGAATCTCGGCCAGCGACTACGGCGCGAATAAATTCGTCGAAGGCAGAGCCGTCTCTTCATATCTGCATGCCTTCACCGATCCCGCCATCGGTGGCTTCGGTGGCTTCAAAAATCTAGCGGGCCCCAGCCTCGTCGAGAGCGCGACCGGAGCCAACGTCAATCGAGTCCAAACCGCACCCTCCGCCTCCGTCTTAGGACGGGGACCCGGCGCACCCCGGCGCCCGGGTCGGACGGCGTGATTGGCGGGGGCGATGTCTTCTACACGCCTGAACCAAACAACGCCCTGCTCCTCGGCCTAGGTCTCACAGCACTCGGCCTCGGGGGCCGATGTAGCGCATAGCTATCCCCGCCTAACTATCGCCAAAGAACGCGCCGAGCACGTCAATCATCGGCTGCACATCCGCCGAGCCTGCCATCTCGCGAATCGAATGCATAGAGAGCATCGGGTTACCCACGTCGACAGCCCGGATTCCGACGCGGGCCGCGCTGATCGGGCCGATCGTCGAGCCGCAGCCGAGATCGCTGCGCGCTACGAAGTTCTGCGGTTTCACGTCGACCTGGGCGCAGAGCGCAGAGAAATAGCCCGCGCTCTCGGCGTCCGTTGCGTAGGCCTGATTCGAATTCGTCTTGATGACGGGGCCGGCGCCGATCAGCGGGTGATGGCCCGGTTCGTGACGATCGGCGTAGTTGGGATGGATGGCATGCGCCATATCGGCAGAGATCAGCCAGGACTGGGAGACTGCGCGGGCGAGGCTTTGGCCCGTGTCCGCTTTCTTCCCTCCGCTTTCCGTGACGACGGCGATGCGCGAGATCAGATCGGCCAGGAAGGTGCCGTCGGCGCCCTGGGAACTACGACTGCCGACCTCTTCATGATCGTAAAGAATGACCATGCGCGTCGCGGCGGACGTACCGCCGTGGCCCGCATCGATCAGCGCGCAAAGACCCGCGTGGCTCGAAGCCAGGTTATCGAGACGCGCGGCGTGAATGAACTCACCGTCGGCACCGGAGCGAATGCTCGGCTGCACATCGTAAGCCATCAGATCGTAGGCGAACACGTCGCCCTTCTTAACCTTCTTAGCCCCGCTCGACACGATCTCCGCACGAAGCAGATCGTCGAAGGTCTGCGCATCGCCCAAGCCCAGGAGCGGCACCATATGGCGCTGCGCATTAACTAGGAGCCCCTCGGTGTGGATCTCGCGGGAAAGATGAATCGCCAGATTCGGCACGCGAAGCAAGGGGCGGGCGAAATCGACTAACACGGTTTGCGTACCAGTCTTTCCACTTCGTAGCGTTACGCGCCCTGCGAGAGACAGGTCACGATCCATCCAGGTATGCAGAAGGACACCGCCATAAGGTTCGACCGCGAGCTGGTGGTAGCCGTTCGAGTGCACGTCGGCTTCGGGCTTGATGCGAAGATTGGGCGAGTCCGTATGAGCGCCGACGATGCGGAAGCCTGCTTTGGATGCGGGCCGGGATCCGACTTCGAACGCGGCCACGCTCCCGCCGGCCCGCACGACATAGCGCCGGTCGCCGGGCGCGAGACTCCACTCGTCCGCTTCATCGAGCGGCTCATAGCCTTCGGCTTCGAGGCGAGCGCAAGTGGTCGCGACAGCGTGATAGGGCGTGGGAGATTGATCAATAAAGGAGAGCAGGTCGGCTACGCGGTCAGTCATAAAATGGAGCATAGCGGGAGGGGACCTGCAGGCAGCAGCGTGCCCGCCGTCGTACGGCCACCGCGCCCTAGAAGCGCAGCTCGACCGACATCGTCTCGCGGGACTTCGCGCGAAGGCGAAGCCGCAAGAGCATGTCGTTGCGCAGGATCTGGACCTCATGCTCGGTGCGGAAGAGATCGAAGTTCTTCTTTCGGAACGACTTTTTCGGTTCGAGATCGGGCCGCGACCCCTCGGCGACGGCGGCCGCAATCTTGGCATCGGTCTTTGCGGCCAAATACGCCGCCGATGTCGCACGCACGGCCAACAACGCGCCGAGTTCCCGGACGGGCACAGAGATCGGCTGGCGCGTGGCCGAGGGCGTCTCAGCGACGGGTGGCGCAGTCAATTCAGGCGTTGCCTCGGGAAAGGAACTTGACCCGAACAGCGAAGCCTCCTCGTCAGGGGCAGGCGCGAGCGCAGCCGGCAGCGCGGAGAGCGGTTCATGCATCGCGAGATCGCTGGGCTCGGCGAGAGCGGCTCGGCTGGCAAACATCAGCAGCAGAGACAGGATCGCCAAAAGGGTCAGCATCAGCCGGGAGCCGGCCTCCCAAGGTCGCTCTAAGCCGGTGCGATTCGGGCTGATAGCCCGCTCGCTTGGCCGAATCGGTATCTGTACTTCTTGGCGTCGCATGGCGCGATCTCCGCCCCTCCAGGCGTAGTGATTCTACCATGGTACAGAGTGCAATTGTCGGACCGTTGTTCCCTCTTCCGCCCACACTCCACTCAGCGACCCGAGAGAGGCGCCCCACGCATCCGGAGCGCAGCGACCGGGCAGCCGGCGACACAATGCGCGGTCCGCAGACGTTCCTCGCGAGGTCAGTCTGGGCAAAGCCCTTCCACCCTTCGGGGAAAATATGGCTGGAACGGAGCGGGGTGGAGCGGGATCGAGCTCCCCGCTTCCTGCTAGCCGGCGGGCCCGGGCGGCGTACGGGAAAGCCAATCCGACGCCTTTCGGGCCATTCGCGCCAAACTCTCCTCGTCAAAGCGCGCTTCGATGCCCTCCGCCGCAAACCAGCGCACCTCCTTCGACTCAGCGACCTGACGCTCGATCGTTTGCGCCTCGGAGACCTGGAGAAGGAAGCGAATATCGTGATGCTCATGCTCCGGCTCGTCTCCGCGCGCCGGAATCAGATGCACGTCGATGTCGAGAATCTCAAAGGGCGGCACAGCGTCACGCGCAGGGATGGGATCGAAACCAAGAAGACCGGATTCTTCCTCCGCCTCCCGCAGTGCGGACGCCAGGACATCCATCTCGCCGTCCGTATGGCCACCGAGCTGAAGCCATCGCTCAAGCTTGCGGTGATGCGTGAGGAGAACGGACCGCGACTCGCGCGAGACGATCCAGGCTGAGGACGTGATATGTCCCGGAACGCAGTCGCGATGGAAAGCGCGCTCATGGTTCTCAAGCAGATCGCGGATACGAAGGACCATCTGCGCTTCATCGGGATGTCGCGCGAGGTAGCGGTCGAGCTGGGTCAGTAGATCTTGGCGAGTCACGCTTGCAGCCTAGCGAAACTCGCCCGCCCAGCCGATCCGGAAGGACCAGCCGATCACGACCGCCTTGATCAGAGCCGGGCGATCAAAAGGAGAGGCCGAAGCCCGCCGAAAAATTGAAGCCCTCGTCGGAGAATCCAAAATCCGCGCGGAACAAAGCAGCCCGTTCGATGGTCACGCGCCCGCTCACCCCGTAGCTCTGAATCACGCTCTCATGAAAGAGCCGGTATCCGTTGTCCGCCACGCCGCCAACCTCGTAGAAGACCGCCGCGCCGATGCGCTCCACGCGGATATGCCGCCAGACCGTAAAACCGCGCGGAATGACCCAGAAGCGATATTCCGCGGCCGCGGTCCAGGCGGCGTCATCTCGCCAGCGGCCCTCGATAAAGCCGCGCTGCACCCGCGAACCACCGAGCGTGGGTCGTGCAAAAAAAGGCAGATCGCCCGAGCTCAGATGAGCCTCCGCGTGCACAGCAAAGGTGTCGGTCGGCGGATTTTCTTCGTCATCGCTGCCCCCGTCATGGAAGAGCGGCCAGACCGTAAAAACCTTGTCCGCGAAGCCGCTGTAGATGACGCCGACTTCGCCGTCGGTCTGGGCCAGCGCGGCGTCAATATTCACACCGATCGCCGAGCCGCTGTACGGATTCGTTTGGCTATCTCGTGTATCCCAGCGAAAGCCGCCTGTGAGCCACCCCAGCGCGACGCCGTCCGCCTCGCGGAACTGTTCTGGAAAGACCCGTTCGGTATTGAACTGGCCGGCGACCTTGCCCTTGCTCAGCCAATGCGCCTCGCCGCGAATTCCGCCTTCGACCACGAAATCATCCCACTCCCCGCCCAGCGAATGCGCGAAGCCTAGATCGACGAAGCCGACCTGATCCGTGTAACTGGTCTCGTTGTTTTCGTTCGACGTCGGACCAGAACCGAAATAGCGTCGCGTCAGTGTCTTGCGATACCCCGCGCCCGCACGCAAGAAACTGCGTTCTTCTTGCAGCACGCCTCCTTCTTGCACGTCCAGGTGCTTGAGCCATCGGCGCCACCGCACGACATAGCTCTGCTGACCTTCGGTGGTGTAAGAAACGAAGGCGCCGAGGAACTCGCGACGGCGCTGCTTTCGGAAATCAACGTCCGTCACGGCAAGGCCGAGGCCCGTTCCCACGTCCGCGTTCTGAAAGAAGAGCGGGACTATGAAGCTAGAAACCAGGAAGCGGTCGAGAAGATTCCCCGGCTTAATGCGGCCTTCCGGGATGTAGCGCCAGCGCTCCGGGCGCTCGACGTACCGCGATTTCTCGATTGTCGGAATCCGCCCGTCCCGGTCCATTCCCTCATAGGGATCGTAGACCGATTCCAACTCGGGCTCAGAGAGCTGCGGTGCAGCGTCCTCCGCCGCGATGGGCGAAGAAATAGAGAACACGGCGCTCATCACGAAAACACAGACGCAGACTGAATGATGCCAGACAGGATTCGACATCAATCAGCTTTCCACCGGGGTCCTCATTGTGACGAACTCCTCCGCCGACGTCGGATGAACGCCAATCGTCGCATCGAAATCCGCCTTGGTAGCGCCCGCCTTAATCGCCACCGCGAAACCCTGCACGATCTCGCCCGCTTCAGCGCCCACCATATGCAGCCCCACCACGCGGTCGCTCGCGCGATCGACAATCAGCTTCATCATGGCGCGTTCGTGTCCGTTCGTGAGGGTATGCTTGAGCGCGCGGAACGCAGAGCGGTAAACGTCGATTTCTCCGTACTTCTCACGCGCCTTGGCTTCGGTTAGGCCAACCGTCCCGATCGGCGGCTGCGAGAAGACCGCGGCGGGCACGTCCTCATGATCCGGTGACCGGGGGTTATCGTTAAAAAGCGTCTGCGAGAGGCAGACGCCTTCATGAATCGCGACCGGCGTGAGATTGATGCGATTCGTCACGTCGCCGATCGCCCAAATGCTCGGCACATTCGTACGCGAGTACTCATCAACCGGAATCGCCCCATCCTTCGCCAGCGTCACACCCGCGTCTTCGAGCCCCAGGTTGGCGGTCATGGCGTGGCGCCCTGTCGCGAAAAGAATCAAGTCCGCTTCCATGGTCGAACCATCCGTCAGCGTGGCGCGAATCCCGGCGCCGTTCTTCTCGATTGCCGTCACGTTCGTGTCGAAACGAAGATCCACGCCCTTGCCCTGCACCTGTTCGGCAAGATGCGCCCGAATATCATCGTCAAAGCCGCGCAGGAAAAGCGGACCGCGGTAGAGTTGCGTCACGTCCACGCCGAGGCCATGGAAGATGCAGGCGAACTCGACCGCGATATAGCCGCCGCCGACGACGATCGCTTTCCGCGGAAGAGACTCGAGGGAGAAGAGTTCGTTCGAGGTGACGGCAAGCTCCGCGCCGGGAATCTCCGGCACGCTGGGCCAACCGCCCGTCGCGACCAGGATATTTTCGGCGGTGTACGTCTTGCCCTCCACTTCAACCGTATGCGGATCGACGATCGTCGCGCGACCTTCGACGTGGGTCACGCCGGCGTCGCGAAGCAAGCCCTCATAGATGCCCTTCAGTCGCTCGATTTCCCGCGTTTTGTTATCCCGCAGAGTGGGCCAATCGAAATTGGACTGCCCCACCGACCAGCCGTAGCCATTCGTGGCATCCGCCATCTCGTCGCGAAAATGGGAGGCGTACACGAAGAGCTTCTTGGGCACGCACCCTACGTTCACGCAGGTCCCGCCGAGATAGCGCTCCTCGGCCACCGCCACCCGGGCGCCGAGCGCCGCGGAGAAACGCGCTGCCCGCACGCCACCGGACCCCGCGCCCAAGACAAAGAGATCGAAATCACGATCGGCCAAGAATCACTCCTTTTATTCGCTCGGTTGACACAAGAACTACGATAGCCTGCTCCCATCGATTGCGGCGGCGGGCAGTAAAATCCCGAGGCGAGAATGTATAGCCAGCCCATGCCAGACCTCTCACCGCAAACCTCTAACTAGACGCCGAACGAGACGCCGAACAGGACGCCGCCGCGCGCCCCATCAGCACGCAAGCAGTCCCGCGAGGGGCAGGAGAAGGACTTGGCCGACTCGAACCCAAAGCAGGCACCCGAAGCAGGCGAAATCCGGCGGGTCCCCGCACTCGTCCTCTCGGGCTTTCTCGGATCCGGCAAAACGACCCTGGTGCGAAGACTCCTCGCTGATGCCCAGAAGCGAGGCATCCGGATTGCCCTGATCTCGAACGAACTGGGAGAACTCGGCATCGACCGAGCGCTGATGGGTCAGGGCGGGCAATCCTACGTCGAGCTCGAAGGCGGCTGCGTCTGCTGCGAGCTCTCGGATGACCTCCTCGAAACGCTGGCCGAGCTGAAAAAAGAGATCGACCCGGACCGTTTCGTCATCGAAACCTCGGGCGTGGCCCTACCCTATGACACCCAGCTGAATTTCTGGCGCGAGCCCGCCTGCGATTTCATCGGAGACGATATGGCGATCGTCGTCGTCAACGCGGAACAAGTCTACGAAGGGCGCGATCTCGAAGGCACCTTCGAAGACCAGGTTCAGTCAGCGGATCTCCTCGTCCTGAACAAGATGGATCTGGTCCCCGAAGCCGAGTGGGATGCCGTCGAAGCGAAGCTTCGTGAGATCGAACCCGAGGCGCCCTGCGTGCGCGCCGTACGGGGAGAGGTCGATCCGGACCTGCTCTTCCCGCCGGATGCCGGCGAACTGGATCGCCGGGGTGCGGCCCCCGAGTCGCGCCCGCATACCCATGAGCAGTTCGAGACGAGCGAATGGAATCCCGAGAAGGGCATTTCAACCGAGGCCATCGAAGCGAAATTCGCCTCCGCAGGACTCCTCCGCGCGAAGGGCTTTGCCGAAACCGCAGAGGGAGTTCGACTCATTCAGGTCGTTGGCCGCCGAGTCGAGATCAGCGTGCCCGAGGAAGAGCCTCCTGCCGCCCTGATCGGGCGAATCGTCCTCATCCGCCGCACGGAACACGCCGCAGCACACGCCTAACGTGTGTCAAGCGCGCATCCGGGGTCATTTCCGCTTTGCGGAGGCCGCCTTTCGCGCTCCACGTTTTCCCGAAGCCGCAGGCTTCGCTTTCGCCGAAGGGACTTTCTTGCGCGCGGCCTTCTTCGTCACCGCCGCGCGGGACGCGGGCCCACCTCCGCCTGCGCGCGATTCCTCCACGATGCGTTTCTTGGAAGCGGCCCAGCCACAGATCGGGCACGTCGCGAGATCATGGCCGCGGGCCGGGCAATATTCGCGACCGAAATAAATGAACGAGAGATGCAGGCGCGCCCAGGCATCGCGCGGAAAAACCGCCTTCAAATCACGCTCAGTCTTGTCGACGTTCTTCTCAACGGAAAGCCCCCAGCGCGCAGCCAATCTATGAATATGCGTGTCGACCGGAAAAGCGGGGATACTGAAGGCCTGGATCAGGACGACACTTGCGGTTTTATGACCCACCCCGGGTAGCGCCTCGAGTGCATCCATCTCCGCGGGCACGACGCCACCATGCTCCCGCACCAAAATTTCGGACATCGCCTTCAGGTTCCGCGCCTTGCCAGGAGCCAGACCGCACGACCTAATCTCCGCCAAGATTTCATCCACGGAAAGCTTCGCCATCGCGGCGGGCGTTCGGGCTTTCGCGAACAGACCCGGCGTGACGAGATTCACTCTCTCATCCGTCGTTTGCGCGGAAAGCGCCACAGCCACGAGCAGGGTAAAGGGACCATCATGGTCGAGCGGAATCGGCGGCTCAGGATAGAGCTCGTCGAGCATTTTCATGATTCGTTCGGCTTTTTCCGCTCGCTTCACGAACTGGGGTCTCCTGGTCTCACCTTCGACACTCACCTTCGGCAGGCCATGATCGGCCCGGTCCCGCGAAAAGAATCGCCAAAAGAGCCGCAAAAGATGTGGCCCAAGGACGTCTTTTCGAACCTTCTCTGCTCAGCATACCCGAGAGCAATTGAGTCGGCGCCCGGACCGACTACTCTCTGCCAGGCTTCGAGAACGACTCAATGCCCTCCCCGGACGAATCCAGGACGCGCGTGCCCGATACCGACGATGCAGCAGAACAGGCAAAAGGACAGTCAGAAGGACAGAACCCGGCCTGGGGCGCGCGTGAGCCTTTGGTCGCCGGTGCAACCGACGTTGGGGCTGTGCGGCAGGTGAATCAAGATGCCTTCGACCGCTTCGATGACCAGGAACGTGGTGAGATCCTCATCGTTGTGGCGGACGGCCTCGGCGGTCATCGCGGCGGGGAAACCGCCAGTCGGATGGCCATTAAAATTCTCGGCGAGAGGTTCGGGGAAGGCGCCGACGATCCATCCGAACGCCTTGTCGACGCCATCCGCGAAGCGAATGAGCAGATCTACCAGGCCTCCCAGGAAGATCACTCTCTGGACGGGATGGGCACCACCATCGTCTGCCTTCTGATGGCGAATGATGGCCGGTCCTATGTCGCCCATGTCGGCGATAGTCGCCTCTATCGATTGCGAGGCAACCGAATCGGCCCGATGACCGAGGATCATTCGTTAGTCGCGACGCTCGTCCGCGAAGGCGTGCTCACTGAAGACGCGGCCTGGTCCGATCCGCGGCGCAACCAAATCCTGCGCGCACTTGGCGTGCGCGAGGACGTCGAGATTGAGATCGCGCCGGTCGAACTCTTGCCGGGTGATCTTTACCTGCTCTGCTCGGATGGGCTGAACGGACTGCTCCGAGATGCCGAGATCGCGCGCCTCGCGACAGAATCCCCCGTGCTAGAGAATGCTGTTCAGGACATGATCGCCGCGGCTAACGAGGCAGGCGGGTCCGACAATATCACCTGCATCCTCGCGCGAATTCCGGACCCCAACCGATTCACAACGCTGCGAGGCCAAGTCGAAACCCTCGTCGGCGGTGCGCTCGACCGCCTCCGCACAAAGCGCCCCGAATGAGCGAGACGCCGAAGCGACATCGCCTGATAGATTGGGTACCCGAAGGCGGTCTAACGAACCCGGATGTAATCCTGGATCGCTTCGCAAAATGGGCCTCGGGCGCATCGCTCACACTCTATGACGCGCAGGAAGAGGCGCTGCTCGAGATCATGACGAACAAGCACGTCGTGCTCAGCACGCCGACGGGCTCAGGGAAATCTCTGGTCGCGCTCGGCATGCATTTCAAAGCGGTCTGCGAGGGCAAGCGTTCCTTCTACACCGCGCCCATCAAAGCACTCGTCAGCGAGAAGTTCTTTGCACTCTGTGAGGAATTCGGCGCGGAGAACGTCGGCATGATGACCGGCGATGCGTCCATGAACGGATCGGCGCAGATCATCTGCTGCACGCAGGAGATTCTGACGAACATGGCGCTGCGCCAAGGCGATCAGACGGACGCGCCTTATGTGGTTATGGACGAGTTCCATTATTTCGGCGATCGAAGCCGAGGCTGGGCATGGCAGGTGCCGATCCTAGAACTCACGAAGAGCCGCTTCCTCTTGATGTCGGCGACGCTCGGCAATACCGCACAAATAGAAGAGCGAATCAAGAAACGCACAGGCCGCGAAGTCGCCCATGTGCATAGCGATGAGCGCCCCGTCCCGCTCGATTGGAGCTACCGCGAAACGCCTGCGGTCGAAACGATTGAGTCGCTGCTCGCAGCGGGACGCGAGCCGATCTACATGGTCCATTTCACGCAACGCGACGCCGCGGAGCAAGCCCAAGGGCTGACCGGAGCGCAGATCACGACCCGCGAGGAACGCCAAGCACTCGCGAAGGCAGTCGGTGGCTTCCGCTTCGACTCGCCTTACGGAAAAGACATCAAGCGCTTTCTCAGATTCGGCGTCGGCCTCCATCATGCCGGCATCCTGCCCAAATACCGACTGCTCGTGGAACAACTCGCTCAACGCGGACTCCTCAAAGTGATCTGTGGAACAGATACGCTCGGCGTCGGCGTCAATATCCCGATTCGTACGGTCCTCTTTACCAAGCTCTCGAAATACGATGGCGAAAAGGTCGGCGTTCTCTCCGTTCGCGATTTCAAGCAGATCGCCGGCCGCGCCGGGCGACGCGGCTTCGACGTGGAGGGCTCGGTCGTCTGCCAGGCACCGGAACACGTGATCGAGAATTTGCGCAGCGCCACAAAAGCCGCGGCGAAGGGCAAAAAGAAGGACAAGAAGAAGCCGCCGCCGCGCGGCTTCGTAGGCTGGACCCGCGAGACCTTTGACGGTTTGATTGAAAAGCCGCCGGAGATCCTGCGCTCCCAGCTCGTCCTGACCCACAGTAGCCTCATCGCCCTCCTGCAGCGCGGCCAGGATCAGTCGCTGCCCGGGTCCGGCTACCGCGAGTTCATCCAGCTAATCAACCACAGCTTCGAAACGCCCGTCCGCAGGAAGCGGCTACGACGCGAAGCGGCCGTGTTATTTCGCGCTCTCCGACATGCGGGCGTCGCCCGCGTAGAAAAGCAGTCGGGTGGGCCCGCGCTCGCCCGGGTCGACGCTGACCTTCAGAGCGACTTCGATCTCCACCACACTCTCTCGCTCTATCTGATCGACGCCGTGGCAGCCCTTGAACCCGAATCGCCGGACTATGCAGTCGATGTTCTTTCCGTGGTCGAAGCCATTCTCGATAATCCCCGCGCGCTCCTCGACGCCCAGGTCCGACAGCGAAAGACCGAGCTCATCAACGCGCTCAAGGCCGAACGTGTCCCCTACGAAGAGCGCATGGAGAAGCTCGAAGGAGTCACCTGGGACAAACCGAACGCGGACTTCCTGTACTCGACCTTCGACATTTTTTCGGAGCATCATCCCTGGGTCGGCGAGGACGTGGTTCGTCCTAAATCCATCGCTCGTGAGATGTGGGAAGAATTTCTTTCCTTCGACGATTATGTCCGACGGTACGAAATCGCGCGCCTCGAAGGCGTCCTGCTCCGCTACCTCAGCCAGGTTCATACAACGCTCGCTCGGAACCTCCCCGAAGCCTCGCGAAACGACGAAATCCTCGAAGTCATCGCTTTCCTCCGTGCGCTGCTCGCTCGCGTCGATTCAAGCCTCGTCGAAGAGTGGGAGAACCTGGTCGATCCGAATCAGCCCGAGAAAGCCGCGGAGCCCGCGATGCCCGACCGCGCGCCGCGAAAACTCGACCGCCGCACTTTCGATGCCCGCGTGCGCGCCGAAATTCATCAGTTCGTTCTAGCTTTGGCGAAGCGCGACTTCGAAGCGGCGGCGATGTGTCTTGCGAATACCGATTGGGACGCCGCTCGAATCGAAACCGAATGTGCCTCCCTCTTTGAAAGCCAAGAAACGATTCGGATCGACCCCGAGGCGCGCCGCGGGCATTGGACGAAGATCGATTCCCGAAGCGAGCTGCATTTCGACGTAATTCAGACGCTGATCGACGAAGAAGGGGAAGGCGGATTTCAGGTCGAAGCGACGATCCAACTCGAAGAGCCTCGGATGCCCGCCGGACCGATGCTGCGGCTCCAAGGGATTCGCGAATAGCGAGGCGCTAGGGAATCAGCGCAGCGCGATGCAGCCGACCCTCGGCGGAAGGGTCCGGGCCGTTCTCGGCTTCACCGAAGATCACAAGATCGCTCGCGTCCACCCCGTCCACCCGCACGTCGAAGGACACTTCCGAAACTTGCTCCGCCAGGCGAGACAAGATTCCGCCTAATAGCGCTTTCAATGCGGGACTCGCTTCAGCAACACCGCTAACGCGAACACTGAATCCCCGCGCGCTCCCCTCGTATTGCCAGCGAGGTTCGCGAACGAAAAGTGAGCTGGCTTCCGATACGGCGAAGCCTTCGGAGTCAACGAGGGCGCGTGCGCTACCCAGCAGATCGGACAACTGCCCAGAGTCAATCCACTCCGAGACTACTTCTTCTGCCCAGTCCACGAGACCCGCTTCTCCTCCGAGCTCCGAAGCAGCCAACCCGACCATGCCCTCGACGTCGGAGAGCTGGGCCCAATCTGCGGGATCCATGGGATGATCGACGAGCGCCTGCGCGTTCGCGCTCAGCGTCCGTTCAAGATCGTCCTCGTCGAGCTTACCAGCGAGGGTCCAGCGCCGGAGAAGATCGGCGACGGGTGTCACAAAGAACGCACTCAGCTGAGTTTCATCCTGCTCGTCCATGGCCCCAGTCTTCCTTCTCGTTTCCGCCCGTTCCGTTTGAGGATCGGCCGTCCCCGGAAACGACTTGAGAGCCCTCAGCCGTCGTCGGCAGTACTATGTGCCGCTTCGTCGTGAGCGGCACTCAAAGCAGGATCACCGGGCTCCGCGCCGCGAGGCGCGCGCGGAAATTCGACGGCGATGCTCGTCCCGCCACCCGTCTCTGAGGCAATCCGAATCTCGCCACCGTGCGATTTCACAATGTGATAGGAGATCGCGAGCCCCAAGCCCGTCCCCTTCCCCACCGGCTTCGTTGTAAAAAAGGGATCGAAGACACGGTCCAGGACATTCGCATCAATGCCGCAGCCATTATCTTCAACATGGAGGAGAACGCGCGGCCCTTGGGCAATCACCGCAACCGAGAGTTCGGCGGCTCGCTCCGAATCCTCCTGCAGCGCCTGGATCGCGTTGACGACGAGGTTGATCACTACACGCTCAATTTCCGAGGGATTACAGAGAATGTCCACGTCTTCATCGAGCCGAACTTCGATGCGCAGCGCTTCCGAAGCCTGAATGCCCGCCACTCGGATCGCTCGAGCGACAATGCGATCAAGGCCGTGAGAATGCAAAGCATCGCCGCGTGTTTCGTCGGAGAGCCCCCCCACTTTTTGAACGATCGAGAAGATCCGGTCAATCCCCTCGGCGCATTCTTGAATGAGTTCAGCGCCTTCTTCGAAGGCCTCCTTCGCCTCCTGTTCTTGATCGGACAAGAAGATCACATCGCCGATCGTCTGCCAATCCAGATCGAGGCCTTCGAGTTCCTGGCGGGCGCGAAGGACGGGTTCGCTGATCGATTGGGAAATGGATTTTGCAAGATCGCCGACAGCGGCCAACCGTGCGGACACGACGAGTTTTCGCTGCAGCGCAATGACTTCTCGGCGATCACGTAAGAGGTACGCACGGCCGAGACGCCGAGCACTTCGATCAGAATCCGACGACGGCGAGACCACGACGGGAATCGACTCGTCGCCGCTCGTCCGAAGCTCCATGAGCTGGGCGGTTTCGAGCGGTGCATCCGCATCCGCCAGGCCAGCGATCCAATTCCCAACCGGCGCGCCGATCGCACGCTGCTCTGTGGTTCCCGCCATCTTGAGGAACGAACGATTCGCATCGCGTACGGTGCCTTCCTCCGTCACAAGCACGTAGCCATCCGTCAGGGCATCCAAAATTTCGCGAGCGAATGCCTGGGACGACGTGAGGGAGTGTCCGCGTCGTCTGAGAACGTCGATGCAAGACAGACCCACGAGCACAAGAAGCGTCGACGTTATGTTCATTACGTCGATTCCGAGTGGGGGGCAAATCAAGATGCTGAGCGTCCCGACCGCGAGGGCGCCTGAAACACCGAAGAAGACGATCCGCGCCAACTCCCTCTGGCCCCCGGGCGCAGGGAGCCCAACTACTTCGCGGCGGCTGAGGACGGTCAGAAAGATAGGGACTGAGATCACTGCGTACGACAGTACGATCCCGGGACCAAAGATCGGTCTCCAGAGATAGAAGCCTTCGGCCGCGCCTCGAATTACGAAGTCGGTCAAGAGGTGAATCGGCGCGAGGGTCGCCACTCCTGCATAAAAGACGGGAAGGGATTTCGATAGGGGGTGATTCTTGACCGAGGAAAATTCGAGGGCCGCATGCATACAGAGGACACCAAGAGGGAGAGGCCCAAGGCTCGCTAGGCGTTGAAGCGTCTCCGCGCTGGCTGCTGAAGAAGTCACGACAAGGATGAATTCGGCGGTCGCCCACCATGCGTTACAGAACATCACGGCCGCAAGCAGCCGATAGCCCTTCAGGCCATGGTCGCGGGCAAGGAGTCCGGCTCCAATTCCGATGGAGATCATGGCGGTGACAATTTTGAGGCCTGCGTAGAAGCTCATTCGTCTTCCCCCGGAAAGAGGGGAAGTTCGAACTGAACCTCCACTCGCCCCGCGTCCGCCGCGGCCACCCGAATCGCGCCCCCCAGTTCTGCCACGAGACCGACTGCAATTGCGAGTTCGACCTCACTCTCTTCGGTGCTTTCTGCGGCGGCACTCGCGGCCTCAAATCGAGAGACGAGCGCGTCTGGCGCGCCGGCTACCGGATCTGCGGAGATTTCGACTTGAAGGGCCTCGGCACTCGCTCCCATTGAAACCTCAACGCGAGCCCCAGATTCCGCCGAATCGATCAGCGTTCGCAAGAGGGAGAGCAGGATCTGCTTGAGTTCCTGGCCGTACTGAATTCGCTCATTGCATTCCGCCCGGCGCATGACCAGTTCAACTTCGTTTCCTCGCTGCAATGCGGCCAGTCGGATTGCGACCTCGAGCAAAGACACCGGCTCGCTTCCGCCCTGCCCTCTTCCCCCAAGATGAGCGAAGCCTCGAACATCCCCGACGACCTGCGCCACGTAGTCAGTGGCCTCGCGGGCGTGCTTGATCCGCTGCACGCCGCGCGAAAAGATCGCCTCAGTTGAGTCGAGCTTCGCTGCGCCGTCGACGTACCCGCTGATCTCATGAAGGCGGCGTGCCAGAAGATTGAGATCGGAGCGGACGAAGGCGACAGGATTGTTGACCTCATGCGCGATCCCCGCTGCCAGCTCTCCAATTGCGGCAAGGCGCCCCGAACTCAGCAGACTCCGACGCAGAGACTCGATCTCGCTCAAATCGCGAAAGACGATCACGGCGCCGGTCACACCGCCGCCGGGATCCCGCGTCAGAGTCGAAGACATAGACAAGGGGCAGTCAGTATTCTGCGCCGCGCGTAAAGTGACCTCTCGATCTTCAAAGCCGGCACAAAGCGTCTCCGCGGAGAGATCCACCCAATCGGCGAGGCAAGCCCCGCCTAAGATCTCCCATGGATGCCCCGTCATTTCCTCGAAGCGCGGATTCGCGGAAACGATCGTACCATCGAGCTGGATCAGCACGACAGCATCCTGAAGTTTCGCGAGCATCGCCCGCGCCAGGCCATTGGAGGTCACGCTCAGATCATCAGATGCGTACAGCACACCCAACCACATCAGAGCCGCTGCCGAAGCGATGCAAACGGCTCCGAGTCGCGGCGCGGGAATTGCCAAAATCGGAAAGACGAACTCGGTCAAGAACGCCGCGGTCAGAGAAATCGCGACCACGACCGAAAGCCCACGCGCACTGAGCGTCTCTCGCCTTCGCGTCCGATGCTCCGAATCGGAATCCACCGAGGGTTTGCCCGACGGTGCTGACCGAATCGCGAGCCAGGCGGAGCCAAGTGGCAGCACAAAACCGAAGGGAATTAGCAGGGTCATAAATTCGCCGTAATCGGGCATCCATCCGCCCCAGGCCGTCCGCACCACGCTCTCGATCGAATGCGGCAGCATGCCCGCGACGATCCCCCCGGTCATGGCGAACGCATAGCCCCACCGGATCGTTTGGCGCAGACGCGGCTTCAAACTCGGCAGCATCGCCGCCAGTAGAGCCACTGTGATCGGCCCGAGCAGAAGCGCCGGAAGCGAGACCCAGCGCAACCAGAACATCGCACGGCTCGGGTCGGACTCCATCGCCGCCATCAACTCGAGAAAACCCCATCCCCCCGTACAGGAGAAGAGCGCAGTCATCGGTCCCGCTGCGCATCGATCCGAACGCCACGCAATCGCGACCGCGGCAAAAGCGGCCGAGACGAGCACTGCGATTAGAGGAACAAGAAAGGACATAGGGACCCAAGGCAAAGAAGCTGCGTTCCTATCGTCCAAGAGTGAGAGGTGCTTAACGAAACCCCGTGTCGCTGCGCAGGCGTTGCCGGTGCGCTGCTCGTGATTCTGCCGGGGCGGGAAAACAGTGACTCAGGGGGGGGGCAGTGGATCTTGAAAAACAGTGAACGCGAGGGCAAGCAGTGAACGAAGTGGGAATCGACTACGCTCCCGCCGCGCCGCCCGCGATGCTTTCCGAATGAGGCCCCATGCAGACCGCACTTGATGCTCTGGTCGAGAATCTCGATCTCGAACCGCTCGAACTCAATCTGTTTCGCGGCGCCCAACCGAATGAAAAACGCCAGCGCGTATTCGGCGGCCAGGTCGCCGGCCAGGCCCTGATTGCGGCAGGACGGACGGTTGAAGACCGCGCCGTTCACTCTCTGCACGCGTATTTCCTGCGACCGGGCGATCCCACGATCCCGATCCTCTACCAGGTCGAGCGGACACGCGATGGGCGCAGCTTCGCCACCCGGCGCGTGACTGCGATCCAGCACGGGCAGACCATCTTTACCCTGTCCGCCTCCTTCCATGTGGAAGAAGAGTCGGAGTACGACCATCAGTCCGCGATGCCCGAGGTCCCGGCGCCAGAAGACCTCGAGGACTGGCAGGTTTCTATGCGGCGTGTTCTGCGGGAGCGCGAACTGACAGAGGACCCCTTTCTCAAGACCTGGGTCGAGCGGGATCGCGCGATCGAGAGCCGCCACGTCGAGCTGATGGACTATTTCGGCGGCGAACAAGCGCCCACCCACCATATCTGGATTCGCGCATCGGGCCGACTTCCCGATTCGCCTCTGCTCCATCAATGCATCATGGCCTACGCCTCGGACATGACGCTGATCGACACGGCCGCGCGCCCCCATCCGATCGAGATGCTCAGCGCCGACGCCGCCAACGCCAGCCTCGACCACGCAATGTGGTTCCACCGGCCCTTCCGTGCCGACGAATGGCTCCTTTACTCCCAAGAGAGCCCTTCCATGTTTGGCGCACGCGGACTCACCAAGGGGCATTTCTATCGGCGCGACGGCACCTTGGTCGCCTCGGTCGTCCAAGAAGGCCTGTTCCGGGTCCGCTCCCGCAGCGGGGCCTAGCCTTCCCTCAGATTGCGGTTTTCTTGTATCGAAGAGCCGATCAACGAGTCGACCGAAGATCTGACGGCCAAGCCAACCGAAGAACCGACCATCGAGCCGGCTTCCGAGCGGAGCGCTGCCGATCTGCCGACGTCCGCCTAGCCGCTCAGCGTAGGCTGCACGCGCTCTGGGCAGCAGTGATGCTGAACCGTGCAGCCTTCCGCGCAAAGCGGATCAACTCAGCACGCCCCAACCCTTCAATCGCGCATAAATCCGCACACCTTGACCGTGAGAGTCGCCACAAGCGCCTCACAGAGCCAGGCAGAGGATTTTCCCGAAGTTGGCACAGCCATTGCTTTACCTGAGACCAGATTGACTCGACCTCATCGGCTTTCGCGCATCGCGGCTGCGGGGGGGGTCGGCCTGAAGAACGACGACCCCTCTCGCCCTTCACGAATTGGCTCGTTCCTAACAATGGAGATTCCGATGATTCGCAAAGCCCTTCTCTCACGCGCAGGTACCGGACTCACGGTCGGCGCATTGGCCGCGGTGGCGCTTCTGGCACCTGGCGCCGCGCTCGCTGACGATGTGTCGCCAGGACTGTTCGCAGCGAACAATGTCTGGATGATGATGGCCGCCGCGCTCGTCTTCGTCATGCACCTTGGCTTCGCCATGGTGGAGTCCGGACTAACCCGAGCAAAGAACACCACTAACATTCTGTTCAAGAACACCTTCATCATTTGCTGCGGCATTCTGACCTACTTCATCGTCGGCTTTAACTTGATGTACCCCGGCGACTTCAACGGCTTCTTCGGCTTCGCGGGCTTCGGTCTAGGCGCAGGCTTCGAAGAAGGCGCCAACACGCCGGCCTACGCGGACGGCGGCTACACCTACTGGACGGACTTCCTGTTCCAGGCGATGTTCGCGGCGACTGCTGCGACGATCGTGTCGGGTGCGGTTGCTGAGCGCATCAAGCTCAGCTCCTTCATGATCTTTTCGACGGTCTTCGTCGCGCTGGTCTACACCGTCGCGGGCTCCTGGAAATGGGGCGGCGGCTTCCTCGACGCGGCTGGCTTCTACGATTTCGCGGGTTCAACGCTCGTGCATTCGGTCGGCGGTTGGGGGGCCTTGATCGGCGCGTTGGCTCTTGGGCCACGCCTCGGCAAGTACGCCAAGAACGGCACGGTTCAACCCATCCCCGGTAGCTCCATGCCACTGGCCACGATCGGCGTGTTCCTGCTCTGGCTCGGATGGTTCGGATTCAACGGCGGCTCGGTGCTGTCGGCGGACCCGGAACTCACCTCCTTCGCCCTCGTCACGACGTGTCTCTCCGCTGCAGCGGGCGGCATCGGCGCGATGATCGCGTACACCTTCATCAGCTCGAAGCCTGACCTCTCGATGGCCCTGAACGGCATCCTCGCCGGTCTCGTTGGCATCACGGCCGGGGCCGACGTCATCAACCCGACGAGCGCAATCCTGGTCGGCTTCATCGCCGGTGGCCTGGTCGTCGGTTCGGTCATCTTCTTCGACAAGCTCAAGATCGATGACCCGGTCGGTGCGATCTCGGTCCACCTCACTTGTGGCATCTGGGGCACGCTGGCTGTCGGTATCTTCTCGACCAACCCCGATCACTCCCTCGGCATCCAGGCCTACGGTGTGCTCTGCTACGCGGCCTTCACGGTCACCTGCGCCTCCATCCTTTTCTTCGGGCTCAAGGCCACCATCGGCCTCCGAGTCGACGAAGCGGAAGAAATCGAAGGTCTCGACCTCAGCGAGCATGGCATGCATGCCTATGATCTCGCTGGGTCCCCCGGCTTCATGGAAGACTCGAGCGGTGCCTTCGCGGCAGCCGGTCTCTCTTCGAGCAAGCTGGCCACGAACGAGAGCTAAACCTCACATAACCACCGGCCGCTGCGCGCAAGCGTGTTCGCAGCGGCCTACCGGAGACACGGCATGAAGAAAATCGAAGCCATCATCAAACCCTTCAAGCTCGACGATGCAAAAGAGGGTTTGGCCAAAGCAGGAATCCAGGGTTTGACCGTGAGCGAGGTCAAGGGATTCGGACGACAGAAAGGTCACACGGAGCTCTACCGAGGCGCCGAGTACGTGGTCGACTTCCTTCCCAAGCTCAAGCTCGAAGTGGTCGTCCCCGACGATCAGGCAGAAAAGGTCGTTGTCGCCCTTCAGGAAGCCTGCCAGACCGGCAAGATCGGCGACGGCAAGATCTTTGTGATCAACGTCGAAGATGCGGTCCGGATCCGAACCGGAGAGCACGGAGACATGGCCGTCACCGCAAGCTAGCTTCGCGAGGAGCCATACTAGAACAGTCGGCCTAACATCCAATCGTTCACATCAAGGGCCGGCGTTCGAAAGAACGTCGGCCCTTTTCTTGTGCGGTCACTTTGAAGCCCGCGAACGTGCGGTCGTCGGCCTGGGACCAGGGGTTAGGGGTTAGGGGTTAGGGGTTAGGGAACGAGCACAACCTTCCCCACGGTCTTGCGCGACGCCAGCGCAGTCAAAGCCTCGCCCGCCTTTTCAAGCGGATATTCCGCGGACACGAACGGATCGATCTCGCCGCGCTCGGCCATGGCAAAAAGCCCCTCAAAGCAAGCATCAATCGCCTCGGGTTCGCGATCCGGATAGGCGCTCCAATGCAGCCCAACAATCGAGATATTCTTGAGCAAGACACGGTTGAGTTTCACGTCGGGGATATCTCCGCTCGCAAATCCGATCACCAGAAGCCGCCCGTTCCACGCGATGCATTTCAACGAAAGATCCGTCGTCTCTCCGCCTACAGAGTCGTAGATCACATCCGCGCCGCGGCCTTCGGTGTCATCCATCACTCGCGCAACGAAGTCTTCCGTGCGGTAATCGATCAATACATCCGCCCCGGCACGCCGAGCCAACTCAAGCTTCTCGGCTCCGCCGGCCGTCGCTATGACCCGCGCACCGAGCGCTTTCCCTATTTGCACGGCCGACAAGCCCACACCACCGGCCGCCGCATGAACGAGGAGCGTCTCTCCCTGCTTGACCGGCGCCCGCCAAACGAGCGCCGCATAGGAGGTGGGATACACCGTCGAAAGCGCCGCCCCGGCCGCGAAAGAAAGGCCCTCCGGCAGTCGCAGGGTCGTCGCTGCAGGTGAAACGACCTCCTCCGCGTACCCGCCCAGCGCGCACCGAGACAGCACCCGATCTCCTGGGGCCAGCCCAGTCACCTTCGCGCCCACCTCAAGCACCACCCCACCCACTTCGCCGCCCGGAATGAAGGGCAGAGGCGGCTTGACCTGATACTCGCCCTTCATCATCAGGATATCTGAGAAATTGCAACCTGCGGCACGCACCGAGATCCGCACATCCGTCGGACCCATCGCAGGCGAAGCGACGTCACGCACGACGAGCGAATCGGGCGCTCCCAGTTCATCCACAACCACAGCTCTCATCTCTTTTTCCTCTTTCCACGCGTTCCCACGCGCACGGAATAGTCCAACGGCCCCTCATTCCCTAGCAAACGTAGCCATGGGGTCGATAGACTTCGCCGCAAGGGAGACTGACTGATGATGCATCGATCTATAATCTCGCGGGTCCAGCTAAAGATTCGCCCCGCGCGACGCCAACGCGTAAAGGCCTTCGCTCACGGCTTTTCTGGCGCCTTCCCTGGCGCCTTCTCTGGTGCCTTTTCCCGCTCTTTCTCGATCGCCCGGCGGCCTGTCGCTCTATCGGTCGCCCTCGTCGGCTTCCTGGGATGCGCTGGGGGTGCGCTCAACGCCGACGCGCCTGCGGCAGGTGCCCTCCAAGAGAGTTCCTCGCCTCACCCCGGCAGTGCCGCGCAGAGCACGAGCGCGCATTTCGATCGGCCGCCGCTCTACCGCGTAGACGGAGGTGCCGGGGCCGACCTGATCATGCTCGGCACGATCCATCTGGGCCCCACGCAGGGTTGGTCGCTCTCGCCCGAAGCGAACAGCGCCCTGAAAGAGGCATCGCTTCTCGTCCTTGAACTCGACATGCGACTCCTCAGCGAAGATGCGGTCGGGTGGCTGATCGCCAACATGGTCATGCTCGACCCACCCGGAACGCTCGAGTCCGTGCTCCGGCCGGAGACGGCCAAGCTGCTCGAAGAAATGAACAGCAAGGTGACGGCCATGGGGCTACCGCGGGGCTTCCGAAAGCATATGAAGCCATGGTTTATTGCGGCGCGTCTGATCGAATCTGCCACCACTGCCAGCGGTTACCCTTCCACGCAGAGCGTCGT
>JBDNFB010000005.1:0-18352 GCA_041690055.1 Myxococcota bacterium | reverse complement strand
GAGATGACTCGACTTCTTGGCATGCTTGGTCATGGTGGCGGTTCCTTCGTTGGTTTGGTTACCCCCTCCGTAACACACGGAGGGTGAAGGAGCCGCCGCTCTATTTGCCTAGAAGATCAACTGGGATTGGGACAATCCCGCTTCGAGTCTTCAGCGTGCACAATCGTACTTTTAGCACGGATTGGCTGGGGCTAGCCGATCTTCTGGTGTCTGCGGCGGGCTCCAGATCATCCTGGGCAAGGCCTAACCGGCATCCCCTTGTGCACCCTTCCGTCAATCCCCAATCACGCTGGCGGCGATTGTCGCGCATCCAACTTAGACGCCGTATTCGCATTCACTCTGGCTTGTCCGTTTTGGCAGACTTCGGAGTAGCCTCAGCGAACGGCCTTTAGAAGTCCATGGCAGAATGGGATTGCCGCGGTCGACGAGGGCTTGGTTGTACTCGGCCGAGTTCGTGAAGCGGTACTTGGTCCTTGGTCCTTGTAGGGCGGGTGAACTCTCGAGCGCTTGCTGGGCATCGTGTGGCCTCCTGGGTTTCAGGAGGTTTATCGGCATTCGGGACTTGGCGCGGTCGAATCATGCAACAACGCCGCTATCTGGCCTCTTCCCGAACTTAGAAATGCAGACGCAAACGAGTGGCGCGCGAAAGCACTCGTTATCGTGCCAGTAGCTTCTTCTTCTGGGCGTCGAATTCAGCTTGAGTCAAGACACCTCTTTGGCGAAGCCCATCCAGCTTTTCAAGTTCATCCGCGATCAAGAGAATCTGGTCGGCTGTATTGGCTGCTCCGGATGTCGCCTTCGGGGGGTTCTTTGCGCGCGCCGAGATTCGATCGGCGAGGCGGCTCACCCAAGCGTTGTAGTTCTTGTGGATCCTGGGACCTTTCTCCGCCCTCCTCGTTTTAGTTGCCCTGAGACCGTCGGGGCGATAATTCAGGTTCACGCTGTCTCGGTAGTCGATCCAAAAATTTGTTTCGTCATAGCCAATAGCGACCTCTGCCTCATGTGACCTAATGACAAGAAATGCTCTCAAAATGCCTGGCGCGTCTTCAGCCGTATACCAGCCCAAATCTTGTGCGGCTGATTTTATGGCGGCCTCAATATTGGGCAGAGGCGTACCAACCGGGGCTCCGTGTGGCCTATGCGGGATATTCTGAAGCGTCGCCGCCGCGGCGTTGCCCGCGAATCCCGCTACCACGCACAACAAGAGAATGATGGGTCCGATAATTTTGAGCCGCTGCATCTTCACTGGAATTTCCTCCCTCGCTCGACGATAGGCCTCGATCAAAGTCCGGGCACGTCGAAAAACGACGATGTCGGCCGAAGTTCGTCTCGATCTAGCCCGTCAGCTGGCTTCGGTCTCCAACCGCTGATCAGCAGGAGACCGACCCCGAGGGTCAGGAGGACCCTGCAAGCCTCCACGGATATTCAGGCAGAGCCATTATCGATCCCCCCCATTCTAAACATCACGTTTGCGACCGCTTCTTCACCCGCTCCTCGATCCGCCACATCTGATGCGAGAAACCGCCCAAGAAATATTCCAACCATCCGGTGTACTCGCCTGTGCGATCGGCCGTTCGCAGGCCGGCGTAGTACAGATCGCGATCGGCGTTGTAGTGCTCCGAGAGCTCGAAGAGATATTTGAAGTCGTAGCCGCGTTGATAAAGCAGAAGGGTCGTCATCATGCGGGCGGACCGGCCGTTGCCATCCAGGAAGGGATGGATGTAGACGAGGCGGTGTTGAAGGATGCCGGCTTGGATAACGGGATGAACCCAGGGGTCGTCCTCCCCATCGCCTTTTGCCTTGCCCGCCTCCAGCCACTCGAAGAGCGCATCGACCTCTTCCTCGATGACGGTCCAGGCGGGGGGCTGATGATGCACGATGGTTTCCCCGTCGACGATGTCGCCCACGCAAACGTCTTCTCGACGCAGCTCCCCGGCGCCGCGATGCCCCCCGCGAACGCCGTCCACGAGCGTTCGATGCAGGTTCAGCAGATCGCCCTTATTCAGCCGCTCGTCGCGCTGGGCGTGGAGGGGTTCGATCGCTTGAAAGGCCTGCAAGTAGTTACAGAATTCGCGTTCGCTGTTTCGGAGTTCGCGGGCGGGAAGTTCGTGCGAGAGTTCGAAGGCCTGTTCGAGCGTGAGGGAGTTGCCCTCGATCTGGACGCTGGCCAAGGCCTCTCGCACTTCGGTCTCGCTGCGAACTTCCTGGATCCACTCGGGCTGCAGACGCACGGCCGAAAGAAAGCCGCAGGTGCGCTCGACCGCCTTGAGTTGACGGAGGATTCGGGGGGTCAGCGTGTAGCGAGGTGTGAAGGGCATCCCTCTCAGAATCGGTCCGGAGGCCCCCACCCTTTAGTCATCAAGAGGAATCGCGTTCCGCAAGAAAGTTCATGCGCCGGAATTCGACGTGTAACGCGTCCCTCGCCCGCGCCCATGCTTTTGAACTTCCCCTTGGGCTAACAACAAACCAATGGCGGCCTGTGTTTCTTCCAGCGAGAAACCAGCCGTGTCGGCGACCTCGCGCATCGAGAAGGGGCGATCCGACGCCGAAAGAACGCCTCGAACTTGCGCCTCACAGTCGGGCCGCACAGCCTGACTCAAGCTTCGCGAAGGCGCCCTGCCTGAGCGAGGAACTGCCGGTCGCGCCGCGCCCTCTATTCGCCTATTTGAGTACAGCCTAACGAGGTCTTCCATCTCCATGAGATGGATGCCATGCTTCTCAGCTTCTTCTCTGGATCCGTTCGTAAAAGTGGAGGTCGTCACGAAGATGCCCTCATCCGCGTCGAAGTTTCGAATCACAGTCGCAAACTCCCGCAGCTGACCGGGCTCGATCGATTTCCGATAGCGTTTGCACTGGATCACGTACCGACGATTTTGGCGCGTCGCCCAGACGTCCACGCCGCCATCTCCGGTCGGCTTTGTGGCTTGCGCCTCGTAACCGAGATTTCGAAAGAGTGACGCAATCTCGAGTTCGAACTCGAACGGGTCGATCTCCATCAACCAATTCCGAACCGAATTCTCTCCGGCTTTACACGCCCCGCGATAGAGGGAGATCACCTCTTCGAGCGCTTGTCGGCCGAAGCCAGTCGACAGGACGAGTTTACGCGCCTCATCGATCGCGTCCGAGGCGGCATCGAACTCAAGAGTGTCGATTCGGTCTTCGGCGTGGGCAAGGGCGCTTTCGACGGCCTCTCTGCTGGATTGCTCAGTGGCCGCATCCTCCTCGATGTTGACGAGGATTCTTTCTAGCTGGGCATACTCCTCATCCGACAACGATTTGACCGACGGCGGGGCGAGCGGAAGATCATCGAGCCGGCGACGAATCTCCGCCACATAGGACCGAATACAGACTTCTTCCTTCCGCGCGTAGCGCACCTCATCCGGGCTCTCTGAATCCGCAGGCGCCATCACGGTCGCCTCTTCCAAGCCGCCGCCGCGCAAGCTTGGCCAGGACAGCAAGGCGCTCTGCATCGTTCGACAAAACTGCACGAGACGATTGGCTTTCCCCTCCCCGCTTTGACCTGCCGTCTCCTCGAGACTCTCGTAGTCGTCTTGCTTGATATAGAGATCTGCGAGACGTGCACGGCATAGCTCGATCAACTCTCCCGAACCATGTGCGGCTCCGTCGACAAAACGTTCGAGAGAAGCCCGAGCCGGAGCTAGTGCCCCCATCTCGAAATGCGCGATGCCTTCGTAGTAGTGGATCAACTCGAAGCCAGAGCGCCCTTGGACTGCCTCCCGAAGCGTTGCCGAATAGTCGATCACGCGAGACCACTCACTCATTCGGAAATACCACTCGCAAAGCATCAGCTTTGCTTCCGCAAGCTTCGAGTAATAGGGCTCGTCGGTAATGGTCGTCTCGAGCGAGCTAATCGCCTTACGCGGATCGCCGTGGTTCCACTCTCGACCCGCCTCTTCGATCCGGTTCGATACCCGCCCCTCTTCAGCCGCCATCCAGTTTCGAAGCATTTCCGGGGTCATGCGATCGTGCAGGCTTTGGATCCAGCGCTGTTTGTAAGTTTTGACGCCACTATTTCGTGTCTTGACGATGAAATGGCCCGTATCGAGAGCCCCAACACCGCCGAGCGCATCCTTTCCGACGGCACTGAATCCGACGGTGGATGTCGCCTCTGAGGCTTCGATGCCCATCTTCAGACGTTCGATGTCCTTCTCAGTCTTGAGGCGTCCAACTAACCACGTATCGCATTGCCCCAAACCCTTGTAGTCGATGTCTTTCGCGTTCTGCGTCGCAAGCAAACAGCTGACCCCAAAGGCTCGACCTTGCTTCAAAAGAACATTGAGTCCTGGTTTCGTGATTGGGTTATACGGATGCGGTGGAAAGATGGCCTCCTTGCCGCCGCCCTGCGCGATCTCGTCGATGAAATAGAGAAGACGCGGGCGCTGCGCCCCAGCCTGCGTTCGCATCCACTCAATGATCTGAGTGTTGATCTGAGCGATCGCATATCCCTGGTCGCGTGCCGAAGGCAGCATCGAAAGGTTGATGATATTGATTGGGATCCGGCCATGACGCGGCGCGATGAGTTCATCGATCGAAAGTTCGTCGCCGTCGAACCAGTACCGAAACGTCCCGCCCAGTCGCGCGTTCATCGCTCGCGCGTACTTTTTGACTTTCTCTTCATCGATCGCATCGACCGTGGCTAGGAAATTGATTTTTTCGGTCCGATCATGCACTTCGAAGAGGAGCTGAACCAGCCGCTCGATTCCTTCGATGCCCGCCAAGGGCGCGCCCTCACGATGGGCCGCCTCGAGCAGCTGAATGAGTACCGCGACAAGCGTTTCAGAGTCGACGTCGGGGAGGTTGAGGTAATCGACGAGTCCTCTCAAATTCGCATCGAGAAGCTCGTGAAGAGCGCGGTCTCCGACGATTCCGCCCGATTCTCCGATCGCCCCGAGGTCGAGCCCCGAGAGCGGCGAAAGCGCCAGCGGAATTCCAATATCCGAGCGCGGCGTGAGAACCCTGAACTCGACTCCATCGCGGTAGGCTCGTAGGTCTTCGCCACTAATAGACGAGCCCTGATAGTTGTCGGCAGATTGTTTCGCGAGAGAGGCAATCAAGTCTCCCTGTGTCGGGGCCGACTCTCCGTGGAGCTGCAAAAGATATTTCGCGATATCCTCAGTCTCGACACCTTCCGGGACACATGCCAGCGACGACAAGTCGCCTTTCAGATCGATCACGATCGACGGAACTCCCGCGGCCGCGAGCTGCTCGACAATTCCCTTACAGACAATGGTCTTCCCGCTTCCCGATCCGCCACATACAAATGCGTGCGTTAGGAAGTCCGCCACGGGAAGTTCCATCTTGGTCCCGTCGGAACATTCTCCCAATACGATCGAATCGGGCCAGTCTTTGCGAATAGCCTCGGATTCATCGGCGGCGATCGGCGTGGCCGAACCGAGTTTTCGACATCGCCTGAGTAGCCCAAGAAGCTCAAGCCCCGACTGGTTGTCTTGCGCCCCGCGAAGCGACAGGTTCTCCAGATAACCGACCGCGCGCGCAAGCTCGATCTCGTCGAGGTCGTCGCAACAGAGATTGTTAAGAAGAACAATCGAACCGTGCGCCCCATCCCGGAGCGCCGCGAATCGTCCGTCGACCATGCTCAAGTTCGCCCGCAAGAGGCGCGCGCACATCTGCGATTTGGGCGAGCCAACGAAGGTGCGGAATGAGCGCGTCAGGACCAGAACGTTGAGTTCCAGATCAAAGAGTGCGGCGAAGGTGGTATCTCCTTCGCAAACCCAAGCAGGATTCTCCGGACTGAAATCGGGAGCTCGACGCCAGGGATTCGCGCGGCGGAGAAGATATTGATCGATCTTTTCCACCACAGAATTGTCGACCTCACGATCGAACCATCCCGTCGGCTCCGCTCCAGAGTCCACACCAGCCACGACTCCCGCAACGCGCGCGGAGGCCAACGCGCATCGAATCTCGCTCGCGTCCAAAGACTGCGTCGCGAGATGCTCGACAAAGGCAAGCAGATCTTTCTCCCCAATGCGGCAGAGCACGAAACCTCCCGACGGAAGGAGAGGCGTTGCCAGAATCAGGTCACTCAATCGATCTCGATCGACTTGAGGCTCGATCCAACCAAGCGGTCGCACGACTAAGGCATCGAAGTCGACTTCATTATCGCTGAGAAAAATGGGCGGGCTTCCGTCAGCGATCCCCGGCGCGACGTAGAGATTCGATCGGTCGGAGAGAAATCCGGTGTCTGCGCAGAGCTCTGACACCGCCGCCTTTTGAGCCGACTGTTCTCGTCTCACGAGCGCGGCAACCGCCCGGCTCTGCGTGTTATGAGCGAGTTTGAGGAGGGCGGAGAGATGCTGGGATACGAAGTCTGCTTCGAGAGGTTTCATAAAATGGAAATCGGCAGACCCTACTCTCAATATTAGGGTGGTCTGGCGATCTCCTGTGGGTAGAAAGGGTAGGCCTCATCCTTAGGCTTGCGATCGAACGCACTAGTTCGTTAGGGGTCGGTGCCGGACTACCAGGGGCAGCCTCTCCCTCACCACCGGGTTAGCTCGACGAGTGATCGTTGCGTTTTCGCCCCATCGATCTTGGCTGCGAAGCCGGGAACCGCAGAGACAGATGCTCTAGCGGCAGGCGCTTCACTCACTTACAACGGAAGGCCAGTCCGGCCAGACCATAGAAACTGAGTTGCCAGGGAATCCGATAATTCGGATGCCAGAAATCAATGATCTTTGTGCCGTTCCAATCGATGATCCGGTCCGACGAAGATGGCTGCACATCTTCGAAGACGGAATCTTTGACAATTGACCAGACACTGCCGCAAACGATCAGGTCGGGCGCATAAAGTTCAACTTGCTCTCTGATTTGATCGCGATCCTTTCTTGCGCATTCAGCGAGATCATCGCCTGACTGCGACTTCCCGTTGCGCTTCTTTACATTGACGACCGCGCTGCTCAGAAGTGCACGCTTCACCGATTCAGCTCGAGAACTCTCTTCCGGAAAGGCCGGGATAGTCCCTGTTCGGGAGATCTCATGGATCGCGAAGGCCCAAAGCCCCACGACTGGCATTGAATGATTCTTGATCCGATCGTCTTTTTCGATATCTACCCTAATTGCAGACGCGAGGTTGAGAGCGCCTTCCTCCTTCCAGCGATAGGCCTCTTTCAAGAGGAAAAGCACACGCTTTGGCGCCTCTAACCAAGCATCATGGTCGACGATCCCATCCCCTATGAATTCATGGTCGTCATCAGACCATTCCGTAAGTAGATTTTCCTCTTTCGCACGTAGCGCTTTGGCAGCTTCGGACTTCATTCATTCTCCTAAATTTGTTGCCCGCAAGAAGCGGCACAAATGTTAAGCCTCAATGACCTTCAGGAGATCCGCATGAATACCACGCCAATCCTGAGCTAAATCAATCCCGCGCGCCTGAATCCGAAACCCTTCGAGCTTCACATCGACTTTGATGACTTCGTCCACAACCGGGTAGAGCAGGATCCCATCGTGTTTTGGGCCCCCGTCTGTGGTCTTTTCGCGGTTACGGAGATAGGCGAGCAACTGATAGAGATTGCCGGAACGAAGCTTCTTCGCACCGCCTCTCCCCTTCAGCGCCTCCTTGTAAAATTTTGCATCCATCACAATGCGACGATCAGCTGAATCAAGCAGAACGTCCCCCTCCATCCGGGGGATCATGCCCAAATCCTCTTCCGTTGCACCTTCGGACGAGAACCAATGAATGCGACGCCCTCCTCGGTTGACCGTGTACCGGCTTTGTTCTCGTTTGTAGAACTCTTTGACGAAGTCTTCGAATACCGCCCACATTTGATTCTCGTCGTCCCGAAAATCGCGGAAAGCAACCTCGCCGCTCTGCTCGTCGACGATCAGCTGTTCATGAATGAGGGCGCAGATCGACATCAGAAAACGATAGATCTGCCGATTCCGATCGAGCTGAACAGTCCGGAAGACGCGACGGCTCATTCGGATCTCTGTGACGCCTTCGAGCTTCTGGTACGCCGCCCGGACCTCATTTCGGACTTTGCGATTGAGCGACGGAATCCTCAGCAGCGCCCCGAGAGTCGATTTCAGAATACGGTTGTGCGGAATGTCGTGAGACATTTCCTCGAAGACACAGGCAACCCGCCCCCTAGCCCGCAAGGCACGCTTAGCGAGCTGGGCGACTTCGATTTTCCCGCGGACTCCCGCGATGTCTTCTCGAACCTCCAAGTAGTCTCGGTCGAGCCCTCGCCGAACGACCTGGAACGTACCCTCGGCCAGAACTTTTCCTAGAAGATCATGGACTTGATCGAGCCCTTGCAGCTCGGACACGTTCACAACATCCGACTGGTCCGCATGCCCCCATGCGTAACAGAGGAGGTAGTAGACATTTTGAATCGGGATCTTCAACTCACGAGGCCGGAAAGCATCTCGTCGACGATCGTCGGTTGATCAAACCAGTATTCCTGCAGGAGCGGTTTGATCTGGGTTTCGACAATATTCCGAAACCAAGCCTCGTCGAGCGCGTCGTTCTCATTCGAAGGGACGAAGTAGCTATGACCGACTTCGAAGCCCGCCCCCAGATTCTTCGTGTCGTTCCGGATCTTCTCGTTCAAGGCCGACATGCGATTCTCGATCAGCTTCACAATTGTGGGCTCGGCTCCTGCATCGAGCAAATACTGCTGGAAGATCTCCGTCCCAAACGCAGGCTCAAGAGAAACAAACGCGAACCGACGTCGCAGTGCGTAGTCGACCATCGCGAGTGAACGATCCGCCGTGTTCATCAAGCCGAGAAGATAAACATTCTCCGGCACAGAGAATCGCTCGCCTGATTCCGAATACGTCAGAGGGATCGTGTAATCCGGACCGCGCTTGTCTGCTTCAATCAGCATCAACAGCTCGCCAAAGATTCGAGAGAGGTTCCCGCGGTTGATCTCGTCGATGATAAAGACGTGCGGCGAATCGGGGTTCGCCGCCGCTTTCGCACAAAACTCATGAAAGACGCCATTGCGAAGTGTGAAACCGCCGGACTCAGTAGGACGCCACCCTTGGACAAAATCTTCGTACGAATACGATTGGTGAAACTGAATCATCTCGACGCAGTTCGGATCCTTTCGTTCGATGATGCTCCAAGCGATCCGCTTGGCCATGAAAGTCTTGCCGACGCCGGGCGGGCCCTGGAGAATCACGTTCTTACGAAGCGCCATCGCGCTCAATATCTGAAGAAAGCGCTCGCGCGGAAGGAAAAGGTCGGCGAGTGCGTTATCAATCGAATATTCGGAAATAACAGGATCCGGACTAGGATCAATCGGGACCGTCCCTTCGATCCGCCCAAAGGCCATCGACACCCAGTCCTTGAAGCGCGAAAAATCCGTCAGCGTCTTGTTCGTGATCCATTGGTCACGAGGAATCTCGACGCCCTCGGTCCACTTCCATTCAACACGCCGCGTATTGTGATATTCGGGACGCTCTGGAACGTACTCGTACTCATCCCGAACTATTCCCCATCCAAGAAGCTTCGACCTTCCCTTCTTGACCAAGACGATGTCACCTGGCTTTATTTCCTGCACGAACTGCCACACGGCGAGCGTATCCATGATCGGATTTTTGAGACCAGTTTGTATGAGGGCCTCTCTCACCTCGTCTTTGGATTCGAACTGCGACAGGTCACCAAGGAAGTCCCAACCAACCGCAATGAGGCTGTCCCTTTTGAAACTCGGCCAGATTCGGGCCCCCTCCCCGGCGCTCATTGCCCAAACTCCGACGTCTCCGAACCGCTCGCTGAACCAAGCTTCAGCTTCGTCGCGGGGAGGCTCAATTACGGGATCCACCCCGCCGGTCTCATTCCATATTGACCGGTACGGCTCCTTGTAGAAATGCACGGGGCCGTCCGCCGGCTCTTCTTCGAGTTTTTCTCGCACAACGAGAACCTCGCGATCGACAGCCAACTGATCCTTGTAGTCAATCGTCGGTTGCTCAGATGATTCGCCTGCGAATCCTTTGACAATGTTTCGCTTGTGCTTGCTCGAAACGATGCTCTCGAACTGATCGGGGAACAGGAGGTAGAGAAAAACGTGTCGAAGCTGCCGGCCCTTCACTCCGTCTCTCGCCTCAAGCCATTCTCCGAAGCGCCAAGGATCCGCTAGCAAGATCAGCTTTTCATCTTCGCCGAGATCTACCCAGTCAAGCATCGTCGTCACGAAAAAGAGGAACTCGCGCCATCTATGTGTGTGATAGGCGGTTCCGGGATTCGCGACGCCGTCGTCGAGCGGCTCTTTGAGCGGCCACTGATCTTCGTCGAGCGGCTCGCCTGACCATTCCCAAACATCCTTGATCTGGAATCGCTTGGTCTCTCCCGACATCGACCCCTTCGAAACGATGAGATACATGAACCAAAACATCTCGGCGGCAAGCTGCTTGACCTCAGGGGCGGCGGGCTCAAGCTGTCCACGGAGCTTCTGGAAGAAGTTCCCTGCGCCCTCGTCTAGATTTTCGACGTAGTAGCGATTCAGGGCTAGGAAGTTCTCTTTGATCCAAAGGGATTTACCGGATAGAGCTGATGTCCCGGCGAGGAGACAGCGTTCTTTCCACAGATCTGCAGCTCTCAGGACATCTTTTGCTCGTTCGCTTCGGGCCAATTGATTTCATCCTGTATGAGAGTGCCAAACAAGAGAATCGCCTATCAGGCCTTTTGCTTCAATCCTCACATTTCTCTGGATAAGGCTCCTGATCGCTGGAAAGAGACGCGTCATCTTCGGCATCCGCTATGCGCGACGGATCGACGACCGGATCTAGTCAGTTGCATGACCATTCCAAACTGCTGCCTGTACGCCCAGGGGGCAGGTCGTTTGCGTTAAGGGCTGATATTGAACATTCGGGAGCTCCTTTTCTGTCAACGAATTCTCACTACGGGCAACGCGCCACCACTTACTGCCAACTCACGGCCACGGACACCAGTGACGCATGCGCGGCACACCTGTCACGTTGTTTGTACCATCGCGAGAATAACGACATGACGGAGCGTCGATAGACCATGAAGCCTTACCTCATCTCGTCGGACTCAACCTCGCGCCCATGGAAACCGACGACGCTGCGCGAACTTGGTCGTGACGAGACCTATCTCGAAAATTTGGTTGCAGAAAACCCTGAGATTCTTGGGTTGGACCCTTACGAGACGGGGATTTCTTCGACGGTTGTCGCATTCCGACAGACGCAGCTGTCTACGCCTACAAACCGAACAGTTATCCCCGACATCGTGCTGTTAAGCGACTCAGGTCACATCGTCGTCATCGAGGTTAAGCTCTCCGACAATCCGGAACTCAAAGACCGTCGAGTTGTTGCGCAAGTGATCGAGTACGCCGCATCAGTTGCAAACCTCGACGATGACGGCGCGCTTGCATGGCTGGGAGATAGTTCCGACGAGTCTTGGATCGAGTTCGTTCACCGAAATTTCCCGAAAGCCAATGATCACCGCCGCCTAGCTGCAGCCTTTCGTCGCCGGATGCTGAATGCTGAAATTCACCTCGTGGTCGTTTCGGACGGCGCTCCTGACGGCCTTCGTGACTTCGTCGCCGCGGTATCCGGGCAGGCGGCCCTTGGTGAATTCAAGCTACACGTTGTGGATCTGAAACCCTTTGAGCTCGAGACAACTAAAGAGGTGCTGCTTTTGCCCGTCCTTCTCGCAGAAACTGAGATTGTCTCCAGGACGTCAATCACCGTAACCTACGCCGAAGGTGACCAGCCAGCGGTTTCAGTGGTGGCGTCGTCTGCAGAGGAAGTGGCTGATGCTATTGACGGAGTCCGCAAACGCCGCTCCGTCCGACCGGAGTTCGCCGCCGTCGTCGATCATTATGACTCCATCGCGCCAGTTGAGCTAAGGACAATCGGCAGGAGTGCAAACTACCGACAGATTCGTATCGCAGATTGGCCATCGGCAATTCACTACGAGTTCTACGATCGGAGCGGCGGAGCTGAAAATGTCGGCATCGAGGTTCATGTTGAGTCCTCAGCATTGGCGAACGTGACTGCTGGCCTCAAACGCATCGCGGATCAGATTGGCGCTACCCATGAACCTAAATGGTCTCGCGGTCGCGGCCGAATCACACGCCGACTGCCCGTGGCGGATGCGGACGGAGCGGCGACTGCGATGATGGAACTCATTCAACAGACACGTGAGGATTTGCAGCAACTGGTCGACGCCGCGGCCTCGGCCGAATGACTGAATGGAACCCTACGCCATCGCTTTCCGATTGGATCAGGTCTCGACGGATGGCGTAGTCTCAATATAAACATTCTTCTGACCTTGCCAATGTACATAGTCTGGGCCGGCTTGTTTGCTGGAATCGCCGTAATCGTATCACGATACCGAGGGCGCCTAGCGCCTGATGATTCTGACGGTTCTGCAAGCGAATGATGTAGGCCTGGGAACCCTAACGTTCAATGATTCCCAACTCGAAGTTGCCGATGTGCGACGCCCCTCACGCCTTTCCGTTGGTACGATGGCAGCCACCGGCATCCGGAGGTTTGGTTCTGGAAAGACGGGCGACTCACAAACGCTCTGGACGGGACACGTGAGTTTCTCTACCTCCACTGCTTAGACCAGCGACGGCCGAAGAAATGGGCCGAAATCGCCGATTCCATTTTCGCCTAAGCACGTGAAGTTATGCATGTTTTAGATCGGCCGACTTTTGGCACAATACTGGATGCAGTCCGAACCCTGCTGACGGGCTATCCTTGGCCTGGGCCCGCCGTCATGTCGTCGAAGGCGAGGCGCCACGAGGTACAAACCGCATGAAACACTTACTTACGCCCCTCGCCCTTCTCCTGGTGAGCACCGCAGCCAACGCACAGATCGGTTTCGAAGGCGACGGCGGCTTCGACATCAATTCCAACAGAACTCATGTCCTCATGGGCGCAGACGTGATCGCGAACTACGGGGATCCAGGGGTCTCTTGGTCGACACACTTCGACATCACGCTGACGGCATGGATGCTCAATGATCCCTACACGGGCTGGGGCTACGTGGTGGCCGAGCACACGCTGGGCGACCTACCTGGTGGGTTCGCGTACTTCGACTTCGAGATTGAGAAGCCCATCTTGATTGTTCCCGAAGACGACAGGTACTGCAGCGTGTTGCAGGTTAGCTCCCGAGTTTTCTCGTCGGCGCCTCTCGAAGTGAGGGATTCGATCGATGGTCCGTGCGAGGCATTCGTGCCCGAGGCATCCTTCATGTCATCGTTGGCCGCCGGGGTGTTAGGCATCTCTATGGCAGGACGGCGCAGGCGAGGCGGCTTCGTCTCCTTCTTCCGGACTCGAGATTCCGAAGCCGGTGCCGGATGCTCCCCGGCTTTTTCCGGACAGCGCAAGGAACATTGCAAGGAACATCGCCAATGCCGAGACGTCTCGATTCCGTAAACCCGGGCGGCCACTACGCAGAAGCAATCGACATAGTCGAGAGCGAGCTCCAGGCCGTGGTCGCCATGCTAGGTATCGCCGACGCGCAGAGGTCACAGGCAGCTCGCGATCAGATCTACGTTCGGCTCGAAGACCTCAAGACCGCCCGATCTCAAACCGCCAAGGCCAAGCCCATCCGTAAAGACCTTCAAGACCTTGAACAACTCGCAAAGGCCACAGATCCAGAATGGATGACAGAGCGCCTAAGCCTCGCGCTCGACGCCCTTGAGCAACTAAGGGGGGCCAATCCAGTTCTTCACCAACGACTGAAATGGGCCGCGCCCCAAAACCGACTTCGCGACCAGATGACTACCCTCAGAGAGGCAGAGGAAGCGATCATCCCGATCTGCCGAGAGCTCTCGACCAAGATATCGGCGCTCACGGATGAAGTCGGCACGGAGGACGGGCGCGGACGACGAGCAGATCACGCCGCTCTCGAATTCGCATCCGGCCTCTATTACATCTGGGTCGAATTCACAGACCGCGGTACATCCAGGCAGAATGCGCCCGGCCGACTAAAGGATCCGTTTGGAGATTTCGTCGATGCGGCGGGCAAGCTCATAGAACCCGATTTCAAGGGTCACCATCCGGCCCGGCAAATCCATGAAGCCCATAAGCAACTGCCGAGTGGCGAGAAATAGACAGAGCGAACCCCGCATTCTCATAATTCCCGCCACTCTCTCCCCGCGCCGAGATCATCGACCTTTTTGGTCATGAAAAATCAAAACCTACGTAAGCCTCCCTCTGAACTTCACGACCTGAGCATCCAACAGCTCCCTATCACCTCTCTGGCCCTCCGCCGGAACAACCCGCGCACGCACTCCGAGAAGCAGGTCCGGCAGATCGCGGCCTCGATCGAGACGTTCGGGTTCACGAACCCGGTGCTGATCGACTCGACGCGGACTGTCATCGCGGGCCACGGTCGGGTGCGTGCCGCGAAGCATCTGGGCTTGGACACGGTTCCGACGGTCCAGCTCGAGCACCTTTCCGAGGAGCAGGTTCGCGCCTATGTGATCGCGGATAACAAGCTCGCCGAGTGCGCGGGCTGGGATCGGGATCTGCTGGCGATCGAGCTCCAGGAGCTCGCTGAGATCGACCTCGACTTCAACCTCGACGTGACGGGCTTCGCGACGGCCGAGATCGATCTGATGATCGGAGCAGCCGCCGAAGAAGAAGGGGGCGATTCCGCCGACGCCTACAAAGACCTCGACCCGAACGCGCCGATCATTTCCCGCCCCGGCGACCTCTGGCAGATCGGTCCGCACCGGCTTCTCTGCGCCGATGCCCTCAACGGCGACGCCTACTCCACCCTCCTGGGCGGCGAGAAGGCCCAGCTCGTTTTCGTTGATCCGCCCTACAACGTACGGATCGACGGACACGTGTCGGGCCTCGGCCAAAAAAGTCATGCCGAGTTCGCGATGGCGAGCGGCGAGATGAGCGAGACCGAATTCACGACCTTCCTCGAGAACGCCCTGGAACTCCATGCCGCCCACAGCACGGACGGGGCAATCCATTTCGTGTGCATGGATTGGCGTCACTCGGGGGAGCTCCTCGCGGCGAGCCGTTCGATCTACAGCGAATGCAAGAACCTTTGCGTCTGGGTGAAGACGAACGCCGGGATGGGCTCGCTTTACCGATCCCAGCATGAGCTCGTCTATGTCTTCAAGGTGGGGACCGCGCCGCACACGAACAATGTCGAGCTTGGTCGACATGGCCGCTCCCGAAGCAACGTCTGGCGATATGCCGGGGTTAACACATTCGGGAGCGAGCGGGACGAGGCGCTTGCGATGCACCCCACGGTGAAGCCCGTGCGGCTGGTGGCGGACGCGATTCTCGATTGTTCGCGGCGCGGCGATCGGGTGCTCGATGGGTTCTCGGGCTCGGGGACGACGCTTCTGGCGGCGGACCGAACGGGACGTATCGGCTACGGGCTCGAGATCGAGCCGAGGTACGTGGACGCCACGATCCGGCGTCTCGTAGAACACGCCGGACTCGAGGCGACTCACATCGAGTCGGGTCGCTCGTTCGATGAAGTCGTCGCAACTCGCGCCGACGAGACCGACCCCCTCTCCTCCCCGCCCTCCCCTTCTTCCGCGAGCGCTTCGCCGAATCGAGCCCGGTGATGTCGAAGACGCCGAAGAAACCCACGCCTAACGGCGCCGACCCCGACTACGAGGTCGGCTACGGAAAGCCGCCCAAGCAAACTCAGTTCAAGCCGGGTCAGTCGGGCAACCCTCGGGGCCGGCCCAAAGGCACAAAGAACCTGAAGACCGACCTGATGGAGGAGCTCAGCGAGATGATCTCCGTCCGGGAAGGGGACCGTTCACAGAACGTGAGCAAGCAGAGAGCGGTGGTGAAGACCTTCGTCGCGCGCACGCTCCAGGGCGATGCACGCTCAGCCGCGCTGCTGACCTCGATGATGATGCGTTTGACTGATACCGGCGAAGGCGCGCCCGACGTAGACGACGGCCTGATCGATGACGAGGTCTCGATTTTGAAGGCCTTCGAAGATCGGGCGACGCGCCGGCGCGACGACCAGCCGGGCGAGGACGGCGCGGACCGTGACGACGACGCCGAGGATCCGTCGTGAAGTCGCACGATCGGGTTCTGATCGAAGCGCTTCTCCGCAAGGATCTCATGGCGTTCACGCAGCGCTGTTTCCAGACGATCGTGCCGGGACAACAGTTCCTGCCGAACTGGCACGTCGAGGCCATCACCTACGAGCTCGAGAAAGTCCGCCGAGGCGAGACCCGTCGCCTCATCATCACGCTTCCGCCGCGCAACCTGAAATCGATCTGCGCTTCGGTCGCGTTTCCGGCGTTTGTGCTCGGTCACGATCCCAGCGTCCGGATCGTCTGCGCAAGCTATGCCCAGGACCTCACCGCGAAGCACGCGCGGGATTGCCGGATCGTGATCGAGAGCGCCTGGTATAAGCAGCTCTTCCGCAGGACCCGGATCGACCCGCGCAAGAACGCCGAATCGGAGTTCGAGACGACCGCGCGGGGCTATCGCCTGGGCACGTCCGTGGGCGGCACGCTCACGGGTCGCGGCGGAAACCTCATCCTGATCGATGACCCCATGAAGCCGGCCGAGGCGATGTCCGCGACAAAGCGAGCGGCGGTGACCGAGTGGTACGACTCGACCCTCTCCTCGCGCCTCGACAGCAAAACCGAGGGCGCGATCGTGTTGATCATGCAGCGCCTCCACGTCGACGATCTCGTCGGGCACGTGCTCGAGAAGGGAACCCCCTGGACGCAGCTCGATCTCCCCGCGATCGCCGACGCGCCGCAGGAGATCGCAATCGGTCCCGACACGGACTACTGCCGGGAGATCGGCGAGATCCTTCATCCCGAGCGTGAGCCAATCTCGGTGCTCGACGATCTCAGGGCCACGATGGGGAGCTCGGTCTTCTCGGCGCAGTATCAACAGCAACCGGTGCCGCCCGAGGGCGCACTCATCAAGAAGGAATGGTTTCGGTACTACACCAAACCGCCCGACCCGAAATCGGCTCGTCGGATCGTGCAAAGTTGGGATACCGCATCGAAGGTCAACAAGACCAATGACTACTCGGTCTGCACGACCTGGCTCGAATACGAGAGCGACTACTATCTGATAGACGTCTTCCGCGATCGGCTCGAATACCCGGCCCTTCGACGTCGGATCGTCGAGCATGCGCAGGCCAAAAACGCGAACATCGTATTGATCGAGGACGCCGCCTCCGGCACGAACCTCATTCAGGATCTTCAGCTCGAAAGGTCGATTCACCCGATCGCGATCCGGCCGGACCGAGAAAAGATCGTCCGGGTCGAAGCGCGGTGCGCCACGATCGAAGCGGGCCAAGTCTGGCTCCCCGAGTCGGCTCCGTGGCTCGACGATTTCCTCAGCGAGGTCCTCTCGTTCCCGAATGGCCGGTACGATGATCAGGTCGATAGCTTCAGTCAGTTCCTGACGTGGGTGCGCGAGCGATATGACTCGTTCGGCATCGGGTAGGGCTGATCGGGCTCTCGCCCGTGCCGCGGCGTGAAGAGCCGCCGCGCCGCCGCCGCAGAACGCGTCACGCTTGAATCCGTGCGAGCACCCGAGACTCCCCGCGCGATCGAGGGCGAATCACAGGCGAATCCCCCGGAAATCTCCTGAATCCCAGCGAGAGATCAGTTGACTCCCTGCCCTCTCGCAAGCGTACATGGGACGTCCGCTCTGGACTTCCGGAGACCGGGGCTCGGCCGAAATTCGGCTCGCTCCTTGGCTCCCCCGCGACAGCTACCCGCCCTCGGAGGGCGATCGCGCACGTCTAGAGCACAGCGAAGGAGATGCCCCATGCCCGCCCGAAAAAAATCCGTCGAGAACCTCGAAGCCGAGCTCGAAGCCCTCCCGGATCTTCCCCGTGAAGAGCTCAAGGAGCGCTGGACGGAGCTCTACGGCACGCCCTGCCCTCCCAAGATGAGCCGCAAGCTGCTGCGCTATGCGATCGCGTATCGGCTCCAGGAGAAGGTCTATGGCGGCCTCGACAAGAAGACACGCCGCGTGCTCGATAAGGCGACCACGAACCTCGCCGCAGGCAAGCCTATCGTGCCCGAAAGGTCGAAGATCAAATCCGGGACCCGACTCCTGCGCGAGTGGCACGGGACCATGCACGAAGTGATGGTGCTCGAGGAGGGCGTCCAATTCAGAGAAGAGACCTGGCCCTCACTCACGGCGGTCGCCCGCGAGATCACCGGCGCCCACTGGTCGGGGCCTCGCTTCTTCGGACTGAAGGAGCGGTCGTAGGATGGCGGCCGAGAAGCCAGAGCCACGGCGCTGCGCAATCTACACCCGCAAGTCGTCCGAAGAAGGTCTCCAGCAGGACTTCAATTCGCTCGACGCGCAGCGAGAGGCCTGCGAGGCCTACATCCAAAGCCAGGCTGGCGAGGGCTGGAAGCTGATCCCG
>JBDNFB010000004.1:0-20839 GCA_041690055.1 Myxococcota bacterium | reverse complement strand
GAGCGGGGTATAGGCGCCGGCGTCAATGCGATCGACCAGGGCATCGCGTTCGCGGATACGACGCACGAGGCGGCTCGATTCACATTCGCCGAGCAAGTAGGCGAGCAGGTCGAGGTAGGTCGTATCGCGATGTTCGAAGGACGAAGCGGGCCAGGAAAGATCGACGCGATGTCCCTCGAAGGCACGCCGAAGCAGGGCCACGCGCATCTCGCTTTGCGGGGGTTCTACGACGCGACCGCGTTTCGCTTGGCCCGTGACGGCGCCGGCGAAGAGCCGCTCGATTTCGGCTTCGACTTCCTGCGCATCGAAATCGCCGACGGCGACGACCATCAGATTGTCCGGCGTGTACCAGCGCTCGAAGAAACGCCGCACCTGCGCGCGATCGAAGCCGGCCACATTTTCGGCGGGGCCGAGAATGGGCTGACCATAGGGATGCGTCGGATAGCAGGCTTCAAAAGCCAGATCGCTCAGCACATGCCCCGGAGTATCGTCGGAGCGCCGAATCTCTTCGAGGACGACTTCGCTTTCGCGCTTCAGTTCTTCCTCATCGAAGATTGAGAAACGCACGGCGTCGGTCAGGACATCGAGGCCTTCCCGCCAGGCCGCCGAAGGCAGCGTTGCGTGATAGACGGTCTGGTCGAAGGAGGTATAGGCGTTGATCTGCCCACCGAGGCCTTCGATATCGCCTGCGACCTCGCCGACATCGCGGCGCTCCGTGCCCTTGAAGAGCATATGCTCGTGAAAATGGGCGAGCCCTTCTTCCCCGGGCCGCTCGTCGGCGGAGCCGACTCCGGCCCAGATCTGGAGCTCGACCACGGGTGCGCGGTGGCTCTCGCGAAGGAGAAGAGTCAGTCCGTTGGGTAGGACACGATGAGTTGTCGGGGAGGGGGTCTTCAAAGCCGCGCGAGAGTAACGGAGGCGATGCGACCCCGCCCGAAATAACCGGGGCCGCGTGGGGGAGAGAGCTAAGCTCGTGGCATGGATGAGTTCGATGATGGCCGCGTCGGGGTGTATCTTCATTTGCCCTTTTGCGAGCGAATCTGCCCCTATTGCGATTTTGCGGTGGTCGCGGCGCCGACCCTGCCGCCTGAGCGGGAGGAGCGGTACGCCGAGGCGCTGCTTGAAGAGCTTGCCGCTCGGAGGGTGGATTTCGAGGGCCGTGGGCTCGCGTCGATCTATTTCGGGGGCGGCACGCCGGCGCTGTTTCGGCCCGAGACGATCGCACGGTTGGTGGAAGCCGTGCGGGCGGCGTTTCCTCTTGTTGCAGCGGATCGGCGAAGCGAGAGCGCGGGGCAGGATGGCGAGGCGGCGGAAATCGAGACGACACTCGAACTGAATCCGAGCACGGTCGAACTCGAACGGCTGCCGGGCTTTCGGGTGGCCGGCATCAATCGGCTTTCGATCGGGATCCAGTCCTTTGATGATGTGCAGTTGAAGCGCCTCGGTCGGGCCCATCGTGGGTCGGTGGCGCGGGAGACTTTGCGCGCTGCGCGGGCGGCGGGCTTCGATAATCTTTCGGTCGATCTGATTTTTGCGGGCCCGGGGCAATCCCGCGCGGATCTCGACCGGGATCTCGAGGAAGTGATCAAATGGTCGCCTGAGCACGTCTCGACGTATGAGCTGACCTACGAACCGCAAACGCCCTTTGGGCGGGCGCTGGCTTCGGGGCAGCTGACGGCGTGCGATGAGGATTTGGCGGCGGAGATGATCGAGCGAGTCGAGGCGCGTCTTACTCAGGCGGATTTCGAGCGGTACGAGATTTCGAGTTATGCAAAGGCGGGATGCCGTGCGCGGCATAATGCGCGCTATTGGCAGCGGCAGGCTGTGCTTGGCTTGGGGCTTGGGGCGCATTCCACCGAAGGCCGCTGTGCCGCGCATCCCCATGGCGCACGCCGGGCCAATCCGCGCATTCTCGAGGACTGGCTCGCGCGCGTGGCTGAGGACGCGGCGGGGGTGGGCGAAGTCGAGCCCTTGCCGGCGGCGACCGCGCGCGGTGAGGCAGTTTTCCTGGGATTGCGGCAAAGGGAGGGCTTCGGCGCAGGGCCTTTCGCGGCTGAGTTCGGTGGGCCGCCTCGCGCGTTTTTCACGTCTGAGATCGAGCGCGCGCTCGCCGCCGATTGGCTCGTCGAGGGCGACCCGACCGAGGGCGATCTTCGGCTCACGGCCGAGGGGCGCCTGGTGGCAGACAGCGTCGCGGCGCTTTTCGTCACGGCCGACGGCGAGGGGTGATATTTGACGCTCCTGCGGGGCAAGGGTATACGCTAGTGACCGAGAACAACGGGGTTTTCATGCCAGGCGTTCCGCCACAAGACCAGTCCGCGAAGGCCGCCGCTTCCTTTCGGCCGCGAATTCACAGCGCGCATCCGGAAGCCGCGTTCAGTGACTCACTCACTGAGCGGCAGGGGATGGTCTTGCGCGCGCTCGTCGCCGCCTATGTTGGCCAGGCTCAGCCCGTCGCTTCCCAGGCGCTCGCAGACCTGATCCCGACCCGGATTTCCTCGGCCAGCGTCCGTAATACCCTCGCCGAGCTGCAGGACGCCGGACTGGTGTCAAAGGCCCACGCTTCCTCGGGCCGAATTCCGACGGAGCGCGGACTCAGTCTCTTTATCGCCCATCTGCTCGAAGTGCCGGATCTCGGCCCCCATCATCAGCGCCTGCTTGATCGGGCGCTGGACGGCGTGGACGCCGCGCATAGCCCACATCAGACCTCGCAGATTCTGTCTGACCACACGCGGCAGCTGGGCTTCGTCGTGGCGCCACGGGTCGAGCGACTGCGGCTTCGCAGCGTACATCTCGTCCCAGTGAGCAGCGACCGCGTCCTCGCGGCGCTCGTCGCCGAGAGCGGCGCTGTGATCCAGCGGATCGTCGCCCAGACGGAGCCTTTGGGGCAGCGAGAGCTTGAGCGCGTGAGCGCGTTGCTTGCGGAGCGGGTTGCAGGCCGAACCCTGGTCGGGCTGCGCAAGCTTCTCGAAAGCGAACAATCTCGGCTCCAGAATGAAGCGGATGACCTGATGCGGCGCGCGTGGGTGCTGGGTCTGGCGGCTTGCCAGGCCGAAGTCGGGGACGACGATCTCGTCATAGCCACGCGATTGGCTCTGCTTGATCAGCCAGAATTCGCGAATCCGGAACGGGTTCGGGGGCTGTTTTCGGCGCTCGAGACCAACGAGCAGCTCTTGGCGCTTCTGCGACAGATCGCGCGGACCGATCGGAACGGGACACAGGTGGATCTATCGATTTCACTGGGAGCGGAACTCGGAGAACCTTCGCTCCGGGACTGCGCATTAATTGCAGTGCCATATGGCCTCAACGGGACTGGCGGGAAAGCCGAAACGGACGAAGACGACGAGGCGCTGGGCGTCCTCGGGGTCATAGGGCCCCAGCGAATGGATTACGCAAAGGTCATACCGCTCGTAAGCTACTGCTCCGAGCTCATGACGAGAAAGCTGCGGGTCTGACTCACGGCTGCTTCACAAATCAGGCCAGACAGGCCCAGACAGGTACAGCCAGAAACAGCGGAAAGTAGGGGAGGCGACCGAGTGGGCTTCCCCCCCCCGAATATGCACGAAGATTGGATGATTCCCAGATGAGCGATTCACCTGAAGGCGAAATCATGGAAAATGCGGACGAAAAGGGGCCGAAGATCTCCTCGAGCGACGAGATGGAAGAAGCGCTGCGCGAAGCCACCGCGGCGGTCGGGGATGACGGGGAGTCCGTGCCGCGGACTGCTGCGTCCAGCGACAGGGACGATGCTTCGCCGGACAAGCTCACGATCGAGATGCTCTCCGCGGAACTCCAGGATCTGAAGAACCACCACGAAGAGAAATCCAAGGAATCCGACGAGCAGAAGGAGAATTTCCTTCGACTCCAGGCGGAATTTGAGAATTTTCGCAGGCGGAGTCTTAAGGAAAAACAAGAGAGCCTGAAGTTTGGGCACCAGAATCTCGTCAAGGATCTTCTTTCGGCGGTCGATAATCTTGAACGTGCCTTGGATCATGGGGCGCAAATTGCTGGAGCGGATGCCAAGGGAATTCTGGACGGGGTAGAGCTGGTGCACCGAGAGGTCCTCGGGGCGATGGCGAAGCACGCGGTCGCAGAAATCGATGCCGAGGGCATGCTTTTCGATCCGGCGGTACATGAAGCGATGGGACAGATCCCCAATGGGGACGTCCCGCCGAACACTGTGCTGCAGGTGCTTCAAAAAGGATATGTGATTCACGATCGGATGTTGCGTCCGTCGCGAGTCTTGGTCTCCCGAGAGATGACTCCTGAAGAGGGGGGCTCGGCAGGCAGCGAATAGGGCACCGATTCCTCACCACACGGTTTGAGGGACCGGTGGCGAACCAGGAAAGAGGCGGGGCCCATTCATGAGTAAGGTCATCGGGATCGATCTCGGCACCACAAACAGTTGCGTGGCGGTGATGACAGGAGATCAGGCCGCTGAGGTCATCGCGAACTCTGAAGGCGCCCGGACTACGCCGTCGATGGTGGCGTACACCGAAAGCGGCGAGAAGCTCGTAGGCCAGATCGCCAAGCGGCAGGCCGTCACCAACCCGGACCGTACCATCTTCGCCTGCAAACGATTGCTAGGCCGCAAGGTCGACGCCGACGAAGTCGTGTCGTTTGCGAAGATCGCTCCCTTTAAGATTGTGGGCGCCGAAAACGGCGACGCCTGGGTCGAGATCAACGGGGAAGCCCGTTCTCCCCAAGAAATTGCAGCCATGGTCCTCACGCGCATGCGCGAGACGGCTATGGAGTTCCTCGGCGAGCCGGTCGACCAGGCCGTCATCACTGTGCCCGCCTACTTTAATGATGCTCAGCGCCAGGCCACGAAAGAAGCGGGCCGCATCGCGGGTCTCGAAGTTCTCCGAATCATCAACGAGCCCACGGCCGCGGCACTCTCCTACGGCATCGCCCAGGAAGAGGACCAGAAGATCGCGGTCTTCGATCTCGGCGGCGGTACCTTCGATGTCTCGATCCTTGAGCTGGGAGACGGCGTTTTTCAGGTCCTGAGTACGAACGGCGACACGTTCCTGGGTGGTGAGGACTTCGATAATGTCATCGTCGCGGCTCTCGCGCAGATGTTCGAGGAAGAGACAGGCTCGGATCTCCGCGGAGACCCGATGGCGCTTCAGCGCCTGAAAGAGGCTGCCGAGCGCGCGAAGCAAGAACTCTCTTCCGCTAACGAAACCGATATCAATCTCCCCTTCATCTGTGCGGATGATGAGGGACCGAAGCATCTCGTGCATACGATGACACGTGCTGAACTCGAGACGCTTGTCGTCGATATGGTCACGCGTCTCGAAGAGCCGTGCCGTATCGCGCTGGAAGACGCTGGTCTCTCGGCGAACGAAATCGATCATGTTGTGTTAGTCGGAGGTATGACGCGCATGCCGCTCGTGCAGCGCAAGGTGGAGGAGATTTTCGGCAAGCCCCCGATGAAGGGCGTGAATCCGGATGAGGTTGTCGCCGCGGGCGCAGCGATTCAGGGTGGCGTGCTCACAGGTGAGGTCGAAGAGGTTCTGCTGCTCGATGTCACGCCGCTTTCGCTGGGTGTCGAAACCCAGGGTGGAGTCGCGACGAAGATCCTTAATAAGAACACGACGATTCCCTGTTCGAAGAGCCAGGTATTCTCAACGACGGAAGATCATCAGGATGTCGTGCGGATCCATGTCCTGCAGGGCGAGCGTGAAATGGCCGAGGATAATATGACCCTCGGACGATTTGAGCTGGTCGGGATTCCTCCGGCGCCGCGCGGCGTCCCCCAGATTGAAGTGACCTTCGTGATCGATACCGACGGTGTGGTGAGCGTTGCTGCGAAGGATCTGGGCACGGGGAGGACCCAGACGATTGATGTCACGGCCTCGAGCGGACTATCGGAAGAAGAAGTCGAGCGGCTCGTGACGGAGGCCGCAGGAAATGCGCTTGCGGATAAGGCTCTGCGCTCGTTGATCGATCTGCGGAACAAGGCGGACAGTCTGATGTACTCCGCGACGAAGACTCTCGAAGAATTCGCCGAAGACGTCGACGCGACGGATATTTCGCAGATTACGACGCAGATCGAGAAGACAAACGCCTTGGTGGGCGGAGAAGATCCTGAAGCCCTTGAAGCCGCAATCGAGGAGCTCTCCCGCCTCAGCTACGGACTGACGGAGAAGCTCTACGCGGCGCTGGGTGGCGTCGACGATACAGCCGGCGAGGGCCAAGATGATTAATCCGTCTCGCTGAGTTGACATCGGCCACCGCGTGACGAGAACATCGCGGTCATCGCCCGAAGGGAATTTGCCCCGGCCGTTTCGGTTCGGGGCCTTCTCTTTTGGGCTGCAAGCATGTGGCGAGTGATTACAGCGTCGTCGGACCTTGGCGCGAGGCCGAGTGAGCGGTGAGTCGGGCCCGGTTGCAGGGCCGAAGCGGGAAAGCGAGGAGATGGGCGTGAGCAAGCTGGACTATTACGAGGTTCTTGTGGTGAGCCGAGGCGTCAGCCAAGGCGATCTCAAGAAGGCCTATCGAAAGCTCGCCCTTGAGTGTCATCCCGATCGCAACCCGGATGACCCCGCGGCCGAGGAGCGCTTCAAGCAAGTTTCCGAGGCGTATTCGGTGCTCTCCGATCCCGAAAAGCGGGGGCGCTACGACCAGTTTGGTCATGCCGGTTTGGGGGGACCGGGTGGCGGTCATCCGGGCCAGGATTTCGGCGATCTCGGTAATTTCGGTGACCTCTTCAACGATCTCTTCGGCGATATCTTTGGCGGCGGCGGTGGACGTGGCGGAAGCCGGCGCGGGCGCGGACAACGGGGAGCTGACCTTCGGTACAACCTTGAAATTGGTCTCGACGAGGTCCTGAACGGCTGCGAGCCGAGTCTCAAGATCCCCAAGATGCAACGCTGCGAGCCCTGTTCGGGCTCGGGCGCGACGGAAGGGTCGAAACCCGCGCGCTGCAGCCGCTGCGAGGGAACTGGGCAACTTGTTTTTCAGCAGGGCTTTTTTCGGGTCAATCGCCCCTGTGATGCCTGCGGCGGCGCTGGGGAAGTCATCGATAACCCGTGCTCGAATTGCCGCGGCGCAGGCCGGGTCGAAGGGCAGCAAACGATTCAGGTCAAAGTGCCGCCGGGCGTCGAAGATGGCGCACGATTGCGTGTCGGAGGGGAGGGCGAGGCCGGCATCGCCGGGGGCGAGTCCGGCGATCTCTACGTTGTGATGGTGATGCGCGATCACGATCTCTTCGAGCGCGACGGGACCGACCTACACGTCGAAGTCCCGGTTGCCTTTGTTCAGGCTGCTCTCGGCGCAGAGGTCGAGGTGCCCACTCTCGATGGCAAAGTGAACCTTCAGATCCCGGAAGGCACCCAGTCCGGACGTGTGCTGCGCCTGCGCGGAAAGGGGCTACCGCCGCTTCAGCCGCGTCTCGACAAGGAGCAGCTCATGAAGATGCGCGGTGATCTCTACGTGCGCGTCTTCGTAGAGGTGCCGACTAAGCTGAACGCGCGGCAAAGAGAGCTGCTCGAAGAATTTGCGGACCAGTCGGGCCACGAAATTTCGCCGACGACCCAGGGTTTCGTCGACAAGCTCCGGCAGTTTTTCGATTAGCTCTTCGATTAGGTAGAATGAGGGCTCGCGGGCCCGTTGCGGGCTGCCGTCTGGGGGATTGGGGTCGATGTCACGAGAGTTCCGCATAATCGTCGGTGCGGTGTTGAGCGTTTTGCTGTTTCAGTCAGCGTGTGCTCTGCCCGGATTGATGTCTGCGCCAAGGATTCCCGCGGAGGAGCAGAGTCTCTTCGATACGGCGGAGGCCCTGCGAAGAACGGATCCCCGCGCCGCGCGCTCGGGTCTCGAAGCCTTCGTCGAAACTTATCCTCGCAGCCTGCTTGCAGATGAGGCCCTCGAAAACCTCGCCCAGATCGCCTTCGCGGAAGGTCGCAGCGGCGAGGCTCGGCGTCTCCTTGCGCAGGTCCTAGAGGACTATCCGCAGAGCGACAGCGTCTCCGCCGTTCGCTTGCAGCTGGCCGAGGCGAACTACGCCCGCAATGAGCGCACCGAGGCGCGCGATGTGCTGGCGGGCATTGAACTCGACGCGCTCTCGCCAGCACAGCAAATGTCGGCACTCCGGCTGCGCGTGGCTCTGGCCCAGACGCCGGTCGAGCGGCTGAAGTACCTGTCGATTCTGCGCGAGACATTGCGCGATCAGCTGCGCGAGGGGGACTTCGCAGGCGGCGCTTCGGCGGCGACATTGCAAACGCGGCTTGATGCGATTGATCATGATCTCGACGCGATCATCGCCGCGGCCGCATCCGCTGAACTCAAGGAGATGATGCGAGAACTCCGCGGCGGGCGACCGGCTTCGTCGATTGCGCTCGAACTCGGCCGGCGTGCCATCGACTCGGGCCAGTTCGAGCTGGCCGCGAAGCGCCTCGACCGTACGGAAGGTCTGCTGCGCAGCGATGCCGAACGCGAAACCTACGATCGGCTGCTCCGCCGCCTCGAAGGGCGCCTGGCTTCTGCGAGTTCGGATGCCGCGCTGCCGCCTTTGCGCCAGCTCGCGGACGGCCCGCGACCGCGGACGGACGGTGCGCGCGGAACGATTGGCGTAGTGCTGCCTTTGAGCGGGAGCTTTGCGGACTACGGTGAGCGGAGTCTTCGCGGGATCCTTCTTGCCGCAGATGTTTTTGAGGGGGGCTCAGGGCTGGATGGGAGCTCGGCTGGAGGTTCTAAGTCGATCCGACTGGTGGTCCGAGATTCCGAAGGCGACCCGGCCACGGCCGCGGCTGCTGTCCGCGAGCTCGCGGCGGATCCGAGCGTGATGGCGATCGTCGGCCCGATCTTCAGCGAGGAGTCGTTGGCCTCAGCCGACGCGGCGGAGGAGCAGGGCGTGCCGCTGGTGACGCTCTCGACCCGCGAGAGTGTCTCCGAAGGGCGGTCACAGGTCTTTCGCACGCGGACGACACCTGGGGACGAAGTGGATGTCCTCGTCGAGTATGCCTTCAACGAACTGGGTGCCGAGAGCTTCGCCGTGCTCTATCCCGAATCGCGCTACGGGCGTGGCATGCGCAAGCTCTACTGGGATGCTGTCGTCGCGCGGGGCGGTCGGATGGTGGCGGCTTCCAGTTACGATCCGTCCTCAACGGATTTCGCGGGGCCTGTGCGCGACATGATCGGGTACCGCTTCCTGACGAACTGGGAGCTCAAGGCACTGCGGCAGCGCGATGAACTCCTTCGTGCGATCCGCGTGTTGAAGCCGCGCGACCAGGCAATGGTTCGAAAGGCGGCGTATTCGCTGATCGGTCCGGAACTCGTGCCGCTTCCGCCCATTGTGGATTTTGATGTGCTCTTCATTCCGGATGCAGCGGATTCCGTTGCGATGATCGCGCCCGCCCTGGCTTTTCACGAGGTGAAAGGCGTGCGACTTCTTGGTTCCAGCGATTGGGTCGACGAAGAACTCTTGCGTGTCGCGCGTCACCACGTATCGGGTTCCGTCATCAGTACATCCTTCTACGCCGAAAGCGATGTGTCCATCGTGAGCGAATTCGTGGCACGTTTTACTCAGATGTTCGAGGAGACGCCCGATGCTTATGCGGCGCAAGCCTTCGATGCGGCCAATTTGGTTCTGGTCCAAATGGCGTCGGGGTTCCGCGACCGCGAAGGAATTCGTGCAGGTCTTCTCGATACCCGTGCGTACCCAGGTGCAACAGGAACGCTGACTATGCGTCCCAATGGGAATGCGCGTCGGCGGCCCTTCCTGCTCGGTGTTTCCAAGGGGCGTTTTGAGTCGCTGGATTGAGTAAGGCTCTTGCACATTGCTGTGCTGTGTCGCCCGCATTTGCGCTTGAATTGCCGGTTTCGAGACATTTCAATTCGCAATCACAGAAGGCATCTCGCGTCTAAAGTCGCCCCTTTGCCGACCGTTAATGTCCCTATGGACTTTACGCCCTCGGCCGACCGAATCCCGGAAGAACTGCCCGTCCTCGCATTGCGAGAGTTTGTAGTTTTCCCTTACATGGTTCTTCCTCTTTTCGTGACGCGAGAACGATCCATCGCAGCGATTGAAGATGCGCTCGAGAACGATCGTCTCGTTCTGCTCACTGCGCAGCGCAATCCGGAAACGGCTGATCCCGATCCCGATGATCTCTATCGCGTCGGCACCGTGGCGATGATCATGCGCAGCATGCGCATGCCTGACGGTCGCTTGAAGGTACTCGTGCAGGGCCTGGCCAAGGCGCGCATCGAATCGGTGATCGAAGAACGCGAGAGCACCTGGGTGCGCGTGTCTGCATTCGGCACCGCCGACGAAAGTGCGGACGAGTGGACGGTGGAAGGCGAGGCGCTTACGCGCGCGGTACGTTCGCGCGTCGAGGAGCTTCTGCCGCTCAAAAATCTCCCGCCGGAAGTCCTCTCTATTACGACGAATGTGCAGAGCCCCGGTCGGCTCGCTGATCTCGTCGCATCCAATCTTCGCCTGCGACTCGAAGAAGCGCAGGAGGTCCTCGAGATCGAAGATGCGCTGGCGCGACTTCGCAAGGTGGACGCGCTGCTCAAGCGGGAACTCGAAGCGTCGACGCTCGCCGCCGATTTTCAGCAGGCCCCGCCTGCCGCGCAGGACGATCTCTCTCGCGATCATCGCGAGGCATTTTTGCGCGAACAACTTCGCGCGATTCAAAACGAGCTGGGCGAAGCCGATCCGCGTGCGGACGAATTCGACGAGTATCGGATGAAGGTGGAAGAGGCGAGCCTGCCGGATGAAGCCCGCGAGGAGGCGGTGCGTCAGCTGCGTCGCCTTGAGCGCATGCATCCCGATGGTCCCGAGGCGCAGGTCGTTCGGAACTATCTCGACTGGGTTGTTGAGCTGCCCTGGAATCGCTGCTCCCCGGATCGACTCGGACTCGACGAGGCGCGGGCGATTCTGGATCGCGACCACGCCCATCTTTCCATCGTCAAAGATCGGATCCTCGAATTTCTCAGTGTGCGCAAGCTGCGTTCGGATTCCCGAGGGCCGATTCTCTGCTTCGCGGGCCCGCCGGGCGTCGGCAAAACCTCTCTCGGGCGCTCGATCGCACGCGCGATGGGCCGCGAGTTTGTACGTGTCTCCCTTGGTGGCGTGCGCGACGAGGCGGAGATCCGCGGTCATCGCCGCACCTACGTGGGCGCGCTGCCGGGTCGTATCATCCAAGGATTGAAGCAGGCCGGGACGAGCAATCCCGTCATGATGCTCGACGAGCTCGACAAACTCGGTGCGGATTTCCGGGGCGATCCTTCGGCGGCTCTGCTTGAGGTCCTCGATCCCGAACAGAATAAAGACTTCAGCGACCATTTCCTGAACACACCTTTCGATCTTTCGAAGGTCCTCTTCATCGCGACCGCGAATATGCTCGAGCCTATTCCGGCGCCGCTGCGCGATCGCATGGAAATCGTTCGACTCTCCGGTTACACGCCGGAAGAAAAATGCGAAATCGCGACGAACTTCCTGATCCCGAGGCAGATCGAAGAACACGGCATGACGCCCGAGCAGATCAGCTGGACGCGGAACGCGGTGAGGTCGATTTCTTCGGAGTACACCTACGAAGCGGGCGTGCGTAACCTCGAACGTCAGGTCGCCGCGATCTGTCGTAAGGTCGCGCGCAAGCGGGCTGAGGGAGACGAAGGCAAGGTCGTCATCAATACGAAGAGCCTCGATAAGTTCCTCGGACCTCCGCCCTACCGCCAGGAAAATGCCTCCACGGAACCCGAAGTGGGCCTCGTGAATGGTCTCGCCTGGACCGAGGGCGGCGGCGAAGTGCTCTCGCTCGAAGCGAATCTGTCCGCGGGCCGCGGGCTCTTGCTCACGGGACAGCTCGGCGACGTCATGAAGGAGAGCGGGCAGGCCGCGCTCTCTTATGTGCGCTCGATTCTCGGTGAGATCGGCGCTTCCGAACGCGAGTTCGCACGGCAGCAGGTGCATCTGCATGTGCCGGCTGGCGCGACACCGAAGGATGGGCCGTCTGCGGGCGTTGCGATTGCCACGGCAATTGCGTCCTTGGCGACCGATATTCCGGTGCGTTCAGATGTGGCGATGACCGGCGAAGTGACGCTGCGTGGCCGGGTGCTCCCGGTTGGCGGTGTGCGCGAGAAGGCTTTGGCGGCTCTGCGCACGGGTATCACCACGATCATTATTCCCGAAAGCAATGTGGGTGATCTGCGCGAGATTCCGAAGGAACTCAAGAAGCGCATCACGTTCATTCCCGTGCGACATATGCGGGAAGTGCTGGATGCGGTCCTGGTCGAGCCACTTCCGTGGACGCCCAAGAAAGCGCGCCGGGTCAGCGGCTCGACCGCTTCGCCGGGCGCGCCGGCGCATGCTGCCGGTCGCGACTCGGACTGATTTCATCGCCCGAGATGGCTCGCACGGACGGAGCGCTCTAGGCTTGCGCTCATGTCACGTCTCGATCGCCGTCTTGGCCGCACGCTTGCCGATCTAGGAGAGAGTGCCCTGGTCGCCCGCATCGCGCGGCGCGCAGGTCATCCGGAGGGCAAGCGTTGGTCGCAGGGTATCGGCGATGACGCGGCTTTACTGCGCACGCGCGCCGGCGAAGAGCTGGTGCTCTCCACGGATGCGCAGGTCGAAGGCGTTCATTTTTTGTTCGAGCGCGAGGGCGCACGGCGCGTCGGTCGCCGCGCGGCGATCGTGAACCTTTCGGATCTGGCGGCGATGGGGGCTTCCCCGGTCGGCGTCTTGATGAGCCTCTGCGCTCCGCCCGATCTTCCACTTTCGGATTTCGATGCCTTGGTAGAAGGCTTCATCGACGAGGCGCGGCGTTATGCGTGCCCGCTCGTCGGTGGAAATCTATCAAGAGCGGAAAAATGCAGTGTGCACGTAACCGTGATCGGCCGGTGTCGCGCGGGCAGGGCGCTGCTTCGCGGCGGCGTTCGGCCCGGCGATGGGCTTTTTGTGACGGGGACGCTTGGGCGGGGTGCGCTGGCTCGGCTGACGGCGGACGCAGATCAGACTGCGCTTCGTTATGTGCCGACGGCCCGGGTTGAGGCGGGCGTGGCTCTGGCTCAGGTCGCGGAGACGCAGGCCTGTATCGACCTGTCGGACGGTCTGGCGACCGATCTCGTGCATCTGCTGGGCGATTCCGGCCATGGCGCCGAGCTCGAAGCCGGAACTCTCCCCGCCGCGAGGGGCTTTGCTGCGGGATGCGCGCGGCTAGGGCTCGACCCACTCGAGCTTCAGCTTCGCGGCGGGGAGGATTACGAGCTGCTTTTCGCTCTGCGGGACCCTCGCGAGACCACACGCTTGAGCGCCGAAGCGCTTACGCAGCGTCTCGGTATCCGCGTGACCCGGATCGGGGAGGTCGTCTCGCGGCCCGGCCTGCATGGGCTGCCAAACGCCCCCTCGCGACATCATTTCTAGCGCAGCCTAGCCCCCTTCTCGAGCCCCTTCTCGAGCCCGATTTTTAGCCCCCTCTCGAGTCCTCTGGCCGACCCCCGGTCTCAGCCTTCTGTCTAGCCTTGTATATCTGCGTAATTGAGTCCTCCTGCCCGTCAAGCCAAGCTGCGGAAGGACCGATACACCCTATGTGCGACTCTCACTCACCGGAAAATTTGTCATTGGTTCCCTCGTTGTCGCGGGGGCGACCTCGGCCGTGCCCAGCTTGGCGCGCAGTCTCGATATTGAGTTCTGGCCGGTCGGCATCATCTTTGTGGCGCTCGGCTTGGGCGCCGTCATCGGTGCATTGCTCTCGCGGATGTTCGGAACGAAATTCGCTGAACTCGGTCGCGTGACGGAACGCATTCGCCAGGGTGATCTGAGCGTTGAAATCAAACAGCGCAGCGCAACGGGGCTCACGGACGAGATGGATGATCTCGCTGACAGCCTTGCCGGCATGCTCGAGCAACTTCGCAGTCTTGTTTCTCGCGTCCAGGCAACCTCTCATTCGGTTTCCACATCGACGGCCGGACTCGACGGCGCGCTTGAGAGTCTGCGCCGAAGCAGCGCAGGCATCGCCAGCACGGTGGATCAAGTCGCGAGCGGCGTCGAGCAAGAACAAGAGCTCCTCGGTCAGGCGGCGCATCGTATGGGTGAGATCTCGAGCGAGATCGATCTCAATGCCGGTCGCGCGCGAGAGGCCTTTGGCTTTGCCGCGGAAGCAAATCAGAAAGCGGGCACCGGCGTCGAAGTCGCGCGCCTTGCGATCGAAAAAATGAAGGCCGTCTTCGAACGTGCAGAAGGCACGAGTGGCAAGGTCTTCGAACTCGAAGAAAAGACACGCCACGTCCATCAGATTACCGAGATCATTACCTCGGTGGCGCATCGCACGAATCTGCTTTCGCTGAATGCCTCGATCGAAGCCGCACGCGCGGGCGAGGCCGGTCGCGGCTTCTCCGTCGTGGCGGACGAAATTCGGAAGCTGTCCGAGAGCGCCGGCCGCAGCGCCGACGAGATCAGTCAGTTGATGCATGAAATTCAGGCCGATACCGCGATGGTGGCGGACGAGATGCGCCAGTCGAGCCAGGTGATCGGGGAAGGGCGCGAAGACGTCAATCTGATCGCGGATGCTCTGGCAGACATCAGCAAGGCCGTCTCCGAAGCGGCGACGCGATCGGAAGAGATCTTTCATGGTGCCGACGGCCACTCGCTGAATGCACAGAGCATGGTCGAGGCGATTGAAGACATCGCGAAGGTTGCGAATGGCAATGGCCGCAGCGTGGTCGATCTGAACGAGACCATTCATGCGCAGGACGTGACGCTCGAGGACATCTTCGGCGCGGCGAGTGGAGTGAGTGGGCTTGTTCGCGAGCTTGAAAATTCGCTGACCTTCTTCCGCACGCAGACGACCGTATCGCCCATGCCGATAGATTTCGCGCAGGTCTCGGCTCCGCCCGTAGCTCGATCCCTTCCCAGTCTGGAAAGGTCCGCGTCTCCGCCGGTTTTTGCCGAAGAGGCCAGACCCTCTAGATCTCGAGCCGGTACGCGGGGCGCTGAGACGACAAGGGCAAGTGCTTCGCTGATGAAGCCGGCAGCTGCGGCTGAAGACGTCGATGAAGCGGCTTCCAAGGGCTCTGATGAGGCGAACTGGGCATGAGTGAAGAAGCAGCGCCACAAGATGATGCAGATCGGCTTTTGATGTTCCTCTTTGAGGATGTTCGATATGCCGTGCCGATCGGTTGGGTGGTTGAAGTTGCGGAGAAGGACCGCGTGACGAGCGTTCCGTCGCTTGCGTTGCCGATTGGCGGCGTGATGAATTGGCACGGAGAGGCATTGCCGCTCGTGGCGACCGAACTGCTATTAGGCGGTGGTCGTGACGAAGCGGGGGCGACGCCCTTTGGTGCCGCGACGACGGTTGGGTACGCGCAGGAGCAGGTCCTTGTGATCTCGGAAAAGCCGGGGAGCCATGCGCTTCTGGGGATGCCCGTCGATCGCGTAGTTGGATTGGTCGATGGCAGTGGGCGGGTCAATGCCGCTCCAGGCGCAGGCCTGATCATCGAAAGACGGCCGGTTGACGGTCAAATCGTTCACATTCTCAACCCGGCGACCGTGGTGGCGCGGGGTGGGGAAGTGATTGAGGGCGCCACGTCATAGACGGGCGCTCAATTCGGGGGAGTAACATGGCACGAGTACTTATTGCGGACGACGCGTCCTTCATGCGTCAGATGATTCGCGAAATCATTGAACCGGAAGGCCACGAAGTGGTCGGCGAAGCGACGAACGGCATCGAGGCTGTTGATCTCTACAACGAGCTCTCGCCGGACCTCGTGACGATGGACATCGTGATGCCCAAGCGCTCGGGCATCGACGCCGTCAAGGCCATCCTCGCAGAGCATCCGACAGCGACGGTCGTTATGTGCTCCGCGCTCGGTCAGGAAACTCTCGTAATGGAAGCGCTGCAGGCCGGCGCCAAGGACTTCATCGTGAAGCCCTTCAAGCCCGAGAGCGTCGTCGCGACCCTTGCCAAGGTGATTGAGAAGGGCGACTAACGATGGGCCTGGATATGGCCAAATATCGACGGATTTTTCTCGAGGAGGCAGCAGACCACCTCGGAGAGATCAGCCATTCGCTGCTCCAATTGGAAAAGGAGCTGGCGTCGGTTGATGCGATTGACACCATCTTCCGGATGGCGCATTCGATCAAGTCGATGGCGGCTTCGCTTGGCTATGACTCTGTTGCCGATCTTGCCCACCGTATGGAAGATCGAATGGAGCACGTGCGCACGGCTGGACGCGTGCGCAGCCAGGGCGAACTCGCGCTGCTCTTTCGCTGTCTCGAGACGCTCGAGGCGATGGTGGAAGCGGTGGCGAGCGAGCAGGACCCGCCGCTTGCGGAAGAAGCCCTCTTGGCCGAGCTCGCCGAGGAGCCTGATGGCGGCGGCGATCTCACGCAGGCCGCCCAAGCTGCTCAGGAAGCTCAAACCGAGCGGTCAGCGCCCACGCCCGATTCTCCCGAACGGGTGGGGGGCGAACCAAAAAAAGCACGCAGCTAGAGCCCGATGCTACGGCGTCGGGCGTTGCGCCGGAACCCGCCTCTGTCGGGCCGGCGGCGCGGCAGAGTGCGCCCGGGCCGGTCGCTCTGAATCCGACCGTCCGCGTCCGGACGGATACGCTCGACCGCTTCCTTTCGGCGGTGGGCGAGGTCATCCTCAGCTCAAGCCAGCTTCGAACAGGGATCGCGCGTTATGCGCAGGATCCGGAAGTGGCCGACGGCTTCGATCGCGTCGATCGTCGCGTGGCCGAGCTGCAGCGCCGCGTGCTCGAACTCCGGACCGCTCCGCTCGTCCGCGTGACAGACAATCTTCCGCGCACGGCGCGGCAGGTGGCCGAGAAGCTCGGCAAACGTGTCGAAGTCGAGATCATCGGGGCCGAACTCGAACTCGACCGATCGATCCTGGACCGGCTCGGTGAGCCACTCCTACATATCGTTCGGAACGCCGTCGACCACGGAATTGAATCCCCCGCGGAGCGGATCGCGGCGGGCAAGCCGGAAGTCGGACATCTTCGTATCGAGGCGCGTCGTCAAAAAGACTCCATCGTGATCGAAATCTCGGACGACGGTAAAGGCATCGACCTTGCCTCGGTCGCCCGCCGTGCGCTCGACGCGGGGCTGATTCATCCCGATCTCATCGATGAACTCCCCCCTGAGGAGGTCGTCGGATTCATCTTTCATCCCGGTCTTTCTACGGCGCAGTCCGTATCGGAGGTGTCCGGACGCGGTGTCGGCATGGATGCTGTGAAGGCGACGATCGAGAGTCTTGGCGGAGATGTGGAGCTGCGGACGGAGATTGGTCGCGGCACGACTACGCTGCTCTATGTCCCGATCACGGCGGCGGTGCAGCGTGTTCTCCTCGCGGGTATCGCGGACGAACGCGTGGCGATTCCTATTTCGAAGGTCGAGCGCATTCTCGAAGTGCCGGCAGATGCAATCGAAGAAGCGGCAGGCGAGTCTTTTGTTCTGATTGATGGCGAACCGCTGCCGGTTCTCAGCCTTGCGCGTCAACTGCGGATTGAAGTGGTCGAGGCCGAGGGTGCGGGGGTGCCGATCGTGATCTCGGATGTGCGGGGCGAACGTGTTGCTCTGCGCGTGGACCGTTTCGAAGGGCAGCAGGAAATCTACGTGAAACCGGTTCCTGATCTGTTGGCATCGGTTCGAATCCTGGCCGGCCTAACCGTGCTGGAAGATGGCAGCCCCGTCTTCTTGCTCGATCAGAATCATCTGGTGTAGGGCATGAGGACAACGACATCAGATATCCAAAGAGGCGGTTCGGACGCTTCGCTCGATGCGGAGAAGATCCAGCTGGATCGTTTGACCGAACTCGCCAATATCGGCGCCGGCCATGCTGCGGATGCCTTCGCTCAGCTCGTCGACCGCACGATGTGGATCGGGTTGCCTGCGGTTCGGGTGGGTGAGCCCTTCATTAGTCCAGGGGAGTGCGCCGTTTCGACGGCCAGCGGAATTTTCTTTCGGCTGGAGGGCTGCTTGGATGCGTCGATCGGAATTCTGTTCTCGGCATCGACGACCGAGAACCTGGCGCGCAAACTCCTGGGGATCGAAGAGGGCAAGCTTGCTCCTGAGGCGACCGAGAGCGCCTTGATGGAAGTGGGCAATATCCTCGCTTCGCACGTGGCTTCTGCGGTGGCTGATACGCTCGGCGAGCGGCTTTTGCCCTCGGTTCCGACCCTGGTGCTACAGGATGTGGACAAGGCGTTTCGTGAATTCGTCACTGAATCGATGGGGCCGGACGTTGTGCGCATTGAATCTGAGCTCTTCGACCAAGACCATGAGATCTGTGGGCGTCTGATCCTGGTGCCCGCGCCGTTCTAGGACACGGCCCAGCCCAGCCCAATGCAAGCAAGCCCAAGGATCACTCCGAACTCAATGGGTTTTGATACACTCCTGTCCGACGTCCCCGATGCGGCGATGAGCGACTGCGAAGTGGAGTGGGATGGAGAGGAGAGCATTTCTTGAATCCGGATCGTCTCAGAGAATTATTTGAGGCCGTGAGCGCAGGTCAGGTCGACGTGGACGCTGCGTTGGACCAAATGTCCATGCTGCCCTTTATCGATACGCCGTACGCGCGCATCGATACCCATCGCGCGGTTCGGCAGGGCATTCCCGAAGTCATCTACGGCGAGTCCAAGACGGCCGAACAGATTATCGATGGCGCGCGCGCCCTCCAATCAGTTGGACAGGAAGTTCTCGCGACCCGCGTATCTCTGGAGAAGGCGTTCTCGATCTGCGAAGTACTGCCAGACGCGAATTACGACGCGACTTCCCGCGTGCTTTATATCGGGTCGGAGGAAGTGCCGATTCAAGGCAAGGGGACGATTCTCGTTGTTTCTGCGGGGGGGGCGGATCTCCCTGTCGCCGCGGAAGCTCAGAAAGTTGCACAGCGTTTCGGCAACAAGGTCGAGCTCTTGCAAGATGTCGGCGTAGCCGGCCTTCACCGCATTCTGGCCTCTCTCGATTTGCTGCGCTCGGCGCGCGTCTTGATTGTGGTGGCGGGCATGGAAGGCGCCTTGCCTTCGGTCGTCGGCGGCCTCGTGGACAAGCCGGTGATCGCGGTGCCTACGAGTGTTGGGTATGGCGTGGCAATGGGCGGCATGGCTGCCTTGATGGGAATGCTTACGAGCTGTGCCTCGAACGTGACGACGGTGAATATTGATAACGGATTCGGGGCGGCGCACGTGGCGACCCTGATCAATCGACTCTGATCCTGCTTCGGGCCCAGTCCCGAACGGTGCAGCTTCGGCTTTCGGCTTAATGGCGAGCGAATCGCGACCTGATCGCGACTGAGTCGAGGCTGAGTCGTGAACTCGTCGCGATCTAAGGGAGGTCAACGTGGCACGGCGAGTTCTTCACCTCGACGCCTTTTCGGGTGCGGCGGGCAATATGTTCATAGGGGCCCTTTTGGATCTGGGCCTCTCCCGTAAGGCCCTGTTGGAAGGTCTGGAGCCGCTCGGCCTCGACTTCAAGCTCGTCGTCAAGAAAGTGCAGCGATCCGGCTTCGCGGCACGTTATGTCGACGTGAAGGTGCCCGTCTCGGCCAAGCAGAAGAAAGCCGAAGCCAAGGCGCATGCGCACGCCCATGCGAAGGGGCACGACGCCCACGACCACGACCACGACCACGCGCATGAGGATGACGGGCACGGGGACGCTCATTCACATGGACGTCGTTACAAGGAAATTCGCCAGCTGATCAAGAAGGCGAAGCTGAAGCCCGCTGTGAAGGCGCGCTCGCTCGAAATCTTCGAGGCCTTGGCAAAGGCCGAGGCCAAAGTGCACGGCACCACAGTCGACGACGTTCATTTTCACGAAGTCGGCGCGGTCGATGCGATCGTGGACGTGACCGCGGCCGCTGTGGGGCTTGATCTTATGAAGATCGGGCGCGTCACGTGCTCCCCGATTGCGGTCGGCTACGGCACGATCGGTTCGGCGCATGGGATTTTGCCGCTTCCGGCCCCCGCGACGCTTGAACTTCTTGTTGGGCTGCCGACTTTGCCGGCGGGTGTGGAGTGGGAGACGCTGACGCCGACGGGCGCGGCGATTTTGCGGACGGTGGTGGACGAGTTCTGCACGTTGCCGGCGATGACGATCGAGCGCGTCGGCTACGGCGCGGGAAATGATCGCAAGGGGCGGCTGCCGAATGTACTGCGCGCTGTGCTGGGGCAGGCCGATGGCTTCGAGGGAGACCGAGTCGTCTGCATCGAGACGAATCTTGATGACCTTGTGCCGGAGCATTTTGACTATTTGATGGAGCGTTTGTTCGAGGAAGGAGCGCTCGACGTCTCGCTGCAAACGCTTCAGATGAAGAAGAATCGGCCGGGCTTTTTGGTGCGCGTCTTGGCGACGCCGCAGGATAAAGACCGGCTTGCCCGAGTGCTTTTTGCGGAGTCGACTGCAATTGGAGTGCGTGTCGCGGAATGGGACCGTCTAATTCTTGAGCGAACGAGCATTCGCTTGAAGACGGAATGGGGCGCTGTGAGGGTGAAGGTGATTCGAGGGCCTGATGGGCGTGTCGACTATTCGCCGGAATACGATGATTGCAAGAAATGCGCGAAGAAGAGCGGGGTCGCACTGAGAGACGTGGTGGCTCAGGTCGCTGCTCAGGCGCGTGCGGAACAGAAAACGTGAAAGAAGATCCATCGCCTTTCGATTGGCATCCGCCCGCCGGCCGGGCGAATGGGGCGGCTGCGCTTTGTCTGCACGGTCTGACCGGAACGCCCTACGAGCTACGGCCGATCGCTTCGGTCTTGCTTGAGCGGGGCGTGCGCACGCGTGCGCCGTGGATGGCGGGGCATGCGGGGGGGCATCTCGAGCTCGAGCAAACTCGACACGAGGACTGGGTCGAACTTGCGCGCAAAGAACTCGCGGCGCTGCGCGAGG
>JBDNFB010000003.1:0-29508 GCA_041690055.1 Myxococcota bacterium | reverse complement strand
TATTGGCGAAATCACGCGCCAAGTCGTTCACTTGCTTCATCGTGAAGCCGAACGTGCGGGCGTGGCCGTCGAGCTGGACGTCGTCGAAGGACTCCCGGAAGCCGCGGTGGTCCGCGATCAGATCCATCAGGTTGTGCTGAATCTGACGCTGAACGCGATCCAGGCGAGTGCCCAAGGCGGCACGGTGAAGATTAGTCTGGACGCCGACGGTCCTGTGGGCGCGCCCGAAGGCGTCCGAATCCGGTTCCAGGACGCGGGCGAAGGCATCTCCGAGGAAAATCTCGAACGCATTTTCGACCCCTTTTTCACGACGAAGGATCCGGATAAGGGAACCGGTCTGGGCCTCATGATTTCTCATCAGATCATCGCCGATCATGGCGGCTCGATCGAAGTGGAGAGCGTGCGGGGCCAGGGAGCGACCTTCCATGTACGTCTGCCGGGCGGAAGTCAGCCTGGCCCGGAGAGCGCCGCGAGCGCTTGACGCTTGGCTGGGAATCCCAGAGACTCCGCCCGCCTCGCAGATCGGGGGCGTTCTGACTCGACCTCTAAATCTGGGGCCGCTGGACGCCTGGATCGCCGGGGCAGTGCGCAAGCGCGCCGAGGGGGACGAGAACATGGCTTTTCTGCAATTTCTGAGGTTTCCGCGAGCAGCGGCTTTTGTGATCAAGGGCGTGCTGCGGGTGGCTCTCGTGAGCGGCTTTCTCACATGCGTCTCGGCGGGCCTGTTCGCGGGACCGGCGGACGCTGTCGGCGAGCCGAAGCTTCTGCTCCTGCCGATCGTTGTTCACAGCGCCGAGGATCCCGCGTATCTACGCGAAGGCCTGAACGATATGCTCACTGCGCGCCTTGCTCGCATTGGCTCCCTCGACCTCATCCAGCCCGACGGGAAAGCCGCCGAACTCGGCACATCACAGCTCGAAAAGGCCCGGGCGCTCGGCCAGAAGGCCGGCGCAGATTTCGTGCTCTTCGGCTCGTTTACACGATTCGGTCAGGGCGCGAGCCTCGATGTGCAGTGCGTTCCGATCTCTCAGGGCCGCTCGGCCGAGCCGCTGCGCGAGATTTTCGTCCATTCCGGCAGCATCGGGGAGATCATTCCCGACCTCGACGACCTGGCCGGTAAGGTCAGCCGCTTCGCCCGAGGCGAGCTCATCCCGTCGACGACTGCGGGCGCCGCCGCCGCCGCCCTTCCTGCCGCAGAGTTGCAGAATCTCAAGGGCCGAGTGGCCGCCCTCGAAGCCGCTCTCTCGCGACTCGCGAAAAATGCCGAAGACGATGGGGCTACGGATGGGACTACGGGCGAGCTGCGCTAGGGTCTCGGCCGGCCGGATCCTCTCCTGCCCCGATTCGAATTTGTGGCGGTGTAGCTCAGTCGGTTAGAGCGACGGCTTCATAAGCCGTAGGTCGGTGGTTCAAGTCCACTCACCGCTACCAAATTCGTTTCTGTTTCAGCCACCTACACACCCCGCTTTTTTCATTGGGCCCACTGGGCCGCTCCGGAGCGGGATCAGGAACGCGGGAGTTCCGGATGGCGCTCGGCTAGGCGATCGAGAGAAGCGAGCATGGCCTCCGTGCGCTCCTCGATCAAAGACCGACAGAGCGGATGCGTGAGCACGTAGAGCTCATTGGCCTCAATGCCTTCGAGGCTCAGTTCAGCAACCTGATCCGGTGTCATCCAGACGTCGATTTCTGCCGTTCGCGCGGCCGTTTCCAGCTCCCGTATATATTCCTGCGAGATTCGCGATACGCCGGTGGGTCGTTCCTCTTGATGATCCATGAGTTCTGTACGGACGGCCCATGGGCAGATTGCGGTGACGCCGACTCCGCGCGGTTCCAGATCAAGGGCGAGCGCTTCGCTGTAGCCGAGCGCTGCAAATTTCGAGGCGCAGTAGACGGCGGAACGCACGGTTGGGACCATGCCGCGAAGCGAGACTGTGTTGACGATCTGGGCTTCACGGCCTCGTTCGAGAAAATGCGGGAGGAACGCCTCGACGCCGTGCACGACACCAAGCAGGTTGATGTCCATGACCCAGCCCCAATCACGGGGCGTCGCCTCGCCGGCTCCGCCGAGAATCAAAACCCCAGCATTATTGAAGAGCAGGTGGCAGGCACCGAACTCGGACAGGGTTTGCGATGCGAATTCCTGCATCTGCTCTCTCTCCGTGACGTCGACGATCCGACTGGATGTCCGGGCGCCCTCCGCGCGGGTGAGCGCGGCGGTCGCTTCGAGCCGATCAGAATCGACGTCGGCCAGGGCGAGCCGTATGCCGCGCCGGGCGCACGCTAGGGCGAGTGCTCGGCCGATCCCGCTACCGGCGCCGGTAATCGCGGCGACTTGACCGTTTCTGAGTTTCATGATGCCTCGTGTCTTTTTGTTTGGTTCTCAGCGTGGTTCTTTACGCGATTTTCGGGTGGTGTTGGATTCGCAGCGTTCTGAACTTCGCGTCTCAGATCCACTCGCCGGATCTTTCCTGTCGCGGTTTTCGGGAGCGCATCGACGAATTCGAAGCGGCTCGGTCGCCGAATGGCTTCGTTCTCGGGGAAGAGCGCTCGGAGTTCTTCGGTCAATGTGTCATCCGTTGAGCGATGACCGCGTAAAACAACAAAGGCTAGGACCACTTGTCCGAGGTCGGCGTCGGGCGCGGCGACGGCAGCGGCCTCGACGACGTCGGGATGTTCGAGGAGGCGACTTTCGACGTCGAAGGGGCCGATGCGGTGGCTACCCGAAAGGATCACATCGTCGGCGCGCCCCATGAACCAGAAATAGCCTTCCGCATCCCGCCGTGCCCGGTCACCCGTCCGGTACCAGCCATCTATTCGCACGCGCGCGGTGGCCTCGGGATCCCGCCAATATTCCGAAAAGAGTCCGGGCGCCGGCAGCCGGACCGCGAGGTCGCCTTCCTCGCCGACTTCCCGCACAGACCCCTTTTCGTTGATCGCCTCGATTTCGAATCCGGGCAAGGGGAGACCCATCGAACCGGGCTTCATGGGCAGACCGACGAGATTGGCGACGAGCAGCCCCGCTTCGCTCTGCCCGTAGCCATCTCGAATTCGGAGGCCGGTGGCGGCGTGCCAGGATTCGATCACCTCCGGATTGAGCGGCTCGCCGGCCGCCACGCATTCGCGCAGGCGGGGGGCGCTGAATCTCGATAGATCCTGTTTGACCATCATGCGGTATTGCGTCGGCGGCGCGCAGAAAATATCGGGCGCCAGACTCTCGAGATCTGAGAGCGTTCTCTGTGGATCGGGACGCTCACGCGTGACAACGATCTCGGCGCCGCAGGACCACGGGACGAAGGCGGCCTTGGCCCAGCCCGTCGTTGGCCAGAAGCGGTCCGTACCCCGTAACCCGTGCCAATAGACGGCCTGACGCGCAGCTGCATAACAATAGGCATGGCTGTGTAGGACGGCCTTCGGAGGGCCCGTCGTGCCAGAGGTGTAGAAGACGAGTGCCGGGTCCTCAAGTCGCGTCGGGCGACCTGCAGTCTCCGGATTCGCTTCCGCGAGCAGCGTATCGAAGGCCAACCACCCCGCAGGTTTCGGCTGTTCGCCCGCAGATTCCTCGCGGACGAGGATGCGATGTCGAAGCGACGGTAATTGCGGAGAGAGCTCGTCGACCAGGTCGGTGTAGTCGCCTATCGTCACGACCGCGACCGCTCCGCTATGCGCAGCCCGGTGGTGGACCTCATGCGGGCTCAGGACGCCGATCGAGGTCGGGACCGCGAGCACGCCGGCGGCCATCGCGCCGATGACGGCGACTTGCCACTCCGGGAGCGGCGGCAACAACACGAGCACGGGCTCGCCGGATTCGATGCCCAGCGTTTCGAGCGCATTCGCGAAACGTCGGATCCGTTCACTCATCTCAAGAAAGCTGAAATGATGTGTCACGTCTCGTGCATCGCGATAGAGCAGGGCGGGTCGATTCGGATCCATCGCGAATCGGTCGACGACGTTTCGGGCGAAGTTGAAGGTTTCGGGCAGGTCCCATTCGAACCGCTCGGCGCTCTGGCGATACGCCTCCAGGGCCTCCGATTCTTGACGGGTTCGTAAATGGGCTGGCATGGCTTGGCTTCTCGCTTGACCCGGATCACAAGCAAGTATACATGTATACTTAGCCGGTCCAAATGGTGCTGTTCCCGATTAGGCCAAGGAGAGAGTCGTGAAGCTCGGAACGAATCTGCCAGAACATCTGATTGGGAAGGATAAGGGAGCGCTTGCCGCGTTTCTCTCCGCGATCGAAGATCTCGGCTTCAGCTACATCACGGTGGGCGACCACGTGCTCGGCGCGGATTTGAGCGTTCGGCCGGACTGGAAGCCCTTCCAGGGCAAACCGGCACTCTACGATCACCATATGGTTTGGCACGAACCTATGGTGCTATTCGGTTATCTCGCGGCGCTGACCGAGACCCTTGAACTGAGCACCGGCATCTTGATCAGTCCTCAACGTCAAGCCGTCTTGCTGGCTAAACAAGCGGCCGAGGTCGACGTCCTGACGGGCGGGCGGACCCGACTGGTTCTGGCGACGGGCTGGAACGACGTCGAATTCGAAGGCCTGGGTGTCGATTTCTCCAAGCGTGGAAAGATCATGGACGAGCAGATTCCCCTGATGCGCGCGCTCTGGACCCAAGAGCTCGTCGATTTTGAGGGCGAGCATCACCGAGTGACTGCGGCGGGAATTAATCCCCTTCCTCCGCAGCGTCCGATTCCGATTTGGCTGGGCGGGCAATCGAAGCCGGTCCTCCGCCGAATCGGGCGCCTCGCGGATGGCTGGCTTCCCTACTACCCGTATTTTGAGGAAGACCGCTTGCGGCAAGATTTCGAGATCATCGCCGATCATGCTCGTGCGGCCGGTCGCGATCCCAGCGACTCCAGCGAGATAGGCATCGAAGGCGCGGTGTATTTTGCGGACCCGCGCTACGAGAAACCGAAAGGCGCCCGCATGCCTCCCGAGACCCTCGACGAATGCGTCGAATACGCCCATTGGTGGAAGGCATTCGGTGCAAACTATTATTGGGTCACCGCTCCATGGGCAGAATTGGGGCCGGAGGAAACGGGGATTCGCGAGGACGGGAAAGTCTGGAGCGGCGTTGATGCGCGCATCAAAGCACTCGAAGAGTTCGTACAGGCGGTCGGTTCCGACTTCTGATTGCGAAGGCATAAGGCAAGGCAGAAGCCATGCGCATGTGTGCGCGACAGGACGAGTCCATGACCGCACGGCGTTCGGAAAAGCGGCAAACGCTTACACGTGACCGAGTGATCGAGGTTGCAGCGGAATTGGTCCAAGCCGAGGGCGTCGAAGCGGTGACGCTCCGGAGATTGGCGGGCGATTTCGGCGTGACCCCCATGGCGCTGTATCGGCACGTCAAGGATAAGGACGACATTCTGTCGTCCGTCTTATCGAGGCTCCTCGCGCAGGCGCTCTTTCCCGCGACTTCCTCGAACTGGCAGCGCTATCTCAGGGCGTATTCGGACGGGCTTCGAAGGTTGCTCCTCGAAAACGGAGGTCTGGTGCGCGTGATTCTGAAGCCGAAGGCGCTGGAGGCTGCGGCGCTCGATGCGATGGAAGTCGCACTCTCGACGCTGAGAGAATCGGGATTCTCGTCCTCCCAGGCCGCGCGCTTGTTCACCTCGATCAACTCGTTCACGATCGGATCAGCGCTGTGGCAGGCAATGCGCTCGGAGAGCGAAGCGGCGAATTTGACTAGCGGGCAGCCTGCCAATCGCTATTGGGACATGGACTTCGAGACACTCGATCGGGATCGATATCCAGAACTCTCGCGACATAAGCGCTCTCTCGAAGCCCGAAATTTTGACAGCGAGTTTCGCGACGGCATCGATCGCCTACTGAACGAAGCTGCCCAAAATTTAGCCTAACATCAAGAACAGAATCCAAGATAGGAGAGCTTGATCATGGAGGCATCGCTTGAGGCACTCATCGAGAAGCAGGCCATCACCGATTTGATCCACCGCTACGCAACGGCGCTCGACACCAAGGATTGGGCGCTGCTCGACGAGTGCTTCGTGGCGGACGCGAGACTCGACTACGAGAGCGCCGGGGGCCCCGCCGGTCCATATCAACCGGAGCTTCGGGATTGGCTGATCGAAGTGCTCGAACCGATCCCGCTGATGCAGCATCTGGTGACGAATATCGTGATCGAACTCGACGGCAAGCGTGCAAGGGCCCGGGTGTACACGGTCAACGTCAATCGGATGGGCGAAGACCCGGAGGGCGAGAATCTGATCTGCGGGGGGATTTATTACGATCGGCTGGAAAAGGGCGCTCTGGGTTGGCGGTTCACCGAACGCGCCGAGGAACGGACCTTTGTCGAGGGCGTCTTGCCGGAGCTGAATTCGTGATCGATTTCGATCCCTATTGCGATGCGTTCCTGGATGATCCCTATCCGTGCTACCAGCGCCTACGCGAGGAAGACCCCTTGCACCGGTTCGTAGACCGCGAGAACGAGTCGCAAGAGGGCGATGCTGGTGCATGGTTCCTGTCGCGATTTGAAGATGTGTGGACGGCGACCCGCAACGGACATCTTTCGGTGGCCGGCGGCATCACGCCGTCCCAACTCCTGCTCGGAGCCGAGGCCAACCCGATGATGCCGAGCCAGATGGATCCGCCGCGGCATACTCAGATGCGTTCGTTGTTAAGCCGTCATTTCCGACCCGCAACGATTGCGGTCTGGGAAAGCGAGATCCGTAAGATTGCCAAGAGCGCGATCGCCGAGGCGCTGCAGCGCGGCCGGCTTGATGTCGCGCAGGATCTCGGAGCGCGGATCTCGTGTCATATGGCGTGTCGGGTCGTCGGCCTGACGACGGAGTACGCAGGCGCACTGCCGGATCGCATCAACGCATTCTTTCACCGTAGGCCGGGGCATCGCGGCGAAACCGAAAAAGCGGCCGAAGCGGCGGCAGAGCTTTTTGCCTGGGCAGGGCAATGCGTGGCCGACGTGCGGACAGATCCTCGACGGGCGAGCGGAATCCTCTCGGCGCTGCTCGAGGCGCGCATAGAGGAACGCCCCCTCACCGACGAGGAGATCGTTTACGCCGTCGTGAATCTCTTGATTGCGGCGGCGGATACGTTTCCCAAAGCGTTGGCGGGTACACTCGATCGCCTCGAGCGCGCGCCGGATTCGCGAACGCGAGTCGTGCGGGACCGATCGCTCGTCCTACCCGCTTTTAACGAGACGCTTCGCATCGATACGCCGACGCAGTTTCAGGGGCGAACCGTCCTCGACCCCTTCGAAATGCATGGAATGCGCATAGAGCGAGGCGCGCGGGTTTGTTTTCTGTTCGCCTCCGCGAATAGGGATCCGCGCGAATTCGCTAATCCCGATCGCTTCGATCTCGATCGCAAAGCGCCTCGAACCCTTGCTTTCGGCTATGGGGTTCATATGTGTTTGGGAAAACGGCTGGCCCTCCTGGAAGCGCGGGTGGCGCTCGAGGAGTTTCTGACGGCGATTCCTGAATACGCAGTTATGCGAGAGGAAGCGCAGTTCGCACGGACCGAGTACGTTCGAGGCTGGCTCCGATTGCCCGTCGAGTTCCCAGCGAGATCCAAATAACATGAGTCACGCATGAGTCACGCATGAGTCACGCATGAGTCACGCATGAGACACGTATGAGTCACGAGGCCGCGACGATCCGCCTTGAGCTTCCCCGCGTGGAAGGGGCCGCCGAATTCCTCACGGAGCTCGGGCGTTTGATCGATCTGCAATTCGAGCGGAGCAGCGAGGTGTTCCGCCTGGGCGGTCGGCGCCCGCCGAATTCGAGTCCTGATTTCGAAATCAGTCTCGTCGAGGGCGGGGGTGTGCGACTGTGTTGCGTGAACGGGGGACGTTCAGAGCCCCTGGGTTTTTCCTTCGAGCCGAGAGCAGGCGAATCCGAGGCCGACTCGCCGGCGCGTACACGCACTGGCGCGCATGCAGTCGGAACGAGGCATACAATTGCGCCAGGAACGCCGGCGATGGCTCAGGATCTGACGGCCATTCGGGAAATCTTGGCAGGCGCGATAAGCGGCGTCGATCATCTCGGATTGAATCTGCCCGCCGGCGCCAATCCGATTCCGGACTGGCATGCCGGCCTGCGGGATCTTGCGGGCAAGACCTCGCCGACAGGGGTCCTGCCCTATGACAAAAATTCAGAGATCTGCTTCGTTGTGCCGACGACCGCTGCAGAGCGCGAAGCGGGCGCGCTGGATTCGGGAGTGGTCCGAAAGCCGAAGCTCGAACTCGTCCGGGATCAGCACCTCGCCCGACCCATGATCGGATTTGCGATCGACACTGAGCTCTCCCTCGACGATCTTCATAACCGCTTTCCCGCGCCGTTAGGCGCATCGAGGCCCGGTGATGAGGTATTCTTTCGCAGCGTGCTCTTAGCCAATCCCTGGGAGGATTTGCTCTTTCTCCTCGATTTGAATAGCAGTGTGACGTCGACCATCGAGATTACACAGATTCTCGTGGACGGCGGGCATCGCCTTTCGGATGCGGATGCGGGTGAATTCAATGAGGGTTGAGCGCGAAGGGAAGCCGAGCGCATGAAGTTTGTCTGCCCCCTATTTCGCGTGCCACTGGACCAGTACCAGGATGTCGCGAGGGCGAGCGAGCAGGCGGGCTTCGCAGCGCTTGCCCTCTCAGATCGGGTCGCACAGCCATCAACGATCGGGTCTCTGTTTCCCTACACGCCAGACGGGAGTCGGCCCTGGGCCGAAGAGGATGAGTTCCCCGACGTTTGGGTAGCGAGCGCGATGATGGCGGCAGTCACCGAGCGGATTCGCCTCCTGCAAGCCGTCTACGTTTTACCGGCGCGCGATCCTTATTCGACCGCGAAGTCTCTGGCGACCCTGGACCGAATGACGGGTTCTCGAATTTCACTCGGTTTCGGTGTGGGCTGGATGCGCGAGGAGTTTGCCATGACGGGGCAGGCTTTCGAGCGGCGCGGCGCACGCGCGGAAGAGATGATCGCGCTGATGCGGAAGCTCTGGACCGGCGAGAGCATCGAGCATCATGGGGAGTTCTACGAGAGTTCCGGCGTGCGAATCGGCCTCGCGCTCGAAGAGCCGATCCCAATTTTGTGCAGCGGCGAGAGCGAAGCCGCGCTCAGTCGCGCTGCGCGCATTGGGGATGGTTGGATTCCGCCGATGAGTCTGTCGACGCCGGGTTTGCTCGATGCGAAACTCAAGACGATTCACAGGATTCGGAACGAGCACGGGCTCGACTCGTCCAACTATGAAGTGTACTGGACGCCCGGCGATGCACTCGACGCGGCACAGCTGCCCGAGCTCGAGGCGTTGGGAGTCACTCATGTTTTCGCTCCGCCTTGGCATTTCGAAGAAGCGGCGACGCTCACGATCGAGCAGCGTGTCGAGCGGATTGAACTATTTGGACGGGACGTCATCGCCGAGGCAGGCGATTAAAACCTGGACCGCTTCTCGCCTGCCCATCCGAGACGACTCGCCAGGGTTATGTGTTCACTCCCAGCGCACGAACCGCCGTTTGAGCCACATCTTCATCGGCTTCCTGGCTCGCACCAGAGACCCCGATCCCGCCCAGTAGGATTCCGTTTTCGATGATCGGAACGCCTCCGTCTGCGGAGATGTAGCCCTCTATACTCTCGACGATCTTTCGCTCTTCGTCGGGCACGCTCGCTGTGTATATCTTCCATGCCGAGGTCGGCATTCCCGTGTTGACTGCCGTGAAGGATTTGCGATGTGCCGTTGTCGCCGCGATTCTCGGGGCGCCTTCGCATGTGATCCATCCCGCGAGATCCGCGGCCGAGTCCATGATGGAGATGTGCACTTTGATGTCGAGCTCTTTCGCTCGCGCAATCGCCGCATCCAACATAGTTTGGATGGCTTCCGTCGTGAGGGTGCCTCTTGTTTCGCTGATCTTCATTGTGATTGCTCCGATCGTTGATGTCGCTAGTGTAGTTCGTCTTGGTCGCGCCGTTATGCTCGCTGTCCCGATCGCACCAACCGTCCCGGTCGAGCCCCCGTATCCTGATCATTCCGCCGAGTCACGACCCCGCTTACGATCGTCGCGCGATAGCCCGACGCATCCTGCAGAAGCCGCGCGCCGGCCGCCGGAAAATCATTCACCGAACGCAGATTCGAGCCTATTCAAGAGGTTTGATTCGCGCCCAATCCATTGAGCCGCGGGCGATTCGGATAATTCTGATTGGGTCTGTGTCTGGGCGGTAGGCGATCAGCGATGGGCCATGCGGGAAGAAGCTGTATCGATCAGGCCTTGGTCTTCCGATCTCTGCATCGAGTACGAACAAGAAGCGTTAGGAGATATCCTTGCTGCGGGTATCCACGCTCACGACGCATCTCCGACTCACCGGACTTCGGGTGCTCACCCCGCCGCCGACCGCACCAACCGTCCCGGCCGCGCTCCCGTATCCTGATCATTCCGCCGAGTCACAACCCCACTCACAATCGTCGCGCGATAGCCCGACGCGTCCTGTAAAATCCGCGCGCCGCCGGCCGGCAGGTCATTGACTGAGCGCGGGGCGTGCAGAGTGAGCCCCTCAAAGTCAATCACATTCAGATCCGCTTTCTGTCCAACCTTGATCGTGCCGCGATCATGCATCCCAACGACGCGTGCCGTGGCGGAGCATTGCTTCTGCACGACCGCCTCAAGCTCAAGTCGCTCGCCGCGCTCCCGGTCCCGCACCCAATGCGTGAGCATATAGGTCGGCACCGACGCGTCGCAGATCATCTTCACGTGCGCGCCGCCATCCGAGAGCCCAAGGATCGTCGAAGGATCCTCGATCATGGCCCGCAGAGGTTCCTGCGACGCCTCCGCATAGTTCGTAAACGCGCCGAGCACCCATTCGCCCGAGACGAGGAGGTCGTAATGAACCTCCCACGCGTCCTTACCGGTCGATTCGGCGATGCCCGCAATCGACTGATCCGACGTCTGCTCGTAGTTCGGGGGATTGCCAAGCGGGTACATCGCTGGAAAGAGAAAGGCCATCGCCTCCGTCATGGCACCGAACTGCTCCGAAGCCTTCAAAGGCTCATCCTTCTCCGCCAGGATCGCCGCGCGATTCTCGGGATCGCGAAGTGCTTCCACGAGCGCATCGCCCGCGAATTCGGCTTCGAGGCGGCGAAAAGTCGGCCGCCGCATGAACCCGTGGTAGCTAGACAATCCGATCAACATCCCGCCCGGTCGCCCACCGACCTGCGGCATCAGCTTCGCGCCCGAAGCGTTCGCCGCCGCCGCTGCATCCATCTGCTTGCGCCAAAGGTTCGGAGCGCCGCCTGACTGCACCATCAAGAACGAAACCTCGGCCCCCGTCGCCTTCGAAATGCGGCTCATCAATTCGATCTCGCTCAGGATCAGCGCTTCGTCGTCGCCCGTCTCGCCCTGCGGCACGACCTCAAACAGGCCGCCGCCGCCTTCGAGCATTGCATTTGCCAGTCCCTCGAGCTCCTCCTGGCCAGCAAACGTCCCAGCGACGAGTTCACCATCGAGCGTCTTGTGATTCAAAGAGCGCGACGTCGAGAAGCCGACCGCGCCCGCCTTGATTGCGTCGCGGACGTGCTCGGCCATCTCCGCGATGTCCTCAGGCGTCGCTGTTTCGTTGCGTTCGCCACGGTCGCCCATGACGTAAAGTCGGATTGGCGCATGGGGCACGAAAGCAGCGATATCCATCGCGTACTCGCGCCGGTCGAGCGCGTCGAGATACTGGGGGAAGGTCTCCCAGTCCCACTGAATCCCTTCGTAGAGCGCCGTCCCGGGAATATCTTCCACGCCTTCCATCATTTCGATGAGCCGCTTCTGGCCGCCGGGTCGAACGGGCGCGAAGCCCACGCCGCAGTTCCCCGCGACGACGGTCGTGACGCCATGGCTCGCGGAGGGATCGAGGAGCGAGTCCCAAGTGGCCTGGCCGTCGTAGTGCGTGTGGATATCGACGAAGCCCGGCGTTACAAGAAGTCCCTGCGCGTCCAGCGTCTCTCGCGCTTCGCCCTCGATCTTGCCGCCCACTTCGACGATCACGCCGTCTAGCACGGCGACGTCGCCGATGAATCGTGCTTCGCCTGTGCCGTCTACGATCGTGCCGCCGATGATTTTAAGATCGAACATGGTTGCTCCTCGTGGGATGTGTGACCTCGGAGTATCGCGCCCCAGAAAGCGATGCGCGACCTATCGGGAAGGTGCATTTTGGGAAGGTGCAATTTGCGCGGGGATCCAGATGGACGAGGTCACGGCGCGCTCCTGGATCGTGGCGGCGAGGCCTGTGAGCGGTTTGATGCCCAGTCGATTGGCGTCCCAGGTGCTCCAGCGGCAGGTCGGCACCTCCAATACGCGTGCGTAGTAGAAGCTCGCCGCCTTCGGATAGTGATCGGGGTCGCGCCACGCCGTCGAGAGCTCGGACGCTGCGAGTTCGGTCGAGGGGGCACATTCGGCAAGGTCGGGGGAGGGCGCCGAGTGGGGACAGCGGGCGGAGTCCGGATCGGGCGCGCTGCCATCGCCGCAGGCCACATCGAAGACGCGCTCGCGGGCGACGCCATTTTCGAGCCAACCCTTGATGATCTGGATCCGTTCCAGCCGCGCTCCGGACGGATCCTGTTGCGCCGAGACAAGAAAGCTCGGCACCGCGTCGACTGAGGTCGAAGGCCGCGTAAGCTCGCCGCCCATCGCGATGCCGCGCGCATATCCGATCGCAGCAAAATCGCCCGTCGCATCTGCGGGTTCGAAATCCCAGCCGCCGAACATCCGCACTCGAATGCGGGGCCCGCTCGTGGCGAAGGTTTCGCGGCGCCGAAGCGCGTCAAAGAGCGCGCCGCGATTATTTCGCTCTGCCCAGATCCCCGCGATGCCCGCGGCGCCCCAGGTGGCCGGCATGCGGATGCGCGTGGGGCTGCCGTCCGCATTCGGCGCGTTCAAAGCGAGTCGCGTTTTGGGCGTCCCGTCCGTTGCTCCCAGCTTCCCTGAATAGTTCCGCTCTTCGAAGGGGCTCGTGGCGTTATGTCCGTCGGTCGAGCCCACCGCACCGAGCGCATACGGATTCACACCGATCGCGGCTTCGATTTCGAGTCCCGTCTTGAGCGCATCCCGCAGATAGCTTCCGCTCGTCTGGCTCGGCAGATTCGGGTCGGCCGTGCGCCAGGGGATATACTCGAACCCGGCCCATTCGTCTTCCGGCGAGAGCGGTGGCGCGGTCTCGCTTTGCCCCTTGATCTGAAACACTTCCGCGAGCGGCTCGTTACGCCGTCTGCGCTCGGCCCAGCGCGCATCGATCGGGCGTCCACTGCTCTGCTTGCGAGCGAACATCAGTCCGTTGCTGCCATTGGCGTTATGCGGGATGGCGAGCACATCGTCGCCTGTCGCACGCGCCTGGTCCATCCACGCCCAAAGCGCTTCGGGCTCGAGCGAATCCATCGAGGAGAAGGGCCGCGTCGGCACACTGTCACCTCGGAACAGGACATTCCTGTGCAAATTCTGGCCCTGGGGATTCGGGCTGTATTCGAATCCGATCAGCGTCGTGAACTCGCCGGGGACATAATGCTGATTCGCGTCGGCGATCATTGCCTTCCATGCTGGTTGCAAGACTTCATCGCTCACGAGCGCGGGTAGCGCGACGCGGGCGTAGAAGGTGTTGCGGATGCGGGCCCAGGCGCGCTGCGCGTTTTCCCGGTCGGGGCCAATCCAAGTTTGAATCAGCGCCTGGCGACGGAGAGGATGATTCTGCTGCTGGGTCGCGAGAGTGACGCCGAGGTATTCGGAATGATCCGTGACCGCCATGAAATCAAGAGGCGGTCCGAGCATCTGCATCGCGGCGCCCGAGGGATGTCCGACCGCTTCCCCGCGCGCATAGCGATAGGCGTCGCTCGGGTTGGCGCGCACGCCCGAGGCCCAGGCATCGATTGACCATCCTGAATGGACATGGAGATCGCCGAAGAAAAGTACGCGGTTCGTGGGAGGAAGAGGATATGCCGCGGGGCCCGGCTCCCTCGTCGCCGCGTGCGGGGCGGCCGGTTGAGCGGCGCTGCCTGAGGCCTCCGGCGAAGCATCCGGCACCTCGTTGCAACCCATGAGCAGTGCAAGCGCGAATAGGAGCAGGCCCGAGACCGATACCGAAAACCGCACGCAGGCGCTCGATCCGGCCGTCGGTCGCCGAGTTCTGGCGCGCGCGAACTGGCGATCGCCGCGGATCAGCTGGATCAAGCCGAGGCTCGCCTAGCCATGTCCGTAAACCATGCCGCCGTCGAGCTTGAGGATCGTCCCGGTGGCATAGCTCGAAGCGTCGCTGGCGAGGTAGAGCGCTGCGCCGACGATCTCTTCCGGTTCGCCGCCTCGACCGAGGGGGATCATCTTGCCGAGGCCTTCGATCATGGCCGGTGTCCACGCCTTGCTGATATCCGTCATGAAGGGACCGGGCATGATGCAGTTCACGCGGACCTTGGGAGCGTAGACGCGTGCGAAGCTCTCCGTGATGTTATGGAGGGCAGCTTTCGCAGCGCCGTAGGGAAGCTCACCAGCGGAACATTGGGATGCGGCCGTGCTGCTTACGCCGATGATCGAACCTCCATCGCCTTCGAACATGGCCTTGCCAAGCACTGCAGTCAGTCGGAAGGCGCCTTTAAGATTCACGCCGATTACTTTGTCGAAGAGCTCTTCTGAAATTTCGACGGGGCTCGGATAGAGCGGCGACATGCCGGCATTGTTGACCAGAACGTCGACCTTGCCAAAATGATCGAGCGCTTTGGCAGCGAGTTCGTCGCAGGCGGCGAAGCTGCCGACATGGCATCCGACGGCGAGGGCGCGCTGTCCCGTTTCTTTTTCCACTTCGGCAGCAAGCGTCTCGCAGCCCTCGAGCTTTCGGCTCGCGATCACGACATCTGCGCCGGCGCGGGCGAAGGCGAGGATCATCTCTTTGCCGAGCCCCCGGCTGCCGCCCGTCACGAGGGCAACTTTGCCGTCTAGACGAAATTTCTGGGTCGGGTCGGCAGAAGTCAGTGCGGGCATTTGTTCGGAAGGCCTCGTTTCGCGGATCCTAGGGGGAACGTGAGGGGAGCGCGCCAGCGGATAAACTCGCCTCGACTTGAATGCGAGGGCGCCTCCCCGTTTGACACCAAGCTACGACCTTCGTATCAAGGGTCAACCCATTGCCGCCGCGTCTGCGCGCGCCGTCGTTTTACCGAGGAGCCCCATGCCCATCGATTTCAGCGTTGAACCCGAATTCCAGGACCATCTCGATTGGATCCGAAATTTCGTGGAAACCGAAGCGGTTCCGCTCGATCTTGCCTTTGGAGGCGAGGAAGGGATCTACGACAAGACTCATCCCGTTCATGAAGAAGTCAGTCGTCCGCTTCAGAACAAGGTAAAAGATCGCGGGCTTTGGGCTTGTCATCTCGGCCCGGATATGGGCGGCCTCGGATACGGCCAAACGAAGCTCGCCTTGATGAACGAGATCCTCGGCCGCTCGGGTTGGGCGTCGAGTCTCTTCGGATGTCAGGCGCCGGACTCAGGAAATGCGGAGATCATCGCTCACTACGGATCGGACGCGCAGAAAGAGGAGTATCTCGCGCCCTTGCTCGATGGGAAGATCTCGTCGTGTTATTCGATGACCGAGCCGCAGGGGGGCGCGGACCCGAATGTATTCGAGTGCAGCGCTACGCAGGACGGCGATGATTGGATCATCGACGGCGAGAAATGGTTTTCGTCGAGTCTGCGCTGGGCGAAATTTGTGATCGTGATGGTCGTGACCAACCCGGATGTGCCGATCTATCAGGGTGCGTCGATGTTCCTTGTGCCGACGGATACGCCCGGGCTTGAGATCATTCGCAATACGGGGATGGCGTATGAACCGCCTGGGCACGGCGGCCATGCTTATGTTCGGTACAACAAGGTGCGCGTGCCGAAGGAGAATCTGCTCGGCGGTGCGGGGCAGGCTTTCAAGATTGCACAGACACGCCTCGGCGGCGGGCGGCTTCATCATGCGATGCGCACGGTGGGCGCGGTGGCGCGGCTGCTGGATATGATGGCGGAGCGTGCGATCAGTCGGGAAACGAAGGGCTCGCGCCTTGCGGATAAGCAGTCCGTGCAGGAGATGCTGGGCACGACGTATCTCGAGCTACAGCAATTTCGTTTGTTGGTTCTTCACGCGGCGTGGACGGTCGATCAAGTCGGTGGTTCGGCGGCGCGGACGGAAATCGCGATGGTGAAGGTGGCCACGCCGAAGATCTATACGGAAGTGGCGTATCGCGCAATGAAGCTGCACGGGGCGCTGGGCGTGTCGAATGAAATGCCAATCGCGGCAATGTGGCTCGGCGGCGCGGCGCTTGGTTTGGCGGATGGACCGACCGAAGTGCATATGACCACGATCGCACGGTCGGTGCTGAAAAATACCGAGCCGACGACGACGGGCTGGCCGAGCGAGCATCTTCCCGAGCGGCGCGCCGAGGCGAAGGCGCGTTTTGCGCATCTGCTTGAGCGCGACGTGGGCAATCTCTAGGTCGGGTCTAGGTCGGGTTTAGGTCTAGGGTCTAGGTCGGGGTCGATTTCGGGATCGATCTCGGGATTTAGGTCGGCGGCAGGAGATGCTTCTGGACTTTGCCGCTCGCGGTACGCGGGAGTTCGGTTTTGATTGAGAAGGTACGCGGGATCTTGAATCGCGCGAGCCTTTCTTCAAGCCAGGTGCGGAGCGCTTCGGGGCTGAACGCGTCCTGCGCGAGGCCGGCGCGCAAGACCAAATGCGCGCGGCCGACTTCGCCCCATTCGGAATCGGCGACGGCGACGACAGCGGCTTCGTCGATGTCCGGATATTCAACGAGGGTGGCTTCGATCTCGGCGGGATAGACGTTCTCGCCGCCTGAAATGAACATCTCCCGCGCACGACCTACGAGGGTGATGTCGAACTCGTCATCGCGCGTCGCGAGATCGCCCGTGCGCACCCATCCCTCGCGCAGCGTCTCATGCGTCGCCTCGGGCCGCTTCCAATACCCAAGCATCGTGATCGGCCCCCGCACAACGATCTCGCCCACGTCGCCGATCGCGACATCGCGCCAACGCTCGACAGGCCCTTCGGCCTTTGCGGGATCGACCAGGCGAAGCTCGGCGTGATGCACGGGTCGGCCGACGCTCCCCGCCTTCTCTAAAGCGTGTTCACCGCTGAGACAAGTGAGCATCGAGGTCTCCGTTTGGCCATAGCCCTGTTTCAGCATGAGTCCGTGCCGATCGAAGGCGCGAATCAGTTCGGGCGGAGCGGCAGCACCGGCGGTGAAGGCGAAGCGCAGGCATTCAGGGGGAGCGGCGAGCGGTTCGCCCTCGTCTAGCGTTGCTAGCAGACGCTGATGCATTGTGGGAACGCCTCCGAAATACGTGACGCGTTCCTCTTCGATTGTTTTCCATACGCGCGTGGCGTCGAAGCCGTCCTGGATAATGAGGCCCGCGCCCGAGTGCAGGGCAGGGAGTGCGAGGATCTGCAGGCCTAGAGAGTGAAAGAGCGGCGCGACGACTAATACTCTGTCCTCCTGCTGAATCTCGAAATAGCGTTGGGCGTTGAGTGCGTTGTAGATCGCCTTGCGATGGGGCAGGAGAGCCCCTTTGGGCTTCCCCGTCGTCCCCGACGTGTACATGAGGATCATCGGATCATCCGCGCCCATACCCGCGACTGCGTCGATCGGTTTCGACGCTTCGAGCGTCCGCTCGTAGCCGTCGAACTCGCCGGCGGCTCCGACCGCTCCAGCCGTGCCTACCGGGAGTAGGAGTGGCTTCTTTTCGCGCATCATGTGCAGCGCGGCCTCCGCCGCTTTACGCCATTTTTCCTCGACGAAGAGCACGGCGGGTGTTGAATCGTCCAGCTGGAACGCGACTTCTGCGGGCGTTAAGCGGCTATTGATCGGGAGGGCAATCGCGCCGATCCGGGCTGCGGCGAAAAGTGATTCGAGGGTGGCACCGCGATTGCCGAGCCAAAGGGCGACTCGGTCACCTTTGCCCACGCCGCTCTCGGCAAGCCATCCCGCGAGGCTGCCCACGCGCCGTTCGGCACTCGCAAAATCGCAGGTCTGTTGCGCGTCCTTCCAGGCCAGAGCGTTCGGCCGCCGCGCAGCCCAATGGGGTAGCCAATCGTTCGCGTGCGGGGCGCTCGGAAGGTCGCCGAGCTTGCTCTCGGCGAGCGGGAGCGGAGTCGGCGGCGCCGTCGGGGAAGCGGCGCTTGGGTTCTGGTCGTCCGAGGAGGGCATTGGGATCGCCGAGAGTACCCGCGCACATCATGCGCGCCAGCCGGGCGGCTGAGCGGGGCGGCGAGCGGTATCGTCTAACCATGTTGGACAAAGAGTGTCAGCGCGCGCTTGAGAAGCTGGACGTGCATCCCGGGAGGCTTCTCGTCGCCGTCTCCGGAGGGCAGGATTCGGTCGTTCTCCTCGATCTACTCGGTAGGCTCGCGCCATCGCTCGGCTTGAAGCTCGTTGTCGCCCACGTGCATCATGGGCTCCGGGGGGCCGAAGCGGACGCGGACGCGGCGCATGTGGCGGAATTGGCGCGGGTGCGGGAGCTAGTTTTCGTTTCACGGCGAGTCGATGTGCAAGCCGAGCGCGCGGAGCATGTGAGTCGCACGCGGCCGACCCTTGAAGAGGCGGCTCGAGATCTGCGCCGAGCGGCTCTGCTTGAGATGGCTGAGGAAACGAGCTGCACGGCGATCGCGACGGCGCATCATGCGGGGGATCAGGCCGAGACGGTCATGATGCGGATTCTTCGCGGCACGGGGCCCGATGGGTTGGCCGGGATCGCGCCCAGGAGCGCGGATGGGCGCTGGTTGAGGCCGCTGCTTGAGGTGTTGCCGGCGGAAATCGCGAAATGGGCTGCCGCGCGCCAGCTCGTTTGGCGGGAGGATGCCTCTAATCGAGATCCGAGTTTTACCCGAAATCAGCTTAGGCACTCCCTTCTTCCGGCCCTCGCGGACACTTTCAACCCGCAGGTCCTCAGGACCTTGTCCAATCTCGCCGAAGCACAAAGAAGGGATTCCGAATGGATCGAATCTCAAGTGGAGGAGGCGGCCAAGGACCGTCTCGAAATTTCAGACCGCGGTATTCGCTTTGCGATCGATGGTTGGGATGAGCTGCCCGAGGCGCTCGCTCGGCGATTGGTCCGGAAGGCGCTCGTCTCTGCGGGCCTCGGGCGGGACGTATCCCGGGCGCATTTGGCTCGGGTACATGGGGTCTTGGTGCAGGGAAGAACAGTCGGCCGGGATCGGAGATGGCAGCTGCCCGGGGGGTATTCACTCCGGCGAATCGATGAACACTTCGAACTGAAGCGCGAAACCGCTCAGAACGGGATCGACCCGAATGTGGATGCTACGATAGATGGGCAAGTTTGAACGGATTCTCGGTTTTCACGAAACCGCTGACCCGATCTAGAAGTCAGGCGCTGACTTAGCGTCGATAAAGAACGAAAATGGAGCGAACCCGGCGGGTCGCTTCAGGGTCTGAAGTTCCAGAGATTGGAGCAGGACGGCAAGATCAGAGGCCAAAACCGCGGGCAGGACCGCGGGCAAGAAGCAGGATAAGAGCAGGATAAAAAAGAGATTTGTCGGACCGAGGCCCTTGTTGGGCGCCGTTCCGTATCGATAGATGATGACGGGCCGGTTGAAATACTGGCCTAAGCGCGCGCCCAAAACCCATCCGGCGATCGGAGTTCAAGAGAGTGAATCAGCAGTTCTACAAAAACTTGGCCCTGTGGGTCGTGATCCTGGTGGTCATGCTCCTTCTTTTTACGACCTTGAAGCAGACGGAGGCACCACCGCCGGATATCGCTTTCAGTGAATTCATGGAGCAGGTGACGACCAGCCAGGTCGCTTCGGTCACGATCGAAGAGGGCAATATCGAAGGCAAGTATGCGGACGGTCGTAAATTCACGACCTACGTCGCGCCGACTGCCATCACGAGCGATTTCCTCGCGGAATTTAAAGACAGAGGGATCGAGACGACGATCAAGCCTCGCGATGAGGGCAGCTTCTGGCGCCAAGTCTTGATCATGTGGTTCCCGCTCGTTCTGTTCATCGGCCTATGGATCTTTTTCATTCGCCAGATGCAGAGTGGTGGTGGCAAGGCGATGAGCTTCGGCAAATCGAAGGCCCGCCTACTGACAGAGAATCAATCCTCGGTCTCCTTCAAGGACGTGGCCGGTATCGAAGAATCCAAGATGGAGCTCGAAGAGATCGTCGAGTTTCTCCGCGAGCCGAAGAAGTTCACGCGACTCGGCGGGCGCATTCCTAAGGGCGTCTTGCTCGTGGGTCCGCCCGGTACCGGCAAGACCCTTCTGGCACGTGCTGTCGCGGGCGAAGCGGGTGTCCCGTTCTTCTCGATTTCGGGCAGTGATTTTGTGGAGATGTTCGTCGGCGTGGGTGCATCCCGCGTGCGCGATCTCTTCGCCCAGGGCAAGAAACAAGCACCCTGCATCATCTTCATCGACGAGATCGACGCCGTCGGTCGCCACCGTGGCGCCGGCATGGGTGGTGGGCACGATGAACGTGAACAGACGTTGAACCAGTTGCTGGTTGAGATGGACGGCTTCGAGGCCAATGAGGGCGTGATCCTGATTGCCGCGACGAATCGCCCGGACGTGCTCGACCCGGCGCTGCTGCGACCCGGTCGTTTCGATCGGCGCGTCGTTGTACCGCGGCCGGATCTGCGCGGTCGGCTTGAGATTCTCAAGATTCATACGCGGCGTGTTCCGTTGGCGGATGATGTGGATCTCGAGCTTCAGGCAAGAGGCACGCCCGGCATGGTCGGTGCGGATCTTCAGAACCTCGTGAACGAAGCCGCGCTGCTCGCTGCACGTCGTAATGCAACGCGTGTGGGGTATCTGGATTTCGAGAACGCGAAGGACAAGGTCCTGATGGGCGCCGAGCGCCGCAGCATGATCATGTCCGACGAGGACAAGCGTATTACGGCCTTTCACGAAGCGGGGCATGCGCTCGTTGCGATGCTCACGCCGGAGCATTCGGATCCTGTGCATAAGGTGACGATCATTCCGCGTGGCATGGCTTTGGGTCTTACTCAGACGCTGCCGGAAGAGGATCGGCTGAACTATTCGAAGGAGCAGATCTACGCTGTGATTCGGTACGCCATGGGCGGTCGCGCCGCGGAGGATCTGGTGTTCAACCAGTTCACGACGGGCGCGTCGAACGATCTGCAGCAGGCAACGAGCTGGGCGCGCCGGATGGTGACGGAATTCGGCATGAGCGACGCGCTCGGGCCGGTCGCCTATGGCGGAAATGAGGGCGAGGTTTTCCTCGGCCGAGATCTCGGTTCGCGGCCGGACTACAGCCAGCAGAAGGCGCGGGAGATCGATGTGGAAGTCTCGGCTATTCTGGGCGGCCAGTACACCGAGGCTCGGAAGCTACTCGAAGACAATCGGAAGACTCTGAACGCGATTGCGGAGGCGCTGCTCGAGCGGGAGACGCTTGATGGGCCGATGCTGGCGATTCTCCTCCGCGGAGAAGAGCTGCCGGCGATGGAGGCTTCGGATGCGGGATCTTCGACGCTGCATGCGCCGAGCTCGGGATCACAGGGCGGACGCGACGGTGACGAGGATCTGGCAGGCGGGAATATTCCCGATCCGGAGCCTATGCCGGGTTAGAAGCCGGGTTAGAGGCCGGGCTTGAGGCCCGGCTAGAAAGTTCCACTCAGGATCGACGCTGATGGGCCGATTCAGAATGGGGCAAACATACGAGACGAACGGTAAATCGTTCTCTGGAGGAATGCAGTGATCGAGGTGTTGTGGAATTTCGGGACCGATCTCGCGGAGTTTTTTGACTCCCGCTTCGATCCCATCCGCGACACGGTTGATATCCTACTCGTGACCGCCGGAATCTACTGGCTCTTGCTGCTGATTCGCGGCACCCGGGCGATCCAGATTCTCGTCGGCCTAATCGTCCTCATCGCTCTGTCGCTTGCGTCTGAACTTTTTCAGCTCGCGGCGCTCGGCATGATCCTCGAGCGCTTTCTCGACTTCGCGGTCTTGATCATCGTGATTCTCTTCCAGAACGATATCCGCCGAGCCCTGGCTCGCGTGGGACGCGGCTTCTTTCCTTCCTTCTCGACCGAGCGCGAACTGCTTCTGGTCGAGGAGGTCGTGCGTGCCGCGGGGACCCTTTCCCAGCAGCGGCATGGCGCGCTCATCGTGCTCGAACGCGAGAGCAATCTGGGCGATCTGATCGAGGCGGGCGTGCCCGTGGACGCGACGATGTCGAAAGAGTTGCTGACCAGCATCTTCCAGCCCTCGTCGCCCTTGCATGACGGCGCCGTGGTGATCTCGGAAGGCAAAGTGGCTTCGGCAGGCGGGATTCTGCCTTTGACCCTGCGCACGGATTTGCCGGAAGGACTCGGCACGCGGCATCGCGCTGCGGTTGGGATTACAGAAGAAACCGACGCCCTCGTTGTGGTCGTCTCCGAAGAGACTTCGAAGATCTCCGTTGTTCTGGGCGGCGAGATGCTTCAAGGCCTAGATGCCCCGCGGCTTCGTGTGGTGCTCCGCGACGTGCTCGGCGGCGAGCGCAAGGAACTCCCGGAAGCCTCGGAAATGACTGGACGGCTTGAACTGGCGGAAGGCCACGATAAGGACCAGGCTACGGCGAGCTAGTGAACGGCATTCCCCCCACTTAATTCGGACCGACCGACCCAAATCTAAGCAGGACCTAGCGAGTACCTAACTAGGACCAAGGTTGGGATCGCGGAACGAGAGCTGAAGGAGACGAGCGACCGATGGCGGCCTCTCGGTATCAGAATTTGCGTCCCGGCGTGCTCGTGCTGGCGCTCGCGATCAGTGTCTTCATTTGGGCCGTTGCCCAGGGCACGACCTCCCATCTCGAGTCCTTCGACGTCGATGTGGAATTGGTCGGCGTGGAGGAAGGCCTCGTCATCACGGACCAGAGTTCGGACACGATCAATGTTCGGCTGCAGGGCAGTCGCGCGTCGCTCCGTAACCTGAATACCGACCAGCTCCGTTACCAGGTCGACGCGCGCGGCGGGAAGCCCGGCGTTGCGGTGTATGAAGTCGATGTCGAAAACATCGACCATCCGACGGGAACCACTTTTGTGGGGTATTCGCCGTCCAGACTGCAGGTTCGTTTTGAGAAACGAGGGCGCAAGGCGGTCCCTGTCCGTGCCGAAATAGAAGGGACTCCGGCGCCGGGATATCACGTAGCCGGGGTCGCCATCGAACCCGCCAAGGTCTGGCTTGAAGGGGCGCGCAGTCAGGTGATGCGCCTCAACGAGGTCCTGACGGAGTCGATCGATATCAGCGGCGTCGCGGCCAGCGAAAAACGAGAGGTTCGCCTCGTGCTCGGCGGCGGCACCGTATGGCCCGAAACGAATGAACCGCTTCAGGTGGAAGTACGGATCGAAGCGGACCCGCTTCCGGAGCCCGTGGTCGACCCCGATCCCGAGCTTGATGCGGATGGCCTCGGCGAGGATGGGGCGGAGGGAATAATATGAGTAATGCACCGATCAAGGCGCCGAGCGGCGGTCCGGTCGCTGTACCAAAGCGCACTCTTTTCGGCACGGACGGCATTCGCGGAACGGCCAACGTCCATCCTATGACGCCCGAGGTGGCCTTGGCTCTGGGCCGCGCGATTGCCCACGTCTTTCGTGAAACAGAAGGTCACCGCAAGCAGATCTTGATCGGCAAGGATACTCGGCTTTCTGGATATATGTTTGAGGACGCACTTGCCGCGGGCATCTGCTCTATGGGCGTTAACGTGATTCAGGTCGGCCCAGTGCCGACGCCAGCCCTTGCCTTTCTGACCCGCGACATGCGCTGCAATGCGGGCGTGATGATCACCGCCAGCCACAATCCCTATCAGGATAACGGCATCAAATTCTTCGCTGCCGACGGCTTCAAATTGCCCGACGCGGAAGAAGCGCGGATCGAACAGCTCATCTCGACCGGCGAAGTTGCCGAGATCCACGTTCCGCCGGACGAGATTGGCCAGGCCAAGCGCATCGAAGATGCCCGTGGTCGCTACGTCGTCTACTTGAAGAACAGTTTTCCTCGCGACCTGACGCTGGACGGCATGCGCATCGTGCTCGACTGCGCGAATGGCGCGGGTTACGTCGTCGGCCCGACGGCGCTGCGTGAACTTGGCGCCGAAGTTTTCGAACTCGGTTGCGAGCCGAATGGGCGCAATATCAACGATGAATGTGGTTCGCTTTATCCCGAGCGTGCCGCGGCGAAGGTGCGCGAATTGCGCGCGGACGTGGGCATCTGTCTCGACGGCGATGCGGACCGCGTCATCTTGATCGACGAGCGCGGCGAGATCCTCGACGGCGACTTCCTTATGTGGCTATGTGCCAAGGATATGCATAAGCGCGGCGAACTCGATGGCAACGCGCTGGTTGCGACGGTGATGAGCAATCTCGGTCTTGAAATCGCCCTGAATTCGATCGGCGTCGATCTGATTCGGACTGCGGTGGGTGACCGTTATGTCGTGGAGGAGATGCGCCGCGGTGGATATAACCTCGGCGGAGAACAATCCGGGCATATCCTATTTCTCGACGATTCAACGACTGGGGACGGCATGATGTCCGCGCTGCAGCTGCTCGCGATGCTCGCGCGGAGCGGGAAGCCGCTTTCCGAGCTCGATGATGGCTTCGAGCGCTTTCCGCAGGTGATGGTCAATATCAGTGTTTCTGAGAAGCGCCCCCTCGAAGAACTCTCTGCCTTCCAGGAACAGATTGCTGAAGTGGAAGAAGAACTCGGCGACGAGGGGCGCGTGCTGATCCGTTATTCCGGAACCGAGAACAAGGCGCGGGTGATGGTCGAGGGGCGGAACGAGGCCCGGGTGCACGAAATGGCGAATCATCTCGCGAGCAAACTCAAGCAAGCCCTCGCGGCGGGAAGCTGAGCCTAAGATGCGCTTCGTTCTTTCTTTGGATAGTTGGCCCGCTCTGCGCGAATTTGCAGCAGATGAACGATCGCATCTCGGGGCAGCGGCTAGCCTCGCCGAACTCGCAGGTGTCGACATTCTGCGCCTATCGATCAACGAAGACTTGCAACCCGTGCGCGAGACGGATGTCGATACGCTCCGCCGCGCAGCACGATCGTTCGAACTGCGCATGCCGCTTTCGCAGAACCTCTTGAAGGTGCCGCTTGAAGCGCGGCCGGATCGCGTGGTTCTCGTCGGTGACTTGCACGCCGCTTCGGGGCCGGCTCCGCCGGTGGATGCGCGGATTTCGGGCGCTGCGCTCGGAAGTATTTTGCGCTCCCTTGAAGATGCGGGCATTCGCGCATGCGTGCGGGTCGCGCCGGAGCTCGATGCGATTCGAGCCGTCCATGCGCAGGGCGTGAAGGATATTGAACTCTTCACGGGATACCTTGTGGACCTGCCCGAGGCTGAGCGCCGCGGCGCGCTTGAAACGCTCGGAGATACGGCGCGTCTTGCGAGCAAGCTCCGGCTCAGCATCGCGCTCGCAGGTGGGCTCGACGATCAGAATGTGGGCGAAGTGCTCGCTGCAGCGCCTTCGGTTGACCGGGTTGTGTTCGGCCGCGGTCTCGCGCGTCGTTCGTTGCTGGTTGGGCTCGATCGGGCCATTCGTGATTTCCGAGAGCGGATGCGCGAACAGTCCCGCAACTCTATTCGTTGAGCCTTGTTCTCGTTGCTGGGATCGCGAAAGCGTTGAGCGGGGTTCTCATCCTCCGTATTCCACACGTAGATCAGGCGAGTTAGGCTACTTTCCCTCTGCTTTGATCCGCATCGCCGGGAGGTCGACCAGAATGAGCCCGTCATCCCCGAGTTCGCCGCCGGCCTCGATATTGGCCCAAACTCCGACTCAGGTCTCGACCTCGACCTCGACCTCGACTCCGAGCTCGACCTCGTCGGGACGATCGCCGGGCATGCGTGCTGATCACCGGGCCGGTGTTTGGCCCCTCGTGACGAACGCCGAGATGCAGGCCCTCGATCGTCAGACGATTGAGCAGCGCGGCATCGCGGGCGAGATCCTGATGGAAAGCGCCGGGCGTGCTTTGGTCGCTCCGGCTTTGGCGCTGCGCGCCGAGAGCGGTCGGGGCGTTCTGCCGATCCGCGCATTTTGCGGCGCAGGGAATAATGGGGGAGACGGGTTCGTTGTGGCGCGGCATCTCTTTGGCGAGGGAATTCCGGTCGAGGCCGTTCTGCTGGGTAAGGCGGAGCAGCTGCCGGCGGATGCGGCGGCCAATTGGCGGCGGCTGCTTACGCTCGGCGTGCCGTGCCGCGAGATAGACGGAGCAGTCGCTGGCGCAGGGGCGGAGAGCGACCCAGACAAGGCGCCGGGTTGGGACGCACTTCTTCGCGAGACCTCGGTTGCGATCGATGCCTTGTTTGGAACGGGGCTTTCGCGCGATCTGGGGGGAGAGCCGGCTCGGCTTGTGCGTGCGTTGGCGAAAGCGCGTGAGGGCGGTCTTCGCGTGCTCTCCGTGGATATTCCGTCCGGGATTGATGCGGATACGGGTTCCGTGCGTGGGGTCGCCGTCGAGGCGGACGCGACGCTGACGATTTCGCTTCCGAAGATCGGGCTTGCGCTCGAACCGGGGCGAAGTCATGCGGGCGCGGTGACGGTTGCGCGTGTGGGGATCGACGATCCGGATCCGTCGCGGCTGCCGCGCGTAGAACTCTGGAATGCACGGGCGGCCGCGCGCCTCTTTCCCGAGCGACCGCGAGACGGTCACAAGGGCCGGTTCGGTCATGTCCTCGTTGTGGCTGGCTCCTCGGGCAAGATGGGCGCGGCGTCGCTTTGCTCTCGGGCTGCGGCACGGGCGGGCGCGGGACTGATTACGCTGGCGCATCCTTTTGGTATGGGCGGTGAGATTGCCGGACGCTGCGCCGAAGTGATGACCGCTGTCGCGGCGGCCACGCCCGATGGATCGTTTTCGCGATTGGCCGAAAAGGCGATTGAAGAATTGGCGGCGAGTCGCGATGTCGTCGCGATGGGCCCCGGGCTAGGCCAGGACCCCGAGACTGTCGACCTGGTTAAGCGTCTTGTTGTTTCGCTAGACACTCCGCTCGTGCTCGATGCGGATGCGCTGAACGCGCTCGTGGGCCAGCTTTCCTTGCTCCACGGTCGGGGGGCAGACACGGTGCTGACGCCGCATCCCGGCGAGGCCGCGCGCCTGCTTGACTCGGACGCGGCAACGTTGAACCGCGACCGCGTGGGAGCCGCACGCCGGCTTGCGGTAGAAGCGCAGTCAGTGGTGATCCTGAAAGGGGCGGCTACGGTCGTGGCCGATCCATCCGGGCGGGCACTCATTAACCCAACGGGTGGGCCCGCGATGGCGGCTGGCGGTTCGGGCGATGTGCTGACCGGCGTGGTGGCGGCCATGCTGGCGGCGGGACTACCGGCTTTTGAAGCCGCGGGACTTGCTGTGTATTGGCACGGGGCAGCGGCCGACGAAGGCGAGACCGCCCGGATCGGTTTCGGCCTGCTCGCGAGCGAGTTGGCAGACGCGCTGCCCGGATGTGCGGGACGGCTGATTGATGCGGCCAATCGAGATCGAAACCCGGCCCTCAACCGGACTCGCAACCCGATTCACAACGCGACCCTCAACCCCGAACGCGAACCCCAACCCAGCCCGAAAGACAGAGAGGAAGATCAGCGTGCAGACCTGGACCTTCGATTCCCCGGATCCTGAACGAACCCGGGAGATGGGGGCGGCGCTGGGGCGCTCGATCGGTCGTGAGGGGCTGGTCCTTGCTCTGGTCGGTCCGCTCGGTGCAGGCAAGACGGTCTTTGTGAAGGGTCTTGCCGAGGGGCTGGGCGTCGATCCGCGGATCGTGTCGAGTCCGACCTTTGTGATCGCGCAGGAGTATCCGCTGCCGAGCTATTCCATGGGCGACGGTAAGGGCGAGGCGGGGGACGCTGCGGTTGGCCCGACGACGCTGCATCATATCGATCTCTATCGGCTTGAATCGGAGGACGAACTCGAAGCGATCGGCTTCTTCGACATGCTTGCGCCCGGGAATGTGCTTGCGGTGGAATGGGCGGATCGCTTTCAGGGCGTGTTAGGCCGTAAAGTGCTGACGATCGAACTCGAGGGTCCGTCCGCCTCGAAAGCCGACGCAGAGGCAGGAACAGGGCGGGAAGCGAGTTCAGCACCGGTCCGAACCGCGCGGCTCACGGCGGCCGGCGAAGCTGCGGAACGCGTGCTTCAGGATTTTGCAGCCCGCGCGGAGGCCACGCCTGCGGGCGCGATTTCTGCTGGGGGCCGGAGCGCGGGCGCAGGACGCTCGGCTTCGCCGGAAATGCGACTCATGCATATGTTATGTCTATGTCTCATTGGGCTCGCTTCTCTCGGGCTCGGAAGCGCACGCTTTGACGCCTTCGCGGAGCCACTTGGGCTCGAGACGACGGCGCGCACAGCGGGGTGCGGACCCGGTCGGGACTGGGTGGCCGTTGAGGCCGATGCGCTCGGTACGCTGCGCGCGACATGTGCCGACGATGGGCGGCCCGGCGAGGGCCAAGGTGCTCTTTTCGGGATCGGGCGGCTCGTGAGCGGTGAGCGGATTGATCTCAGCCGCGCATCCTCGGCGCTGCTGCAGACGCTGCCGGGGATTGGTCCGGCCCGGGCGGAATCGATTCTCGCGCATAGAAAACTCGGTGTTCTCCTTGTTGCGCGTGACCTTGAACGGGTGCCGGGCATTGGACCTAAGACGCGCTCGCGACTCGAACGCTGGGTTGAAACGCAGTCATCGGGACCGGAACGAAACGGTGGCTGAAGGAGAACCGAACATGCATCCCCCGAGTGCCGCAAAAACGCCGGCTACAGCGAAGGGCGAGACGGACTCGGGAGGCGGCTTGCTGGCCAAGGCGCACGCGGCTTGGAGCTTGTTGCAGCGGGAACTCTGGGCCCACAACCCGAATGAGTCGATCCTGATTAGGGGCCTGCGTTCGACGGCGCAGCTGCTTGTGCTGACGGCGCGGGGCTTTCGGACGGATCAGCTGATGCTGCGTGCGAGTGCGCTGACCTATGTCTCGGCGCTTTCGATCATTCCCATGCTCGGCGTTGTGATCGCGATTCTGGGTGTTGTGGGCGGGGACGAAACGCTGGTCAATTTCGCGATCGACCAGCTGACGACAGTGGCACCGGAAGTGCGCGAGCAGGTGCGCGGGTATGCGGCGGGGCTTAATCTGTCGAGCTTCGGCGCGATTGGCGGCGCTATTGTTTTTGGCACGACGATCCTCGCTTTGCGCCATCTTGAACAGACACTGAACGAAATTTGGGGCGTCGCACGCAGCCGCAGTTGGCCTCGCCGCTTCTCCGACTATCTCGCGGTGATGGTGGTGGCTCCTGTTTCGGCGGGCGTGGCCGTGAGCCTGGGGACGGCGCTGGAGAGCGAGCCCTTCGTCGCCCATATGCTACAGCAGCCCTTTTTCGCGCAGGTCTACGGGGCAGGCCTCAACCAGTTCCCCGTGTTTGTCCTCTTTCTTGGATTCACTTTTCTCTACTGGTTCTTTCCTAATACGAGAGTGCAGTTTTCGGCAGCGGCACTCGGCGGCCTCGTGGCGGCCGTACTGTTTTCCGCGGC
>JBDNFB010000002.1:0-5438 GCA_041690055.1 Myxococcota bacterium | reverse complement strand
CGTCTCCTTCAACTCTGATGTGGTGTCCGAGATTGCCTTGACTTGCTCTATGGGGTCTTCGAGATCGAGCGGGAGGGGGACAACCCAGGTCGAGACGTGGTTGCCTTGGCGTCGATCGTGTTCCGGCCGGCGCGTGCTCACCGGCGTTAAGATCCGAAAGTCTATCGTTCGATGGTCCACACGCCGGCGAAACAGATACCGACGAATAGCACCCGTCATCGTCCCGAGAACCACATCATTGATCGTGCATCCCAAAACGCTGCGAAGTTCCTTCACATCGTCCATCGACATCGTCAACCATTCGAGACGCCGATGCGGACCGAGCTCACCGTTCAGCGGCGTCGGTGACGCCGGGCGAATCGTGGTTTCGAATAGCTTCGCTAGCGCACTGGCACGCGCTTCGAGCGTCGGTCCCGCCCCGCCCATCGTTGCATTCGCCTCCGCGGGGGAAGCCGTGGCTCGTTTAAGGCCGTCACGCAAAAGCCCGAACGGACGAGACACGCTCCTTGTAACGCTATCCGTGAGGAGTTCCGCACGGGAAGGCTGAGGCCGCGGCATGTACGGGAAAGGCTCGGCCTCCTCGAAATGTTTCGAAGGCGACATCAATATCTGTAAAAGGTCAGCGCCCGCCGCCCCATCGATCATGCAATGATGAACCTTGTTGAGAATCGCGAATTGTTCTCCGTCTGCCAGCCCCTCTATGAGCCAGACCTCCCAGAGCGCATGCCGGCGATCGAGCCGGCGGGCGTTGATGCGCGCAGCCAGTTCCTTGAGCTGATCCGTCGTACCTGGCCGCGGCAAGGCGATGTGGCGAATATGGTGTCCGATATCAAAATTCCGATCGTCCACCCAGATCGGCCACTCCTCAATGGGCGTCCAGTCGAGCTTCTGGCGGTAGCGCGGAATCCAATGCAGTACGGACTCCACTTGGCGTCGATATCGATCGATGTCGATCCCGCCGTCGCTGCCCACGAGGGGCCCTGCCTCAAATAACGCCAAAGCGCCCACATGCATTGGCTGATTAGGCGTCTCGGACCAAAGGAACCCGGCATCCTGAGCTGTGAGCCGTTCGAACGCATACGCCGCCATTACTTGCCTCCAGATCTGCCGAGTCAGATAGGCATCGGAAATGCAAGAATAGCGCCAGCTTGTCGGGGCATTTCGACGGCCTAGGGAAAGCGCGTTGCCGGCGCTGCCACTTTTTCCAGCAATGACCGCTTTGGATTGCACTCTCATCAGCAGGCGCGTCGTACGGCACGGCCTCGGAAAGATGGTCGAATTCGAGCTAGCAGCCGAACTCGGTCAGCTCCCGCTCATCTTCGGGGCGAGCCCCAAGCGGCCAATGAAAGAGCCGATCGGCTTCTTCGATGGCGAGGTCGTTGATGCTTGCGATGCGTCGCAGCATCAAGCCGTTCGAAGCGAACTCCCAGTTTTCGTTGCCATAGGATCGATGCCATTGCCCAGCCGCGTTATGCCATTCATAGGCAAAGCGGACGGCGATCCGGTTTTCAGCAAACGTCCAAAGTTCCTTGGAGAGCCGGTATTCATGCTCCACCGACCATTTATTCGCAAGAAACTCGACAACGGCGGCTCGTCCGGTGAGAAATTCGGACCGATTACGCCAGACCGTATCGGGCGTGTACGCGAGAGCGACTTTCTCGGGATTGCGCCCATTCCAACCATTCTCTGCGGCACGAACCTTTTGTTGTGCAGATTCGAGGCTGAACGGCGGGAATGGAGGTCGGCCTTCATCCTCAGTCGAGTCGGATGCCAAAAATACTCCTTCGCCCACACGGCCACACGCGCTCACCTACGCGTAAGCAAGGAGTCACGTCGTCTGGCCGGAATTGGCAAGCACACGTTGGGCAATATCGCCCAAGCTCAGATTTCGGTTCATAGCCTCCTGGCGCAGGCGTGCAAAGGCTTCCTCTTCATCCAGGCCCATTCGCTTCATGAGGAGCCCCTTCGCTCGCTCGATGTTTCGCCGTTCGCGCAGCCGCTCTTCGGTCTCGCCCAATCGAGCCGAAAGCACTTCTCGCTCACGCAGATCATCCTGGTGCGACTCGAATCGCGCAATCGCCACATCCAGAATCGTTCTTACGCGCGTCATATCAAGCTCATGAACGACATAGGCGGAAACACCTGCTCGAATCGCCTTCCGCATGCTCTCGCGATCCGAACGGTCGACGAAGAACGCGATCGGCCGCGGATTCGTTTCGGTAATCCGTCGCATGCTCTCGAGAGTGTCGCGCGTCGGGGAGTCTTGCTCGATCAAGATGACCTCGGGGGTGCATTCCGAAACGACCTGCTCCGGCGCGCGCAGATCCAATCGCCACGTGACTTCGCAGCCGTCGCCCTCGAGCGCGCTGACCAGACCCGCGGCACGGGTTTCATTTGCATCGATCAAAAGAACTCGCACGCCTCAACCCTCTTCGCCCGCCTCGCATGTCCTGAACGAACGGGTTCTACTTCTGTCCACGCAAAGCAAGAACGAGGCCATCTTGAAATGCCTTGTCGTGCGCGTTCCGAGTAGGCTTCAAGGACGCCGACACACCGTCTGCCACTCGAACGTGCAAGCCCGACGAGATTGTGTGCAGCGCCCTTTCCCAAGGGACAGAGTTTAATGCGCCGACTTATGCCCCATTGGTTCATTTTACGTCTGGTTGGGCTTAAAGGGTTACACGCCTAACGTGAAGATCTCTTGGCACGTGGATTGCTCTATTGAGAATGCAATGAGGCAGGGAGCATCGCAGCTTCCCAAGAAGGCAACGGCGCTTTCTCTCGCAAGAGAGAAGCGCCGTTTTTCTATTTCGGGATCTCTAACCGAAAACTAGAAGCCAGAGGAAATGTAAATGACCAAGGAAGAAGCAAAGCAAGTCATCCTCGTAGCCAAGAAGGCAAAGGGCCTGTCCTATGAGGATCTCGGCGACGCCCTAGGGTGCGACAAAGTCTTCATCGCAGCAGCGATCGAGGGACAAGCCAGTGTGCCCGGCGAGATGGCGACCAAACTCACTGAACTTCTATCCCTCGACGAATCCGTCGCTGCAGCTCTCGAGGCCTTTCCCATGAAGGGATGCCTGGACGACGCCGTCCCCGTCGACCCCTTGATATACCGCTTTCACGAGATCACACACGTTTACGGCACAGCCATGAAAGCCGTCATTCACGAAATGTTCGGCGACGGAATCATGAGCGCCATCGATTTCGAAATCGATATCAAACGCATTGAAGACCCTAAGGGAGATCGGGTCTGCATTACGTACAACGGGAAGTTTCTCCCCTATCGCAAATGGTAGCGCGCAGTGGGTAGTGAAATTCGCCGCAGACCAGTCGGCCAAACGAAACCACGAGGAATATAAAATGAACTTCGATGATGACGACGAACGACGGGAAGAAGGGGCACATGCCGGTCACACCCATTGCGGAGCCGCAGGCTGCGCGGATCATGATTCCGGCGCGAGTATCTTAAAGGACCCTTATGCCACAACCGAGGAGGAAGCGAATCGGAACCTCCCCACTTCAGAAGAAGACGCGATGGATCGGGCCATCGAGAGCACCGTCGTGCGTGCACTCTTCAATGGCAACGAAGTCTCGCGTCGAAATTTCATGAAAGCGGTTGGATCGGGCGCTGCGGCCGGGCTGATTGCAAGCATGTTCCCCATGGAAGCCGCCAAGGCGATGGCGAAAGAAGGGGGGCCTATCGAAAAGAAGGACCTCACCGTCGGCTTCATCCCCATTACATGTGCGACGCCGATCATCATGGCCGAGCCCATGGGCTTCTACTCGAAGCACGGCCTTAACGCCAAGGTGAAGCGCGCGGCAGGCTGGGCCATGGTGCGCGACTGGGCGATCACGGAAGAAGTCGATGCGGCCCATATGCTGAGCCCCATGCCTCTTTCGATCTCGCTTGGGGCGGGGTCCGCGCAGGAACCCTTCCTGATGCCCGCGGTTGAGAACATCAACGGCCAGGCGATCACGCTGGCCAATAAGCACAAGGGCGTGACAGAGGCGAAGGACATGAAGGGCTTTCGGTTCTGCGTGCCCTTCGAATATTCGATGCACAACTATTTGCTCAGGTACTACCTGGCGGAGGGTGGACTGCATCCGGACAAGGATGTGCAGATCCGCGTCGTACCGCCGCCGGAGATGGTCGCCAATCTACGCGCAGGCAACGTAGACGGATACCTGGCTCCCGACCCCTTCAACCAGAGAGCCGTCTACGAAAACGTCGGCTTCATTTTCAAGCTCTCGAAGGATATCTGGAACCGGCATCCCTGCTGCGCCTTCGCGATCTCGAAGAAGTTCGCCGTGGAGAATCCGAACACCTACTCCGCACTCTTCCGGTCGATCGTGGAAGCGACTCACTACGCGTCGAAACACGAAAATCGAAAGGAGATCGCCAAGGCCATCGCGCCGAAGAACTATCTCAATCAGCCGGTCACGGTGCTCGAGCAGGTTCTGACGGGGCGATATCCGGACGGACTCGGGAATATCCAGAACGTGCCGGACCGGATCGACTTCGATCCCTATCCGTGGCACTCGATGGCGATCTGGATTCTGACGCAAATGAAGCGGTGGAATCATGTCGACAGTGACTTCGACTATCAGAAGGTCGCGCAGGATGTCTACATGGCTTCCGAATGCGACGCGATTTCGAAGGAGCTGGGTTACAAGACCCATGAGTCCACGATGTCGCCGCATCAACTGAGTGGCGGACTCTTCGACCCGACCGATCCGGAAGGATATCTGAAGAGCTTCCCCATTAACAATTTGGGCGCTTGAGAGGGCTCGGGGAAGGCTGTGCGGCGAGGATCGCTGCGCAGCCTTCCTCTTGGCCCCCTTGGTCTCGCGACCCATTCACCGCTCGCCGACTTCCCCTGCCCTTCTCCCCCCTAAGCCGAAAGGCCACCGACCTTGTCCACGCAAAGAGGCTCAGCAATTCTCTGCATCGGAATTGTTTCCACATTTATCTTCGGCTGGCAGCTCGCAACGATGTCGAAGCCCTTTGATCGCGGCACACTCTCAGCGCACGAACTCGAGGTCATGGTCTTCAACGGGGACATCGTCGAGAAAGAGCAAGGGAGCTACATCTACAACCCCGACAAGCAGAGGGGCATCCCCACCCCCGGCATAGTCTTTGAGAAGGTCAGAAGCGAGCTTGGCTCGGCCTTCGAAAAGAAGGGAACGAACGACCATGGCATCGCCTTTCTCGTCTACTACACGGTCACCCGATTCGCGATTGGTTTCCTCGTCGCTTCCTTTTTCGCAATCATCCTGGGCGTCGCGGTTGGGCTCTCGCCCCTCTTGCTCGGCGCCTTCAATCCCATCATCCAACTTCTGAAACCGATTTCGCCCCTCGCCTGGATGCCGCTTCTCCTTTACACCGTCGAAGATCCCCAGATGACAGCAATCCTGGTTGTCTTCATGGCGGCGCTCTG
>JBDNFB010000001.1:0-23888 GCA_041690055.1 Myxococcota bacterium | reverse complement strand
TTTCGGCCGGATCCCGACGCGAGCGATCGAGCGGTGCTCGCCGCATCGCGCGAGGTATGCGATTTAGGAGAGAATCCGTAGCAGAGACGCGGACTTCGGCGTTTGCTTGGGGCGAAGAGGCGCAATTAACTGTCCACGTCTTTCGAGATAGAAACAGGCCTGGTCGCCCAGGCCTTGCCGACGTAGATCGCGCGCCCGGGTTCTGGCCCGAAGGCGTGCGAGCCCATTACGCAGTCGTTCGAGAAGCGGCGCTTTCTTCGACTCCGCTAGGGCGATGTCCCGGCGGTAGAGCTCGCTGCCCCAGATCTGAAAGGGGCCGGAGTCGTCCTCAACGTGTGCGATTCTGAGGCCCGCCGCGGCGCATAGAATCTCGATGCTCTTACGCGTCAGCAAATGCGCGTGCCGAGGGGCATCGAGCTGACACCAATCCGCGCCGTAATGCCTATACGCCCAGCTATCCGCGCGCGGCACCCGCAAGAGAATGAAGCCACCCGGCTCGACGAGAGCGGCCATCGCCTGCAGTGCAGTCCGGGGATCGTCCATATGCTCGAAACTATGATGCGCCATCACCAGCTGATACTGACCCGAATGTTTATCCAGCGCGTCTCGCGTCCAACGCAGCCCTGGCAGATCTTCCGCGTCGGGAGAAAGTCCCGGATCAAGCCCGACCAGCGAGCGAAACCCCGCCCCCCGCATTCGCGCAAGCAATCGACCGGAACCGCACCCGACGTCCAGAATCGCGTCATCTAGTCCGGTTTGCGTTCGACGAAACCAATCCATGCGCGCATAGCGACGCCCCGAAAGAAGCCGGCGAAGCACGCCCTCCCCGAGTCGAAAGCGAGTCCAAGGCGCGCGCACGCCGAGCAGCCCTCCGATTCGGCCCGGCCGCACGGCTTGAAGCTGGGTGTAATAGTCGGCCCTGTAGGCTTCCTCTGCGGGGACCGAGAGCGACGCCCGCTGCAGGCAGCCACAGTCCCGGCATTCGACGTAGTCGAATCGCGCGCGCGTCCCAAAAAGCATTTCGCGCGCGCGTACTGCGAGCGTCGCCACTCCCGAGCACACCCGGCACGCTCGCGACATCATTCGGCGACCGCCCCGATCGTTCGAAGATGAGGGCTGCATCGACTAGAGAAGCGCAAGCTGCCCACTCGCCGACTCGCCTTCTTCGCCAGGCCAAGGCGGCATTTCACCCACCGACTGAAGCGAGTCCAAGCGAGCATGCAAATCCCGCGCAATCTGCGGAGACTCGCGGTTGCTCGGAGAATGGATGAAGACGTGAGGACAAAGGCCATCGCGAATCCAATGCGCCAAGATGCGGGTCCAGCGATCGATCCACGCTTCATTGACCGAAGCATCGGGATGAAAAACGATGCGCACGATCGGGTCGTCTGAGAGGGCCTCCTCCCGAACGGGCAGGTTCGGTTTCTTATGCAGAGCCGCAAGCACGTCGGGATGGTCTGTCGAGCCCGAGCGAAGCGGTCGCGTATCCATGATCACGCGCCCCACCCCGTGGCCGTCGAGGATGTCCTCGGCGAGGCGCGCGGGCGTGCCCTCTTGAGCGAGTTCTTCGTCGCGAAACTCGACGGCGTACCGATACCCCTCCGGCAGGCCACTCAGAAAAGTGTCGAGGCGCGTTAAGTCCTGCGCGCCGAAATGAGGCGGCAGCTGAATCATGACCGGGCCGAGTCGTTCACGAAGAGGCGCGATGCGGTCGAGGAATTCCTTCGTTTCACGCTGAACATCATAGAGCGCAGCATCATGCGTGATCGTCTTCGGCAGCTTGAAGCAAAATCGGAAATCATCCGGCGTTTCCGCGGCCCAGCGTGCGATGGTGCGCTCGCTCGGCGTCGCATAGAAAGTCGTGTTGCCTTCCACCCCGTTGAACGCGCGCGCGTATTGTTTCAGAAAGTCAGAGGCGCGGCTGTCTTGGGTATAAAGCGCGCCCTGCCAATCCGCGAATCCCCAGAACGGCATACCGAGATGAAAGTGACGGATCATATGCTTTCGGCCCCTGGCGTAGTTTCGTTGCCACGCCACCCCAAAAGGTTCCTGACAAATCTAGGACCCCGGACGCTTGAAATCGAAGGGGTTATCGCAGAACCTATGCGCGAATCGATCCAACCTCGATCCCAGGAGACCGCCATGCCGCGATCCGCTCGATACCTCACTCTTAATACTTCGCCGCAGGCGCTCGCCAAGGCGCTTCTAATGACATTCTTTCTCGCGGTCAGTGCCTCATTCCTCGCGGTCAGTGCCTCCGCCCAGGATTGGGGCAGCGAACCTGACGATTCGTGGGCGCCGCCCCCGGAAACCTCCGCATACGACTCGTATCCCGCAGAAAGTTTCGATCGCGGCGAAGCCTCCGAGAGCGGTTGGTCAGGTCGAGCCGGCATCGGTTTCACCGCCGATCCTTCTGCATTGCTACTCAACTTTGATTTTCCCTACTACTTCGATCGCTTCGTCGCGGTGGGCCCCATGCTCCAAGTCGCCATCGAAGGTGATGAGACGATTATCGCGCCCACGCTCGACCTCACCATCACGATTCCGGATATCGGAGTCGCGGGCTTCGAACGGGTTCAGCCCTATGGGTTCGTCGGCCTCGGCTTCGCCATCGTAGAGGACGAGAACCGCGCCAACGATAATTCCGCGACGGATTTTCTGATCCATTTCGGCGTCGGCCTCGAGTATCAGGTCAGCGAGCGCCTCTTCCTCGGCTCCCACATGATTTTCAACTTCCTCCCGAGCGAGGCACTCGGCCAAACCTTCTTTTATTCATGGCAGGTCGGCGGCGCCCGCATCGCGTTCTAACGCGATGCGGGACGCCTTTCGATTCGGGCCGACTTTTTACCAAGAGCGAACCAAGAGCGAACCAAGAGCGAACCAAGAGCGAACCAACAGAGAACTAACAGCCATCCAGCCGACAGCCGATCAATAGCCAGAGGCCGACCGAAGGCTAAACGACGACGCCCTCCTCGCGGAGCTTGCTGATCTCGGCGCTGCTTCGGCCGATTTCGATCAGGATCTCTTCGGTGTGCTCGCCATGGCCAGGAGCCATGGAGCGCGGCGCCCAGGGCGTCCCTCCGAAATCGACCGGCGTAGCGGGGAGAAGCGTTGTGCCCTCCCCGTCCGGCACCTCGACGAATCCACCGGCCGCCATCACCTGCGGATCGGCGATCACGTCTTCGATGGAATTCACTGGCGCCCACCAGAGATCGATCTCCGCGTCAAAGATCTCGCCCCACTCTGTGCGGGTCTTAGTCGCGAAGATCTTGTCCAGCTCAGTGATCAATCCTTCGGCATTCTGCGCGCGATCCCGCGGATTCGCATAGCGAGTATCTTCGATCCATTCGGGATGCCCTGCGGCGCGCGCCAGCGGCGGCCAATGCCGCTCTCCTTCAAGACCGACGATCCAAAAATAGTCGCCCTCGGAATCCGCATAACAATTAATCGCCGGATTTCCCATCGTCTTTCGATTGCCGACCTGAATCGTGGTCCCGTACCGAATCGCCACCGACAGATCGAAGGACAGCGTGTAGACGCCCTCGCGAAGCAGCGAAGTGGAAACCACCTGCCCCTTGCCCGTCTTCTCGCGCTTAAAGAGTGCCGCACACACACCGGAAGCCGCAGCCAGGCCTGCGTTATGATCGCCCATCCCGCCGCGCTGATGCGGCGGATGCTGGCCAGGCTGGGTGAGCGAATGGGCAATGCCCGAGCGCGACCAGAAAGCAGCGACATCGTATGCCGCTCGATCCGCCTCCGCGCCCTCGAGCCCATAGCCGGTGATCACCGTGTAGATCAGCTTTGGAAAGCGCTCGCAGAGCGTGTCCGAATCAAGACCGAGTCGTTTGAGCGCAGCGGGCCGGATATTCGTGACGAAGACATCGGCTTCGCGAATCAGCTCCAGCGCGATCTTCAGTCCGTCTTCTTTTCGCAAATCGGCCACGATGCTTCGCTTGCTGCGATTATCGTTTTCGAAAACGGGATTGAAGGGCAGATCTCCGCCGAGCATGTACTGAAACATGCGCGCCGGGTCGCCTATGCCCGGAGGCTCAAGCTTAATGACGTCCGCGCCCCAGTCCGCCAGGATGCCACCTGCTGCGGGCCCTGCGACCCAGACACCCATTTCAACGACTTTCACTCCTTCGAGCGGTCCGCCCATGTCCTCTCCCTGCCGCGTTCGCGCAGCGCTTCGTCCCTGGTTAATTTCGATCTTGATCTCGTGACGCATCCCGCGCCGAGCCGACATGCTGCCCAAGTCGTAGCTCATCGACCAGTCCCCAATCGAGCGCGGTCTGCGCATCGATTCGCTGACCCGAGAGCCCAAGCCAAGCGGTCCGCTGTCGACCAATTCGCGCCGGCAGGCTCACTGTCCCCCCGGCGCCGGGCACGAGTCCCAGGGCGATCTCGGGCAGCTGGAAATACGCGTCCTCGGAAGCGATCACACGCTCGGTGAACGCGGGAAGCTCTATGCCTGCGCCAATACAAGCGCCCTGCACTTCGCATCGCGCACGGCTGCCCAACCGCGAGAGCAGTAGTGCCGGGCTCCGCGTTGTCCGAATCGCATGCGCGCGGGCGGGATCAGGAAAAGAACCGAATTCATCGAGATCCCCGCCGCTGCAAAACGATTCGCCCTCTCCGCGCAGCACCACTTCCTCGATCGACGGATCCGCGAGCGCAAGCGTAAGCCCTTCGGCAAGCCCGTCTCGCATCGCCGCCGAGAAGGCATTGTGCTTCGCCGACCGCGCCAGCATCAACTCCAGTTCGCCGCGATTCCGCGAAAGCCGACAGGCGGGGTCATCCGACAGAGCCGAGACGCTCCCTGGACGACGTGCGCGCCCGGCCCCGCGCCAAGACGCTTTCGTCTTCCGCTCCGTGTCCCAACGGGCGCGCCAATTCGCAAACTCCGCGCCGGACTGAAGCGTGGAATACACAAAGGATTCAGCGACAAGCCCTGCATAGACCGAAGCGCGGGGCACGCCACGCAGAAGCTGCACGAAGGCCAGCGCCGCCAGTGGCGTTTGTTCAAAACCGCTTAACAAGACGCGTAGAGATTCGTCTGAATCGACCTGCACATCACAGATCTGCGCGAGGGCGCGCGCCGCCAGATCATCAGGATCGGCCCCTAACGCGATCGTCACGCAGGGCAGAATCGGAAGCTGAGAAATCAGCTCTGCCTCCGCAAGCCGCGCCGCATCCGGCGGTATTGAAGACAGATCCAGCACGAGAGCGCCCGGGCCCTCGGTCGCCGGCGAAAGCGATTCGGCCGCATCCGGCGCAATCAGAAAGCGGATCAACTCCGCGGCGTCAAAACGCGGCGGATGCATGGCGTTCAGGCCTCGCCCGCGAACGCCTCTCGCACCTTTCGGCGCAAAAGCTTACCGGTCTCGTTGTAAGGCAGCTCTTCCCAGAACTCGATGCGTTCCGGCGTGCGCGAGGAGCGCAAGCGATCCTTCACCCAGACCTTGAGTTGCTCATCCGAAGCCGTCGCCTGATCTTTCAACACGATCACGGCCGCCACTGCCTCGCCCCACTGCTCACTCGGAATCCCGATCACGCAGGCATCAGCCACCGCGTCATGCGCAAGCATCACGTCCTCGATCTCGCCCGGCGACATATTCTCGCCGCCGCGCACGATCACATCATCCATCCGCCCTTCGAGATAGAGATAGCCACCTTCGTCGAGATAGCCGCCGTCCCGAGTATTGAACCAGCCATCTTCGTCGAGCAGGCTGCCCTTGCCGCGATACTCGCCAGAAACCTGCTCCCCGCGCACGAAGATCAGTCCCCTCTCTCCCGCCGGGAGCTCTGAATGGTCGTCTGCGTCTCGGATACTGACTTCGATCGTCGGCAGAGGCTGCCCCACGGAAACGATGCGCTTCCGAACGGCTTCGTCCTCGCTCTCCATCGCGTCGCGATGATCCTGAGGGGCGAGCAGCGAAATCGTCGAGCTGGTCTCCGTCAACCCGTAGGCGTTCGTGAAATCCGTTGCAGGAAAAAGCTTCATGGCCTTCTCGATCACCGATTGCGGCATTTTGCCGCCGCCATACGAGAGCGCGCGCAGGCTCGGAATGCCTGCGTCCGACTCCCCTTCGAGCGCGTCGATAATGCGCGAGAGCATGGTCGGCACTACGAACGCGTGCGTAACCTCTTCCTTGCGCGCCGTCTCAAGCCAACTCTTGGCCGTAAAGTTGGCCATCTGAATCACGCGACGCCCTGAGTAAACGGAGCTTGCGATCGCTGCCATTCCGGCGATGTGATAGGGCGGAACACAGTTAAGAGAAGCGTCCTTTTCATCAGCGCTCATAAACTCGACGGTCCCCAGCACGTAGGAAACGAGATGCTTCTGCCGCAGCACGGCCGCCTTCGGAGCGCCCGTTGTCCCGCTCGTAAAGAGCAGAATCGCGGTGTCCTCGGGATCCATATTCCAGGGTGTCTCGCGCGGCCTAGCACCTCCCGCTCGTACCTTCTCGAGCAGATCTTCCCGAGAGCTGATGGACACGTACTCTGAACCATCGGGCGAGTCGAATTTTTCACCCAAACGCGCGGCACGTGCCGCATCCGTAATCAGTCGTCCCGGATGCAGCTGCGCGATCAGCAAGTCCAGTTCGCCATCCGTCAGCCGATAGTTCAGCGGTGCAAAAGGCACCCCCGCCCACGAAGCACCAAACACGCCGATCGGCAAAGCCAAGGTACTCACGTCGAGCATCGCGAGATGCTTCGTCCGACCATCATCCAGCGACGCCGCAAGCGCCCCCGACGCGTCGAAGAGCTGCTGATAGGTCAGCTGATCATCGCCGTTCTGGAACGCGACCCGATCACCAAACGCACCGGCCGCCATTTCAAGAATCATCATCAGGTTCATCGGAGTCTCACGATCGAAGATCTAACAGCGAATTGAAGAGCCTTAAGCCACTTACAAAAAGAGCCTTTAGCCAACCACGTAGCGAGCCTTCAGCCCCTAAAAACAGTCAGTCCGAGGACGGGAGCGGCTTCGCACCCTTGAGTTTGAGCGCCGTTCCATCGATTGCCAGCGATCCCTCGCCCGGCTTCGTGCAGAGAACTTCGATATCACCCGCTTCGTTCGTGTATCGCTTGCCCATCTGCGTCCCATCCTTGTGGGCGGCATCGATGTCGCCGCCGGCCGCATCGGCGCCCAGCTCAACTACCGGCGCACCGCCGCAGGTCAGATTCACATCGCCCGCCGGCGCAACGACGACCATCAGCTCCGAGTTGCAGACCGCACTCTTCAATCGTGAGCCCGCCTTGAAAACCGCCATTCCTCTTCTACCTCTCTTCGATGCCGCGCCGCTTCCGGCCGGCGGTGGATCCGAGCAGGATAGGCCTCCATCGACCTCTTCCTTCTCGACCTCGCTTTGCGCAGGATGGTCGAGAATACGGATTCCCGAGATCGAATGCTATCGTGAAACCACCGCGAGAAACCGATGAACCACCCCCCTAAAACCGCATCCCTACCCTCCTCGTCCGTCGCTCCGACCTCCGATTCGGCTAAAGCTGGGCCGCCCAGGACATCCGCGTCCGATGCGGGAATCCGCCATGCAGATGACCTTCTCCGCCAATGCGGCCTCTCCCTCGAAAGCCTTCTGAAATCGCAGCTTCCCGCGAAGCCCGCCCAGACTGCGTCGCCGGCCGTCGAATGGGCACGGTCCGGCGCGATGCCCCTCTGCGGCGATCCAATCGGGCCTCCGCAATTCGCCCCTGGAGCGCTGGCCAGCGCCGCCCGCGGAGTCGAAATCGCACTGCGCGCACTGGGTCCTGCGGGCGCATTTGCCGATCTCGACGCGCCCGCCCTCCTGGGTGAGCGTGCAGCGATCGCCGGCCTCGAGCGTCGGGGCGAAATTTCCTGCGGCGGCGCAGCACGATTACTCGAAACCCAGAGCGGATTCATCGTCGCCCATCTGCCCCGCGACTCGGACTGGCAGAGCCTGCCCGCATGGCTCGAGACGAGCCCTGATCCGGCTTGGCGAGCGCCGAGCAAATCGAATGAAAACGCCCGCTGGAAGCTACTGGCGACCCACGTTCGAGAACGCAGAGCAGAAACGCTCCTCGAGCGCGGCCGGCTGCTCGGTCTCGCCGTCGCCTCGGCACCCGCGCAGGTCCCGGCAGCCGCCCCGCTTTTTCGGGGATCACAGCTTTCGGAACGACGGCCCCCCTCTTCTCTCTCTCTTTCGCTTCCATTTTCGCTTCCACTTTCGGCTTCATCGCTCAACGCACTCGGCCTGCCCGCTTCGGGCGAGGCTGCGGGACGAAGGCTGCGTCTGCTCGATTTATCTACGCTTTGGGCCGGTCCGCTCGCCACTTCCTTGCTCGCCCAGTGCGGGATCGAGGTTTTGAAGATCGAGAGCCCCGACCGGCCCGACGGTGCGCGCCTTGGCCCCCCCGCCTTCTTCGATCTCATGCACGCCGGCAAGTCGGGTTGCGCGCTCGACCTCAAATCCGCGCGGGACCGCAGCCAATTCGAATCGCTCCTCGAGCATGCCGATCTCGTCATCGAAAGCGCGCGACCCCGCGCACTCGAACAACTCGGCTATGACGCGGCCAGCTGGGTCAGCGCCTCCCCCGGACGCATCTGGGCCTCCATTACGGGCTATGGCCGTTCCGATCCGGGCGTCGCGTTCGGAGACGACGCGGCCGCCGCCGCGGGTCTCGCATGGCCGCTCCAAGAAGACGGACAGCCCGCGCAGCGACCCTCCTTTTGCGGCGACGCTATCGCCGATCCACTCACGGGAATGCATACCGCCGCGCTCGTGCTCGGCTGGCTTCGCAAGGGTCGCGGCGGATTGCTCGACATCGCTCTCCGAGACGTCGCGGCCTACTCGGCTCACGCGGCACGCGATGAAGAACTTACGGCACCCCTCGATCAGAGAGACGGTCAGTGGCGTCTCGTTTTGCCTGATGATGAGATCGCCGTCGCCGCCCCGCGGTCTCGACGGGCGCAGGCCACGTCGCCTCCGCTTTGCGCGCCCACCGAGGACCTGATGCGCCGTTGGACGATTTCATGTTAGTCGACAATGCTGAAGTCGGCGGCAAGATCATGCAGGTTCGCTGCGTTGATGATGAGATCGTGGAGATCGAGCGGTCTCTCACGCGACGCACCGGCGAAGAGAGCTTCGACGCTCAGGGTGGGGCCCTTCTGCGCGGCCTACACGATCATCACCTGCATCTATTCAGTCTCGCAGCTGCATTGGAGAGTACGCCCTGCGGACCGCCCGAAGTCGAGCGCGCCGAGGACCTCACCGCGCGTCTGGCCGAGGCCACACCGCAGAACGGTTGGCTTCGCGGAACGGGCTATTTCGAATCAGTGGCGGGCCCGCTCGACCGAGAGCGACTCGACGCCTTGACCCCGCCGCTCCCCGTTCGGATTCAACATCGCAGCGGCGCAATGTGGTTCTTGAACTCCCGCGCACTCGACGCACTCGGATTGGATCAAAACAGTGGAAACAGAGAACTCCCAGAAGGCCTTGAAGTGGATGAGCGCGGGCGTCCGACCGGCAGGCTCTTCCGTGCCGACGCCTGGCTGCGCGAGAGACTGCCCGCCACCGGCCCACCGGATCTCGCGGCGGTAGGCGCGCTGCTCGCACGTTTCGGCGTCACGGGTATCACCGACGCGACGCCCTCGAACGGCCCCGACGAAATGACGCGCTTCAGACAGGCCCAAATGAGCGGTGCGCTCCCACAGAGGCTCCGCGTGATGGGAGGTGCCGCGCTCGGCATGGGCGCGGGCACGGGCGGCCAGAAGGAAGAGCGATTATCGGTCGACGCGCGGAAGATCCTGCTCGACGAGCCCGCCTTGCCGAGCCTCGATGTGTTGGTCGAAGCCATTCGCGAGGCCCATATGCTCGGTCGGGGCGTTGCGGTTCATACCGTCACCCGCGCCGAGATCCTCTTCGCGCTCGCAGCCATCGAAGTCGCAGGTGCTCATACAGGAGATCGCCTTGAGCACGCCTCGGTCGCGCCGCCCGAGGCCATGGACAAGATCGAGCGCCTCGGCATCCGGGTCGTCACCCAACCTAATTTCGTGGCCGAGCGCGGCGACGCCTATCAACGAGAAGTCGCAGAGATCGACCAACCGCATCTCTACAAAGTGAAGTCCTGGATCGACCGCGCCGTGCCCCTCGCCTTGGGCACGGACGCCCCTTTCGGCCACCCCGATCCCTGGCGCGCGATGCGCGCCGCGGTGCATCGCGAAACGCCGAGCGGCGCCCGACTCGGCCCCGAGGAATGTGTTTCCCCGGACATGGCCCTCGCCCTCTTCGACCCGGAACGCATTCGCGCGACAGGTCCCGGCAAAGCTCTCCCTGGCCAAGGCTTGCGCGTGCTCCGTCCGGGTGATCCCGCCGATCTCGTCATTCTCCGCCTGCCCTGGTCGCGAGCGCGGGCGAGGCTCCGCGCAGAGGATGTCCGAGCGACGATCTGCGCCGGTCAGATCATCTACGCGAGCGGGCTCTGAGGGGCGCCTCGCCGAGCTTCACACAACTTTACATTGCAGAGATCTTGTAGAGAGATCCGCTGCATAGATTCCCCGTGTACCCAAAACGGTACCCAGAAACCGCGGGCCCTCAGAGTCCCGCCCCTTACGGAGGAATCTAGATGTCCACATCAAACAATCCGCGCGAAACCGAAACCGTGAGCCCACAGCGGCGCCTGATCTCCTGGCCCCTGACGCTCATCGCCATCACCCTGGTTCTGCTCTTTATCGCCAACAGCGTGTCGGCATGGGGCCGGCGGGATAGTAATGATCTCAGCGAGGTCAAAGGGCACGTGCAGGCGCTTGGGGAGGGGCATCTCGACGCGCGCGTTCCCGTTGAAGGTCGGGATGAGATCGCAGAGCTTGCCCGCGCGTTCAATCTCACAGCGAACCGAATCGCGGGCCTCGTGAACGACAAGACGCGCCTGCTCGCCCATACCTCCCACGAATTACGAACACCGCTCGCCCGCATTCGCGTCGCGCTGGAACTCTTGCGCGAAAATCCGCGGCCAGAACTACTCGCGCGTGTCGACCGGGATATCGAAGAACTCGACGAGCTGATCGGCGAACTCCTTGTCGCGAGCCGCATGGATTCCCCCGAACAGAACCTCGCCACCGAGCCCGTCGATCTTCTGGCGCTTTGCGCGGAGAAAGCGGCCCGAATCGGCAGGATCGATGTCGCAGGGGACTCGGGCGGAGCCGCCCTCGCCGAGGGCGATCCCCGCCTGCTGCGCCGGCTGATCCGGAACCTGCTGCAAAATGCACTGCGCCACGGCGAGCGCCCTGTGGACGTCCTCGTTCGCAATGCCGATCCGGAAAACGCGAGGGCCAAGGACGCCGGCCGAGCAATTGTCCAGCTCATCGTCTCAGATTGCGGCCCCGGAATCCCAGAAGGCGAACGAGAACGGATTTTAGAACCCTTTTATCGCCGCGATGGAGAGGCCAGTGCGGAGAGGGGAATCGGCCTCGGGCTGGCTTTGGTTCGCCAGATTGCCCTGCGGCATGGAGGCCAAATCGTCTGTGCGGCGCGAAACGGCGGGGGCACGCGGTTCATCCTCTCGCTTCCGGAGAGTCCAAGCGCGATCGACGGCCCGGGCGCCTGAGCTTCGGCTCAGATTCTGCGCTGCACTTGCCGATGGACTGCATAGGGCGAGCCGCTTGGACCTCGCCCAGCGGAGTCCTCCATGCACGCTCACCACACCCAGCACATCCAGCAAAAGCAGCACACCCAAGCCCAGCTCATCCTGCGCCTCGTCCCGATCGCGATTTGCGCGATCGGTGTGGCCGTCGCCTGTGTCTCACGGGACGCCGCGGACCCGCTCCTGCGCGAGCGCGTTCTCTCGGTCGACGCCGGAGCGCTCGAAAGGCTGCTCGACCGCAGCGCCGAATTGCAAGGCACTCCGCTCGGGCGCGAGGCCGAGCGACTTCAGAAACGACTCGAAGCATGCTCGGAAGTCTGGGGACATTTCAAGGTTTCGGATGAGCCGGCGGGCAGCGATCTCGCCGACTATGCCGATGCGATCCGCTGTGCCTCCAAGGCCTCCGCGAGCGCCGAGCTGAAAAACGAGACGGCACGCCTTCGCGGCGGACATGCTGGACTTCTCCTTTGGCCGATCGGAGAAGATGGTCGCATCGAGGTCCGCTTCGACGTCGATGCGCAGGGCGGGCTTCAGGTCGACGGACTGGCTATTCCACCCACGCAGCAAGACGCCTGGCGACTCCTGATTCCCAGCGACGAAGCGCCGGCACCCGCCCTTCTCGCCGCCGACCAGGCACTGGTCTACGCCCGTGCGCGACCCGCTGGCGGACTGGCGCTTTCCCAACTGATTCCAACGGGCGGACAGGCAGACCGACTCTTCGCACTCAAGGGACGCCTGCTCGAGGGCGCCTTGCTCGACGGCACTTGGGAGTTCGCCTTCATGCCACCCGCCGCGGGAACGGAACTGCCGCTTGCGACACTCGCCCTGCATCATCGCCTGGCCGGTCCCGTTCGCGAGGCACTCAGCGAAGCCCTCGACCAGCTCGAACGCACTTGGCCGATCACAAGGACCGCGCGCAATTTCGCAACAGCCGATGGAACACAGCACGAAGGCGGATGTTATTTGGAGCTGCCGCTCTTGCCGGGACTCGCCCCGTGTTGGGTAGTCACCGGCGAGGCGCTGTTCGTGGGCTACCGCGATGTCGCCCTCGAATCCGCACTCGCTGGAGGCGCATCCGACGATTCCGCTTTCGGCGGCCTCGATGTCCAGCTCTCGCGATTTCACATGAGCGGCGCGGCGGACGGGGACACGAGCGTCGATGCGGGCAGCTACATCAGCGGAAGCAGTAGGAGCAGCGGAACCGGCGGGACCGGCGGGGCTGAGAACGCTCCTCGTCTGGGCGATCTTTATTCGCTGCTCCACATCGATCTCGCGCCTGCCGCGCAGGGTCGAGTTGCCCTCACGGGGACGTTGAGGAGCATTCAATGATTGTTTCGCCCTTTTCTCCATATTTCCCTTCGCCGGTCCTCGAAGAGAATCGAACGGAGAGCCGCGGATCGAATCCGCTGATGTCCTTGATGGGATTCGTACTGACGCTCTCCCCTCTTCTGCTGGGCCTGCTTGGATGCGAATCAGGCGCTGACCAGGTGACGGCGAACGCGACCTGTGAAGCGCTCGCCGAAGAGCGATTCGAAGAAGCGATCGCGCTCTCGACGCAAGGCGCTGCGCCGACGGGACCGGGACGAGAAATCGCGGAATGCCGCTGCCTCGCCTTTTTGTCGACGGGCGACCGCGAGGGCTGCACCGATCTGCTCTCTCCGCTTCTTGCCGACCAGGCGGCAGAGGATTGGGTGCCGCATTCCGTCCTGACCAAGCTCATGGTCCGCGTCTGGCAATCCCAAGGCGAAATCGAGAAAGCCACGGCGCTGGCGACTCGGGCCGCCCCCGTGCATCGCCACGACCTCGACCTGCTCCAGCTCGAACTCATGCTGCGCAGCAGCAGCGAAGCAGAAGACGAAGCGAGCGTGCTCCGCTCCATTGAAACGCGCATCGACGCAGATCCCGATTCAATGCCGCAGCGCATCGTCCTCGCCCTCGGCTGGAAACGCCGGGCGGCCTATCACGATGCTCTGCGCGTATTGGGCGACCAACCGCCTCCGAAGGGCCATCCCCTGACCCTCGCCTGGAACGAGTCACGTATTCAAGCGCACGCGGCGCTCGGCGATCTCGCCGCGGTCAAAAAAAGCTTCGCAGACTGGAAGCAGACGGGATGGGACCCCCTCGACCTGGATGCCCGCTACGCACTTCGCCTCTCGGTTGAACAGCTCGCTGATCCGACCCATAACACGATCGACTTACTTCGTGAATCGGTCGTGGCAGGCGACGCAATTCGAGATCCCAACCTTAAATGGGGCCTACATCGGCGCCTGATTACCGAATTGCTTAGCGCAGGCGAGCCCGAGCAGGCACTTGCTGCCTACGACGCAGCGAACGGAGTCGTTTCACTCAACGGCATCACGCGGGAAGAGATCGAACGGGCGATTCGACTCGCTCGGGGCGAAGTTGACCGGGACGCTCCCGGAAGCCTGTCTTTTCGGGTCGCCACGGCCTTCGCAGGCGGAACCCTCTTCCTGTCGCCCGGACCCGCGGAAGCGCCGGACGCCGGATACAGCGAATATGCGTTAGGCGATCAATCCACACTGCGAGTGCAAGTCGAACCCGGCCTGCATCCGCGCCGCTGGATCCTCCGCGACGCGGCGCAGCAGGTCCGTGCCTCCGGCGCGACCTGGCCTGAAGGCGGCAGCGAGATCCTGATCCAGCCCGAAATGCGCGCGCCCCACTCCGCGACAGCACTCGCGGATCTAAGTCGAAAGCCCGCGGACGGTCACCGACGCGTGTTTGCAGTTCTCGCGGATTGCGGCGATTGGCGACTCACCGAATATTTGCGCGCGCGCGGCGACCTACCCTTCCACGACAAGCTCATCAGCGAAGGACATCGCAGCGTCCTCGAGAGCCGCCCCGCCTTCACCGCCGCCGCATTACAAAGCCTCGTCTGGCCCGCAAAAGAAACTGCGATGGACAGCCTCGGCTGGATTCATCATCTCGGCCTTGAGCTCGCGGGCCTCGAAGCCGTGGGCGAGAACCCCGTTGAGTTCTTGTCGTGGGTCCTCCCGGAGCGTCCCAACCTCTTCGAAACGCTGGGCGCGGGTCCGCGCGTGACGGCAAATATGCTGCTCTCACATGGCCGCATCGAAGCCGGTCGGCATGCGGAAGTGATCGGCCCCGACGGTGCCCAAAGGCAGCTGCCCTCTGCCGACGCCTATCGCGGATTGAGCCCGGATGAGCGCGCCGCCTACCCCGCCCTCGTGCAGGACGCGAAGACGAAGCAATTCAGCGAAACGATCGCGGCTGAAATGGACGCCGCGGACGACATCGCCCAATCGGGTGACGTCGACTTCTTGTTTTTGCGGCTTGAGGCGCTGGACCTGATGACGCACACGCATTTCGCGGCCCTCGACGGGCGCGGGCAGGATGATGGCGCAGGACCTTTACTCGATGCCTATCGCTATATCGATGCACGGCTTGCCGGGCTCTACTCCGAGCTGGATGCGGATGATTGGCTTGTCGTGATGTCCGACCACGGCATTCGCTCGGCCATGCAGCACGAAGAGGACGCCCTCTTCTTTGCGATCGGGGAAGGCGTTCCGCCGGGTCGCGCGCCCGGTCGGCCTGCCATCCGGGGTGTCGCCGCGAGCCTCGCGGCTATGCTCCAAGTAGAAACGTCGTGGCCCGTCACGGGAGCAACGCCGTGGCTGAATGCAGAGTCTCTGAAGGGTGAATCGGCGAGTATCGCATCACGCCCCTGAACCTCGGAGCCCCTCCTTGGAGAAGTTGCCGTGCCTCAATCGATTCGCTTCGCATCCCTCGCTAAAAGCCTGACCGCCCTCATCCCCCTTGCCCTGCTCGGACTCGCCTGCGCAAGCGGGGGATCCGGCGTCGGGCCCAATGCGGCGGCCCCGCTCCAGGTCGTCGAGAGCGTCGACCTCGAACGCTTCTCGGGTCTCTGGTACGTGATCTCGAGCATGCCGACCGGTGCCGAAGAAGGCGCGCATAACTCGACGGAGCTTTATAGGCTTCGCGAGGACGGCGAGATCGATATCACGAATCGCTTCCGGGTCGGGGGCTTCGACGGTCCCGAAAAAGTGATCACGATGCGCGGCTGGGTACACGACGAAGGAGCAAACGCGGAATGGCGCGTGCAGCCGATCTGGCCGCTTCGCCTCTCCTACCTGATCCTCGAACTCGATGCCGACTACCGGTACGTCGTCGTGGGCCATCCGTCGAAGAGCTACGTCTGGATCATGTCGCGCGAAAGCACGCTCGCGCCCGAAATCGAGGCGAGACTCCGCACGGGCCTCGCCGAAGCCGGCTACGACATCGAGCAAATTCAGGTCATGCCGCAGCAATATACGAACTAGCGCCGGATGCTTATTTCCGGAAGTGCGGGATCACCTTCGTCCCAAGGTTCTCGATCGTCTCGAGCGCGGCCTTCTGCGGCACGGAGCCCATCTGCACCAGGAACATGACTTCGTCGGCGCCCGCTGCGATCAGCTTTTCTACGTATCCGATCGCTTCCTCCGGCGTGCCGTAGGCATGGTTCGTATTAAAGAGCCCAGTCGCCTCCGTGCCCGCCACGATCTTCTCTTCATGCAGGTAGGCCACGAGCGCTTCCCCGTCGCGCTTTAGCACGGCCGCGGAATCCTCGTCTTCCGGCGGCGCGGAGGGCATCGGACCGCCCTGGTAGAAATGGTTGATCGACTCGGTGAAGAATCGCTGACCACGATGACCGATATGCCGCGCAGCGGCGCCGTCGTCGAGCACAATCGCGGGACAAAGAGCCGAAAGATGTTCGTTCGCGACTTTGCCCACCTGGCTCTCCGGCGTGCGGCGCTTGATGGCCTCCCGGTAGACCTTGTTCTTCTGCGCAATATCTTCGGGCCCACCAAAGCCTAGGCACAGCGCACCCACGCCCCACTCGCCGGCCTGATTCAAAGTCGTCTCCCGGGTGCAGGCCATAAAGAGAGGCGGATGCGGCGTCTGCCACGGCTTCGGATGGATGCGCCGTTCGGGTACGCGAATCAGGTCACTCTCGTAGGAGTACACATCCGAGGCCCACATTTCAGGAATCATGCGAAAGGATTCTTCGAGCTGGGCATCGATATCCGGGATGTGAACATCGAAAGCGCCCGCCTCGGTCTCGGTGCCTCCCTTTCCGACGCCAAAATTCACGCGGCCCTGGGACAAAATGTCCAGCGTCGCAACGCGCTCGGCGACCTTGATCGGATGGTTCATCTTGAAGGGCAAGCAAACGACGCCGTGCCCGATCCTAATCCGCGAGGTCTTGCCGGCGACAAACGCGAGGAAGGTTTCCGGCGCGCTCATATGGGCGTACTGCGTCAGGCAATGATGTTCCACGGCCCAGATGCCGTCGAAGCCGACCTTCTCGCCGAGCACGGCCTGCTCAACGCAGTCCTGAAAAACCTGCCGCTCACTCTCAGGCGAAGGATCCACCATTTGTGCTTCGAAAATCATCGAGAATTTCATGAGACACCTCTACTTTAATCGCTCTTAGTCGCATCATTCGGCGAATCAGTCGCCGCCACCCCAGAGTCTGGCAAAATTAGGCTTGCCTGCCCAGCGGATTTTCCGGCCCCATTTGCAGCGCCTGACGACCGCTCACGCCGCACGAAACGGGCTGCAATCGGTGTTCGCTATGCTCGCCCTATGCCAGGACAAATCCGCGTCAAACGCGACGGCCCCGTAGCCTCGGTCGTCTTTGATCATCCAGAACGTCGCAATGCCGTCACGACGGAGATGTGGCTCTCGATTCCGAAAATCGCAGCCGACCTTGATGCCGACCCAGAGGTCCGCGTGGTGGTGCTTCGCGGCGAAGGCGACCTGGCCTTCGTTTCGGGAGCGGACATCTCGCAGTTTGAGGAATCCCGCACCGGCGATCGCGCTGATCAATACGATATGGACAATCTCAAGGCCTTCGATGCGATCTCGTCCATCGGAAAACCGGTCATCGCCGCGATTCACGGATTCTGTATTGGCGGTGGCTGCGCGATCGCTCTAACCGCGGATATCCGGTACTGCGCCGACGACGCGACCTTCGCTATTCCGGCGGGCCGACTCGGACTCGGTTACGGCGCAAGCGGTCTTGCCACGCTAGAGCGCGTGGTCGGCGTGCCGAACGCCAAAGAGATCTTCATGACGGCGCGACGCTTCGATGCCGCTGAGGCCCATCGTATGGGTCTCGTAAACCGCGTCCTCCCGAAGAGCGAGCTCGACGCCTTCGTGCAGGAGACAACCGCGCTGATCGCGCAGAATGCACCGCTGACTTTGCGCGCTGCCAAGACCGCGATCACGAACAACGGACGCCCGGAGTCCAAGCGCAGACCCGAAGAGGTTTCCGACGCAATCGCGACCTGTTTTAAAAGCGAAGACTATGCCGAGGGCGTCCGTGCCTTCCTTGAAAAGCGGCGCCCCGAATTCAAGGGACGTTAACCGTGGCAGGGGGCGCGGAAACAGCCGAGACGAGAAGCGCGACCAAATTCGAGACAGAAGCCGAGGCCATTCGCGAGCGATGCGGCTGGTGCGGCAACTCCGAGGACTATCAAATCTACCATGACACGGAGTGGGGTTTTCCCGTTGCGGATGACCGTCATCTCTTCGAGAAGCTCTGCCTTGAAGGCTTTCAGTCTGGTCTCTCCTGGATCACGATCCTTCGCAAACGCGAGAATTTCAGGAAGGCCTTCGCTGGCTTCGAGATGGAGCGCATGGCCCGCTGGAACACGCGCAGCGTCGATCGGCTCGTCCAGGACGCCGGCATCATCCGCCACCGCGGAAAGATCGAAGCGGCGCTGAACAACGCGCGCTGCGCAATCGAATTACAAGAGGAATGGGGAACGCTCGCCGCGTTTTTTTGGTCTTTTGAACCCAAACCGAACGACAGGCCGGCGAGGCTGGATGAGAAATCGCTGTTCAGTCTGTCTCAAACCGATGCTTCAAAAGCCCTCGCCAAGGCGCTCAAGAGCCGGGGATTCAAATTCGTCGGCCCCACCACGGCCTACGCCTTCATGCAGTCCATGGGCATCGTGAATGATCACGTGGAGCACTGCGACGTGCGCGCCGAAGCCGAACGCGCCCGCAACGGCTTTACCCGTCCCGCACGTTCGGGCAATTAGTGCAGCCCGAACTGTGGATCGTTCTCGCGATCGGCGCGGCGCTCGCCCAGACCACGCGCAATGCCTTTGCCCAAAACCTATCGGGTCAAATTTCCCCGGCGCTCAATAGTTGGTCTCGCTTTGCCTTCTGCCTCCCCTTCGCCGCGACGACCTGCCTCGCCGTCTCCGTCTATGAAGGCATGCCCACGCTTCCGCTCCCCTTCTTCGCCTACTGCCTAGCAACCGCCCTCACCCAGCTCCTCGGAAACGTCGCACTCATCGCCGCCTTCCGCGCGGGCAGCTTCGGTGAATCGATCGTCTTCCATAAACTTGAAGTCGTGCTCACCGCGCTCGCCGGTGCATGGTTCTTCGGCGAAGCGCCCTCCGGGCTCGGATGGACGGGGATCGCAGTCTGCGCACTCGGCGTCATCGCAATCAACCTGAGCCGAGAAGGCGGCGTGCGAGACTGGACGCGCGCCTTTCGACCGGGACCCGCCGGAGGCTATGCCCTGCTCTGCGCGGCACTGCTCGTTGTGGCCAGCTTCGCGCTTAAGACCGCGAACGGAATCGTCTCCGCTTCGAACCCCGCCATCGCCGAAGGCGCTTTCGCGGCCCCCGTCCAAACGCTTTTCCATACGACTTGGATGGAAGTCGTCCTACTCAGCGCCTGGATCGTGCAACGCGAGCCGGATTCCTTCCGCCAAGTGCCTGTGCATTGGCGGCGCATGCTCATGATCGGCTCGGCCGGCTTCGTCGCCAGCCTCGGCTGGTTCTGGGCCTTCTCCTTGACGCTTGTCGCCTACGTCAAAGCGGTCGGTCAGATCGAAGCACTCATCGCCGTCGGCCTGGGGATTCGACTCCTCGGAGAGCGAAGCCTCTTACGGCAGATCCCGGGCATCCTGCTCGTCGTCCTGGGAATTGCCTTCGTTCTGCTTGGCTAGGCGCTGAAGAGACGTCGGAGGGGCACTTCTGGCATCGCCTGCCAACGGCGATAGCATCCGCCCTTGGCCGTCAGTCCACGGCCCGCTGCACGGGATGAACTCGGCAGCTGAAGCTTTGACTCGGCGGCCTCAAATGGATCTTTCGCATCTCGCTCACCGAACTCATTTCGGCCCTCGCCGACACGTCTCCGAAACCCGAGAGCGTCTCAGCAGTCTGCGCTTCGACCATTTCGATGTCACGCTGCTGAGCCCTTGCCTCGGCGGTGAAGTTCGGGGCGTCGATCTCTCGAAGCCACTGTCTCCCTCGCTCTCCAAAGAAGTGCAGACGGCGCTTGTCGAGTACAAGGTGCTCTTCTTCCGCGATCAGGACATTTCGCAGGATGAACATGCCGACTTCGCGCGCAATTTCGGCGAGCTTGAGATTCATCCTTTCCTCCCCGCCGGCGATACGCCCGAAGTCATCCGCTTCGCGAAAGACGAAGAAACCGTCGGCGCCGAGAATATCTGGCATAGCGATGTGAGCTGGCGACAAGAGCCTTCGCTCGGCTCCATCCTGCGGGCGCACGAAGTCCCGGCGGTGGGCGGCGATACGCTCTGGGCAGATATGGAAGCGGTCTACGAGGGCTTAAGCGACGAGATCAAAGACGCGATCGACGGACGCAGCGCTGTCCACGACTTTGTCACCTCCTTCGGCCTCGGGCTCAGCGAAGAGCAGCGCGAGGAAAAGCGCATCGAGTTCCCGCCGGCGATCCATCCGATCGTGCGCACGCATCCCGTCACGCTGCGTCGCTGTCTCTACGTGAATCCGATCTTCACGTCCCACGTGGAAGGCATGCCGGAGGAAGAAAGCAAGGCTCTGCTCCAGCGGCTCTACCAAGAAATCCAGGTCGCGGAATATCAGGTGCGGTTTCGATGGAAGAAGGACAGCATCTCCTTCTGGGATAACCGCTCGACGCAGCATCTCGCGATCAGCGATTACTGGCCTCAGGCCCGCGTGATGGAACGGCTCACGGTCATCGGCGACCGTCCTTCTTAGAACCGCCCTTCTCAAATAAGAAGGGCCACCGGCTCAAATGAGAAGGGCCGCCGGCTCAAATGAGAAGAGTCGCCGGCGCTTGGGCGAGAAGCACCGAAGAACTAGGCTTCGTCGGCCTCGTCTTCCTCTTCTTCTTCATGCACCAGGCCATAGGCCGCGAGATCATCATCCGTCGCCTCGCCGGTATGGGTCTCCCGAGGCTTACCGAATTCCTTCTCGTAGATTCGGTCTTCTTTCTTCCGAGCGGATTTCTCCGCCTTTTCACTCTCTCGCTTGCGTTTCAAAACGCTCATTCGACTTGCGCGTGCCATCTGTTCTCCCTTCGCCGCGCCCGATCGGAGGACCCCCTCCCAACGTGCTGCTGGCCTTGCCTCGTGGGCCAGTCTTTCGACCCCAGCGACCCTAAGGCCGCGCGCCCTGCGAAACGTATTTCCTGACGCGTGACGTCATATTTGACGCGTGCCGCCCGATTTTGTTTTGTGACGCCCAATTAAAGGATGTCGCCGATCGAGGGCCACCCCCGGACTCAATCGACTTTGGCTATCCCTCGCCCCGACGCAAAACTCGCATCGGGTCGGTTCGGGCTGCCCAGGCGGAATCTAGCACCCCCCTGCGTAAGACACATCCGTTCTCGCAGAGGATCTCTTGACTGACGCCGCCCGAGGGCCAACCGTTCCCTAATAGCAGGTCCCTGCGGGCGATCCTTCTCCCACAGAGACCGGCTAGAACGAGACCAGACGGCTCGGAACATACGGCTGAACTCAGCGCCGCAGCCCGCGCTGCGAGCGGCGGGCGCTGGACTTCAACCGAACGCGCTAGCCCGCCACAGAAGGCCGCGCCGCGACTCGGGCATACCAGGCATGCAGGCGTTCACATTTAGCATCGAGGGGCTGACCCACCGAAGAGCCGAACTCCACAAACGCGAAGAGCAGAACGTCCGCCAGCGTGAACCGATCCCCACAAATGAACTCGTTATCGCCCATCAAACCGTCGAGCCAAGCAAGCCTCTCCGCAGCGATCGCCTTAAGATCGTCCGCGGCCTGCGGGATGCAGCGTAACCGACTCTCAAAGAGCGGAAGTCCATCCGAAAAGCGGAAGCCATTCGCCATGTTCTCGCAGATGTTGAGATCGACTCGGCGAACCCACATATGCGTCTCTGCGCGCTCTTCCGGCGTCGAACCAATCAGAGAGCCGCCGAACTTATCGTCGAGATATTCCGCAATCGCGGTGATCTCCGAGATACAGCTGCCATCGTCTAGTTCGAGCGTCGGCAGCTGGCCTGCCGGGTTTCGCGCCAGATGCTCTTCCTGGCGGTTCGCACCCGAGACGAGATCGACTTCGACGAATTCAACTTTGGCCCCGGTCTCAGCGGCGGCGATCGTGGTGACTCGAGGGTTGGGGCCTATTCCGGTATAGAGCTTCATGATGGCGGATTTCCTTTGATTGAGATGCAATGCATCCTGTAAAAAGTCGAAGGGCTGACAAGTAGGCAGCCCAGTTTGGCGCAATAAGGCCCGCCCGGCAAAAGACTGCGCGCGGAGAGCCGATCACCGATCGCCGCGGGGCGGGGCGGGGCGGGGCGGGGCGGAACAGAGAAAATCCGTCCCGGTCCACATGAACCATCGCTACGGCGCCCGGAATTTATCCAGGTCGAGCTTACCTTCGCTCCGCGCCACGACGCAAGAAACCGCGGCGTCTCCCGTAATATTCACCGCCGTTCGCGTCATATCGAGCAATCGGTCCACACCCAGGATCAGAGCGATGCCCTCCACGGGCAGCTCCATCTGTCGCAGCACCATCGCCAGCATGATCGTCCCCACCCCGGGTACGCCCGCCGTGCCGATCGAAGCGAGCGTCGCAGTCAGAACGACCGTGACATAACCGGAAGGCCCGATCTCCACACCATAAGCCTGTGCGATGAAGACGGTCGCGACGCCCTGCATGATGGCGGTGCCGTCCATATTGATCGTCGCGCCCAGCGGCACGGTAAACGATGCAATCGAAGAGTCGACGCCAAGACGCTCTTCCACGGTCCGCAAGGTGACGGGAAGTGTCGCCCCGCTGCTCGCGGTACTGAACGCCACCGTCATCGGCGCGCGAAGCTTCCTGAAGAAAGGCAGCGGACTAACGCGCGCAAAAATAACTAACAAGAGCGGATACGTAACCAAAGCATGTACGAACAGTACAGCCACAACGCACACGAAGTACCGTGCAAGGCCTTCAAAAGCTTCGGGGCCCTGCTCATAAAACACCTTCGCGATTAGACAAAAGATGCCGTAGGGCGCGAGTTCCATGAGCAGAAAAACTAATTTCATGATGACTGCATTCGCGCTCTCAAAGACGCGCAAGAGGTCTCGCCCTGCCTCCCCAGACAGCGTCATCGCCACGCCCAACAAGACCGCAAACACGATGACCTGCAGCATCCGGCCTTCGCTCAACGCATTGAAGGGATTATCCGGAAAGATGTTGATCAGCGTTTGCGCGAGTCCGGGCGCCTCTTTGGCCGAGAATCCGACCGCTTCCGACGCCAGGTCGAAGCCCGCTCCGGGCTCCATAACAATTGCCGCCAGGAGGGCCAGGCTGATCGCGATTGCGGTGGTCATGAGATAGAGCCCCAGCGTTTTTCCGCCGATGCGCCCTAGTTTCGTGACGTCCTCAAGTGCCGCCGTCCCGCACGCCAGCGAAACCAGCACGAGAGGCACAACAAGCAGCTTCAAGCTCGCCAGGAAGATTTGTCCGACAACGAAGAAGACGCCATCAATCAGAAAAGTGCTCACCACCGGCCCCGGATCGATACGGTTCAGCGCCACGCCCGTCAGCAACCCCGCCACCAAGCCGATCAGGATTCGCTTGGTCAGCGCGCGCGTGTCCTCGGGCCCACCCACTGCTTCCGCCCCACCCGGCGGTCCATCGCTCGGTCCACCCGCGGACCCCGCCGCTGAATCATGTGCATCGCTCACAAAAATCACCCCCCAATCGCGAGCAGGGTACCCGATTCGACGGCGACGGGCGTCTGAGGCGCCGCCCGCGCCCGAACCAGGCTTCGCCCGTACGATTGATGGGTGCCCCCCTCAAGAAGAGACGTGGACAGTAAAATGCGCCTGGCACGTTCCCTGCGATGTCAGTGGGGATGCCGACTCCGCTTCGTTCTCGCCGTCCGCCGTTCTGCCCCAACAGTCGCTGCGAATCCCGAAAGAATCCAACAACTTGGCGATACGT